>DATBIM010000113.1:0-1607 GCA_036556905.1 Candidatus Methylomirabilota bacterium
CCTCCCCCGACGAGCGCCCCCAGGGCGGCCATGCCCGCCCACGGGTTGGCGAAGCTGTGCAGCAGGAACCAGGCGCCGTCGAGGTCGAACGTGCCCGGCCCATAGGGGGGCCGGGCGGTGCCGCCGTGGGCCAGCAACGGCAGATCGAGCTCTTGGGCCACCTCGTAGAGGGGATAGAGGTCCGGGTTGTCGAGCAGCTTGCCCTCGGGCGCCTGCGGCGAGATGTAGACGCCGACCAGGTTGGGGTCCCGGTTCGCCCAGTGGCGGACCTCGGCGACGCCCGACGGGACGTCGCGCATGTTGGCCACTACCGTCCACTTGAGACGCCGGGGGGCCTGGGCACAGAAGTCGGCGACCCAGCGGTGATAGGCGCGGTAGAGCGCGTTCTCGAAGCCCACGTCGCGGAGCGCGCAATAGCTGGACACGTGCGTGGGATAGAGCACGTTGACGTCGACGAGGGCGCGGTCCATGTCCTCCAGGCGGGCCTTGACGTCCCAGCTCACCTCGGGCCGGATGGGCGGGAGGGCCTCCACACGGTCCGGGGGGAAGGCCTTGCGGCCCCCTTCCATCGCGGAGCGCCGGGTGAGCCCGAAGGTATCGCGGCGGCCCAGAGGCCGCCCGGTCTCGATGGGCTCCACGATCGAGGTGCGGCTGCCGAAGAGCGAGTACACGTTGCCGGCTTCGGCCTGCCGGGCCACGGCGTCGCAGAGCTGCTGATAGGCCTCCTGGTAGGCGGGATCGAGGTAGTCGCGATAGAAGCGGTCCGGCCGCTCGACGATGTGGGCGTCGAGGTCGATCACCGGCGTTCCATTCCAGCTCATAGCCACCCTCCGTCGCGGTGCTCCCGGTATCCGAGCTTCAGGGAGATTCCTTCGCTCGCCTTGCGGACGTGTTTGGCGAAGTCGTCCAGGGTCTCGTCGCTGAACCGCGTCCGCGGCCCGGCGATGCTGATGGAGGCCACGCACTCGCCCCGGGCGTTGAAGAGTGGCGCGGCCACCGCCGCGATGTCGTCGCGGCGCTCGCCCCGGTTGATCGACACTCCGGTGCGGCGGATCTCAGCGAGACGGCGGCGCAGATCCGTCGGCCGGGTGATGGTGCCAGGGGCCAGACGCCGGAGCCCCTTGCGGATGACCGCGGAGACCAGGTCGCCCCGGTAGGCGAGCATAGCCTTGCCGCTGGCGGTCGCGTAGGCCGGGGCCCGCGCCCCGAGATCGGCGTAGAACCGCAGCGGCTCCAGTCCCTCGACGATGTCGACGTACAGGACGTCGGCGTCGCGCAGGACGACGAGCGCCGAGGTTTGGCCGGTGACGCTGGTGAGCCACTTGAGCGCCGGCCGGGCCGCCTCCACGAGGCCTGTGCGCCCGGCGACCCGGGCGCCCAGTTCCCAGAGTCGGAGCCCCAGGGTGTAGCGCTTGGTGGCGGCATCCTGGTGCACGTACCCGTGCCCGGCGAGGGTCTTGAGCAGACGAAAGACGACGGTCTGGGATTCCCGCAGGCGGTGCGCGATCTCGGTGAGCGTGAGGCCGGTGTCGGCGGCCTCGAGCGTCTCCAGGGCCTTCAGGCCCTTGGCCAGCGTATGGAGCGTATAGGAGGATCGGGGCAATGCG
>DATBIM010000114.1:0-10113 GCA_036556905.1 Candidatus Methylomirabilota bacterium
GGATGCCATGCGGCGCCAGCTCGCGGGCCATGCCGCGGGTGAGCCCCACGATGCCGAGCTTGCTGGCCATGTAGGCCGTGGCGCGCGTGGAGCCGCGGTAGGGCGCGCCGGACGAGATGTTGATGATCGCCCCCGGCCGCCGCGCGGCCACCATGCGGCGGGCCGCCTCCTGCGCGCAGACGAAGGTGGCCTTGAGGTTGGTGTCGAGCACGGCGTCCCACATGTCCTCGGTCAGGTCGAGGAACGGCGCGCGCGGGAAGATCGCCGCGTTGTTGACGAGGACGTCGAGCGGGCCGAGCACGCGCTCGGCCTCGGCCACGAGGCGCCGCGCCGCCTCGGGCCGGGCGATGTCGGCGCCGAGCGTCGTGGCCCGCCGGCCGAGGGCCTTGATCTGCGCCGCCGTGGACTCGGCCGCGGCCCTGTCGTCGAGGAAGTTGAGGGCCACGTCGGCGCCGGCGGCGGCGAACCGCAGCGCGATCGCACTGCCGATGCCTCGCTGGGCGCCCGTCACGAGCACGGTCTTTCCGGCACAGGACTGATCAGCGCTCATGGTCGGAAGGTGTATCACATCTCTGCCTCACCGTACCGTCTCCCTGGCCAGGTCGAACACCTGCTCGGCCATGGTCGCGAACATGCGCCAGCCCCACTCGTGCCGGCGCGTCAGGTCGAGATCGTCGGTGTACCAGTCCAGAGTGACGTGCCGGACTCCGAGCGCCTGGAGCTCTGTGAAGTCCTGGTGCAGCTGTTCCAGGCTGCCCGTGCCCGCCTGGCGGAGCGGGTCGGTGACGGGTGCCTCGGTGATCCGGAATCGCACGCGAGGACACAGCGCGGGGACGGGACGGCCCGCCTCGGTGGCAACGCGCTGGAGGCGCGGGATCCCGTCATTGCGCAGCCACGATACGGTGAAGCGGTTGGGGTGCCACGCGTCGCCGAAGCGGACGGCACGACGGATCGCCGGGTCGGAGGCGCCCCCGACCCAGATGGGTGGATGCGGCCGCCCCGGCCGCGAGGCCGGCCGGATGCGCGAGACGTCGGTGAACGAGACGAATGTTCCGTGGAACGAGGCGCTCTCCTCGGTCCACAGAGCCTTGACGGCGGCCAGGTATTCGTCGGCCACCGCGCCCCGCCGGTGGAACGGCACTCCCAGGGCCTCGGCCTCCAGCTTCGAGTTGGGGTTGCCGACCCCGACCCCGAAAATGAACCGCCCGCCACTGAGGGTGTCGATGTTCGCAGCCAGTCGCGCCATGAGGATGGGATGACGGTAGGGCAGCACACAGACCGTGGTGCCCAGATGCACTCGCCTCGTGCGCCCGGCCATCCAGGCCAGGGTGGCGAAGGGATCGTAGAAAGGTTCCGGATACCGCTGGCGGACGTCGGCCGTCATGGCCACGTGGTCGGAAATCATGACGGAGTGGTAGCCAAGGTCTTCGGCGAGACCCGCCCACCTCCCAAGGGCATCCGCGCCGACTCCCGGCCCGAAGTTGAGGATGTTCACGCCGACCTGCATGAGCGCACCTCCAGCGGCTGTTCCTTTGGAACCAGTTCACACCAGGCGAGAGGACAAGGATGCGGAAGAAGCTTCCGGCAGTTCATCCCGAATCCCGCCACACTTGTCACTCCCGCTGCTTCGATTTCCGGCGTAAGTTTAGCTTGTGACCAACAAGCACCGAGTCGTCTGGAGCAACGAAAGCAAGGAGGACACCATGGGAGCCAAGGGAGAAGCATTCGCCAGGCAGTTCGAGGCTAAGGTGGCGGAGGCCACGGCTCTTCTCGAGAAGCTGGGCGATGCCGACTGGAAGAAGACGACAGCCGCTGAAAACTGGACGGTCGCCGCGACGGCGCACCACCTCGCCAGCAGCTACGTGCCGATCACTCACATCATCAAGACGATCGCTGCCGGGCAGGCGCTGCCGCACTTCACCCGGCAGATGCTCGACGAGATGAACGCGCAGCATGCCAAGGAGTTCGCTGGCTGCCCGAAGCCGGAGACGATCGCGCTCCACACGAAGGGGGCTGCGGCCGCGGCCATGGCCGTGCGTGGCCTCTCCGATGCCGAGCTCGCGAAGACCGGGACCGTCTTTACGGGGATGCCCCCGGTGAGCGCCGAGGAGATGATCAAAGGTGCTCTGCTTGGCCACATCGACGAGCATTTCGGCAGCATCCGGAAAACGGTCCAACCATGATCACCGGAGTTGCCGGCCGCCGGCGGCCGCATGGTGCGCGTGATGAGGCCCGGGCCCCTGGATCGGGGGCCGACTGCTCCGATGCCACTTTCATGGCATAGTCCGTGCCATGAAAGCTGTCATCGATCATTCCGGAAGAATCGTCGTCCCCAAGCCGCTACGACTAGCCCTCGGACTGAAGCCGGGGCAGCCGCTCGAGATCCGAGCGGCCGACGGCCGGCTGGAAATCGAGATCGCCACCACCCCCATGCTGCTCAAGAAGCGAGGCAAAGGGCTGGTGGCTGTGCCGACAGCCAAGCTGCCGCCGCTTACAGCCGAGCAGGTCCGCGAGACGCTGGAGCGCGTGCGCCGGTAAGAGCGGCCGACTCGAGCCTGGTGTAGCCGGCCCTCGACGGGACCCAAACTCGTCCACGCACCCTCCCGCTGCAGCGGGCGATCCTCTGCAGGGCGAACACGTGGAGGTCCGCGCCATTATTGCGCGTTCCGGACGCGTCTGGTATGGTCCCCCCACCTCCAAGCGGACGAGGAGATCGGAGATCGCCATTCCCGTCGAGTGCCGCATCAAGCCACGCACTGATCGGAAGGGTCCCCGGGGGGACTCGTGGAGCTGACATCATGAGTGAGACGCGACGGGATCGCCGAACGGTGAGCAGGCGGACGTTCCTGAAGGTGACCGGCGCCGCGGGCGCCAGCGTGTTCGGCGGGCCCTATTTCGCCGCGGACTTCGCCTGGGGCGCTTCGGTGGCGGGAGAGACGCCTGAGGAACGGGCCATTAACGGCGCCAAGGCCTTGAAGAAGAACCTCGACCTGAACGTCCTGATCTGGGGCCAGTACTTCCCGGGGAAGATGCGCGAGCTGGCCACCGACTTCAAGGAGAAGACCGGCATCGGCGTCGGCGCCACCCAGGACCTCGTCACCTTCCAGATCCCGGCCCGCGTCATGGCCGAGGCGGTGGCGAAGTCCAGCGCCTTCGACATCGTGCACGTCTCGGCCGGCATGATCCCCACCCTGGTCAACGCCGGGTACCTCCAGCCTCTGAGCAAGCTCATGGAGCAGGGCGGGATGGTCTACCGGTCGGTAGGGCCGCTGAGCCTGCAGACTCACTACCACGGGGAGAATTATGGATTTGTGACCGACGGCAACGTCATGGCCACCGGCATCCGCAAGGACCTGTTCGACAACCCCGAGGAGCGCAAGCGGTTCGCGGACAAGCACGGCAAGCCCATGACGTGGCCCGAGACCTGGGACGACTATCTGGAGCTGGCCCGGTTCTTCACGCGGCCGCCCGACCTCTATGGCGTCTCCGACCTGCGCTCGCGGAACTGGGGCGGGACCGTGTGGTTCCTGATGCAGCTCTACGCCAACGGCGGCTTCCCCTTCGGCGACGACATGACTCCCACCCTGTACAACGACGCCGGGCGCAAGGCCGTCGCGGGGTTCCTGGGCACCAAGCCGTACTCCACGCGCGACATCGCCGTCTGGGGCACGACCCAGAACATCCCGTTCGTCGCGGGCGGCGGCGCCGCCATGTGGACATACTGGACCGGCGCCTTCGGCGTGGCCGAGCGCGGCGACTCCAAGACGAAGGGCAAGTGGGCCTACGGCGTGGTCCCGGGCTCGCGGGCGACCGGGCGGCTGGTCAAGCGATCGGTCTCGGAGCCGGTGATCGCGCTGGTCATCAACCGCCGCGGTCAGAATCCCGAGGCGGCGTACTGGCTCTGCCAGTACCTGAGCACGCCGAAGCACAGCACCGAGGTCGTGGCCGACCCCAAGCTGCAGTTTCACGACGCGTGGGCGCCCGAGCACATGACCGACAAGCGCGTCCTGGCCAAGTACACCCCCCAGGGAGTCGAGGCGACGCGGAAGTGCCTGGAGGTCAGCTGCCCGCCGATCCTGCTGCCCGGCTTCCTGGAGTTCACGGACATCCTGGACAAGAACCTGACCGATGCCTTCGTGGGGACGATCTCCGGCGACGAGGCGCTGAAGAAGACCGAGGCCGACTGGCGGGGTGTCGTCAAGCGCATCGGGCAGAAGTTGCTGGTCAAGGATCTGGCCAGCTACAAGGCGGCCTTCCCGAAGATCGATATGCCGAAGGGTTGACCGGGCCATGGCCCGGGGACACGGACGGCGGTACAAGTGGACGGTCCTGCCAGTCGTCGCGGTCCCCGTGCTGTTCCTGGCGGCCCCGATCATCTTCTTTCAGGTCTACTTCAGCCTGCACCAGTGGACCGCGTACCTCGGCGACTGGTGGGAGGCGGACTTCGTCGGCCTGGAGAACTTCGCCGAGGTGCTGGCCGACGAGCGCTTCTACTGGTCGCTGGCGCGCTCGCTGATCTTCGCCGGGGCCTCGACCGTCCTCTGCCTGGTCATCGGGTTCACGCTGGCCTATCTCATGCGGGAGCCGTTCCGGGGCCGCGGCCTGTTCTATCTCCTGTTCATCACCCCGATGCTCATCGTCCCCATCGCCATCGGGTACAACTTCGAGATGCTGCTCGTGGAAAAGGGGCCGCTGAACCAGCTGCTCGGCTGGATCACGGGACACGAGATCCGCGTCTCGTGGTTCGCCGAGCCGATCCCGGCCTTCTTGTCGATCATCTTCATCGAGGTCTGGAACTGGACCCCGTTCGTCTTCATCCTGATGCTGGCCGGCCTGAGCGGCATGCCGAAGGAGCCCATCGAGGCGGCCAGGGTCCTGGGCGCCAACCCCTTGCAGATCTTCTTCCAGATCGAGCTCCCGCTGCTCCGACCGGTCATCGTCCTGGCCCTGATCCTCCGCTTCCTCGAGGCGCTGGGGGAGTACCCGAAGGTGTGGTCACTGACCCGCGGCGGCCCCGGCAGCTACACCGAGACCATGCCCGTGTACCTCTACATCACGAGCTGGCAGCACTTCAACATCTCGAAGGCCGCGACCGTCTCCTACCTGGTGCTGATCATCGTGGCCGCCATCGTCTATCTCTGCATCCGGGTCCTCCTGCGCGAGAAGCGGGCCCTGGAAGCCCTGTACCGCCGAGCGCCATGACCCGGCGCACCCGGCGGAAACTGGGGGCCGTCGCCCGGTACGTGGTGCTCGGCCTCTGGCTCGTGATCGTCCTGTTCCCCCTGTTCTGGTCGGTCATGACCTCGCTCAAGCCGCCCTACGAGTGGTTCACGTGGCCCCCGACCTGGATCCCCAACCCCTTCACCTTGAACAACTACCGCGTCGCCTGGTTCGGCGAGCTCCTGGACACCCAGTACGTCCAGTCGGCGTCGATCCAGACGCCGTTCCACGCCCTGGTGAACAGCCTCTTCATCGCCGGGACGTCGACGGCGCTCTCGGTGGCCCTCGGCCTGCTCCTGGCCTACGGGGCGTCCCGCTACGGCATCCTCAGCGAGCGGACGCTGTTCCGCCTGCTGATGCTGCGCATGATCCCGCCCATCGTGGTGGCGGTGCCGCTCCTCCTCTATTACGCCACCCTCGGGCTCCTGGACACCTATCTCGGCCTGATCACGATCTACGTGGTGTCCACGCTGCCCTATGCGCTGTGGATGACCAAGAGCTTCATCGACGAGATCCCCATCGAGGTGGAACAGGCAGCCGAGCTCTTCGGAGCGAGCCGTCTGCGCACCCTGTGGGAGGTGGTCCTCCCGCTGATCCGCTCCGGCGTCGTGGCGACCTTCCTGTTCATCTTGATCCTCACCTGGAGTGAGTATCTGTTGGCCGTGACGCTCTCGGCGACCAACATCTCCACCCTGCCAGTCCAGCTCAGCAAGTACGAGGGCGCGACCGAGGGACGCCTGTACGGCTGGCAGCAGGCCATGGCGATCGGTGTGACGGTACCGCTGATCGCCATCGGCTACGCGATCCACCGGCACCTGGTCCGGGGCTTCAGCTTCGGGATGTTGAAGAGGTAGCGGCATGGCCGAGATCCGGCTGGTCAAGCTGCGCAAGGAGTTCCGGGGCACGGTGGCGGTCCAGGACATGAATCTCCAGATCAAGGAGGGCGAGTTCCTGGTCCTGGTCGGCCCCTCGGGCTGCGGCAAGACCACGACGCTCCGGATGATCGCGGGCCTGGAGGAGGCCAGCTCGGGGGAGATCTCCATCGACGGGCGGCCGGCCAACGACCTCGAGCCGGGCCAGCGGAACATCGGGATGGTGTTCCAGAACCTCGCCCTCTTCCCGCACAAGACCGTGTACGACAACATCGCCTTCGGCCTGCGCGTGAAGAAGGTCGCTCCCGCCGACATCCGCGTGCAAGTCGAGCAGGTGGCGCGGACGATGCACATCACCCACCTCCTCGCCAAGCTGCCGGCCCAGTGCAGTGGCGGCGAGGCCCAGCGCGTGGCGCTGGCCCGGACGCTCGTCACCAACCCGAGCGCCTTCCTCCTGGACGAGCCGCTCTCCAACCTGGACGCCAAGCTCCGCAAGGAGATGCGGGCGGAGATCGACGCGCTGCACAACCGGCTGTCGAAGACGTTCGTCTATGTGACGCATGATCAGGAGGAGGCGATGACGCTGGCCGACCGCATCGTCGTCATGCGCGACGGCCGGATCGAGCAGGTCGGGACCCCCATGGAGATCTATTCCGAGCCGGTGAACCAGTTCGTGGCCAGCTTTTTCGGGTCCCCTGCGATGAACCTCATCCCCGGCGAGGCTCGACGGACGCCGGGCGGGCTGCGCTTCGCGTTCGGCGGCCTGGACATTCCTCTCGACGGGGTGGCGCCGATCCCGGACGGGCCGGTCACCCTGGGCGTCCGGCCCGAGAGCGTGCGGCTCGACGGGGTGACTGGTGGCTACCGGGCCCGGGTGACGCTGGTCGAGCCGCTGGGGAAGGAGAGCCTGGTCTATCTCGACCACGGCGCCGAGCGCTTGCTGATCGCCGTGGCCGACCCGGGCTTCCGGACGGAGGAAGGCGCGAGTGTCGAGTTCGACTTCCACGGCGGGCGTCTCTACCTGTTCGACCCCGACGGCCGGCGCCTGGGCTGAACGTAGACAGGACACGTGGAGCCGAACGGCTGGGGAGCTGAGATCAGCGCCCAGCTGGATTTTTCGACTTACCGATAGTCGTCACTACGATGCCGCACTGCGCTGACGTCCACAACGCGCGAGCGGTCGTCTATCGAGTAGATCACACGATAATCGCCGGTGCGGATACGCCAGAGATTATCAGGGCCCTGTAGCTTCACGCACCCTGGCGGTCTTGGGTTGGACCCCAGAGCTTCGATACGCGAGATGATTCGGCGAGCTATTCGGGTGTCCAGCTGTTCGAGTTCACGACGAGCCGATCGGGCAAGAACTACGGAATATTCAGGCACGCCGGCGCCGCTGTCGCCGCTCCTGAACTCGCTTCTTCACACTCTCAAGCGATTCTCGCGGCTCAACCGCCCGCGCTTTTGCCAACGCACGGTCGTAAAGGTCTTCCCACAAGCGACGCTGTTTCTTGAGATCGATCTGGACGGCGGTTTTGCGGCCCGTCCCGTCAACCACGAATTGCACACCCTTCACTGGATCTCCTCCTCATTTCGGCCACTGCCAGTATATCTGCGTTCGGTGCAAATCCTACCTCACTCAACGAGACACAAGGCTACGGGCGGTCGGCACCCGGCGCCCGTTTCACGAGGCCGGCGCATCGGTGTCATAAGGAGCGTGAACGCGGCTTCGCGTCCCTAGGGGTGGGCCATGGACTTTGACCGAGAGGCCTGCTATCGAGCGTTCGCGGCCCGGGACCGGCGCTTCGACGGACGGTTCCTCATCGGCGTGCGGTCGACGAGCATCTTCTGCCGCCCGATCTGTCCGGCCCGGACGCCGAGGCTCGGAAACTGCGTCTTCTTTCCGACGGCGGCTGCGGCATATTCGGCTGGGTTCAGGCCCTGTCTGCGCTGTCGGCCGGAGATCAGCCCTGGAGTTGCCGCATGGAGCGGGACCGCGGCGACCGTCAACCGGGCCCTCCGCCTCCTCGCCGCGGAGGGGCCGGAGGCGGTGACCCTCGAAACCCTGGCCGCGCGGCTCGGCATCGGGAGCCGGCACTTGCGGCGCCTGTTCCGACGGCACGTAGGGGCCTCCCCCGTTGCCGTCCTCCAGGTGCAGCGCATCTTCCTCGCCAAGCAACTGATCACCGATTCCGACCTGCCCCTGACTCAGGTGGCGCTCGGAGCAGGCTTCGGCAGCATCCGCCGGTTCAACGCGGTGATGCAGAAGACATTCGGGCGTCCCCCGAGCGAGTTGCGGCGGTCGACGAGGCTCACGGCGTCTGCCCTGACCCTGCGTCTGCCATACCGGCCGCCGTACGACTGGCGCGGAGTGCTGGCCTTTCTCGGCCCGCGGGCCATTCCGGGAGTCGAGTCGGTCGACCAGGGGGTGTATCGGCGGACGATCCGCCTGGACGGCGCGCAGGGGATCGTCGAGATCCGCGCGACGCCCGAAGATTGTCTGCAGGCGACGATTACCGTCGATCGATTGCCCGCGCTGGCGGCCATTTCTGCACGGCTGCGCCACCTTTTCGACCTCGACGCCGATCCTGAGCCGATCACCGCGCACCTCGCCCGCGACCCCGGGCTGGCGAGCCGGCTCAGCGAACACCCGGGACCACGGGTTCCTGGAGCGTGGGACGCCTTTGAGCTCGCCGTGAGGGCCATCCTCGGGCAGCAGGTGAGCGTCTCGGCGGCATCGACGCTGGCCGGGCGGCTGGCGGCGACATTCGGCGACCGGCTCAGCGCTCCGTACTCGCGTGGTGACCTGGGAATCCTGTTCCCTGAAGCCAAGGCGCTAGCTCACGCCGACCTGTCGGCCATCGGAATCTCGGAAGCGCGGGCCGCGGCGATCTCGTCGCTGGCGGCGGCGGTGACGCGAGATCCCGGGTTGCTGCGAGCGACCGGCTCGGTGGAGAACGTGGTGGCCAGGCTGACCGCGCTGCCCGGCATCGGCGAGTGGACCGCCCACTACATCGCGATGCGTGCGCTGCGCGAACCCGACGCCTTTCCCGCGAGCGATCTCGGTCTTCTGGGCGCCCTGCGAGGGCGCCTGCAACGTCGGGCGGACCGATGGCGGCCCTGGCGCGCCTATGCGGCGATGCTCCTGTGGCTCGATGGCGCCGTGGTCGAGGCGCCATCTCGGCCATCCGGCCGCCGCTCGCTTGACGCTCAGTCGGGTCCGGAAACGGCCGGAACACTGCCTGGCGCCGTGCCAGGCTTCTCACCGTGTCACATCACCGGTGGATCGTGCTCGGCGTGTCCACGGCCGTCAACAGCCTCGCCTGGGGGGCGCGGGCCAGCTTTGCGCTCTTCTTCGTTGCGATCCTCGAAGAGTTCTCGTGGGGACGCGGTCCCACGGCGTTCGGCTACTCGCTGAGCTGGCTGGGCTTCGTCGTCTTCGCCCCGGTAGCCGGTTGGTTGCACGACCGATGGGGCGCGCAGGCAATCGTGGCTCTGGGCGGGCTGCTGCTGGGCGTGGCTCTGGCCCTGACGGGGCGGGCGACGTCGCTCACGGAATACTACTTGTGCTTCGGCATCCTCGGCGCCGCGGGCACCGCCGGCATCCTCGTCCCGTCGACCACGATCGTCTCGCGCTGGTTCGTGCGGTCGCGCGGGACGGCGATGGGGGTGCTCAGCGCCGGCACCCCGGCCGGCGCCGTCATCTTCTACCCCGTGAACGCCTTCCTCATCGCTGCTCTCGGCTGGCGCGTGGGACTCGTCGCGTTCGCCGGCATCGTGGCGGTCGCCACCGTGGTGCTCGTTCTGCTCTACCAGGAGCCACCGGCGGACACGGGCCACTCGGCACGCGATGCCGCGACTCCACTCGCCGAGAGCTCGGGACCCGCCGGCGAGGTCTGGACGCTCGGGCGCGCGTTGCAGAGCATCCGGCTGTGGGCGGCGTTCACCATGACGGCGCTCGGCGTGATCGGCTACCAGATCATGGCGACACACCAGGTGGCGCACGCCGTGGATCGCGGCTTCG
>DATBIM010000115.1:0-21822 GCA_036556905.1 Candidatus Methylomirabilota bacterium
TCGGGTGACCTCGCCGTCGGGGCCAAGGTGACGGTCGTAGGCTATCCGAACCGGACGGACCCCGTGGAGATGCGCGCCGAGCGGATCATCGTGAACGGCAAGACCGTCGAGCTGCGCTGAGCGGCGCGCCTGCATCAGGCCACCCTCGGTCGTTGCGGGCTCGCGCCGTCGGTCAATAATTGACCCACCCGCCCACCGGCCCTGCCTGGCTCGTCTGGCTCGAGACGACGTACCTGGCGGACGCCATGCGTCAGTGGCTCTGGCTATATCCGATCGTGGAGATCGTCCACATCGTCGGCATCGTGCTGCTCGTCGGCGCGGCGGCCATGTTCGACCTGCGGCTGCTCGGCGTCTCCCCGCGTCTGCCCGTGGCCGAGATGGCGCGCCACCTGCTCCCGTGGGCCCGCCTGGGCCTGGGTGTCGTGGCCGTGACCGGAGCCACGATGTTCGTGGCGCACGCCACGGAGTTCGCCGACAACCCCGCCTTCCAGCTCAAGCTCGGCTTGATCGTCGCCGCCTGCCTCAACGCGGCGGTCTTCCACCGGTGGCCGTTCCGCGCGGTCAGCGCCTGGAACGTGGGAGCGGATCCGCCGGCGGCCGCGAAATGGGCGGCGGTGCTGTCGTTGACGCTGTGGGCGGGCGTGATCTCCTGTGGCCGGCTTCTCGCCTATCTATGAAGTTGGAGGGGGGCAGAGACTGCCCCCTCCAAACCTCCCCGGTTCACGCGAGGTGCGACGACGGGGCCACTCTTATTCCGCTAGAGTGAGATCAGGGCGCGAGCCCGGCCGTGGGCTTGCTGGTCGGCGCGCATGGTATCGGGGTTCACCCCGCGTCGCAGGGCCAGATGGTAGGTGAAGAGCTGCAGGGGAACGACGGTCAGGATCGGCGACAGCAGCTCCCGCACGTCGGGGATCGCGATCGTTTCCGCGGCCAGCGCGCTGATCTCCCGATCACCCTCACGCACCAGCGCCACCACCGGCGCGCCGACCTCCCGGGCCGCCCGTACCACGGTGAGACAGCGCTCGTAGGACGGCCCGGGCAGGGCGATGACGAAGACCACGTCGCGCGGGTCCAGCATCGCCCACGGGCCGTGCAGGAACTGCTCGCAGTTGTAGCCGACGGTCACCGCGTGGTTGGCCTCGTTCATCTTGAGGGCGGCCTCGAGCGCCGTCGCCGTGTTGGGGCCGCCGCCGACGAAGCAATAGCAGCGGCGGTCGGCGAACCGCGCCGCGAGATCCTCCCAGGCCTCCTGGCCGAGCAGGGTGGCCAGATGGTCGGGAAGGGCGTGAAGCTCCCGGCGCACGTCGTCGGCGCCCCCGATCTCGGCGGCCAGGGCGACGAGCAACGCCATCGCGCAGGTGTAGCTGGCGGTGTGGGCGGCGGAAGCTTCCTGCTCCACCGTGCGCAGGGTGAAGTCGGCGATGGCCAGCCCCTCGCCGCTGCCCTTCCCGGTGATCACCACGGCCACCCCGCCGCCGGCCTTGGCCGTGGCCAGCGCCTCCAGCGAGAAGCGCTTGGTGCCGCGGTGACTGACCACGATGGCCCCCGTCTTGGGATCGGGCCCGGGCCAGTAGTTCTTGAACTCGAACGAGTGGAAGGCGCGAACGCGATGGCCCAGGCCGCCCACGTGAGCCAGCAGCAGCTCGCCCACCAGCGTGGCGTGCCACGAGGTTCCGATGCCCGAGAGCAGCACGCGCTCCATCGCCCGCAGACGCTCGGCGGCTCCGGCCAGGGTGGCCTCCTGGCCACGGAGCACGAGACGCAGGGCGCCGGGCTGAGAATAGATGGTGTCGTGCATGTAGTAGGGATGGGCGGCGCGCTGGGGTGGCGGTGTCCAGGTCATGGCGCGGACTCTAGGGAGCGCCCGGCCGGGTGTCAACGACCATCGGGCGGTTGACGGGGCCAGCCAATCGGTGGCCAACCCCGCGTCCGTCCGGGCCGCCGGTGTATAGTGGGCGCCCGTTCGATTTGGCGATGCCGCAGACGTCGTCACCGCCCAGACGCGGCGGCGGGCGGCGCGGCTGGTCAGCGACGGCGTGTCGGTGACGTGCGCGCGTCCCATCTGCACCGAGATCACGGCCGACACGACCTTTCAGCCGGTGCGCTTCATGGTGGACAGCGGCGAAGGGCGCGACGCCACGGGCTCGCCGGTGAATCCCATCGCCGTCTTCTGAGGCCTGTTGCGTGAGGCCGCGCCGCGCCGTCAACCTCGGCCCGCAAGGGCAGCGCCGGCGGCTCGGCCTGGGTGTTCTGCTGCTCGCCGCGGGGGCCGGCCTCGTGGTCGGCCTCAACGCGGTGGGTGCCGGCCCTGGCTGGTCGCTCCTGGCCGTTGTCCCGTTTTTCGGGGGGATGCTGGGCGTCCTGCAAGCGCGCGAGGGGACCTGAGTGCGGCTGGCCGCGCGGGGCGCGCGTGACATGGACGGCGGTCAGGAGCCGGTGACCAACCCCGAGGAGGGCCGCCTGCTCCGCGCTCAGGCGGCCCGAATCTATGCCAGGTCGGCCGTGCTGGCCCTGCTGCTCACCGGCCTGGGCCTGCTTGTGGCCATGTAGGCGATATGCAATACTCCCGGGCCGAGATGAGCAGGACCCGCGCCCCGTCGGGCCGCGGGGGGTAGTCCCGCAGCATGCGTGCTCGGGACCTCCTGCCCGCCTGCTTCTTGCTGTTTACAGCGCTGTTGGTCTGGCCGCTGCTGACCATCCCCAACCGCGCGGTCCTGGTCGCCGGGGTCCCCGCTCTCGTGCTCTATCTCTTCGCCATCTGGGTTGTCATCGTGGCCGGGCTGGCGTGGGCGGCCCGGCGCGGGGGGGAGGACGGGCCGTGAGGTCCACCCCCCTCGTCGCCGTCCTCCTGGCCTACCTGGTCTTTCTGTTCCTGGTGGCGGCCGTCGCCGAGCGCTTCGGACGGCGCCTGCTGGCGCCGCGCCTGCGCACCCTGACCTACGTGCTGGCCATCTCCGTGTACTGCACGGCGTGGACCTTCTACGGCAGCGTGGGCCTGGCGGCCAACCGCGGCCTGGAGTTCCTCACCATCTATCTGGGACCGGCCCTCATCGCGCTGATGTGGCCGACCGTCCTCCGGAAGCTCGTGCGGGTGGCCAAGGAGCAGCGGATCACGACGATCTCGGACTTCATCGCCAGCCGCTACGGCAAGTCGGCGTCACTGGGCACCCTGGTGGCGGCCCTGGTCGTGTGCGGGATGATCCCCTACATCGCGCTGCAGCTCAAAGCGGTGTCGGTGACGTTTCAGATGATGATCCGGGAGCACTCGGTGCTCTCCGGCTTCGATCCGGCCCTCCTGGTCGCCGGCACGCTCGCCCTGTTCGGCATCCTGTTCGGCGCCCGCAACCTCGACTTCACCCGCCAGCAGACGGGCCTCATGACGGCGGTGGCGGTGGAATCCATCGTCAAGCTCATCGCCTTCCTGCTGGTCGGGGCCTTCGTGACCTGGGGCCTGTTCGATGGCTTCACCGCCCTCTTCTCGCGCATCGTCGAGCATCGGGAGTGGTCGACGCTGATCACCCTCGGCGATGCGCCGGCCGCCTCGTACGATCGGTGGGCGGCCATGCTCCTCATCTCGATGGTGGCGGTGATGCTGTTGCCCCGTCAGTTCCACGTGCTGGTGGTGCAGAACCCGGACGAGCGGGATGTCCACACCGCCGCCTGGGCGTTCCCGCTCTACCTCCTGGCCATCAACGTGTTCGTGCTGCCCATCGCCTTCGCCGGCCTGTTGACCTTCGGCAGCCAGACGGCCGCGGACAGCTTCATCCTGGCCCTGCCGCTCCACGCCGGGGCCGAGCTGGTGGCGGTCATCGTGTTCCTCGGCGGGTTCTCGGCGGCCACGGCCATGATCGTGGTGGACTCGCTGGCCCTGTCCAAGATGATCTCCAACGACATCGTGCTGCCGGTCATCCTGCGGCGGCGTCATCTCGAGGTCTATTGGCTGGGCCTGGCCTCGACGCGGCTGGGAATCCTGGTCGTCGTCACGCTGGGGTATCTCTGGGCCCACCTCGAGCGGGGGCAGTTCCTGCTCGTGGAGATGGGGCTGCTCTCGTTCATCGCCGTCACCCAGTGCGCGCCGGCCGTGCTCCTCGGGCTGTACTGGCGGCGCGGCAACCGCAAGGGGGCCCTGAGCGGAATCTCCCTGGGCTTTGCCCTCTGGTTCTACACGCTGATCGTCCCGGCCCTGGTGAAGGAAGGCGTGCTGCCGGTCTCGGTCGTCGACCAGGGGCCATTCGGGCTCGGGTGGCTGCGCCCGACCGCGCTGCTGGGACTGGACGGCCTCGATCCCCTCAGCCACGGCGTCTTCTGGTCCCTGTTCGTCAACCTCGGCGCCTACCTGCTGGTGTCGCTCACCACGACGCAGGACGCCGACGAGCGGGGCCAGGCGGCCGCTTTCGTGGGGGGCGCCGCCGTGGAGCCGGCGCGGACGCCGGCGATCCTCTCGGTGCCAGAGATGGAGCGCCTGCTGCACCTGTACGTGCCGGCCCGGGAGGCCGACGCCATCCTGCACGAGCTATTGGGGGGCAAGGCGCCCCGCGAGCTCTCGCTGCCGGACCTGCTCGACATGCGCATTCGCCTGGAGCGCGTCCTGGCCGCCTCGCTGGGCGCGGCCGCCGCCCGCTACATCATCGAAGACCGCTTCACCATCTCCAAGCAGGAGGCCGGCCAGCTGGTGGAGTCCTTTCAGGCCATGCAGCGCTCGCTGCGGCAGAGCGAGCAGTTGCTGGCCTCCGTCGTGGAGAGCGTGGATGACTGCATCTTCACCACCGACGTCGAGGGTCGGCTGATCACGATCAATCGGGCCGGCCAGCGGCTGCTCGGCCTGGGCCCCTCGGCCGGCCAGAGCTATCTGGTCGTGCTCGACGAAACCGACCGCCGTCGGGTCGGTCCGGCGATCCAGCGAGCGGTGGCCGAGGGGCGCCCGTGGCGGGGCAACGTCACCGGGCTGACCCGGAGTCTTCAGCAGTTCCCCGCCCATCTGGGCATCGCCTGCGTCTTCGATGCTCAGCGCCGGGTGCTGGGAACCGTCGGCGTGCTCCGCGACCTCACCGAGCAGGTGGCAACCGAGCAGCGGCTGATCCAGCGGGAGAAGCTCGCCTCGCTGGGCGAGATGGCGGCCGGCGTGGCCCACGAGATCCGCAACCCGCTGGGCGGCATCAAGATGGCCACCCGCCTGCTGTCGTCCGCGGAATTCAGCAGCGGTCGCATCCCCCAGGAGATGGCTCAGTCCGTGCTATCCGGCATCGCCGAGATCGAAACCATCATCGCCGATCTGCTCGACTACGCCCGGGAGACCCGGCTCGACCGCCAGGACTATCCCCTGAGCCTGATCCTGACCCCGCTGGTGACGGCAGCCGCGGCGGAGGGGCAATCGCGTGGCGTGCAGGTGGCGGCCACCGGGCTGAGCGACGAGATCATTGCCAGTGTGGATGGCCCCCGGCTGCGCCAGGTCTTCACTAACGTGATGAAGAACGCGCTGGAGGCGACCGAGCGTCACCCGCAGGGGCGCGTCGCCGTCCGACTCTACGAGCGGCAGGCCACGGCCGTGGTGGAGGTGGCCGACAACGGCGTGGGGATCGGCCCCGAGCAGCGCGACAAGATTTTCCTGCCCTTCTTCACCACCAAACCGACCGGCACCGGGCTCGGCATGGCCATCGTGAAGAAGATCATGGATCTGCATGGCGGCGAGATCGAAATCGACAGCCGGCCCGGCCAGGGTACGACCATCCGCCTCATCATCCCGCGGGCCGCGCTGCCCACTGCGGCCAAAGCCGGCTAGGAGGAGCATCTATGAAGCGGCGCATCCTCATCGTCGAGGACGACCAGATCTTCTTACGGCCGCTGCAGCGGACGCTGGAGGTCGAAGGTTACGAGGTCATGGTGGTGACCAGCGGTGAGGATGCCATCGACGTGCTCAAGAACGACGACGTGGATCTGGTCCTCACCGACAAGCGTCTGCCCGGGATGGACGGCGTCGACCTGGTCCGCCGGCTCAAGGCCGATCATCCCGACCAGGCTGTGGTCGTGATGACGGCTTACGGCACCATCGAATCGGCCGTGGAGGCCGTGCGGTTGGGGGCGGCCGACTACCTGGTCAAGCCGTTCGAGACGGACGAGGTGCTGATGGTCGTCCGGCACGCCATCGAGTTCCAGGAACTGCGGGTCGCCAGCCGGGCCGCGCTGCGGCGGAACCAGGAGCAGTTCACCCTCGGGAACGTGCTGGCCCGCTCCCAGGCCATGCAGGAGGTCTTCGAGCTGCTGCGCTCGGTGGCCGTGATGGACACCACCGTGCTGATCCACGGCGAGACCGGGGTGGGCAAGGAGCTGCTGGCTCGCTCCATCCACTTCTCGGGACCGCGCCGGGACAAGCCCTTCGTGGCCGTGAACTGCGCGGCCATTCCCGCCGAGCTGTTCGAGTCCGAGCTGTTCGGCTTCCGCAAGGGCGCCTTCACCAGCGCGACCGAGACCCGGCGGGGCTTCTTTCAGATGGCCAACGGCGGCACCCTGCTGCTGGATGAGATCGGGGAGATGCCGCTGGCCCTGCAGTCCAAGCTCCTGCGAGCCATCGAGGAGCGGCGCGTCACCCCGATCGGCTCGGATCGGGCGGTGGAGATCGACGTCCGCTTCATCGCCACCACCAACAAAGATCTACAATCCGAAGTCGAGCGGGGCGCCTTCCGGCGCGACCTCTTCTATCGTCTGTCGGTCATGCCCATCAGGGTGCCCCCCTTGCGGGAGCGACCCGGCGATGTCCCGTTGCTGGCCCAGCATTTTCTGGAGCAGAGCGCTCGGCGGGCCAAGAAGGCGGTGCGGGCCATCGCGCCGGCGGCCATGCAGGCGCTGAGCAGCTACGCCTGGCCCGGCAACGTGCGGGAGCTGGAAAACGTCATCGAGCGGGCCGTGATCGTGGCCAAGGACGACACCATCACCGACGTCGAGCGCTTCCTCACCGCGGGGCCGGAGCGGCCGCGGGTGGATCTCTCCCTGCCCTTCCGCGACGCCAAGGCCCGGGTGGTCGAGGAGTTCGAGCGCGCCTACATCGCGGAGGTGCTCGAGCTTCACGGGGGCAAGCTGACGGCCGCGGCCAAGCACGCCGACATGGACCCCAAGAACTTCTCGGAGAAGCTCGCCCGCTACGGGCTGCGCCGTCCATCGGGACCCGAGGAGGCCTGATAGCGCAACGCGTCAGGGCCCCGATACCAACGCTCTTGGTTCGGACACCAAGCCTCGGCCATAGCTGTCGCCGGTCGGACCACACAAAATCCGGGAGATAGGCGCGCGCGTCCTCTGGCACGGCCAGTGCTGTGCGGACTTCGCCCGTCTGACCGGTGGCCACGGCGGCCGCCGGAGCCGGGCCTGCATTCCGGCGCATCGCCACACCCCGGCGCAGGCCGGGACTGCTGCCTCAAGGAGGACGGGATGGCGCAACCACGGGAGCTCAGCGAGGAGGTCAGGCAAAGCTACTGGAGGGAGACGTCCAGGATCACCTGGATCATCCTGATCCTGTGGTTCGTCTCCTGGGTGGGGCCGCTGGCGCTGCACGGCCCGCTTAACAAGCTCGTGATCTTCGGTTTTCCGGTGTCCTTCTGGTTCGCCGCCCAGGGCTCACTGGCCTTCTTCATCGTCCTGATCGTCTGGTACGCGGTCCACATGAACAAGCTGGACCGCAAGTACGGGCTCCAGGAGGATCAGGTATGAGCTGGGGCCGAATCTTCGCGATCTACACGGGCGCGTTCGTCGTGTTCACGTTCCTGCTGGCAGGCCTCGAGTACGCCCAGCTCATTCCCAACCGTGGCATCGCCTACACCTATCTGGTCGTCACCATCGGGGTCTACGCCTTGATCGGCATTCTCTCGCGCACGGCCAAGCCCGACCAGTACTACGTGGCGGGGCGCGGGGTGCCGGCCTTCTTCAACGGCATGGCCACCGGCGCGGACTGGATGAGCGCGGCCTCGTTCATCTCGATGGCTGGCGCCCTTTACGCCACGGGCTATGACGGTCTTGCCTACGTCTCGGGCTGGACGGGCGGCTATGTGTTGCTGGCCATCTATCTGGCCCCATACCTCCGGAAGTTCGGCGCCTACACCATCCCCGATTTCCTGGCCCTGCGCTACGGCGGCAACGCTGCGCGGGTGGTGGGCCTCCTGATGGCCATCGGCGCCTCGTTCACCTACCTGATCGCCCAGATTACCGGCGTCGGGATCATCATGGGCCGCTTCCTGGGCATGGATTTCAACGTGGGCGCCTTCGTGGGCCTGGCTGGCATCCTGGTCTGCTCGATGCTCGGCGGGATGCGGGCGGTGACCTGGACCCAGGTGGCCCAGTACATCATCCTGATCATCGCCTACATCACGCCGGTAGCGATGCTCTCCTACAAGCACTTCGGAGTGCCGCTGCCCGAGTTCACCTACGGGATGGTGCTCCAGGACATCACCCGGATCGAGGCGCCGCTCAAGGCCGCCGGGGAGATCAAGAAGCTCTGGGTGGACATCACGCCCCTCGATCACCTCAACTGGTTCGCCCTCTGCTTCTGCATGATGGTGGGCACTGCCGGCCTGCCCCACATCCTGATGCGCTACTACACCACGCCCTCGGTCAAGCAGGCCCGCGACTCGGTGGGCTGGTCGCTCTTCTTCATCTTCCTGCTGTACTTCACGGCGCCCGCCTACGGCGCCTTCGCCAAGTGGACCGTGCTCACGGACGTGGTCGGCAAGAAAATCGCCGAGCTGCCGCAGTGGGTGCACCGCTGGGGTGACACCATCGACGGGGTCGCCAAGAACAAGCTTGGCCTGTTCGACATCGTGGACAAGAACAAGGACGGAATCCTCCAGTTCGGGGACTTCGTCATCAAGTCCACGGACTTCGTGGTGCTGGCCACCCCGGAGATCGCCGGGCTGCCCTTCGTCATCACCGGGCTGGTCATGGCCGGCGGCCTGGCCGCCGCGCTCTCTACGGCCGATGGCCTGCTGCTGACCATCTCCAACGCGCTGTCCCACGACCTCTACTACAAGATCATCAACCCCCAGGCCTCCATCGTGAAGCGCCTGACCACGGCCCGTATTCTCCTGGTAGTCGCCGCGGTGGCCGGGGCCTACGTGGCCACGTTCCGCATCAACATCATCGTCGCTGTGGTGGCCTACGCCTTCGCGCTGGCCGGCTCCGGATTCTTCCCCGCGCTGGTGCTGGGCATCTTCTGGAAGCGCGCCAACAAGCAGGGCGCCATCGCCGGCATGATCGCGGGCTTCCTCACCGCGTTGATCCTGATCGTCATCGGGCGTAACTGGGGCATCTACCCGCTGGGCGTCAAGGAGGTCGGCGCCGGCGTGTTCGGCGTCCCGGTGGGATTCATCGTCATCTGGCTCGTCTCGCGCATGTATCCGCCGCCAGACCGCGCGACGCAGGACCTGGTCGAGAGCGTGCGGTACCCCAAGGGCACGACCCTGAAGCTGGCCGGCATCGAGTAGTCCGGGCCGGCGCTCGGTATCGGGACGCCGCCGGGGGGACCGCCCTCTGGCGGCGTCCGCTGTATCCGGGGCTGCGTGAACGTCCTCTTCAACACCCTGAACTTCTTGCTGGCCACCGCGATGTGGCTCATCGCCGGGCGCTTGTTCCTCGGGCTCTTCATCCGCAACCCGAAGAACGCAGTCTGGCAGGTGTTCCTGATCTCGACCGAACCGGTGCACCAGGTCAGCCGGGGTCTCACGGGGGGTCAGGTTCCCGAGCGCTGGATCTGGCTGGTGTCGCTGGGATGGCTGCTGGCCGCGCGCATGGTCATCGTCGTGCTGCAGCGCTCGGCCCAGCCCTGAGGGTTCCGGCGCGGGACCGCCCCGGAGGTTACACTAGGCCACCTGCCCGAACACGCATCCCGGGAGGGCTCGATGGGAAAGGTCGGAGCGTTCGTCACCGATCCCAAGGCCGGCGCCAATTGCCACATCACGCTCGACAGCGGCGAGAAGATCCTCGTCAACCACGACCAGGGAGGGTTCAAGGGAGGCACGCTGACGATCGAAAAGGTCAAGTGGATGGGGATGAGCTCCGATCGGGTGTTCACTTGTAGCCTGGACGGCCCGGAGGGCAAGGCCGCCCTGGCCCGCCTCACGCAGGGGGTGGCAGCGGGCAGCGCCCGGGCCACCCCGCTGGGGGCATTCGTCGAGTACGTGAAGGACTGCAAGTCGGTGGACGAGGTCACGGCCCGATGCGTGAGCTTGCTGGCCGGTCGCTAGCGGCCGCGGGGCGCGATCAGCGGAAGAAGACCAGCGTGATCGCCGCGAAGAGCGGGAGCAGGACCAGGCTGCTGTAGAGCATGTAGCCGAAGAAGCTCGGCATCTTGACCTTGGCCTCTTCGGCGATCGCCTTGACCATGAAGTTAGGGGCGTTGCCGATGTAGGTGTTAGCGCCCATGGCCACGGCGCCCACGCTGACGGCGGTCAGGATCGTGTGCGACACCCCCACCACCTCGTCGGCGGCTCTCAGCCCCTGACCCAGCGCGAGGAACGCCAGGTAGGTGGGGGCGTTGTCCAGGAAGGACGACAGTGTGCCGGTCGCCCAGAAGAACTGCCAGGGCGCCCGGACCCCGAGCTCGGCGCCTCGCAGGCGCAGCAGCTCAAGCGCGGGGATCATGGTCAGGAAGATCCCGAAGAAGAGGACGGCCACCTCGGTGATCGGATAGCTCGTGAAGCCGTTGGCCCCGCGGATCTCGCGCGGCGTCTGCCACAACGAGATCCCGGCCAGCGCCAGGATCGCGATCTCGCGGAAGGGTTCCCGCAGAACGGCGACGGCCATGACGACGCCGGCCAGCCAGAGCCCGTTGATCGCACCGCGGATACGGAGGGGCTCACGCTGGGCCCGGTCCCGGCGGATGGCGGGGAGCGTCTCCCTCACATATTGCGTCGAATCCCAGACGAAGTAGACCAGTAGCAGCGTCCCGACCATCAGGAGCCAGTGGGGCCAGAGGCGAAAGGTCCACGTGAAGGGAACGCCCTGCAGGTAGCCGAGGAACAGCGGGGGGTCACCCAGCGGAGTGAGCATGCCGCCGATGTTCGACACGGTAAAGATGAAGAAGATCACCGTGTGCTTCACCCGGGCCCGCTCCCGGTTGGTCTGGAGCAGGGGCCGGATCAGCAGCATCGACGCTCCCGTGGTTCCCACGAACGAGGCCAGCAGCGAACCCACCGCCAGGAAGCCGGTGTTGGTCAGCGGGGTGGCGACGAGGTCGCCGCGCAGGAGCACGCCCCCCGAGATCACGTAGAGGCCGGCGAGCAGGATGATGAACGACAGGTACTCCTCGCCCATCCGCACCAGCGCTCCGGGCTCCCGGGCGAGGTAGAGCACGAGGATCGGCAGCCCCAGCCCGCTGGCGATGAGCAGCTTGTTCCGGTTCTGCTCCCACCAGTGCGGAATCGACAAGGGGAGCACCGCGATGGCGAGCAGCATGAGGACGAACGGCACCACGGTGTAAAGCGGCGGCGGGGCTCCAGAATTCAACAAGGCTCTCCGGGCTCAGTCGAGCCACGCCATTCTAATCGGAGAGCACTCCCTAGGGGATTAGCGCCGCGGCAGCAGGGCTTCGACCAGGGACGTCGGGGGCTTGAACTCCAGTGCCTGGGAAGCGAGCAGCCCGCACCCGAGCAGGGCCGCGATTGCCACCGCCTTGATCAGCCGCCCGCGTCCGCGGGGCGCCTCCATGGTGGGCACGGCCGGCGCGGCCGCCAGCTGCTCGAGCATGCTCTGCTGAGCCCGCTGCTGGGCGATTCGGACGCGGCGGCGTTCCTCTGGAGTGAGCCGGTTCACCTTCTCCACCTCCCGCGCTCACGTGGTCCTGCCCAGGACTGATGCAAAGACCTCGCCGGGAGTAGAAGCGGGCGCAAGTCGCCCAGAAGCGAAGGAATGACGCCGGGTTGGCGAGCGATCCTCCGAGGCCGGGTCGACTAGCCTGTAAGGTTTGTTGTGCGGCTGGACAAAATGTCCTGGCTACTCGCCGCCGGACCCTCCTCACACGGGCCGACTCAGAAGTGCCAGCCGTCCAGGTCACCCAAGTCTTGAGGTACGACCAACAGGGGAAGGTCCTCGTCGCCCAGGATGCCGTGCGTCACCAGCGCAGTGATGCCATTGCCCTGTTGCCGGGCCTCGGCACGTGTGAGGCTGGGCATGCAAGACAGGTGATGGGCGAGCCGGCGCGCAGTGGCGGGAAGCCAGAGAGGCCCGGCCGGCGTCCACAGGGGGAACCGAGCCTTCCTGCGATCCAGCGGCCCGGCGACCGCCGGCACCTGAGTCCACAGCCGGGACCGGCTCCGTCGCGGGCGAGGCTCCGCGTGTCCGCTGGTGACGTCCCACTCGGCAAGGGCGGCGGGGATCGACGCGCGCGGGCGCCGGCGAGCGCTCCAGGTGAGCGACAAGGCCAGCGACCGACCTCGGCAGAGCACGGCATGGGGTGTGTAAGGCGGCAGGTAGAGGAGCGTGCCGGGCTCGAGGTCCCTGGTCCACCATCCGCTGGGCGCCGATTGCGCCCGGGTGGCGTTCAGATCGAGCGCGGTGCCCGGTCGCACGGCGGGCCCGATCGTCACCGTACGTCGGCCTTCGAGCTGGACCCAGAACCCGTGCACCCCGCCGTCGTGGTGCAGCCCCATCCCCGGGCGGCTGCGGCCCTGCACCAGAAACAGGAACGAGCACTCCTCGCGAAACGGGCCAAGGCAGGTCGCCCGCAGGGCGACCATCAGGCGCATGACGCGGGGAAGCAGCTGGTGAACCTGGGGCAGATACACGGTGGCGCCCGACGCCGACGCGCGGTCGAGCTGTCGCCGGCTGGGGGCCCGCCGGTAGCGGCGCGCGGCGACGACGTGCACTGGCACTCCGGATCTGGCGAGCCGTCGGACCCGCTCGAAGCCTGGCGCCAGCGCCCGCCACGCCGCGTCCCGGGGCCTCAGGAGGGCCGGCCGGCGTCCCAGCCGCTCGCGCCGGAACCGCGCCAGCGCGCGGCGGTCGGCGAACCACGTGGCCAGCGCGGAGGTCACCACCAGCCCCTACGGGAAGATCATCGGGACGGAACCGGGGCCGGCTGGGCCTGGCGGCGGGCCGTCCACACCCCGGTGATGCCGTCGGCGCCCGCCAACTCACCGGTCGCCTCGTCGCCATCGACACG
This sequence comes from Candidatus Methylomirabilota bacterium, assembly GCA_036556905.1. GTDB lineage: Bacteria > Methylomirabilota > Methylomirabilia > Rokubacteriales > CSP1-6 > 40CM-4-69-5. Next base: position 13,139 of record DATBIM010000115.1, read on the forward strand.
GGCGACGAGCGTCATGCGGTCGGCCAGCACCGTGATGCGAGCTCCCTCGACGGTCCCGGTGATGAAGATCTGCTTCCCGTCGAGATGCAGCGTGCCGATCAGCTGCTGGAAGCGCTGGGCCAGATCGAGCACCGCCGGCCGCTCCGCGCCCGACTCTCGCACCGTCCCCGTCCAACGGCCCACGACGTCGGCGGGGACCGTCCAGACGTAGATGGTGTGGACCCGATTCGGACCCCGAATCCGTTCCACCCGGTCGGGGACCCAGGCGCCCATCCGGAAGTCATGGGAGACGACGCGGGCGCCGGGCGGCAGCTCGTGCAGCAGCTTGGGCTGCAGCCGGAGATTGACGTCGTCGCGCAGGTAGAGGGCCACGACGGTGGCCTCGCCCAGCTCGGTGGCGAAGAAGTCCTGCCAGAGGAAGCGTACGCGGTCGGCCACGCCGGCCACCGCCGCGCGCTCCCGGCTCGTCTGCACCAGGTCGGCGTCGAGCTCGACACCGACCGCGCGGGCCCCGAAGTCGCGGGCGGCGGCGATCACCAGCCGCCCGTCACCGCTGCCCAGGTCGTAGACCACGTCGTTGCGGCCCACGCCGGCGATGCGGAGCATCTCGACGCCGACCCCCTCAGGCGTGGCCACGTAGGGGAGGTCGGGAGAATGAAAGCCGGGCTGCCCGGTCTGGCAGCCGGCCAGCATGGCCAGCCCGACCAGGCCCCCCGCGAACCCTCGCCGCCGTTGCCGGAGCGCCACCCCCGATCCTACTTGACGGCTAGAACCGCCGGCGACCGGAGAGCTGGCGCTTGCGCAGACGCAGCGACTTGGGCGTCACCTCGAGCAGCTCGTCCTCGCGGATCCACTCCAGGCACTGCTCGAGATTCATGACCCGGGGCGGGGTGAGCTTGATGCTCTCGTCCGCGGTCGAGGAGCGCATGTTGGTGAGCTTCTTCTCCTTGGTGATGTTGACGTCGAGGTCGTTGTCACGGGCATGCTCGCCGACGATCATGCCCTCGTACACGGCCTCGCCGGCTCCCCCGAACATGATGCCGCGGGCCTGGAGGTGGTCGATGGCATAGGCCGTGGTGCGGCCGGGCCGGTCGGCGACCAGGGCGCCGTTCTGGCGGTGGGCGATCTCACCCTGCCAGACGTCCCAGCCGTCGAACAGGTGGTTGAGGAGCCCGGTGCCCCGCGTGTCGGTGAGGAACTCCGAGCGATAGCCGATCAACCCCCGGGCGGGGATGCGGTACTCCAGGCGCACCCGGCCGGTGCCGTGGTTGATCAGCTTGACCATCGCGGCCCGCCGGGGACCGATCTTCTGGGTCACCGCCCCGATGTGCTCCTCGGGGATGTCGATGACGAGGTGCTCCATCGGCTCACGGACCTGTCCCGCTTCCTCCCGGGTGATGATCGTCGGCTTCCCGACCTCCAGCTCGTAGCCCTCCCGCCGCATCATCTCGATGAGGATGGCCAGCTGCAACTCGCCGCGTCCGGACACCCGGAAGGTGTCGGGGGAGTCGGTCTCTTCGACACGGATGCCCACGTTCACCCGCCGCTCCTTGAAGAGCCGCTCGCGCAGCTGGGTGGAGGTGACGAAGCGACCTTCCCGGCCGGCGAAGGGGGAGGTGTTCGCCGAGAAGAGCATCGACACCGTGGGCTCGTCGATCCGGATGAGGGGCAGGGCCTGGGGGTTCTCGGCGTCCGCGATGGTCTCGCCGATCTCGATCGTCTCCACGCCGGCCACGGCCACCAGGTCACCAGCGCTGGCCTCGGGGATCTCGATCCGCTTGAGGCCCTCGTAGCCGTAGAGCACCGTGACCTTGGCCGGCTCCGTGCTGCCGTCGCGGTGAACGACGGCGACGCGATCGCCCTGGCGGACCCGGCCGTTCACGAGGCGGCCGATGACGAGGCGCCCCACGTAGTCGTCCCAGTCGAGCATGGCGGCCCGGAGCTGCAGCCCCCGGGCGGGGTCGACGCGGGGCGGGGGCACGGTGGCCAGGATCGCCTCGAACAGGGGCTCCAGCGAGCGCCCCGGCTCCCGCAGATCGGTGGTGGCGGTGCCGGCCCGGGCGTTCGTGTAGAGGACCGGGAACTCCAGCTGGGCCTCGGCCGCGTCCAGGTCGATGAAGAGATCGTAGATCTCGTCGAGGACCTCGGCCGGCCGGGCGTCGCTGCGATCGATCTTGTTGACCACGACGATGGGCGGCAGCTCGGCCTCCAGCGCCTTGGTGAGAACGAAGCGGGTCTGGGGCAGGGGCCCTTCGGCGGCATCCACCAGCAGCAGCACCCCGTCTACCAGCGTCAGCGTCCGCTCCACCTCCGAGCCGAAGTCGGCGTGGCCCGGCGTGTCGACGATGTTGATGTGGACCCCGCGATAGGTGATGGCCGTGTTCTTGGCCATGATGGTGATGCCCTTCTCGCGCTCGAGGTCGATGGAGTCGAGGATCCGCTCGGGCACCGACTCGTTGGCGCGGAAGAGCCCGGACTGCCACAGCATGGCGTCTACCAGCGTGGTCTTGCCGTGGTCCACGTGGGCGATGATCGCGATATTCCGGACGTCGTCGCGTCGCTGCATCCTGATCATGCTACCACGCGCCGGCATGTATAATGGCGCTCACCTCGCGCGCCGGAGGTTTCCTCATGCCTCGAGTCCTGTGGATGATCGTCGCGTTGCTGAGTGTGCCGCTGGCGGTGTGGGCCCAGCCCCAGAAGACGCCGACGGTGGTGATCACGCTGGACAAGGGCGGCCAGATCACGCTGGAGCTGTGGCCGGCCGACGCGCCCAACCACGTGAAGAACTTCCTCGACCTGATCGGCAAGAAGTTCTACGACGGCCAGCGGGTGCACCGCGTGGAGCCGGGCTTCGTGGTCCAGTTCGGCGATCCGCAATCGAAGACGCTGCCCGTGGATCACCCCCAGATGGGCACGGGTGGCCCCGGCTACACGATCAAGGCGGAGTTCAACAAGCGGCCCTTCGACCGCGGCGTGCTGGGCATGGCCCGCTCGCAGGATCCCGACTCCGCGGGCAGCCAGGTCTACCTCATGCTGGGCCCGGCCCCGTTTCTGAACGGCCAGTACACGGCCTTCGGACGCGTGGTGAAAGGGATGGAGGTGGTGGACACCATCAAGGTCGGCGACCGCATCAAGACCATCGCCGTCGCCGCCCGCTGAGGTGCGAACCTCTGACAACGCGGGGCTGGGGCCCCGTCGTCCGAGGCGAGGCGACAAATAGGAGGAGCCGGTGAAGCAGACCGCCGTGATCACGCTCGACAACGGCGCCGAGATCCGCCTGGAGTTCTTCCCCCTGGAGGCGCCCCGGACCGTGGAAAACTTCGTGACCCTGGCCAAGAAGGGCTTCTACAACGGCCTCAGCTTCCACCGGGTGGTGCCGGGGTTCGTCGTCCAGGGCGGCGACCCCAAGGGCAATGGCACCGGCGGGCCCGGGTACACGATCAAGGCAGAGTTCAACCAGCACAAGCACGGCCGGGGCACGCTGGCCATGGCCCGCTCGCAGGATCCCGACTCCGCCGGCAGCCAGTTCTACATCACCTATGGTCCCCAGCCGCACCTCGACGGCAATTACACGGTGTTCGGTCAGGTGGTGGCGGGGATCGAGCACGTGGACCGGATCAAGCAGGGAGACCGGATGACGTCCGTGGTCATCGTCGAGGAGTAGCGTGGCCTGGTCGCTCCTGATCCGCGGAGGCGAGGTCGTGGACGGAACGGGAGCGCCCCGGCGGCGGGCCGACGTCGCCGTCGAGCATGATCGGGTCGTCGCCGTCGGCCCCGACCTGGCCGGCCCGGCCCAACGGGTCATCGACGCCCGCAGCCACGTGGTGGCCCCGGGCTTCATTGACATCCACTCCCACTCCGACCTCTTCTACCTTGGCTGTCCGGCCGCGGAGTCGAAGATCCGCCAGGGATGCACCACCGAGGTCGTCGGGATGTGCTCGTTCTCGCCGGCGCCGGTGCCTCCGGGCGGACGCGATCTGTTGCGGGCCTGGGCCGGGGGCATCGGCGCCCGGCTGGAGATTCGCTGGACGACGTTTGCCGAGTACCTGGACGCCCTGCGGGCGGCCCGCGTCGGCATCAACGTCGTCCCGTTCGTGGGACACGGCGCGCTGCGCCTGGCCGCCGTCGGTCCCGAGAACCGGCCCCCGGGCGACGGCGGCCTGGAGGGGATGCGGCGCCTGCTCCACGAGGCGCTCGATGCCGGGGCCTTCGGGTTCTCGACGGGGCTCGTCTATCCCCCCAGTGCCTATGCGACGACCGAGGAGCTCGTGGACCTGGCCCGCGCCATGGCCCGCCGCGGCGGGCTCTACTTCTCGCACGTGCGCGGCGAGGCTGCGATGGTCGAGGACTCGATCGCCGAGGCGATCCGGATCGGCGAGGAGGCCGGCGTCGGGGTGCAGATCGCCCACGTCAAGGTGACGGGGCGGGAGAACTGGCCGAAGGTCGATCGGGTGCTCGCCCTGATCGATCGGGCCCGGGCCCGCGGCGTGGACGTGAGCGGCGACGTCTACCCCTATCATGCCGGCTCGACCAAGATGGACAACCTGCTGCCGGCGTGGGCTCATGATGGCGGCACGGCGCGGCTGCTCGACCGCATCGCCGATCCGGCGACGCGGCGGCGCATCGTCGAAGAGTGCCTGGTCGCCGGTGAGCGCTGGCGCACCCAGTCCCTGGGGGCGATCGGCTTCGACGAGGTCCGGGTCGCCACCTGCGGGCAGCGGGAGCTCGAAGGCCTGTCGCTGGCCGAGCTGGCCGGCAAGCGGGGCCTCGCGCCGGCGGAGGCCATGATGACGCTGCTCCTCGAGGAGCAAGCGACGGTCTCGATGGTGGCCTTCTCGCAGAGCCCCGACAACGTCGCCAAGGTCCTGGCGCACCCGGCGATCATGGTGGGCTCCGACTCCCTGGGGCTCACGAGCGGCCCCGGGCCACACCCGGGCAAGCCCCATCCCCGGATGTACGGAACCTTCCCCCGCGTGCTGGGCCAGCATGCGCGCGAGCAGAAGCTCTTCTCGCTCGAGACCGCCGTTGGCAAGATGACCGGCCAGCCCGCGGCCCGGCTGGGGCTCATGGACCGCGGACTGGTGCGCCCCGGTCAGGCTGCCGACCTGGCGATCTTCGATCCCCAGACGGTGCGGGACGAGGCGACCTTCGAGGACCCGCACCGTCACCCCACCGGCATCCCCTACGTGATCGTGAACGGCGCGGTCGTCGTCGACCGGGGGACGTTCACCGCGGCGGGGAGCGGGCGCGTCCTGGGCCGACCGTGACGACGGGCGCCCGCAGGGCGGCGGGCCTGGACATGCTGCGGGTCGGAGACTTCTTGTTCCGCTGGCGGAGCTACCTGCCGTTGCTGCTCATCCCGGTGGCGGTGCTGAGTATCACGCAGGCCCGGTATCCCGTCGCCTCGCACGCCGCCGACCTGGCCTGGGAGTTCGCGTGCCTGTCGCTGGCGCTGGCCGGCCTGGCGCTGCGCGTGTGGACAGTGGGGGTCGCGGCCCGCGGGACCTCGGGACGAAACACGCGCCAGCAGAAGGCGACCTCGCTGAACACGACCGGACCCTACTCGCTCGTCCGCCACCCGCTCTACGTGGCCAATGGCATGATCATCGTCAGCCTGGCGCTGTTCATGCACGGCTGGATCGCCCCGGTCGCGGTGACGGTCCTCACCATCGTCTACTACGCCTGCATCGCCTGGCGGGAGGAGCAGTTTCTCCGGGAGCGATTCGGGGCGGCGTTTGAGGAGTGGGCGGCGCGGGTCCCGGCCGCCATTCCCGTTCGCCCGGGGCGCTATGTCCGGGCGGTCCGCCCCTTTCAATGGACGGTGGCCATCCGCCGCGAGTTCTACGCGGCGACGCTCATTCTCGTGACGCCGTTGTTCCTGGACATGGCTGAGGACTTCCAGGAGACGGGGCGGCTCGTGTTCGATCCGATCTGGGTGGTGAGCGCGACACTCGGCGTGCTGCTGTTCGTGATCCTGCGCTATCTCAAGAAACACACCTCGGTGCTGCGCGTAGCACCGGACCCATGAGGCCGCCCGTCGCGGCGGACCGGGGAGGCACGATGGCGACCGCACAGGTGTTCATCAACGGCAAGTGGCAGGCGCCGGCGTCGGGTGAGACGTACTCACCCATCAACCCGGCCACGGAAGAGCCGATCGAGGCGGTCGCCCGGGGCGACGAGCGCGACGTCGAGGCCGCCGTCGCCGCGGCCCGCCGAGCCTTCGACGAAGGTCAGTGGCCGCGCATGAGCCCCCACGAGCGGGGCCGGATCGTGTGGAAGCTCGGCGATCTCATCCAGGCCAACCTCGACGAGATGGCGCGGCTGGAGAGCCTCTGCACGGGCAAGACGCTGTTCGACTCGGGGAAGGTCGAGATCCCCTTCGCCGCCGAGGTCTTCCGCTACTACGCGGGCTGGGCCAGCAAGATTCACGGCGAGACGCTGCAGCTCCGGGACAACGCCTTCACGTTCACGCTGCGGCACCCGGTCGGGGTGGTGGGGGCCATCGTGCCCTGGAACTTCCCCTTCCTGCTCTCGTCCTGGAAGATCGCCCCCGCGCTGGCCGCCGGCAACACGATGGTGCTCAAGCCGGCCTCGCAGACGCCGCTCACCGCGCTGAAGTTCGCCGACCTCTGCCAGCAGGCCGGCCTGCCCGAGGGCGTGTTCAACGTGGTCACCGGACCGGGCGGCAAGGCCGGCATGGCCCTGGTCAAGGATCCGCGCGTCGACAAGATCGCCTTCACCGGTTCCACCGAGGTCGGCAAGCAGATCATGCGCGAGGCGGCGGGAACGCTGAAACGGCTCAGCCTCGAGCTGGGCGGGAAGTCCCCCAACATCGTCTTCGCCGACGCCGATATGGAAGCCGCGCTGCGCGGCGCCATGACCGGCATCTTCTACAACAAGGGCGAGGTGTGCGCGGCCGGGTCCCGGCTCTTCCTCGAGGAGCGCGTGCACGACGAGTTCATGGCCAAGCTCACCGAGCGAGTCAAAGGCCTCAAGGTCGGTGACCCCATGGACAAGGCCACCCGCATGGGTCCCGTCGTCTCCCGGCAGCAGATGGACACCGTGCTGTCGTACATCGAGGCCGGCAAGCGGGAGGGCGCTCGCCTCGTGGCGGGCGGCGGGCGGGTCGGCAGCAAGGGTTACTTCATCGAGCCGACCGTTTTCGCGGGTGTCACCAACCGGATGAAGATCGCCCGGGAGGAGATCTTCGGTCCCGTGCTCTCGGTGATCCCGTTCAAGTCAGTGGAGGACGGCCTCGCCGAAGGCAACACCACCTCGTACGGCCTGGCCGCGGCGGTGTGGACGCGCGACGTCGCCAAGGCCCTGAAGGCGGCCCGCGCTATCCGGGCCGGCACGGTCTGGGTCAACGCCTACAATCTCTTCGACGCTGCGCTGCCCTTCGGGGGCTTCAAGGAGTCGGGGTTCGGCCGCGAGATGGGCGCGGCCGGCCTCGAGCACTATACCGAGGTCAAGAGCGTGTGGGTGGACCTGGCCTAGACCGGGCGCCGGGGCCCGCAGGCCCCAGCGCTCCGGCCTACGCTCAAGGCCTGCTCGGCGCTCCTCGCTTTAGGCTGGGATCACTGGAACAGGAAGACACAGGTGACCGTCCAGCTGAGATTCAGCGTCCCGGCGTAAGTCGGTGTGCATGCGAGGGGAGTGGTGAGCGTCGGCGCCACCTCCTGGGCCACGACGGTGAATGTATCCAGACCGTCGGGAGCGGTCGCGACGACGATTGCGTCACCGCACCTGGCCGTCGCCGTTATCGAATCGGTCGTGGGCGCGGCAATGGACGCGGCAACGACGATCGCGCGCGCCCTCGTGCAATCTCCTGTACTACCGTTCGAGGAGATCGACGTCGAGTTTGTTGTGTTCCCCTTTCCTGATTTCGTGATGACCTTGACGCCTCCTGTAGACCCCACGACGGGGAACACGTAGCCGCTCACACTGTCCGTTGATAACCCGAGGATGGCAGCCATTACGCTGACGACGCCAAGTCCTTTGGCGAATCGGATAGCCCTCAACATGTTGACCTCCCTCTTGTTGAGCAGCACGCTGCGGACACGTCGCAAAACTTGACACTCTCGGGGGCCTTCTTCCCTTGCCCCGGTTGATGCCGGCTGTCGCGGCGGCAATAGCGCGGAGCCGACCGGTTGTCAAGCCAGAGAGGTGACGAGGGACTAACGCGAGCCGCGGGCCGCGCGGGTGCGCCGGCGTTTGAACGCCTGCGCGAACTGCTGGCTGGCCACGCCCTCGAGGCCGCGCCGGAACGCCCAGTACTGCTGCAGGAAACGCCGTCCCGCTGGCGTGAGCCGCGTGCCGCCCCTGCTGCCGCCCCCTGGCGTACGCTGCAGCAATCGGAGCCCGGCGGCACTCTCTAGCTCCCTGATATAGCCCCACGCCGTTCGGTACGACATGCCGAACCGCGCGACCGCCTTGTTGATCGAGCCGAGCTGATCGATCAGCTCGAGCAGCCGGGCCCGGCCGTCGCCGAACTTTGTCTGACCGAAGGCCACCCAGACCTTGAGCTTGGGCTCCATGGTCGGATGATACGACTTCCACCGCCCGGCCAAGTCCCCGGCCGCAGAAGGGGGCGGAGCAGGAAAGGGGTTGATTATGTTTTAAAAAGCAGATATGTAATCCAGCACAGAGTATCAAGTGGGAACCGAAAAGCGCCAGCGTCT
>DATBIM010000116.1:0-39393 GCA_036556905.1 Candidatus Methylomirabilota bacterium
TTCAGGATCCCGGCGCGGACGAGCTCGCGCACCCCCCGCAGGACACGGCTGGCGTCCACCCGGCTCCCCGGGCCGACGACCGCCGCAAGGATCTCTCCAAGACGACGCCGGCCGTCGCAGCGCGCGAGCACCTCGAGCACGCGGGCCTCGACCCGGACGGCAAACGGCAGCGCATCGTCGAGCGTCACCGTCGCCGGATCTTCGCCAGCTCGTGCGTCGGGTCCACGCCTCGTGGTCGTGACCCGGTACCCGGCGGCGGGCCGAAGCCGCGCGCCGCGCAGTACCCGGACGTCCTGGAGCGTCGCCAGGTAATCCTGGGTGGCCGCCGTCCGAAGGAGTTGGCGGCTGGCGGAGCGCGTCACCCGCGCGGGCAAGTCGTCGGCCCGCACCCAGTTCGGCCCCTGCGCTCGCCGGCGGAGCAGGATCGCACCGGACGCAATCGCCTCGATCCCCAGGCGTCGGTAGTAGCCGAGCCAGCGGTCGAGCGTCGAGCCGTAGGCGCGTGGCTCACTCAGCCGGAGCCACTGGTTCCAGACGGCCGCGTAGTCGAGCGGATGAAAGGTTCGATCGTGCAGGAGCCAGGCGTCGAATCCGGGTCCCTCGACCCAGCTCCGGAGTGGCTCCCACCACGCCCCCTCGCGGTCCGCAATCCAGTTGACGAGCACGACTGCCCACCCACCCTCGCGCAGAAACCCGGAGGCCGCCCCGATGAGGGCCCGACAAAGCGCATCGCCCCGCTGTCCGCTGTCTCGGAAGAGAAAGGCCGATTCCGGTGAGATCACGTACGGCGGATTCGAAACGATCAGGTCGAACTGTTCGCTCGCCACGGGCTCGAACAGGCTTCCGGCCCGGCATTGCACGTGAGGCAGAGCGTTCAGTCGGGCGTTGAACGCGGCGTAGGCCAGCGCGCGGGGATTGACATCGGTGGCGATGACTCGCCGGCTGTGCCGGGCGGCCAGGAGGGCCTGCACCCCGCTGCCCGTTCCCAGATCGAGCGCGTCGGCGATCCTCCGCCGCACGGTGAGCGCGGCGAGCAGCCGCGCGGGCGCGCTCAGCGCCGCCACGTAGCGGGCGGGCGGGTGCGCCGGGTCGGCGGGTGGGCGATCCCCGGCGACGATGAGATCCTCGCAGGGGACCAGTCGGACCCGGGCGCGCACCCGATCCCCGCGGGGTGACAGGAGCCCGAGGGCCGCCAGCCTCGGCAGGCTCGCCGGGGCGAGTGCCCGGCGGGCCTCGCGCAGCCGAACCGGCCGGCCCAGGAAGAACAGCTCGATGAGCGTCGAGAGACGGGACCCCCGAGGGAGCCGGCGCTGCTGGATGGCGGGGTCGGGCCAGCCCTGGGGCGCATGCGCGGCCTCGCCGAGCGCCGCCGCGATCGCCTGCTCGGTGTACTCACCGGCCTCGAGGACACGGCGGAAGGCGTCGATCGTCCGCGCGTCATCCGAGCGCAGATGCACGGCGGGGGGCTTGGCGCCCGTCGGGTGTGAGACAGAGCGGCGCATGTCGGCTGCGTTCCAGGTTCCGGCCAAGTGTACTGCCGGACCCGTGGGCCTCGCGCCGGCCGTCGGCGGCATCGAAATGAGACCGGCATGAACTCGAAACGAGGCCGCTATGGGCTCGCGCGCGAACGCCAGCGCGTGCTCAGTGAAATGAATCGAGGGGTTTCAGCCAACCTCGCCATGGTACGGCGCTTGCTCCGAGGCGACGCGAAGGGCGGAAAACCTCACTCGAACGGAGGGCAAGCGATGGCGGGCAAGAAGAGTGCAAAGACCAAGAAGACCGTGAGCGCCAAGGACCTGTCGCCGCGAGCCGACCGTGACATCAAGGGCGGCGGGAAAACGTTCAACCCAAAGTCGTAAGGCTCCATGATCAGGTATCGAAGGCCAGGCGACGTTGTCCTCCTCAAGGACCTGGCGCCGCGGAAGGACGTGAGGGGCGGCAAGGCCAAACGCCTGTTCGGCGAGCGGCAGGACAAGGCCGTGGCCCCCAGGAAGGCCGGCGGCACTCTTTCCACTAACCACCGGAAGTAGGGCGCGCGGCACGAGGAGGCAGCCATGGCGACCAAGCGGAAACCGACGAAAGTGAAGCTGTGTGACCTGACCGCCACCAAGCCGATCAAGGGTGGGCGAATTGCGGCGAATCACAACGAGGTGTTTGTTCGTTAGCGCAAGCCGAACACGCTGTCCGCAAAGGGCAGTACGGTAGAGCACAACGGATCCTGAGCCGGGCGCTCCGCTCTATCGATTCTGCGAATGCCCGTCCCACGTCCGTCGCCGCGCTCTGGAACCTCCTGGGAATCGTCCACAAGTACCGGGGTCGCTTCGCCGATGCTGCCCGTGCCTACGCCCGGGCCGAGGTGCTTCTCCACCGTTGTCTTCCACCGGACGATGTCGCCTTCGCGGCGCTCTACCACAACCTTGGGGGGATCGAGTTCTCACGTGGCCGCTACAGGGCGGCGGAGCGGTTGGCCGTGCGGGGGCTACGCATACGCCGGAAGCAGGTTGGGCCCAGCCACCCCGATGTCGCGGCCGACCTGTCCGGGCTCGCCGCGATCCTCCACGGGCAGCAGCGGTATCGAGCCGCGTTGCGCGCAGCGTCGATGGCCCGCCAGATCCTGGGCGCCCGACGCCGCTCGGCGCGATTGCGACACGATCTGGCCGTCATCGACAACAACCTCGGCGCGACGCTTCAAGCGCTCGGACGCTTCGCTGAGGCCGAGCGATCTTACCGGTCGTCGATCAGGCTGAAGAGGGCCGCCCTCGGGCCACGCCACCCCGACGTGGGCGTCTCCCTGAACAATCTCGGGTGCCTCTACAAGCGCCTGGGGCGAGTCGCGGAGGCCCGAACGGCCTATGCGTCGGCGATCGACATCCTCAGGGCGGGCCTCGGAGCCCGGCATCCCCACACGCGCAACGCGATCGCGAACGTCCGACCGGTGCTCACGGCGGCTGGATCAGCCCGCCCCCGCGCGGCCCGCTGAGGCCAGGGCCGGGCGCCTTCGCGAGGCTCCATGGTAGGCTGACCACATGGTCGACAGCCTTCGTCGTGCGCTCGAGGCTGAGCCCGATGTCGTCTACGCGCTGCTCTTCGGCTCCAGCGCGCGCGGACGAGCTCGCCTCGACAGCGACGCCGACATCGCCATCGAGCTGACCCCTGGCGCTCCGCGGGACGTGCATGCCCTCGGCAGGCTGACGGCGCGCCTGGAGGCCGCCGCCGGGCGCCGCATCGACCTCGTGCTCCTCGACGAAGCGCCGGTACCGCTCAGCTACCGTATCTTCCGCGACGGCCGGCTGCTCGTCGAGCGCGACCACCGGGCGCTGGTCACCCGCAAGGCGCGAGCCCTGCTTGAGTACCTCGACTTCAAGCCCGTCGAGGAGCAGTGTGCTGCCGGCGTCCTGCGTGCTGCCGCGGCCCGTGGTCGATAAGGCGCTCCTCGCCGCGAAGATCGCCGTCGTCCGCGACGCCGCGGCGCGCGTACGTACCGTGCTTCCCCCCTCGGCTAACGCCTTCGCCTCCGATCGGACCACTCGTGAGGTCGTCATCCAGGCCTGCCTCGATCTGGCCGCCCACTGGCTCGCGGACGCTGGCTGGGAGGTGCCCGGAACCTACGCGGATGTCTTTGATGCCCTGGCTCGTCACGCCGTCATCCCCCGTGAGCTGGCCGTCCGTCTCGCCGGCGCGGCCGCGTTCCGGAACCTCGTGGCTCACCAGTACGGCGTCCTCGACTGGGGCCGCGTGCATGCGCTGGCGTCCTCGGATCTCACCGACCTTGAGGCCTTCTGCGCCGCGCTGGCCGAGCAGGCCCGCGACCAGGCGTGACCAGAGCTGGAGGCCTGCCCTTCTAACGTTCAACGCCGCTCAGCCGCGGCCGGCGCACGCCCTTGGGTTCAAAGCGGCGCTTCGCGCCGGCCGTCGGCTGCAGACGCTTGTTGCGAGAGCCTGGGTATCACGCAGCCCGAAGAGGCGCGAGGTCAGCGCGGGTCACGGTCGGTAGGCGCAAACGACGCAAGACCCGGTTAAGAGCCGTGGCGGACAATCTGGCTGGCGCAGTGATCTCGATGCCAATAGGCTTGCCGCTTCGGTTGAAATCGATCACCAGGCCGGGTATCGCCCTCGCCGTCCGATAGCTCTTGTCGCTCGGCCTCCGTGGAAGGTAGAGGTAGGCCGCCAGGGGACGACCATGGCGAAACGTGACCTCCAAGTAGCAGTTCTTCATTCCCCTCACTCCCAGATCGGATACGCGGTGACAACGACCAGCAACCGCCGCTCCTGGTCAGGTTCTACGATAACCTCCCAAGCCTTCCCGCGGTGTCGAGTTTCGACGACCCAGCGGCCCTCGACGACGTCTTCACGGTAACCCGACGCCCGTTGCAGCATTCGCCGGAGATCGATTTCGGTGAAGCGCCGATCGTCCATCCGCTTGAGCAAGTGGGGACTGAGCTCCAGTTCCCAGCCCCACCAGTCCGGCCAGTCTCTCTGGTTCAGCCCCGATCTCTCTGGCTGATGACGTGCCCTCTCGGATGGACCGTTCGCTCTGCTCGCTAACCGTTCGCGCTCAGCGGCCGGGCGCGAGCAACGCGAGCCCCGGGCCGCTGGAGCGCGAGGTTAACCCGGGGGGCACCAGCTTACGGCGGCTGGATCAGCCCGCCCCCGCGGGGTGGTCCGGTGAGACCGGGGATGGGTCGGTCCGGCACGATGATCGATGAGGCGGCTTCCCGGCGCAGCTCCTGCAGCTCCCGAACGGTGCGCTCCACGGCCTGCTGGGCCGCCGCCGCGAACCTGTCGACAGCCTGGGCCAGTGAGTTGGCGTCGATCTCGAAGGCGATCGGCAGGGCGCCGGCCGGCGTCAGCATCTGGGCTTCGCCCACGTAGAGCACCCGCCGACTCGCGTCGGTCAAGCCGTCCACCTTGATCGGCGTGAGCACCCGGATCGTCCCTATCCTTCGATCGGTCATCACCTCTTCACGATAGAGACTGGCCGGGTCCATTTTCAGCTGAGCGGCGGTGGGCTCGGTCGCCATGTCTGGGGCTCCTTCGGGCGACATTATCCCACGAGCCGGGACGGCGCCCCCTGCCTGGCTGCGATAAGATCACCGCCTCCATGGCCTCGCGATGGCGAACCGCGGTCGGGGGGGAGCTTGCCGGGGGCGTGACGGCGGCCGTCCTCACGATCCCGGTCAGCATGGGCTACGGGGCGCTGGCCGTTCACGGCCTGGGCGATGGCTACCTACCCTACGGCATCCTGGCCAGCCTCTACAGCGCCGCGATCGTCCCGATCGTCACCGTCCTGCTCGGAGCCTCGAGCACGACCATCTATGCCCCCCGCAGCGTGGTGGCCTCACTGATCGGCTCGATCGCCGTGCAGAGCCTCGTCCACTCCGGCTCGATCCGCGTGGACCTCAGCAACGTGGGGCACACCCTGTCGCTCCTGATGTTCGTCATCTTCATGACTGGCCTGTTCCAGGCGCTCTTCGGCGCGCTGCGGTTCGGGAGCCTCGTCCGGTATATCCCCTCGCCCGTCATGGCGGGCTTCCAGAATGCCGCCGCCCTGCTCATCTTGATGTCGCAGCTCGACACCATGCTCGGCCTCGGGCCCCACACCGCTCCGGGCGTGGCGCTGGCCCGGCTGGCTTCGGTGCAGCCTCTCACGCTCGCCATCGGCGTCCTGACCGCCCTCGCGATGTGGCACGGGCCCCGTCTGACGCGGCGCCTGCCCGCCCCGATCCTGGCGCTGGCCGTGGGGACCGGCCTCTATTACCTCGCCGCCGCCGCCGGGCTTCGGCCGGCGCTGGGGCCGACCTTGGGGGCCTTGCCTCCCGTGATCCCCACCTCGTGGTACCTGCCGAACCTGGTCGGGCTCGTCACCGACCCGAGCCAGTGGCAGGCCGCGCTGGCGCTGGTCGCCGTCGCGGCGAGCCTGGCCGTGGTCGCATCGTTCGATGCGCTGCTCTGCCTGAAGACGGTGGAGAGCGTGACGGCACAACGGGGCACCGGCAACCGCGACCTGCTGCGGCTCGGGCTCGGTAATTCCGTCGCCGCCTGCGTGGGCGGCATCGCGAGCGGGGTGAGCCTGTCGGCCACCTATGCGAACCACCGGGCCGGCGCCCGCACCGCCCTGTCGGGGCTGATCAGCGGGGTCGCCGTGCTGGGCGCCCTGCTGTTCCTGGCCCCGCTCCTGGGCTACCTGCCCCGCGTGGTCATCGCGGGTATGCTCACCGTGCTCGGGCTCCAGCTCTTCGATCGCTGGAGTCTCGGGCTCGTGGGCCGTCTGCTCACCCGCCAGCTGGCCGACTGGCAGCGCATGGCGCTCGACCTGGGGGTGATCGTGCTGGTGGCCACGCTGGCCATCGCGGTCGACCTCTTCGTGGCCGTGGCCGTCGGCGTGGTGGTGGCGGTCGCATTCTTCCTGCTCAGCATGAGCCGGGGGATCGTCCGACGCGCCTACCACGGCGACGCGGTGCACTCGCGCAAGACGCGCGAGCCGCGGCTCATGGAGACCCTGCAGGCCCACGGCCAGAAGATCCTCGTGCTCGAGCTGGAGGGCGCGATCTTCTTCGGCACCGCGGCGGACCTGGCCGCCCGTGTCGAGGCGGGGCAGGCGCAGATCGCGTATCTGGTCCTGGACCTCAAGCGGGTGAACGAGATCGATACGACCGGGGCCCGGATCCTGCTCCAGCTCCAGCAGGAGCTGGCCCGACACCGGACGGAGCTCCTGTTGAGCCACATGCCCGACCGGCCGCGCGTGCGCCACGTCCTCGAAGACATGGGCGTGCTCGCCGCGCTCACCCCGGACCGGGTGTTCAGCGATACCGACCGCGCGCTGGAGTGGGCCGAAGACCACCTGATCGCCCAGACCCTCGGCGCCGCGACGCTCGACGACGAGCACGCCCTCGAGCACCTGGATCTCCTGACCGGGTTCACCAAGGAGGAACGTGAGGTCCTCGCCGCGCGACTCACGCGACGGCCGTACCCGCGGGGGGCGATCGTGTTCCGGGAAGGCGACAAGAGCCGCGAGCTGTTCATCATCGCCCGGGGCAGCGCGAGCGTGAAGCTCCAGCTCGCGGGACGGGAGCGCGAACGGCGCCTGGCCACGTTCGCGGCCGGGACGGTGTTCGGCGAGCTGGCCCTGCTCGATGCCCGGCCGCGCTCGGCCAGCGTCGAGGCCGACGAGGACCTCGTCTGCTACGTGCTGAGCGAGGCGAGCTTCGCCGACCTCGTGCGCGAGCACCACACGGTGGCCATCAAGGTGCTGGCCAGTCTGGCCCGCGAGCTGAGCGCGCGGCTGCGCCGCGCGAATCAGACGATTTACGAGCTGGAGGCCTGAGCGGCTGCTCAGACCGGGGCGACGTCGGCGGCGTCGATCTCCACGGAGGCGGACTGGCGAATCAGGTTGACGGAGATCACCAGGCGCGAGCACTTTTCCTTGCGGACGAGACAGCCGCGCACGCCCGACATGGGGCCGTGAATGACTTCCACGGCCATCCCCTCGATCAGATACGGATGGGGGTCGAAGGGCAGGCTGCTCTCGACGAGCCGCTGGACCGCGGAGATCTCGTCGTCCGGGATGGGTTCGGGATGGCCGTTCATGCCGAGCAGGTCCACGACGCCGACCGCTTTCAACACGAGCAGGCGGTCGCCGTATTCCAGGCGGGCGAAGCAGTAGCCGGGAAACAGCGGAAACTCGACCCGCTTCTTGCGATCCTTCCAGTGGCTGAAGCGCGCCCACAGGGGCAGGAACACGTCGACGCCGGGGCGCGCCAGGAGCTGCTCGCGCACGAGCTTCTCGTGCCGTGAGCGCGTGCGGATCGCGTACCACGAGGCGGGCCGCGGCAGCACCTCCAGCGTGGGCTGGGTCCACGGGGCGGCGCCAACCGAGATTACCTGCCCTGAAGCTTCTGAAGTTGTCACGCTCGGCCCCCCGCAGCCCGCAACGCCCGGCGAGCCCGAACCCTAGTCCTGGTTCACCTCCAAGTCAATAGCCATGAGTGTATTCACAGCGTCGGTTACTCGAGCAGATACCCGTGGCCTCCGGGTGGGTCCCGGTTGACTACAGAGGCATCTATATGTACACTTCAATGAGCACAATCAGCGTTCGGAGAGAAAGACGATGACCGAACTGACGATCACTCAAGCGCGTCGGAGTCTACTCGATCTGCCCGAGCGACTCCGGCGAGAGCCCGGGCGCGCGGTCAGCATCACCCGGCGGGGGCGCCCCGTGCTGGCGGTGCTGCCGTGGGAGTTCTACGAGAGCCTCATCGAAACCCTCGAGGTCCTCAGCGACCCTGAGATGACGGCCGCGCTCCGGAGCAGTCTCGAGGACGTGAAGCACGGCCGACTGCTCACCCACACGGAGGCTCGCAAGCGTCTCGGGGTATGACCAGCCCCGTCTACCACATCAAGTGGACGGAGACGGCGGTCAAGCTCGCGGAGGCGATCGACGACAGACGGACGAGGCGAATCATCGTCGAGCGAGCGGAAGCCCTCGCCCGTGATCCTGAGACGCAAGGCAAGCCCCTCGTTGGAGAGCTGACCGGCTTTCGGAGCGTCCGGACCGTGGGTCAGCGGTACCGCATCGTCTACCGGGTCGAGCGGAAGGAAGTGGTCGTGCTCATCGTGGCGATCGGGCGGCGACAGGCAGGCTCGAGGAGCGATATCTACGAGCTGGCCAAGAAACTGCTGAAGCAGGGCCTGCTGCGCCGTTAACCTGTCGACGCGTCTACGCCGGCTCCACTGCGCCCGTCCGCTCCACGATCAGGCCGTAGTGCTCGGGCCGGCGATGACGGGCGAAGTTGAACACCGTGCGCTTGTAGGAGGCGGACTGGTCGAGGTCGCAGCGGGCCACCACCAGCTCGTCGCCGAGCGTGCTGGCCATGGCGACTGTCTCCCCCGAGGGCGCGACGATCTGGCTCTGGCCGATCATGTCGCAGCCTTCCTCGCGCCCGCACTTGGCCACGCCCACGACCCAGGTGGCGTTCTGGTAGGCCCCGGCCTGCATCACCAGGCTGTTGTGGAAATTCGTCAGGGCGTCCTGCTCCGGCGCCGGCGGGTGGTGCAGGGGCGTGTTGTAGCCGAGCAGGATCATCTCCACGCCCTGCAACCCCATCACCCGGTACGTCTCGGGCCAGCGGCGATCGTTGCAGATGCACATGCCCAGGATGCCGCCGAAGGCGCGCCACACGCCGAAGCCCAGGTTGCCCACCTCGAAGTAGCGCTTCTCCAGGTGCTGGAACGGGCGGTACGGCTCGTGCTCGGCGTGCCCGGGCAGATGGATCTTGCGGTACTTGCCCACGAGGCGACCGGCCGGATCCACGAGGATCGACGTGTTGAAGCGGTGCAGCGCGCCGTGCTCGTGGATCAGCTCGGCGTAGCCCAGGCTGAACCCCAGGCCCAGGCGCCGGGCCTCCTCGAAGAGCGGGCGCGTCTCGGGCCCGGGCATCTCGCGCTCGAAGAAGCGGTCGATCTCCCCCTGATCTTCCATGTACCAGCGGGGGAAGAAGGTCGTCAGGGCCAGCTCGGGAAACACGACGAGCTCGCAGCCCCGGGCCTTGGCCTCGTGCAGGTGGGCGAGCAGCCGCTTGACCACGTCGCTCCGGGACTCGGCGCGGGCGATGGGGCCGAGCTGGGCGGCTCCCACGGTGATGGTGCGCATGCGTTCACTCCTCGACGGTGGTGTTCGGCGGACGAACGAGAATGCTGGCACAGGTCAGCGACCCCCGCAACCAGTTCGGCCGGGGCTCAGCCGCCCAGCGCCTCCCGGACCTGGGCAGCCAGGGCCTCGGCGGTGAAGGGCTTCAGGAGCAGCCCGGCCTCGGGATCGAGGGCCGCCTGATCGAGCGCGGGGTGCTCGACGTAGCCCGACATGTAGAGGACCCGGATGCCGGCGCGCTCGGCCTGGATCCGCCGCGCCAGGTCGATGCCGCTCATCTCCGGCATGATCACGTCGGTGACGATGAGGTCGATGGGGCCGGAGTGCCGGGCCGCCACCGCCAGCGCCTCGTTCGGTCCCGCCGCCGTGAGCACCGTGTAGCCATAGTCGACGAGAATCTCCTGGGTGAGCGCCCGCACGCCGTCCTCGTCCTCGACCACCAGGATGGTCTCGATCCCCCGGGGCCTGACGGACGTCCGGCGCGCGGGCCGGGCCGCGGGGTGCTCCTCTACGCGGGGCAGCGACGTCCGGAACACGCTGCCGCGGCCCGGTTCGCTGGCGACGGTGATGTGGCCACCCGCCTGGTTCACGATCCCGTACACGGTGGCCAGGCTCAGGCCCGTCCCCTGGCCGCGCTCTTTGGTGGTGAAGAACGGCTCGAAGAGCCGGGCCTGGACCTCGGGGCTCATTCCCACGCCGGTGTCGGCCACCGAGAAGACGGCGTGGGATCCACTCGTGCTGGTCTCGATGGTGAGCCGGCCCCCCTGGGGCATGGCGTCGCGGGCATTGACGGCCAGGCTGACGATGACCTGCTCGAGCTGGGCGGGGTCGGCCCGGACCGAGCCCGCGGCGGGATCGAGCGTCATGACGAGCTCGATGTCCTCGCCGATGACCCGGCGGAGCATCGTCTCCACGCCACTCACCACCGCGTTGAGCTCGATGACCCGGGGCTGCGGAGTCTGACGCCGGCTGAACGCCAGCAGGCGGCTCGTGAGACCCACCGCCTGCTCGGCCGTGCGGTCGATGGTCTCGATGGTCTGCCGCAAGGGATCGTCCGGAGCCAGCCGCCGCAGCAGCAGCTGGCTCCGGCCCCGCACCACCGTCAAGAGATTATTGAAGTCGTGGGCCACCCCCCCGGCCAGGCGGCCGACCGCCTCCATCTTCTGCGCCTGTCGCAGCTGCTCTTCCAGGCGTCGGCGCTCGGCCTCCGCCCGGTTGCGCGCGGTCACGTCGATGACGGCCACGAGCCGGGCCGCTCGCCCCCCGAACACGACGGGGTGCGCCACGACCTCGACGTCGATGACGGCCCCCTCTCGGGTGCGGTGACGCCCGGGTCCCGAGCGGGGCACGCGATCGGCGTTTCCGGCGTCCTCCGCATACTGGAGATCGGTGGCCCGCAGGCGCAGGAACTCGTCGCGCGCATAGCCGTAGCGGGCCACGGCCGCCGCGTTGACGTCCAGGATCTCCAGGGTGTCGCTGGCGAAGACGCACATGGGCAGGGGGGCGTCATCGAACAGCACGCGCAGCGTCTGCTGGGCCGCCCGCTCGAGGGCGAACATGCGGCTGTTCTGGGCGGCCATCGCCGCCTGGTTGGCGATCCCCTCGGCCAGGCGCAGGTCCTCGGCCCCGAGCTCGCGCGGGTGTTGCCACCAGACCGCGAGCAGTCCGCCGGTGGCGTCTGACGCGTCCACCGTCATGGGGACGAAGAGCAGGGTCCGGCAGGGGAAGCGCTCGATCATGCCGCGATCGACACGGGGGTCCAAAGATGCCTCGGCGGCCCAGACGGCGCGCCGGTCCCGCCAGGCCTCCTCCACGAAGGCGTGCCCGCGGAGCGGCATCGCGTAGCGACGGACCTCCTCGACCAGGTGCCGAGGCACGTGATAGCCAGCCAGGGGCCGCAGGGTCTGGCCATCGTCGCTGGCCAGCCAGGCGCTCACCGTGTCGGCGCCCAGCGCGCGGCCGAGCTCCCGCGCCACCCGGCGCGTGGTCTCGGTCAGGTCCAGGGTGGCCCCGACCGCCCGACCCACCGCCAGGAGCGTCTCGGTCTGCCGCAGGCGCTCCTGCGTCTCCTCGTAGAGCCGCGCGTTTTCCAGGACCAGCGCGGCCTGGTCCGCGAAGGCCTGGGCCAGGGCCAGCTCCTCGGCCGAGAACACTCGCCCCTCGACATCGGCGACGGCCAGCGCCCCGACTACCGCGTGCTCGGTCACCAGCGGGATGGCCAGGCCCGCCCGCAACGCGCTCTGCTCGACCGCCTCCCGGGCTTCGGGCGTGAAGCTGAGCCGCGAGTCGGCGACGACATTCTCGCTGGTCAGGGATCGCTGCTCGCGCACGGCCAGGCCGGCCAGGCCAGTGCCCCGGGGAAGCACGGCCAGCACGTCGGAATCCCCCGAGAGCGCCAGGGCATTGAGGTCGCCCGAGGCCGGCTCCCGGCGGTAGAGCACGGCCGAGCGCACGTCCAGCAGCGTGCGGATGCTGTCCACCACCTGCCGGGCCACGACCTCCGCATCGAGCGAGCGCGAGATGAGCCGCCCCACGTCGGCCAGGCTCTCGGCGGTCCGGCGCCGGCGCTCGGTGTCCACGTGAAACCGGGCGCTGGCCAGGGCGAGGGCCGCCTGATCGGCGAAGGTCTGGGCGAGCTGCACCTGCTCCTCGGTGAAGTCGCGGCCCGTCCGATCGGCGACGCCCAGGGCGCCGATGAGCGTCCCCCCCACCACGAGGGGCAGCGCCAGGAGCGCCCGGTCCGTCGAGGCGGCCAGGTGCTGACGCATCTCGGTCGTCCAGGTCGCCCGAGCATCCTCGAGGACGTCCGTCGACATGACGGCGCACCGCTCCTCGAGCGCGACGGTCAGCAACCCGGTACCCCGCGGTAGCACGGGGCCCCAGGCGCCGTCGGCGCCCGGTAGCGCCGCGACCGCCCGCGAGATCAAGTTGCCGGAGGCCGCGTCCAGCTCGTAGAGGGCCGCGGCCCGGGCCCGGAGCAGGCTACGGATGTTCGCCGCGATCTCCCGGCTCACCATCGCGGGGTCCAGCGTCTCGGCGAGCTGCCGGCCGACCTGGGCGAGGGCCAGCAGCTCGGCCCGCAGGCGATGCCGCTCGATGGCGTACCGGAGTCTCCGGGCGACGAGATCCGGATCCGGGCGATCTCTGACCACGTAGTCCTGGGCTCCCGCCCGCAGCGCTTCCAGAGCCAGGCGATCGTCGTCGTGGTCGGTGAGGATCAGCACAGCGGCGTCGCCGGCCGCGGCCTGGATGCGGGCGAACGTCTCGAAGCCATCCGAATCGGGCAGGGCCAGATCGAGCAGCACGGCGTCGAAGGGGCGTTCGGCGAGGCGGGACACGGCGACGGCCAGCCGATCGCTCGCGACCGCCTCGAAGCCGGCCCGGTGCAGGGCCGCCAGGACCGGCGCGACCTCGTCGGGGCGGGCGTTGACGACAAGGACTGTGGGGCGCTCGGCGTCGGTGGACGTGAGTATCTTTATACGGAGCCCGCCGCGGATGTGTCAACAAACGCGGCGAGCGTGGCGGAGGCGTCAGCCCTCGGTGGCCGTCGTCTCCGGGTCGATTCCGTGCTCGGTGAGCTTCTTGCGCAGGGTGTTGCGATTGATGCCCAGGATCTGGGCGGCGCGGACCTGGTTGCCGCCGGTCTCCCGGAGCACGGCCCGCAGGAGCGGCTTTTCGACCAGCCCCAGGATGAGGCCGTAGAGGTTGGCGCTCCCCTGGTGGCGCAGCCCCCGCACGCACTCCATGAGCTTCCGCTCGATGATGTCCTCCAGCGAGGCGTCCATGGCCACCGAGGCCGCGGCCGACACCGGCCCGATGGGGAGGTGCTCGGGAAGGATCACCCCGGTGGTGGCCAGGACCATGGCCCGCTGCACCACGTTCTCGAGCTCGCGGACGTTGCCCGGCCAGTCGTAGCCCACCAGACGGTCGAGGGTGTCGGCGGCGACAGCGCGCTCGCCAAATTCCTCGGTGTACTTGGCCAGGAAGTGCTCGACCAGGAGCGGGATGTCGCGGCGTCGCTCGCGCAGGGGCGGCAGGGTGATGGTGACGACGTTGAGGCGGTAGTAGAGGTCCTCGCGGAAGCGCCCCTCCCGCATGAGCGACTCCAGCTCCCGGTGGGTGGCCGCCAGCACCCGGACGTCGACGGGAATCGGCTCGCGACCGCCGACCCGCTCGATCACGCGCTCCTGGAGCGCGCGCAGGAGCTTGCTCTGCAGCTCGAGCGGCATGTCCCCGATCTCGTCGAGGTAGAGCGTGCCGCCGTGGGCCAGCTCGAACTTGCCGAGCCGCCGCTCCTTGGCGTCGGTGAACGCCCCCCGCTCATGACCGAACATCTCGGACTCCAGCAGCGTGACGGGAATGGCCGCGCAGGAGACCGCGACGAAGGGCCGGCCCGAGCGCCGACTGTAGTGGTGCACCGCCCGGGCCACCAGCTCCTTGCCCGTGCCCGACTCGCCGCGCAGCAGGACGGTGACGTCGGTGCCGGCGATGCGGCCGATGGTCTTGTAGACATCCTGCATGCGCGGATGCCGCCCGATGAGGGCGCTGAACTCCCGCACCTCCTCCAGCCCCCGGCGGAGCCGCGTCACCTCCTGGCTCAGGCGGCTCGCCGTCAGGGCCCGCTCGGTGAGCAGGAGCACCTGCTCGAGGTCAAAGGGCTTGGTCAGGTAGTCGTAGGCGCCCCGCTGCATGGCCTTGATGGCAGTGTCCATCGTGCCGTGCGCAGTCATCACCACCACGCACACATCGGGGCGGATGACGCGCAGCCGCTCCAGCACGGTCAGGCCATCCAGGCCGGGCATGCGAATGTCCAGGAAGACCAGATCGACGGGGTCGGCCTCGAAGGCTTTGAGGGCCGCCTCGCCGTCGGCCACCGCGGTGACCTCGTAGCCGGCCTGGCGCAGTCCCCGCTCGAGGACCCAGCGCAGGCTCTCCTCGTCGTCGACGATCAGGATCCCCGTGGTCATGGTAGCGGGGTCCGCGAGCCCGGCTCGGGCCGAGGGTGGCCTGCTCTGGGCCCGTGTGGCTCCGTCCCTCGACGACGCGGCGTCATCGGGCGACGGGCAGGAAGCAGGTGACGACCGTCCCCCGCCCCTCGACGGACTCGACCTGAATGGCGCCCCGGTGCTCCTCGAGAATGCGATGGCACAGGGCCAGGCCGAGCCCCAGCCCGCGCTCCTTGGTCGTGAAGAACGGGTCGAAGATCTTGGCCCGGACCGCCGCGGGAATGCCTGGGCCTTCGTCGCCCACCTGGACCTCGACCATCGGGCGCTGCCCGCCCCCCAGATCGACTTTGCCGTAGAGCGCGTTGAGGCTGACCCGCGTCGTCAGCACGAGCCGCCCGCCGGCTTTCATGGCGTCCAGCGCGTTGACCACGAGGTTGTGGAACACCTGGAGCAGGCGATCCTCGTCCCCCAGGATGGGGGGCAGACTGGGATCGTAGCGCCGCACGAAGGTGACGTTGGCGACCCGAGCCGCCTCCTCGTGCAGCAGGGTGACGCGCTCGAGGATCTGGTGGAGGTTGAGCGGCGTCGGCCGAACCTGGACCGGACGCCCCAGATCCAGGAGCATCTCGATGATGCGATTGACGCGATCGACCTCTTTCAGCAGGACGTCCGTGTACTCGTGCAGGCGCGGATCGGCGCCCAGCTCACGGGCCAGCAGCTGCACGGCGCCCCGGATGGCGCCGAGCGGGTTGCGGATCTCGTGGGCCAGCCCCACGGCCATACGTCCGGCCGCGGCCAGCGTCTCCCCCCGGCGGACTTCGTTCTCGAGCTGGCGAATGCGGGACAGGTCGCGGACCACCGCCACCGCGCCTTCCACCGTGCCGTCCCTGGCGAACAGCGGGGCGGTGACGACGCTGACCGGGACGGTTCGCCCCTCGACGGTCTCGACGACGGCCTCGGCCTCCGAGCGGCCCTCGCCGGAGGCGACGGTCTCGGCGAGACGACTCACCAGGGAGGCGCCGGCCGGGAACACCTCTTTGACCACGCGCCCCTGCACCCGCCGGGCCGAACGGCCGGTGAGCTCCTCGGCCACCGCGTTCCAGAAGACCACGTGGAGCGCGTCGTCGACGGCGATGACCGCATCCGGAAGCCCGGCCAGGACCGCCGCGTAATTCACGGCTTTGATCGGGCGGGCGAAGGACCGCCCACGGTGGTCGCGGCGGGGCATGGGCGTGGCGACAGCCCGGGTGCCCATGCCCTGTTCATGCTCACGCTCAGGCCAGGGCCAGGTCGGGCCGGGCGTTCATGTTCAGGCCCGCGCGCTCGCCGGCCTGCAGGCGGGCGGTGCCCGCCGCGGTGATCATGGCGGCGTTGTCGGTGCAGAGCCGGGGCGGCGGAACGTGGAGCGCGACGCCGTGCTGCTCGGCCTCGGTGCGCAGAGCCTGGCGCAGCGGCCCGTTGGCGGCGACCCCGCCCGTCAGCACCACGCGCTTGACGCCCAGGTGCAGCGCCGCCCGGATCGTCTTGCGGACGAGCATCTTCACCACCGTCGCCTGGAAGGAGGCGGCCACGTCGGCCACCTGGGCCGCCGACAGGGGGCCCTGCCGCTTGACGTAGAGGGACACCGAGGTCTTGATCCCGCTGAACGAGAAGTCGCGGGCGCCGTCGGTCATCTGGGCGAGCGGGAACGCCACGGCGCGCGGATCTCCCTGCTCGGCCACCCGCTGGATGGCGGGCCCGCCGGGAAAGCCCAGCCCCAGCAGCTTGGCCACCTTGTCGAAAGCCTCGCCGGCGGCATCGTCGCGGGTCTGGCCGACCAGGGTGTACTGCAGCGGCTCGCGGGCGTGGTACAGGGCCGTGTGGCCACCCGACACGACCAGGGCCAGGAACGGATGGATCGGCGGGTCGTCGGTCAGGAACGCCGCGTAGATGTGTCCCTCCAGATGGTTGACGCCGACCAGGGGAGTCTGGTGGACCCACGCCAGCGCTTTGGCGACGGAACAGCCGATCAGGAGGGAGCCGACCAGGCCCGGCCCCTGCGTCACGGCGATGCCGTCGAGATCGCCCAGCTTCACCCCGGCATCGTCGAGGGCCCGCTGGACGACGGGGCCGATCACCTCGAGGTGTCGGCGCGAGGCCAGCTCGGGCACCACGCCCCCCCAGGGGGCGTGGAGCGCGTCCTGGGAGGCCACCACATCGGACAGCACGCGGCGGCCGTCGGCAAGCACCGCCGCCGCGGTCTCATCGCAGGAGCTTTCGATTCCGAGCACGATCATCGTGAGGACGCCGAAACAGATGGGGGGCGGTGCCTGGCGCGCCGCCCCCCACTGCGATGAACGCCGTTACTTGACTTGGGCCCGCGGCTCCGTGCCGCGCTGCTCGAGCACCCGCATGGTCTTGATCACGTCGAGCGCCCGCTGCAGCTGGACGTCCCGCTTGAGCTCCTCCAGGGGATCGAGCGGCGGCGGCTTGGGCGCCGCGTCCTTGTCCTTTTCCTTGGGCACCTCGACGACGATGTCGGGCGCGATGCCCTTGCCGTGGATGGAACGGCCCTTGGGGGTGAAATACTTCGCCGTCGTCAATCGCAGCCCGGAGCCGTCCGACAACGGAATGATGGTCTGCACCGAGCCCTTGCCGAAGCTCTGTGTGCCCACCACCACGGCCCGGTTGTAATCCTGCAGCGCTCCGGCCACGATCTCCGACGCCGAGGCGCTACCCTGGTTGATCAGGATCACCATGGGGATGGAGCTGAGCGCCTTCTTGGCGTGGGCCGTGAAGCGCATGTTCTGATTGCGCACGCGGCCCTCGGTGTAGACGACCAGCTTGCCGTCGTCCAGGAACTTCTCGGCCACCTCCACGGCGGAGGTCAGCAGGCCCCCCGGATTGTTGCGCAGATCCAGGACCATGGCCTTCATCCCGGCCTTGGTGAACTTGTCCAGCGCCGTCTCGACATCGTGGGCCGTTTGCTCCTGGAACTGGCGGACGCGCAGGTAGCCGATGCCGTTGCTCAGGTCATGGGTGCGCACGGACTGCACGCGGATCTGCTCCCGCGTGATCTCGAAGTCCTTGGTTTCCGTCCACCCCTCACGCCCGATGGCGATGGTGACCTTGGTGCCCGGCCGGCCCCGCATGCGCTTGACCGCATCGGAGAGCTGCATGTCCTTGGTCACGATCCCGTCGATCTTGATGATGCGATCGCCCGGGTGGATCCCGGCCCGGTACGCCGGCGTGCCCTCGATGGGGGCCACCACGGTGAGGATGTCGTCGCGCAGCGTGATCTCGATGCCCAGGCCGCCGAAGCTGCCCGACGTCTCCACCTGCATCTCACGGTAGCTCTCGGGATCCAGGAACGAGCTGTGAGGGTCGAGCCCGCGCAAGGTGCCCTTGATCGCGCCGTAGATCAGGTCCCGCGGCGGGACCTCGTCCACGTACTGGTTCTGCACGATCGACAACACCTCGGTGAACAGCTTGAGCTGCTCGTAGGTCGCGCCGCTCTCCGTGCTCTTGCTGGCTACCGAGCCGCCGAGCGACAGCGTGAGCACGATCAGCACTGACCCGATGACGAACGCCTTCTTCATGAAGCCCCCCTCACCCTCGTTGGCGGAGCCAGTCGGCGGGGTCGAGTGCCCGGCCCTGGTACCGCACCTCAAAGTACAGCCGGGCTCCGGCCAGCGAGCCCGTGTCCCCCACGGTCCCGATCTTCTGGCCTTGCCGGACGTCCTCGCCTTCCTTCACGCCGATCTCGGCGATGTGCGCGTACAGCGTATAGAAGTCATTCCCATGATCCAGAATAATCAAATTCCCGTAACCTTTGAACCACCCTGTGTAGACGACGTGGCCCCCGAAGACCGCCGCGACCTCGGTCCCTTCGGGGGCCTCGATATCCACCCCGTTCCGGAACGTCCGCGTTCCGAACCGAGGATGCACCTGGGGCCCAAAGGCGCTGACGACCCGGCCCGCCGCAGGCCAGGGCAGCCGGCCCCGAAGCGCGCCAAAGCCCGTCCGCGGGGCATCCCCCGGCAGGGCGGGTGGCACTCTGGCGATCCGACGCTGCTTGGCGGCCAGATCGCGGATGAAGGCTTCCAGGCGCCGAGACGCTTCCGTGAGCTCGCCCACCATACGGTCGTGGTAGGCACGCTCATCCCGGACCTTTGCCAGCAATATCCGCCGCTTGGCCGCTTCGCGGTCCGCCGCCGCCTGCTCGCGCTTGGCCTCGGTCCGAAGCTCGGCCAACTCGGTCCTTCGAGTCTCCTCCCGCTGCTTCCGGTCGGACAACCGGTCCGAAGTGACACGATACTCTTGTATGAGGCGGGCGTCCAGGGCGGCCAGGCTGGCCAGATGGCGGACGGTGGCCAGGCGATCGACAGGATTGTCCCCGCTGACCAGCAGGGACAGCGCCGAGCCCTGGGCATGGATCTTGTACATCACGCGCAGCCGCCGGGCCAGGGCGCGCTCCTGGCCGGCGCGGTGGCCCTGCAGACGATCGATGTCGCCGCGAAGGCCGGTGATCTCGGCCTGGACCCGCCGGATCTGGCGATCCAGACGGGTCGCCTCGCGCTGCTTGTCCCCCAGGCGCCGCTCCGTCTCCTCGAGCTCGACCAGGAGCGAGCTCTCCCGCCGACGCGCCTCGGCCGCCTTCTCGCGCTCGTGCTTGAGCTGGCGCTGGGTTTCTTGCAATCGCCGTTGCTCGGCCTGCAGGGGGTCCCCCCGCCTGGACTGGGCATCGGCCGATGCCGCCAGCAGGAGCAGCCCCACCAGGAGGAGCCGCCTCACCAGGCGCCTCGCCGACCGCGGGTGAGCCAGCCCCCGAGCGCCCCCAGGCCGGCTCCGGCCGCCAGCAGGGTCAGCATGCCGGGTGGCGTGAGGAATTCGAGTCGCGGCAGCCCGATGGTGAGGTTCGTCAGCGGCTCCAGCCAGGGCGCCGCGAAATGGTGAGCGATCCGCAGGGCGGCCAGGGCCAGGAGCGCGCCGAGCAGCCCCTGGATCATGCCCTGCAAGAGCAGGGGCAGGCGGATGGCCAGCTCCGGGGCGCCCACCAGTCGCATGATCTCGGTCTCCGGTCGGCGGGCATGGAGCACCAGCGTCGTCGCCGTCGTCACCGTGAGGATCGCCGCCAGCGCGAGCACGGCGCCCACGCCCAGACCGATGGCCGCGATCAGCCGCTGCCAGTCGGCGAGACGCTCGATCCACTCCAGCCCGCCCTCGACCTCCTCGACCTCCGGCACCGCGGCCAGTCGCTCGATGAGGATGCGCGCGCCCTGGGGCGTGGTCGCCGCCCCGGCGGGCGTGATCTCCATCGACGCCGGCAGCGGGTTGCTGGGGAGCTGATCGGCGACGTCGGCGTCCTTGCCCAGGATCCGCTTGAGCCCGGCCAGGGCTTCGGCCTTGCCGACGTAGCGGACGCTGCCCACATCGGGCAACGCCTGCACCCGCTGGACGAGGGCCGCGATCTCGGACGCGGGCGGCTCCCGCTTGAGATAGACGACGATGCGCGCGTGGCCACGCCACTCGCTGACGGCGCGCCCCAGGTTCATGGAGAGCAGCCAGAACGCGCCCGCCGCCCCCAGGGACAGCGTGATCAGCATCACCGCGCTCACGGCCACGCGGCCGGCCCGTCGCAAATCACGCAGCGCCTCGCTCAGCAGGAAGCCGAACATCGAGCTCAGCCTTCGTCCTTGACGAGCCGCCCTCGCTCCAGCACGAGCGTGCGCCGGTGCAACGCCGCGGCCAGGCGCGCCTGGTGGGTGGCCAGGATCACCGTGGTGCCGCCGGTCCAGATGTCCTGGATGATGCCGAGCACCTCGGCCGCCATCGCGTCGTCCAGCTTCCCGGTGGGCTCGTCGGCCACGAGCAGCGGCTGCCGGCGCACGATGGCCCGGGCCAGCGCCGCCCGCTGGGCCTCGCCCTGGCTGAGGTGGGCGGGGTAGGCCTGGGCCCGCGACGACAGCCCCACGGCCCGGAGCGCCTCGAAGGCCCGCGCCGTGATCTCCCGCCGGGGCGCGCCCGTGACCCGGAGCACGAAGGCGATGTTCTCGTAAACGGTCCGCCCGGGCAGGAGCTTGGCATCCTGGAAGACCACGCCGATGGAGCGTCGCAGCGTCTGCACCTGCCGGCGCCGGAGCCCGGCCAGGGACTGCCCGAGCACCTCCACCTCGCCCTCGCTGGGCACCTCGTCGCGGTAGAGGAGGCGGAGCAGCGTCGTCTTGCCCGCGCCCGTCGCCCCGGTCACCACCACGTACTCGCCCTTGTCGACGCGAAAGGAGACGTCGGTGAGCGCGGGGAACTTCTGGGGTCCGGCGTCGTAGACCTTCGAGACGCGGTGCAGCTCAATCATCGGAAACCGGCCCGATTATAGCCGCCCGCCTCTGGCATCCGAGAGTTTCTCCTCCAGGAGCTGGTTCACCAGCGCGGGATTGGCCTTTCCTTGCGTGGCTTTCATGACCAGGCCCACCAGCGCCTTGGCGGCTGCCGTCTTCCCGCGCCGGTAGTCCTCCACGGGCTTGGGGTTGGCGGCCAGCACCTGGTCGACGATGGCCGACAGGGCCCCGGCGTCGGCGACCTGGGTGAGGCCCTCCCGCTGGACGATCGTGTCGGCGGCCTCGCCGGAGCGGAGCATCCGCTCGAACACATCCTTGGCGATCTTGCCGCTGATGGTGGCGTTCTCGATCAGCCGCAGCAGACCGACGAGGTGTTCCGGCGTCACCCGGCAGGCCTGCAGCGCGCGCTCGTCGTCGCCAGGAATCTCCCGCAGCAGCTCCGACATGATCCAGTTGGAGACGACCTTGGGGTTGGGAAACGCGCGCACCGCGCTCTCGAAGTACTCGGCCAGCGCGCGACTCTGCGTGAGCACCGCCGCGTCGTAGGCGGGCAACCCGTAGTCGCTCACGAATCGCTGGCGGCGGGCCCGCGGCAGCTCCCGCAGCGTGGCCCGGATCGCCTCGATCCCGGCGGGCTCCAGGACGAGGGGCACCAGGTCCGGCTCCGGGAAGTACCGGTAGTCGTGCGCGTACTCCTTGGACCGCATGGATCGGGTGTAGCCGCGGTCGGCGTCCCACAGCCGCGTCTCCTGCACGATGGCCTCGCCGGCCTCCAGGGCCCGGGCCTGCCGCTGCACTTCGAACTCCAGCGCCCGCTGGACGTTGCGGAAGGAGTTCATGTTCTTGATCTCGACCTTGGTGCCGAACTCCCGGGCGCCCGGCCGTCGCAGCGAGACGTTGGCGTCGCAGCGCAGCGAGCCCTCCTCCATGTTGCCGTCGCAGACGCCCAGGTAGACGAGCACGGCGCGGAAGGCCCGCAGGTACTCGGCGGCCTCCTCGGGGGAGCGGAGCTCGGGCTTCGACACCGTCTCCATGAGGGGGACTCCGGCGCGGTTGAAATCCACCAGGCTGGCCTGGGCCGTCTCCAGACTTCCCTCGTGGATGAGCTTGCCGACGTCCTCCTCCAGGTGCAGACGCTGGATGCCGATGCGCCGCGTGGTGCCGTCAGGCCGATCGATCTCCAGCCACCCGTGCTCGGCCAGGGGCTCCTCGTACTGGCTGATCTGGTAGTTCTTCGGCATGTCCGGGTAGTAGTAGTGCTTGCGGGCGAACCGGCAGCTCGGATTGATCTGGCAGTTGAAGGCCAGCGCCGTTCTGAGCCCGAATTCCACCGCCCGCCGGTTCACCACCGGGAGCACGCCGGGCATCCCCTGGCACACCGGGCAGGTCTGGGTGTTGGGGGCCGCGCCAAAGGTCGTCGGGCACCCGCAGAACATCTTCGAGCGGGTCAGGAGCTGGGCGTGGACCTCCAGCCCGATCACGATCTCCCAGGTGCTCACGGCAGCTCCGGGCGGCGGTCGAGCCAGGGCGTGGCCTGCTCGTAGGCGTAGGCGGCCCGGAGCACCGTCGCTTCCTCGAGGGGACGGCCGATGAGCTGCAGGCCGATCGGGAGCCCGTCGCGGCTGAAGCCGCAACGAAGCGACACGGCCGGGATGCCGGCCAGGTTCCCCGGCACCGTGAAGACGTCGTTGAGGTACATCGCCAGGGGGTCTTCCTTCTCGCCGTGCTTGAAGGCCACGTTGGGGGTCGTGGGGGCCACGATCAGATCGACGTTGGCGAAGGCGGTCTCGAAGTCGCGGCGCACGAGCGTGCGGACTTTCTGGGCCCGTCCGTAGTAGGCGTCATAGTAGCCCGCCGAGAGCGCGTAGGTGCCGAGCATGATGCGGCGCTTGACCTCGGCGCCGAAGCCCGCCGCGCGCGTCCGGCCGGACATCTCGATGAGGTCCCGGCCGGGAACCCGCAGCCCGTACTTCACCCCATCGTAGCGGGCCAGGTTCGAGGAGGCCTCGGCCGGGGCCAGAATGTAGTAGACGGCGATCCCATAGTCGGTATTGGGCAGCGAGATCTCCGTCGTGGTGGCCCCCAGGTCGCGCAGCACCGTGATGGCCGCCCGGACGCTGCGCTCGACGTCCGGGTCCACGCCTTCGTTGAAGTACTCGCGGGGCACGCCGATGCGGAGCCCGCGGGCGCCACCGCCCAGCGCGGAGGCATAGTCAGGAACCGGCGCCGTCAGCGACGTGGCATCGCGCCGATCGTGACCGGCGATCACTCCCAGCAGCAGCGCGCAGTCGCGGACGTCTTTGGCCAGCGGACCGATTTGATCGAGCGAAGACGCGAACGCCACGAGGCCATACCGAGAGACCCGTCCGTAGGTGGGCTTGAAGCCCACCAGCCCGCAGAAGGCCGCGGGCTGCCGGATGGAGCCGCCGGTGTCGGTGCCCAGCGCCACCGCCGCCAGATCCGCCGCCACCGCCGCCGCCGATCCCCCCGAGGAGCCGCCGGGCACACGGGCCAGGTCCCAGGGATTCCGGGTGGGCTTGAAGGCCGAGTGCTCGGTGGACGAGCCCATCGCGAACTCATCCATGTTGGTCTTGCCCAAGAGCACGGCCCCGGCGGCTCTCAGGCGCGTGACCACGGTCGCGTCGTAGGGCGGGACGAAGGTCTCGAGGATCCGGGAGCCACAGGTCGTTCGTACTCCGACCGTGCAGAGGACATCCTTGAGGGCGACGGGCACGCCGTCCAGGGGTCCGCGGGCGGCGTGCCGGCGATAGCGCGCCTCGGCGGCCCGGGCCTCGGCCAGCGCGGTGTCACCGGTCACGGTGAGGTAGGCGCCGAGGTCGCCGTCGAGGCGCGCGATGCGGGCCAGGTACGCCTCGACGACCCGGGTCGGGGTCTCCTCGCCGCCGCGATAGGCCTCGGTCAGCCCGTGCACCGTGAGTCGGGTCAAGTCGCCGGCCACGCGCTCAGTCCTCGATGATGCGCGGCACCCGGAAGAACTCGCCGGACCGGTCGGGGGCGTTGCCCATCATCATCTCGTGGTCGCTGGGGGGCTCCACCTCGTCCTCACGCATCACGTTGACGACGGGCACGGCGTGAGACGTCGGCTCCACGCCCTCCACGTTCACGGCCCTCAGCTTCTCGATGTACTCCAGGATCGCCGCCAGCTCCCCGCGCATGCGCTCGAGCTCCCTCTCGGTGAGGGCCAGCCGGCCCAGGCGCGCCACATGCTCCACGTCCTTGCGGTCGATCATCGCCTCACAGCTCCTCCAGGTGCGCATACTGCAGTGACAGGCGCTTGCGACCAACGCTGGCGAAGCGGACGGTCACCAGGACGTCGCTGCCCTCCCGCTCGACGCCGACGACCATGCCCTCGCCCCAGCGCGCGTGCCTCACCTTGGCCCCGACCCGGAGCGGCAGGTCGTCGTCCGCCGGTGCCGCCGGCTCCTCGGAGACCGCCATCGGCCCCGGCTCGGAGCGGCTGTTCAGGGCGGCGAGCTCGGCCTCCGGCATCTCTCGGAGGAAGCGGGAGGGCTCGCCCACGCCGTAGCCGTGAATCCGCCGGTGCAGGGCCCAGGTGAGGTAGAGCCGCTCGCGGGCGCGCGTGAGACCAACATAGCAGAGCCGACGCTCCTCCTCGATCTCCTCGGGATCGTTCAGGGAGCGCGCGTGGGGGAAGACGCCCTCCTCCATCCCGGTCAGGAAGACGACCGGGAACTCCAGCCCCTTGGCCGCGTGCAGCGTCATCAGGGTGACCCGGGCCTGCCCCTGCTGCCACTCGTCGACGTCGCTCATCAGCGCTACGCTGTCGAGGAAGCCGGCCAGGGTCGGCTCGGCCTGGGTCACTGTGTAGTCCTCGGCGGCCGCCACGAGCTCTTCCAGGTTCTCCAGCCGGGCCTCGGCTTCGGGCGAGCGTTCCTGCTTGAGAGCCTCCCGGTAGCCGGAGGCGTCGAGCACCGCATCGATGAACGCCGGCGGCGGGACCAGGGCTCGCTGGGCGGCCAGGCGCGGGAACAGGGCGGCGAAGTCCTCCAGGGACTTCCGGGCACGCCCCCGCACGTCGAGCGGCGGACTGGCGGCCACGGTCAGCAGCGGCGCGCCATCGCGCGCGGCCACCTCGTCCAGCCGGGCCAGCGTGGTCTGGCCGATGCCCCGGGCGGGCGCCTGCACGGCGCGACGGAAGGCCACGTCATCGGCGGGGTTCAGGGTGAGGCGTACATACGCCAGCGCGTCCTTGATCTCCTTGCGCTCGTAGAATCGCACGCTGCCCACGATGGCGTAGGGAATCCGGGCCCGCCGCAGCGCGTCCTCCAGCACGCGCGACTGGGCGTTGGTCCGATAGAAGACGGCCACACCGTCCCAGGACACCGCCTCGGTCCGCAGCCCGAGGATGGCCTGGGCCACGAAGTTGGCCTCCTCGTGCTCGTCCCACGCGCGGTAGAGACGGGCCTTCTCGCCCTCGGGATTCATCGTCCAGAGCCCCTTGTCCTTGCGCTGGACGTTGTGGGCGATGACGGAGGCGGCCAGCGCCAGGACCCGCTGGGTCGAGCGGTAGTTTTGCTCGAGGCGCACGACCCGGGTGCCAGGGAAGTCGCGCTCGAAGTCCAGGATGTTGCGGATGTCCGCACCCCGCCATTTGTAAATCGACTGGTCAGGGTCGCCGACGACGCAGATGTTGCGGTGCTCGCCCGTGAGCAGACGGATGATCTTGTACTGGGCCCGGTTGGTGTCCTGGTACTCGTCCACCAGCACGTGGCGCCAGAGGCTCCGGTACCAGGCCAGCGCCTCGGAAACCTCCTCGAGCAGGCGCCCGGTGAGAAGCAGCAGGTCATCGAAGTCCACCGCGCCGACCTCTCGCAGCCGCTTCTCGTAGCGGGAGTAGACCAGGGCCGCCTTCTGCTCCCACGGCCCCCGGGCGTCGCGCAGGGCCTCGGCCACGCTCACGAGCTGGTTTTTCAGATAGGAGATGCGATGGACGGCCGCGGCCGGCGTGAAGGCGCGATCGGCGAGCTCGCCCTCCTTCATGCATTCCTTGACCAGGGCCAGCCGGTCCTCCTCGTCGTAGATCACGAAATGGGCTGGCAACCCGATGGATGAGCCGTGCTGGCGCAGGATGCGCACGCACGCCGAGTGGAAGGTCGCGATGAGCGGGGCCTTGAGGCCCACGGGGAGCAGCAGGTCGTCTACCCGACGCGCCATCTCCTCGGCGGCCTTGTTGGTGAAGGTCACGGCAATCACGTTTCGGGGCGAGACGCCCTGGACCCCGATCAGCCAGGCGATGCGATAGGCGATGACGCGGGTCTTACCGCTGCCGGCGCCGGCCAGGACCAGGAGGGGCCCATCCCCGGCGGTGACGGCTTCACGCTGGGCGGGGTTCAGATCCTCGAGGATACGCTCGAGCGCAGCGGGCACACGCGATTGTACTCCCAGGGCGCCCGAAGAGAGCCGGTCAGTATGGCATCACGACGGGTACGGCCTGGCGGTTGTGCCGCCGGTAAATGCGAAAGTCGCCGTCGGTGGTAAGCAGGACGGGATCAGATAGCGATTCGGTCATGCGCACGAGGCAGGCGTCGGCGAGGCTCATCGACACGTCGGCATACTTCTGCATGAGCCTCAGCACGTGCTCGATATGCGCGCCCAGTTCGAAAGCCGGGACAACGGCATGGTGGCGGAGGAGCGCGGCAAGCCCGGGACCGCCACGCCTCCCGAGGAGGTGAAAGGCTTCGGACAGAACGGCCTCGCAGGTCCTCCAGGGTGGAGGCAGGCTCGGCGCCTGTCCGGCCGCCCAGCGGTGGTTGCCGTCGCGGCGGCTCAGCAGCGCGACGAGAAAGCCGGCATCAACGAGGACGCTTCTGGCCATAGCCGGTCGATCTCAGGTAGGCCTTCCGCCGCGCGCTCAGGTCGGGCGGCAATCCGCCGACCGAACCAATGAGCTCGCTGATGGCCTCGAACACCGCCGGTCCGCGGGGTCGCGAGCGGGCGGCCCGGCTCAAGCGCTCGCGAACAACGTCGGACTTCGAGAGCTTCCGGCCACGGGACTCGGCTTCGATCTGGGCGACGAGGGCCTCGGGCAGCCGGACCGTAAGCGTCTTCACACCGAGAGCGTAATACGGATTTGACAGTCTTGCAAGACAGCGCGGTGTCGCGTGCCTACTCGACAGTGACCGACTTGGCGAGGTTGCGGGGCTGATCGACATCGCAGCCCCGCCGCACGGCGATGTGGTAGGCCAGCAGCTGCAGGGGCACCACGGTGAGGATGGGGGCCATCAGGTCGGCGGCCGCCGGCACCTCGATGATGTGCTGGGCCTTGGCCGACACCAGTCGGTCGCCCTTCTGCACCACCGCGATCACCTGGCCTTCCCGGGCCCGCACTTCCTCGATGTTGCCCAGCATGCGCTCGTAGGAGCCATCGCGGGGCGCCAGGGCCACGACGGGCAGGCCATCGTCGATCAGGGCGATCGGCCCGTGCTTCATCTCACCGCCGGCATAGCCCTCGGCGTGGATATAGGAAATCTCCTTGAGCTTCAGCGCCCCCTCGAGCGCGATGGGGTACTGCAACCCCCGGCCCAGGTAGAGGAAGTCGCGGGCGGTGGCCAGGTCTCGGGCCAGCGTGGCGATCTGCCCCTCCAGCTCCAGGGTCTGCTCGATCAGCCGGGGCACCTCCACGAGGTCGCGGATCCGCTTGCGTACGTCCTCGGCGGTGAGGACCTCGCGCTGGCGGCCCAGCCAGAGGCTCAGCAGGTAGACGGCGACGATCATGGCCGTGAAGGCCTTGGTGGAGGCCACGCCGATCTCGGGCCCGGCGTGCATGTAGATGGTTCCGGTGGCCTCCCGGGCCAGGGCCGAGCCCACCACATTGGTGATCGAGAGGATCGGACAGCCCTTGAGCCGGGCAGCCTTCACCGCGCCGATGGTGTCGGCGGTCTCCCCCGACTGGGACACGGCGACCACCAGCGTCTCGGGCCCCACGACTGCATCACGGTAGCGAAACTCGGAGCCGAGGTCCGACTCCGCGGGCAGGCCGGCCAACCGCTCGATCATCGTCCGGCCCAGCATGGACGCGTGGGAGGCCGTACCGCAGGCCACGAAGACTACCCGCTGGAGCGCGCGCACGGTGCCTGGATCGAGGTTGACGTCCGGCAGCACCACCGTCCCTGTCTCCGGGGCGATCCGGCCACGGAAGGTGTCGGTGACGGCACGGGGCTGCTCGTAGATCTCCTTGAGCATGAAGTGCCGGTAGCCGCCTTTTTCTGCCATGAGGGGATCCCACAGGATGCGGACCGGCTCCCGCTGCACGGGCTGGTCGTCCACCGTGGACAGCACCACGCCCTGGGCAGTGACCACGGCGACGTCGCCGTCCTCCAGGATCACCACATCGCGCGTGTGGGACAGGATCGCCGGGATGTCGGAGGCGATGAACATCTCGCCCTGGCCCAGTCCGATCACCACGCTCCCGGCTCCGTGCTTGGCCGCGACCATGCGGTCCGGGGCCACGCTGGACACCACGCCGACGGCGTAGGAGCCCTTGACCTCCCCCAGCGCCCGCTTGACGGCTCCCTCGAGCCGCGGTGTGGTCTTCAGGTGCTGCTCGATCAGGTGGGCCAGCACTTCGGTGTCGGTCTCGGACTTGAAGACGTGGCCCTCGGCCCGGAGCCGCTCCTTGATCTCCAGGTAATTCTCCAAGATGCCGTTGTGGACGACGACCAGCGATCCCGAGCAATCGGTGTGGGGATGCGCGTTCTCGTCGGAGGGACGGCCGTGGGTGGCCCACCGCGTATGGCCCACCCCGAGCGAGCCGCCGAGTGGCCGCTCCTTGAGGATACCTTCCAGGGTCTTGATCCGCCCGGCCGCCCGCCGGACCTGGAGCTGGCCGTCACCGCCGAGCACAGCGACGCCGGCCGAGTCGTACCCCCGATACTCCAGACGCTTGAGGCCGTCCACGATGATCCCGACGGCGCTCTTGCCTCCCACGTAGCCGACGATGCCACACATGGCTAGGCGTCCTTCCGGCTCGGTCCCGATTTGCCCCCACGCCGGGCTGCCCGCCGGGCCACCCAGCCCTCCTTGACGACCTGGGCGGAGCGCTCGACGGCGAGCGCTCCCGGCGGCACGTCTTTGGTGATCACGGACCCCGAGCCGATATAGGCGCCTTCGCCGACAGTCAGAGGCGCCACCAGGCTCGCATTGGTCCCCACGAAGGCCCCGTCACCGATGATGGTCTGGCTCTTCGTGTCACCGTCATAGTTGCAGGTGATGGCGCCGGCGCCGATGTTGACGCGCTCGCCCACCGTGGCGTCGCCGATGTAGGACAGGTGAGGGGCCTTGGCCCCCCGGCCGATGCGCGACTGCTTGACCTCCACGAAGTTTCCGATCCGGGCCCGAGCGCCGACGTGGACCTGGGGGCGAAGGTGGCAGAAGGGGCCGAGCTGAGCCTCCTCGTCGATGACGGCGGCACTGAGGACACAGTACGGCTTGAGCAGCACACGGTCGGCGAGCCGGCTCGCGCTGATCTGGCAGCCCGCACCGATGACACACTCGGCGCCGATGTCCGTAGCGCCCTCGATCACCACGTTCGGATAGATCACGGAGTCGGGACCGATCGTGACGGTGTCCTCGATATAGGTGCTGGCCGGGTCCAGGAAGGTAACGCCGGCTTCCATCAGCGCGTCGAGGATCCGCCGGCGCTGGATGGCCGCGACCGCGGCGAGCTGGCGACGGTCGTTGACGCCCTGGGCCTCCACCGGGTCGGGTACGGCGACGGCTTCCACGCGCGCGCCCCCGCGGGCGAGAACTCCGATCACATCGGTCAGGTAGTACTCGCCCTGATCGTTGTCGGGCCGCACCGCTTCCAGCGCGGGCCAGAGCCGTCGCGCATCGAAGCAGTAGACCGAGGTGTTGATTTCGTTCACCCGTCGCTGGTCGTCGGTGGCGTCGCGCTCCTCGACGATGCGGGTCACCCGGCCGCGCTGCCGGAGCACGCGGCCATACCCATGCGGGGCCTCGACGCTGGCGGTGAGGATGGTCGCGGCGGCGCCGGTCGTCGCGTGGTGGCTGACGAGGCGCTCGATGGTCTCCGCGGTCAGCAAGGGCATGTCGCCCGGCAGAACGAGGATCGTCCCGTCCCCACAGTCCTGGCGGGCCTGGAGCACGGCGTGTCCGGTCCCCAGCCGCTCGCGCTGCACCACGACGCGCACCTCGGGGCCGGCGGCCTGGATCACGGCGTCGGCGTCCGGAGGCACCACCAGGACGATCTGGTCCGAGAGGGCGCGGGCGATGCGCAGCGAATATCCGATGAGGGGACGTCCGCACAGGCGATGGAGCACCTTGGGCTGGCGCGAACGCATGCGCTTACCCTCGCCTGCTGCCAAGATGAGGACTGTCAGCGCATCCATTCGGTGCTTCACATTCTAGCACCGGGATTCGCGCACGACCGCGCGAGAGTCGCTCTGCTGTAGCGGGGGCCGCCAGCTCGGCTACGGGCGTGGGTGGCCTGCCTCAGGAGGTTCTGGCGCCCGCTTCTTTACACTGGCCCCTCCTAATCGGCAAATTCGGCGCTCGCTTCCCTAACCGGTGTCTCGCAGATGGGACAGCAGGCGCTCCATTCGTGCCGGAAGTGGTGAAGTAAATTCCATACGTTCTTGGGTAGACGGGTGCAGGAAGCCGAGCTCGGTCGCGTGGAGCGCCAGCCCTTCGAACGGATACGCCGGCCGCCCCCAGGCACGTCCGTAGGTCACATCCCCGACCACCGGATGCCCCAGTGAAGCCAGATGCACACGAATCTGGTGCGTGCGACCGGTCTCCAGCCGGACCTCCAGGTAGGTGAACCGCGCAAATCGCTCGAGGACCCGGTAGCGCGTCACCGCCCGCTTGCCCTTGCCCGGGGGCCGAATGGCCATCCGCTGCCGATGGTGCGGATCCCGCCCGATGGGGGCGTCCACGACGCCCTGGTCGAGCCCGACCCGACCGTGCACCACCGCCCGATAACGGCGGTGCACCGTACGTCCGCCGAGCTGGCCGGTCAGCGAATCGTAGGCCGCGGCACTCTTGGCGAGGACGAGGACGCCCGAGGTGCCCTTGTCGAGACGGTGCACGACGCCAGGCCGTCGAGGCCCGCCAACGCCGGCCGTCTCGGGCGCATGGGCCAGGACGGCCGCGGCCAGCGTGCCGCGGGCATGGCCGGCTCCGGGATGGACCACCATCCCGGCCGGCTTGTCGACGACGAGGACGTGTGCGTCCTCGTAGATCACGGCGAGCGTGACGGGCTCGGGCTCGAGCGTCTCCGGCGGAGGCGGCGGCACCTCCAGCTCGATGGCCTCGCCGCCCCGCAGACGATGCGAGGCCTTGCGCACGGCGCCGTCCACGTGGACACGACCGGCTTCGATCAACTCCTGGAGCCGGGCGCGGGACAGCTCGGGCACCGCGTCGGCGAGCCAGCGGTCGAGCCGGGCGCCCTCCGCCATCGGGGCCACCCGCAACCGCCGCGCCGTCACCGCGTGCCCGCTCGCCCGGGGGGTCCCGCGAGGAGGCGCAGGGCGAGGAGCGCCACGCCGACCGTGATGGCCGAGTCGGCGACGTTGAAGGCGGGCCAGTGCCATCCGCGGTAGTGAACGTCGATGAAATCCACCACGGCCCCGAAGCGCGCGCGATCGATCAGATTACCGACGGCCCCGCCAAAGATGAGCCCGATCGCGGCGCGGTCGACCACCGTGCCTGGCGTGAGCACCCGCATGGCCACCCGGGCCAGCACCACGAGCGCGGCCACGGACAACGCGGCGATGACCCAGCGCCAGGCCTGGGGAAGGCCGCCGAGCAGGCCGAAGGCCAGACCGGGGTTCAGGATCAGGGTGAGGGCCAGGAGCCCGTCGATCAGCGCCACCATCACGCCGGGACTCAAGCGCTCCAGCACGATGGCCTTGGTGAGCTGATCGAGGACGAGGATCACGCCCGCGATGGTGACCATCGCGGTCATGCGCGCGCCGTGATCACCGACAGGCAGCGCTCGCAGAGGGTTGGATGCTGGGAGCTCTCGCCCACCCGGGGGCTGTACCGCCAGCAGCGCTCGCACTTGCGGCCCGACGCGCGACCGATGGCGATCACCAGCCCGGGGATCTCGCCGCTCTCCGTGGGCGGCAACAGCAGGTCGGCCGGCGGGGGCTCGAACAGCCGCACGTCGGAGACGATGAACAGCGTGGGCAACAGCTCGCGCTTGCCCCCCAGCAAGGCGGGCAGATCCTCGGGGGCCGCCGCGATCCACACCGCCGCCTCCAGGCCGCTGCCGATCTTCTTCTGGCTGCGCACGCTCTCCAGGGCCTTGGCCACCTCCCGCCGCACTTCCAGCAGGCGGTCCCACTCGCCCTTGAGGGTGTCGTCGATCCACTGCAGCGGCACCTGGGGAAAGCGCTCGAGATGGACGGACTCCGCGTGCACGCCGGGCACCAGCCGCCAGGCCTCCTCCGCGGTGAAGGTCAGGACGGGGGCCATGAGGCGCAGCAGCGCGCTGAGGATGTCGTAGCAGACCGTCTGGGCGGCCCGCCGCGCGGGATCCTCGGGGGCCGATGTGTAGAGCCGGTCCTTGATGACGTCGAGGTATTGCGCCGAGAGATCCACCGCGCAGAAGTTGTGTACGGCGTGGAAGGCCGTGTGGAACTGGTACTCCTCGTAGGCTCGGCTCACGCGGTCGATCAAGCGGGCCAGCCGGTCCAGGATCCAGCGGTCGACCTCGTCCAGCCGGACGGAGGGCTGGCGGTCGCGCGCCGGCTCGAAGTCGTACAGGTTGCCGAGCAGGAAGCGATACGTGTTGCGGATCCGCCGGTAGGCATCGGCCAGCCGGTCGAGGATCTCGATGGACAGCCGGATGTCCTCCGTATAGTCCTCGGCGGCCGCCCACAGGCGCAGGATCTCCGCCCCGTACTTGGGGATCAGCGCCTCGGGGGCCACGGTGTTGCCCTGGGACTTCGACATCTTCCGACCCTCGCCGTCGACGAAGAAGCCGTGGGTCAGCACGCTACGATAGGGCGGCGCGCCCCGCGTGCCGACCGCCTCCAGCAGCGAGGAGTGAAACCAGCCCCGATGCTGATCCGAGCCCTCCAGGTACATCTCGGCCGGCCAGCGGAGCTCGGGCCGCGTCTCCAGCACGGCGGCGTGGCTGCAGCCGGAATCGAACCACACGTCGAGGATGTCCGTCTCCTTGTGAAAGTCCGTGCCGCCGCACTGCGGACAGCGGACGCCCGCGGGCAGCAGGTCACGGGCCGGCCGCACGTACCACTCGTCGGCGCCGCGGCCGCTGCGGAAGATGGCGGCCACGTGCTCGATGACGCGCTCCTCCAGCAGCAACGCGTCGCAGGCCTGGCAATAGAAGGCGATGATGGGCACGCCCCACACCCGCTGCCGGGAGATCGTCCAGTCCGGGCGATGCGCGATCATGTTGAAGATGCGCTCCGCGCCCCATTCAGGGATCCAGCGCACGTGATGGCGGACCGCGTCGAGGGCCCGCTCGCGCAGGCCATCCTTGTCGAGGGCGATGAACCACTGCTCGGTGGCCCGGAACAGTGTGGGGTTCTTGCACCGCCAGCAGTGCGGGTACGTGTGGGTCAACTCCATCTCGGCCAGCAGCGCCCCCCGTCGGCGCAGGTGCTCGACGATGCGGGGATTGGCCTCCCACACGGTGAGGCCGGCGAAGTCCGAGACCTCGCTCACGAAGCGGCCGTCGTCGTCGACGGGGTTGTAGATGCGCAGGCCCAGGCGCTTGCCGAGATCGTAGTCCTCCTCGCCGTGGCCGGGCGCGATGTGGACGAGCCCCGTCCCCGTATCCATGGCCACGAAGTCGGCCAGCGCCACCTTGCCCGTCCGATCGAGCCAGGGATGGCGGAACTCGAGCCCGGCCAGGGCGCGTCCGGGAATCGTCCCCAGCGTCCGCGCGTCCCGGAGCCGGGCCACCCGCACCAGCTCCTCCACGCGCTTGGCCGCGACCACGAGCGCCCCGCCCTCGACGGCGAGCACCACGTAGGCCTCCTCCGGGTGCACGGCGATCGCCAGGTTGGCGGGCAGGGTCCACGGCGTGGTGGTCCAGATGACGAGCGACGGACTGAGCGCTCCGCTCACGCCGGGCAGCGCCGAGACCAGGGGAAACTTCACGTAGACCGAGGGAGTCCGCTGGTCCTCGTATTCCACCTCGGCCTGGGCCAGCGCCGTCTTGCAGTACATGCACCAGTGCACCGGCTTGAGCCCCTTGTAGACGAGCCCGCGCCCCACGAAGCGCCCGAACTCCCGGGCGATGACGGCCTGGTACGCCGGCGCCATGGTGATGTAGGGGTTCTGCCAGTCGCCGAAGACGCCCAGGCGCTTGAACTCCTCGCGCTGGATGTCGACGAACTTCGACGCGTACTCGCGACAGCGGCGGATCTTCTCCACGGGATCCATCGCCTGCCGCACGTCCACGCCGGGGCGGTCGAGGCCGAGCTCCTTGTCCACCTGGTGCTCGATGGGCAGACCGTGGCAGTCCCAGCCGGGCACGTACACGGCGTTGTGGCCCATCATGGACCGCGATTTGACGACGAAGTCCTTGAGGATCTTGTTGAGCGCGGTGCCCATGTGGATGTGGCCATTGGCGTAGGGCGGGCCGTCGTGAAGGATCCACAGGGGTCGCTCGGCCGCCGTCTCCCGCAGGCGCTTGTAGATTCCGATCTGCTCCCACCAGGCGAGGAGCCGTGGCTCGCTCTCGGGCAGGCTGGCCCTCATGGGGAAGGCCGTTTTCGGTAGATTTAGCGTGGTCTTGTAGTCCATGACGAGACCGTCATGGTATCACGGCGCCCCCTGGTTACTTGGGGTCGAGCCTGACGAGACCGGCGCCGGCGTCGATGCTGACATTGAACAGGGCGAGAAAGTCCTGCCCGAGCAGGCCATCCATGTTCGGCATGTCCATCTCGTAGGCGACCACCATGAGCCGGTCCACGCGGACCTCGCCCACCTCGAGCGAGTCCACGAACACCCGCGTGACCTCGACCTCCGCGTCCTTGGCGAGCCCCCGGGCGCGGACCGCCTGGGCGCCGTGCGTGAGCGAAACACCGGCCGCCGCCAGCACCCGGGGACTGATGAGGGTGGCGGCCGCCCCCGTGTCCAGCATGAGCCGGCAGGCGGTGGACCCGTTCACCAGGGCCGGCACGATGATCTGGCGGCCCGGAGCAAAGCGGATGAACGTCTCCCGGGACGGTCCCCGCGCGGGCGGGGCCACCGGCGGGCTCGGCGCGACGCGAGGGCTGACGGTGACCGCCTGGGACCGGTAGCGCTCGGGGACGCTGCGCAGTCCCTCGGTGAAATGTGTGGTGCCGTGCTCATCCGTCCATCGGTAGATCTGGGCCGCCGCCGGGGGGACGATGCTGAAGCCAACGGTCAGCAGGGCCAGCGCGACGAAGGCGGCGGCGCGCGTCATGTGTTTCGATCATAGCGCAGGGCCGACGAGGCGCTACACAACCATATTGACCGAATCTACCGTCCGGCCGCCGCGCCGGCGGCGAGGGCGGCGGCACCGACCACGCCGCTCCAGTCACCGAGCTGCGCGCGCTGCACACGCACGTCGCGCGCGAGGACGGTGACCAGGCTCGGCACGCCGACGGCGACCGCCTCGAAGAGCCGGGGCACGGCCTCGATCACGCCGCCCCCCAGCACCAG
Source organism: Candidatus Methylomirabilota bacterium (assembly GCA_036556905.1). Lineage (GTDB taxonomy): Bacteria > Methylomirabilota > Methylomirabilia > Rokubacteriales > CSP1-6 > 40CM-4-69-5. Next base: position 35,574 of record DATBIM010000116.1, read on the forward strand.
CACCTCGGGGTCGAGCAACGTGACGTAGTTGGCCACGGCCAGCGTGAGGAATCGCTCGGCGTCCTGCCACAGCTCGCGCGCGAACGCGTCGCCGGCGTCGGCGGCGGCCTTCACCATGATGGCGGTCAGCCGGGCGGGATCGTCCCTCGACTCCCGGGCCAGCCGGGTCGCTACCCCGTCCGCCAGGGCCAGACGCAAGCGGCGCTGGAAGCCGCTCCCCGACGCGTATTGCTCGAGACAGCCCCGGCGTCCACACGGACAGGGCAGGCCGTCCCACACCACCTGCGTGTGCCCCACCTCGCCGGCGCCGTTGCGAGCGCCCCGCCAGAGGACGCCGTCCAGCACCGCGCCCGAGCCGACGCCGGTGCCCACGAAGACGGCCACCAGACTCTGCGCGCCGGCGCCGGCGCCGAACACGAACTCGCCCCAGGCCGCCGCCCGGACATCGTTCTCCACCGTGACCCGTCGCCCGAGTCCCTGCTGCAGATGCGCGGCCAGCGGGACGTCGCGCCAGCCCAGGTTGGGGGCATAGATCACGGTGCCGGTGGCGGGATGGATCTGCCCCGCGCAGGCCACACCGACAGTCTCGGTGGAGGGATGGGAGGCGAGCAGCTGGCGGATTACCTCGAGGAGGCTGCCCAGGACGACGTCCGGGCCACGTTCAGCGTGGGTGAGGCGCTCGATGCGGGACACAACCTTGCCGTCTTCCGTCAGGGCCCCGCCGCGGATGCGGGTGCCGCCGACGTCGATGCCGATGAGGAGGGCTACGCCTTCTTCTCCTCTTCTCGCTTGGCGGCGGCGGACGTGTCCTCGGCCTTGATCTCGTTCACGCCCTTCTTGAACTCTTTCACGCTCGATCCCAGCGACCGCGCCAGCTCCGGCAGCCGGTTAGCCCCGAAGAGAATCAGCACGATCACCAGGATGATCAGCAGTTCCTGGTAGCCCAAGCCAAACATGTGACGCTCCTTTCCGGCGCCTCAACCATACCCCGCCCTCACCCGCCCCGCAAGACCCGCTTCTCTCCCGTCCGGGTCGTGATCCGCCGGGCATCCAGGTGCTCGAGGAGCGGGATCGCGTACTTGCGCGAGATGCCGAGCAGATCCTTGATGTCTCCCGGCGCGATCTCTTTTCGCTCGCGCAGCAGGGCCACGACCTTGTCCTGGATGGCGTCCAGGGCCGAGGCGTGGAAGTAGAGCGACTCCTTGACCCGGATCAGCTTCCGGTCGGCCACCAGGAGCTGAAACAGCTCATGCTCCTCATCACCGCGGAGGCCGGCCCGGCCCAGCGCTTCCTCGGGGCTCGGCGGCGCCGCCTCGGCCTTGAGAAACTCCTGCTCGATGCGCTCCACCGCCCGCTGCTGCTCCGGGCTCAGGCGGACGGTGTGCGAGCCCAGGCGCACTTTGTCCCGCTCGGCCCGCACCTGGCCCTCCGCGTCGAGCGCGGCCAGGAGGTGGGCAAAGACGCGCTCATCAGGAGCCCCGGCGCGCCCCCGCAGCTCCTCGCGCGACATCCCGGCCCGCAGCGGGTTGGCCCGGTGAAACTGCTCGAGCGCGGCCACGACCAGGCCCCGCAGCCGATCGTAGCTCTCGGGGTGGATGTACCAGTCGCGTTCGATGGCCAGCACCCGTCGCCCGGCCTCGAGCCGGCCCAGGATCTGCCGGAGCTCGTCGGGACCAAAGGGCGCACGACCGGCCAGCGTGCTCGTGCGCGCGCCCGTCGCTCCGACGTGACGCACGTGCTCCTCGACGACTTCCTCGGGGGTGCCGGATTCCAGCAGTGTGAGGTGGGCGAGCAGCGCCGGCGCCTTGCGCCGGAAGCGGGGAGGATCGACGTCGAGCAGGGTCCCGCCACCGATGGTCACGATCGGTGAGTACGAGCGCACGACGAAGCGATCGCCGGGCATGGCCACCAGGGGCGCCTCCAGCCGGAAGCGGGCAAACGCCCGCTCCCCGGGGACGAGCTCGGGGCGGCCCAGCAACAGCACGCGGGCCATGATCTCGCTGGTGCCCGCGTGAAAGCGCACCCGGTCCCGTGACTTGAGGGGGCGCGGCGCATCGGCCAGCAGCTCGAGCGTACCGTCCACCAGCGTCGAGGCGATCAGGGTGGAGGCCAGGCCCACCACGTCTCCGCGCTCGACGGCGGCCCGTTCGATGCCTTGAAAGTTGACGGCGGTGCGCTGCCCGGCCAGGGCCTCGGTCACGGAGTGGCCGTGGGTCTGCAGCCCGCGAACCCGGGAGCTCAGTCCCTTCGGATAGATCTCGACGCGATCGTCGACCGTGAGCCGGCCCGCCGTCAGGGTGCCGGTGACCACGGTGCCGAATCCCTTCACGGTGAAGACGCGGTCGATGGGGAGCCGGGGCAGCTGGTCCACGCGCCGGGCCGGTACCGTGGCGGCGATGTTTCGCAACGCTGCCCGGAGGGCGGGCAACCCCTCGCCGGTCTTGGCCGACACGGCCAGGATGGGGGCGCCCTCGAGAAAGGTCCCGCGCACAAGCGTGGCGACGTCGTCGCGCACGAGCTCCTGCCAGTCGGGCTCGGCGAGATCGGCCTTGGTCAGGACCACCAGGCCGGTCTTGATGTGAAGCAGCGAGCAGATGGCCAGGTGCTCGCGCGTCTGCGGCATGACGCCCTCGTCGGCCGCCACGACGAGCATGGCCACGTCGATCCCCCCGACGCCGGCCAGCATGTTCTTCACGAAGCGCTCGTGCCCGGGGACATCGACGATCTCGATGGTGAGTCCGTCGGGCTCTTCGAGGAAGGCGAAGCCCAGGTCGATCGTGATTCCCCGGGCCTTTTCTTCGGGCAGGCGGTCGGTGTCGGTGCCGGTCAGCGCCTTGACCAGCGCGGTCTTGCCATGGTCGATGTGGCCGGCGGTCCCGATAACTACGTGCTTAGGCATGGGAACGCGGGCACGAGCCTGCCTGAGATTGTCTTTCGAGATGATAGATCAGAGATACGAACGCAGCCACGCCGCACCTAGGGCAGGCCACCCTCGGCATGAGGCGGGCTCGCCGTCCCCGCTACAACAATTACCCGGGCGGCGACGACGATCGCGGCGGCCAGTATGGCGACCTGGGCAGGCAGCACGGTGCGGCAGTCGAGCAGCAGACGGTCGTCCACAATGCGACCCACCACCGGGGGATCGCCTCGACGCAGCGCCTCGTCGAGGGCGCGGGCCGCCTCAGGGCCCGCGCCCAGCGCGACCGCCGCGGTCGGCAGCTCGACCGTCGGCAAGGCCCCTCCTCCGACCTGGGCTCGATCCTCGACCACGCGTACGGCCAGAGCGGCCCGCACATCGCGGGAGATCCGGGCCACCACGCGCTGGGCCCGGCGGCGAACCGCGGCCAGGGGCTCGGTCAGCATCCGGAGCGTGGGCACGGTCTGCAGCGCCCGGCCAGCGTCGTATTCGTAGAGCGTCGCCTCCAGCGCGGCCAGGGTGAGCTTGTCGATACGGAGCGCGCGGTTCCAGGGATTTTTCTTGAGCCGCTCGACCAGGTCCCGGCGCCCGACGACGATACCCGCCTGGGGGCCACCCAGGAGCTTGTCGCCCGAGAACGAGACGAGATCGACCCCGGCGCTGACGACCTCTTGCACCGTCGGCTCGTGGGGGAACCCCAAGGGGCGCAGGTCCACCAGCGAGCCCGAGCCCAGGTCCTCCATGACGGGCAGCCCCCGCTCTCGCGCGAGCTCGACCAGGTCGCGGGAGGTCACGTCGGCGGTGAAGCCGACGACCCGATAGTTCGACGTGTGCACCTTGAGCAGCAGGGCCGTGGCCGGCCCCATCGCGCCGGCGTAGTCCCGGGCATGCGTCCGGTTCGTC
>DATBIM010000117.1:0-34756 GCA_036556905.1 Candidatus Methylomirabilota bacterium
GGTCACCCCGCTCAGCCCGACGCCTCCCGTAGTGCATTTGCCGCATCCTCAGGGGCGACGGCGTTGATGAAGAAGCCGCTGCCCCACTCGAACCCCGCGACGCGCGTGAGCTTGGGGATGACCTCCAGGTGCCAGTGAAAGTGCTCGCGGTGGGGCTCGTGCAGGGGCGCGGTGTGTAGCATGAAGTTGAACGGCGGGTCGTTGAGGGTCTGATTCATCCGACGCAGGAAGCTGCCCAGGACGCCGGCCAGCGCGCGCAACGTGTCCACCCCCGACTCCTCGTAGGCCGAGCCGTGGCGCGAAGGCAGGATCCAGGTCTCGAACGGGAACCGGGGGGCGAACGGAGCGAGGACGACGAAGCCGTCGGTGTCGAGGATCACCCGGCGACGGCGCCGGCGCTCCTCTCTGATCACGTCGCACCAGACGCAACGCTCCTTGATCTCGTAGTACTGGGCGGCCCCGGCCAGCTCTTCGGTGACCATGATGGGGATGATCGGGGTGGCGATGAGCTGCGAGTGGGGATGCTCGAGGGAGGCTCCGGCCGCCTCGCCATGATTCTTGAAAATCAGGATGTACTGGAAGCGCGCGTCCTTCTTGAGGTCGAGCATGCGCTCGCGAAAGGCGAGCAGCACGTCGGCCACGGCGTCGACCGGCATCGTGGCCAGCGCGGCATCGTGCTGAGGCGCTTCGATGACGACCTCGTGCGCCCCCACGCCGTTCATGCGATCGAAGGGCCCCTCTCCCGAGGGCTCCAGCTCACCCTCGATCCGCAGCGCCGGGAACTTGTTGGAGATGACCCGGAACGTCCAGTCCGGACCGTTGGGGGCCCTGCCGGGCGGCCGCCCGGCCAGCAGCTCGGGAGGCGTCTTGTCTTCGTGGCCGGGACAGAACACGCAGCTCGTCAGGCGTGGCCGCGCGGGCTCGGGACCGAAGTCCGAGGGCCGCCGGCCCCGCTCGGCCGAGATGATCACCCAGCGACCAACGACAGGATCCTTGCGCAGCTCAGACACGAGGTCGGCCTCTGGCGCTCATGACTCCTCTTCGGGCCGGGCCGCGCGGTTGAGCAGCGAGACCAGGGCGTCACGCGGGGGTTTGCCCTCGAAGAGCACCGCCGCCACCTCCTGGCAGATCGGCAAGGGCACACCGTGGCGCTCGGCCAGCGCCAGCGCTGAGGCCACGGTGCGCGCGCCCTCGGCGATCATCCTGGTCTCACCCTCGACGGCCGCCTGGGTCTGTCCGCGGGCCAGGGCCACACCGAGCGCGCGGTTGCGCGAGAGACTGCCTGTGCAGGTCAAGACCAGATCGCCCAGGCCGGCCAGTCCCGCCAGGGTCCGGGCCTGGCCGCCCAACGCGACGGCCAGCCGCGTGATCTCGGCGAGCCCGCGCGTCACCAGCGCGGCGCGCGCGTTCTCCCCGAGGCCGAGCCCGTCGGCCAGGCCGGTGGCGATGGCGATCACGTTCTTCAGCGCGCCACCGACCTCGACCCCCACCACGTCCCGGTTCGTGTAGAGCCGGAACTCGCGCGTCCCGAGGAGGGCCTGCAGCCGCCTGGCGAGCGCGTCGTCGCGGGCCGCCACCACGCAGGCCGTCGGTCGGCCCAGCGCGACCTCGCGGGCAAACGTCGGGCCGGACAGCGCGGCCACCGGGGTCTGGGGGAAGTGCTCGACGACGAGCTCGGTCATCCGGAGGTGACGCTCGGGGTCGAGGCCCTTCGTCGCCGAGAGGACCGGGACGCTGGCGGGGAGCCGGCCGAGGCTCTTCAGCGTGGCACCGAAGAATTCGGAGGGCACGACGATGACGACGATCGCCGCGTCCCGCAGGGCCTCGCCGGGATCGGTCGTCGGCCAGATGCCGGGTGGGCACTCCACGTCGCTGAGATAGAACGGGTTGCGCCGCGCGGTGCGGATCCCCTCGACCACCTCGGGCTCGCGGGCCCACAGCCGAACGGTGTTCCCGGCCCGGGCCAGATGAATCGTCAGCGCCGTGCCCCAGCTCCCACCGCCGACGACCGCGACGGTCATGACGACGGTCGCCGCTGTCCCAGCCTGCGCTCGGTGCCGGCCAGCAGGCGCTCGACGTTGTCGCGATGGCGATAGCCGATGATGGCCGCCGCGACCGCGCAGGCGATCACCGATTCCCGCGGATACCCGAGCGTCAGGGCCCCGATCGGGACGCAGAGGGCGGCCATCAACGAGGCCAGTGAGACGTAGCGGAACGTGATCGCGGTGACCAGCCACACCAGTGCCGCCGGCGCCGTGGCCCACGGCGCCACGTTCAGGAACGCGCCGAGCCCGGTGGCCACCCCCTTCCCGCCGCGGAACCGGAGATACACGGACCAGCAGTTGCCGGCGATGGTTGCCACCGCCGCCACGGCCGAGGCCACGACGCCACCCCCGCCCACCGCCGTCCCGACGAGAACGGCCCCATACCCTTTGGCGATGTCGCCACCGAGCGTGAGCAGGGCGGGCCAGCGCCCGGCCGTCCGCAGCACGTTGGCGGCGCCGATGTTCCCACTACCGTGGCTCCGGATATCGACGACACCGAACCCCCGGGCGACCAGGTACCCGACGGGAATGGCACCGAGCAGGTAGGCCGCCAGCGCGCCGGCCAGGAGGGTCACGACCAGCGTTCTTCGTCCGGCACGATCGCGCGGTAATCCGCCTTGCGGAAGAACCGATAGAAGTAGTCGACACCGGAGACGATCGTCAGGGCCAGCGCGACCCACAACACCGCGGTGGCCGTGTGGTGAAAGGCCGGGGCGCCCACGCTCTTCTCGATGATGAGCAGGGTGATGGCCACGTACTGGCCGACCGTCTTCCACTTGGCCAGGCGCGAAGCGGGCACGATGACGCCCACCCCCGCGGCCACGGCCCGGAGCCCGGTCACCGCCAGCTCACGGCCGATGATGACAACCACGATCCAGGCGGCAATCTTCTCGATCTGCAGCAGCGACACCAGGGCCGCGGCTACCAGCAGCTTGTCGGCGATGGGATCGAGCAGCGTCCCCAGCGTGGTCACCTGGTTACGCCGCCGGGCCAGGACCCCGTCCGCCCAGTCGGTGAGCGAGGCCAGGATGAAGATCGCCGCCGCGATCACCGCGTGCACCCGAGACGACGAAATGAGGAAGACGATGAGGAGGGGGACGGCGACGATCCGCGTGAGCGTGAGACCGATCGGTAAGTTCACGTCCGCACCCCGTGTGTGCGAGGCGTCGCAGCAAGCATTATCGAGGGCCGCGAACGACCTTGTCAATCTCGGGCCGGTATTCCGGCACGAGCGTCGTGGTGTCGAGGAGCAGGCACGCGGCCACGTCGGGGGCTCGCCCCCGACGCGACAGGTGTCGCGCCCACGTCGACGTTTCGGCGAGCCGGGCGACGTCCCCGCCGTAGCCGGCAGCCGCGCGCAGGGCCTCCCGGGCCTCCGCGGTGGGCGCCGCGCGGGGCTCCGCTCTCGCCATACGCTCCACGAGCAGGCCGGCCGCGACCAGATCCTCTAGTGACACCTCCCCGCGCTCGCCGGCGCAGGCGACCGTCACGTCACGCCCCCCGGCCACGGCCCAGCCGGCTGCGGCTCTGAGGTTCACCAGCCCCGCCACGCCGATGGCCGCCCCCCCGCGGGCGGCCAGCAGGGCCCGGGTGCCGTTGCTGGTGGACAGCACGATGGTCATGCCGGCCACTCGCTCGGCCACGAACTCGAGTGGCGAGTTGCCCAGGTCGAAGCCCGGGATGGGCTCGCCGCGCCGCTCCCCGGCGAGCAGATACGTCCCCGGCGGCAGCCCGCGGGCCAGGCGGCGTGCCGTCTCGGCGTCGGGAGCGGGCACGACACCCGTGCAGCCGTTGGCCAGGGCGGCGATCATCGTGGTGCTGGCCCGAAGGACGTCGACGACGAGCACCGTACGCGCCTGGATGCGGGCCGTGTGTAGCGCTTCCGCGGTGGGCGCCACATCCACGTGCACGCGCTAGCTCTGGCGGTCCCGCAGCGCGCGGATTCTCAGGCGGAGCGCGTTCAAGGTGATGAAGCCCTCGGCATCGCGCTGCCGGTAGACGGAGTCGGCCTCGAATGTGGCGAAGTCGGTCCGGTACAGCGACCGGGGTGAGCGCCGGCCCGTCACGGTGACCTGGCCCTTGTAGAGCTTGACCCGCGCGGTGCCGCTGACGTCCTGGGCGCACTCGTCGAGCAGGGCCTGGAGCGCCCGTCGCTCGGGTGCAAACCAGAAGCCGTAGTAGATCATCTCGGCATAGCGGGGCACGAGCGAGTCGCGCAGATGGAGGAGCTCCCGGTCGAGCGTGAGCGACTCCACCGCCCGCCGCGCCACGTGGAGAATGGTCCCCCCCGGCGTTTCGTACACGCCCCGCGACTTCATGCCCACGAAGCGGTTTTCCACCAGGTCCACCCGCCCGATCCCGTGTTCGGCCCCCACGCGGTTGAGCCGCTCGAGCAGCGCCACCGGGGCCAGGCCCTGGCCGTCCACGGCCACGGGGTCGCCGCGCTCGAAGTCGACCGTCACCTCCACCGGCACGTCCGGGGCTGCCTCGGGCGAGCTCGTGAGCAGGAACATCTTGTCGGGAGGCGCCGTCCAGGGATCTTCCAGGATGCCGCCCTCGTAGGAGATGTGGAAGAGATTCCGGTCGGTCGAGTATGGTCGCTCGACCGTGACCGGTACCGGAATATCGTGACGGCGGGCGAACTCGATGAGGGCCGACCGCGAGCCGAGCTCCCATTCCCGCCAGGGGGCGATGACGCGCAGGTGCGGCGCCAGCGCGGCGTACGTCAGCTCGAACCGCACCTGATCGTTGCCCTTCCCGGTGGCCCCGTGAGCCACGGCGTCGGCGCCCTCGCGGAGCGCGACCTCGACCTGGGCCCGGGCGATGAGCGGCCGGGCGATAGAAGTGCCGAGCAGATAGCCGCCCTCGTAGACGGCGTTGGCCCTCAGCATGGGGAAGATGAAGTCCCGGACGAACTCCTCGCGGAGATCGACGATGTGGACGGCGACCGCGCCCGTGCGCCGGGCCTTGTCCCGGACGGCGAGAAGCTCCTCGCCCTGGCCGAGGTCGGCGCAGAAGGCGAGGACCTCGCAATGGTAGCGCTCCATGAGCCAGCGCAGGATCACGGAAGTGTCGAGTCCTCCCGAGTAGGCGAGGACGACCCGCTTGGGCTCAGACATCGTCGAGCGAGCCTCCCAGCAGCGCCAGGATGATCGCCTTCTGGGCATGCAGGCGGTTCTCGGCCTGGTCCAGCACGATGCTGTGGGACCCGTCGAGAACGGCGTCGGTGATCTCCTCGCCCCGGTGGGCAGGCAGGCAGTGCATGACCAGGGCGCTGGGCTTGGCGAAGCCAACCAGGGTGTCGTTGATCTGATAGCGGGCGAAGGCCTCGCGACGTCGCTCCCGTTCCGTCTCCTGGCCCATGCTGATCCAGGTGTCGGTGTAGAGGACGTCGGCCCCGGTTGCCGCCTCCCGCGGATCAGCGGTGATGGCCAGCTGCCCGCCCAGGCTGCGGACCCGGGCCTGCACCCCACCGTCGGGCTCGTAGCCGGGGGGGCAGGCCACGGCGACCTCCGCTCCCAGCAGGGCGCCCAGCAGCATCACCGAGTGACACACGTTGTTGCCGTCGCCGATCCAGGCCAGCCGCATCCTGCCGACGTCGATGCCCCGCTCCCACAGCGTGAAGTAGTCCGCCAGGGCCTGGCAGGGATGCTCGAAGTCGCTGAGCCCGTTGATGACGGGGACACTGGCGTGGCGGGCCAGCGCTTCGACGGTGGCGTGGGCGAAGACTCGGGCCGCGATCCCGTCGACCCACCGGGAAAGGTTGCGGGCCACATCGGGGACCGACTCTCGGCTGCCCATCCCGATTTCGCTGCCGGCCAGGTACACGGCGCGGCCGCCCAGCTGGACGATGCCGACCTCGAACGTCACGCGAGTGCGGAGCGAGGGCTTTTCGAAGATCAACGCCAGCGTCCGGCCGGCCAGGGGCGCCGTGCGGACCCCGGCCTTCCATCTCTGTTTGAGCGCGGCGGCGGTCCGGAAGATGTCCAGCGACCGCTCTCGGGTGAGATCGCCCGCCGACAGAAAGTGGCTCATGCCCTCAGCTTCTCGACGACGGCCTCGATGATGGCCAGCGCCCGCTGGCAGTCCTGCTCGTCCACGATCAGCGGCGGCGCCAGCCGAAGCACTCGGTCACCCGCCGTCAGGACCAGGAGGCCGCGCTCGCGGCAGGCGTCCACCACCGGACCGGCCGGCTGCCCCAGCTCGGCACCGATGAGGAGCCCGCGGCCCCGGACCTTCTGGATCATCGGGTACCGACGCGCCAGGGCCCGCAGGCCATCCATGAGACCGCGTCCGAGCTGGTCGGCCCGCTCGGGGAGCTTCTCGCCGATCACCGTGCTCAGCGTGGCCAGCGCCACCGAGGTCACGAAGGGCGTGCCCCCGAAGGTCGACGCGTGACTGCCGGCGGTCAGGGCCCGGGCCACCTCCTCACGGGCCAGCATGGCGCCGATGGGCACGCCGTTGGCCAGGGCCTTGGCCAGCGTCATGATGTCGGGCTCGATGCCCGAGTGCTGATAGCTCCACAGGCGGCCGGTCCGACCCACGCCCGTCTGGATCTCATCCAGGATGAGCAGCGCCCCGGATTCATCGCAGAGCTTCCTCAGACCCGGCAAGTAGTCGTCGTCGGGGACGTTGACGCCGCCTTCGCCCTGGATGGGCTCCACGAGGATCGCCGCGGTACGGCTGTCGATGGCGCGCTCCATGGCGCGCAGGTCGTTGTAGGGCACATGCTTGAAGCCGGGCATCAGCGGCTCGAACCCGTGCTGGTACTTCTCCTGACCGGTGGCGGTCACGGTGGCCAGCGTGCGCCCGTGGAAGGAGTCCCGGGTGGCAATCACCTCGTAGCGATCGGAGGCGTAGCGCTCCTTGGCGTACTTGCGGGCCAGCTTCAGCGCCGCCTCATTGGCCTCGGCGCCGGAGTTGCAGAAGAACACCCGGTCGGCGAAGGAATGGTCGCACAGCAGCTTGGCCAGGTGGATCTGCGGCGCCGTGTGGAAGAGGTTCGACACGTGGAGCAGCGTGGCCGCGGCCTCTCGGATAGCGCCGGTGACCCGGGGATGGCAGTGCCCGAGCGCGGTCACGGCGATCCCGGAGGTAAAGTCCAGGTACTCCCGCCCCTCGGAGTCCCACAGGCGCACACCCTCGCCACGGACGACGCAGATGGGGACCCGACCGTAGTTGGGCGTGTGGTAACGGGCCGACCACTCGAGCAGCGTCTTGGTGTCCATCAGAGCACGATCTCCGTACCGATGCCTTCGCGGGTGAAGATCTCGAGCAGGATGGCGTGGGGTACCCGGCCGTCGACGATGTGGGCCTTGGCGCTGCCACCGGTGAGGGCCCGCAGCGAGGACTCCACCTTGGGAAGCATCCCGCCCTCGATCACGCCCTCCTGCATCAGGCGCTCGGCCTCTTTGCGGGCCAGGGTGCTCACCAGCCGCCCCGCCCCGTCGAGGATTCCCTGCACGTCGGTGAGGTGGATGAGCTTCTCCGCGCTGAGCGCCGCCGCCACTTCGCCGGCCACCAGGTCGGCGTTGACGTTATAGGTCTCGCCGTGGTCGCCGACGGCGACGGGCGCGATGACCGGGATGAAGCCGTGCTCTTCCAGCAGGCGGATGGGTTCGGCGTTCACGGCCTCCACCTCGCCGACGAGCCCGATGTCGATCTCCTCACCGCTGGGGAGCCGGTGGGCCCGACGCCGGGCCCGGATCAGGTCGGCGTCCTTGCCGGAGAGGCCAACGGCGCGACCGCCGTGGTGGTTGATGAGCCCGACGATCTCCTTGTTGATCTTGCCCACCAGCACCATCTCGACGATCTCCATCGTCTCCTCGTCGGTCACCCGCATCCCACCCACGAAGCGGGGCTCCTTGCCCAGTCGCTTCATGAGAGCCCCGATCTGCGGGCCACCGCCGTGGACGATCACCGGACTGATCCCCACCAGCTGCAGCAGAATGACGTCGAGGGCGAACGGCTCCTTGAGGTCCCCCTGCTCCATGGCGGCGCCGCCGTACTTGATGACGACGGTCTTGCCCCGGAACTCCCGGATGTACGGGAGCGCCTCCATGAGGATCTCGGCCCGGCGCAGCGCGTCGCTCTCGCTCACAGGCGCCTACAGGATGTACCGGGACAGGTCCTGGTCCCGGATGATGTCGGTGAGCCGCTGATGGACATAGCCGGCGTCCACGGTGATCTCCTTGCCGCCCAGGTCGGGGGCACTGAAGGACACCTCCTCCAGCAGCCGCTCCATGATGGTGTAGAGGCGGCGGGCCCCGATGTTCTCGGTGGCCGTGTTCACCCGCATCGCGATGTCGGCCACCGCGTCGATGGCGTCCGGCGTGAATCGCAGCGTCACCGTCTCCGTCTTCAACAGCTCCACGTACTGGGTGATCAGGGCGTTCCGAGGTTCCGTCAGGATGCGGACGAAATCGTCTCGCGTCAAGGGGTCCAGCTCGACCCGGATGGGAAAGCGACCCTGCAGCTCGGGGATCAGATCGGCGGGCTTGGTCACGTGAAAGGCCCCGGCGGCGATGAACAGGATGTGGTCGGTGCGGACAATCCCGTACTTCGTGGTGACCGCGGAGCCTTCCACGATGGGCAGCAGGTCACGCTGCACCCCTTCCCGGCTGACGTCGGGGCCGTGTCCACCCTCGCGCCCGGCGACCTTGTCGAGCTCGTCGATGAACACGATGCCCGAGTTCTCCACGCGCCGCACCGCCTGACTCACCGCCTCCTCCTGGTCGACCAGCTTGTGCGCCTCCTCCTGGACGAGCAGGCGACGGGCCTCGGCCACCCGGAGCCGGCGCCGCTTGGTCCGGCTGGGCATGATGTTGGAGAGCATGTCGCGGAGATTGATGCCCATCTCCTCCATCCCCTGCCCGGAGAAGACCTCCACGATGGGCATGGCCTGCTGCTGTGTCTCCAGCTCCACCATGCGGTCGTCCAGACGGCCGGCCCGGAGCTGGGCGCGCAGCTTGTCGCGGGTAGCCTCACGCGCGCCCACCCCCACCTCCTCCAGCGACTCGCTGGAGAAGGGCTCCCTCCCCCGGGGCAGCAAGAGGTCGAGCAGCCGGTCCTCGGCCAGCTCCTCGGCCTTGTCGTGGACGGCGGCCGCCATCTCGGCCTTGACCATGGTCACGGCCAGCTCCGTCAGCTCCCGGATCATCGACTCCACGTCGCGCCCCACGTAGCCGACCTCGGTGTACTTGGAGGCCTCGACCTTGACGAAGGGGGCCTGGGCGAGCTTGGCCAGGCGGCGGGCAATCTCTGTCTTGCCCACGCCGGTGGGGCCGATCATGATGATGTTCTTCGGAGCGACCTCGTCCCGGAGCTCGGCCGAGAGGTTCTGGCGCCTCCAGCGATTACGCAGGGCGATGGCGACAGCGCGCTTGGCCCGCTCCTGCCCTACGATGTAGCGGTCCAGCTCGGCAACGATCTGCGCAGGCGTCAATCCGGGGTTCACAACACCTCGACCGTGATGTGGTCGTTAGTGTACACGCAGATACCGGCCGTGATGCGCATGGCCTCGGTGACGATCGTCCTGGCGTCGAGCTCGGTGTGGGCGATCAGCGCCCGGGCCGCCGCCAGCGCGTACGCGCCGCCCGAGCCGATGCCGATCAGGCCGTCGTCGGGCTCGATGAGATCACCGGTCCCCGACACGATGAAGCTGTGCTCGCGATCGGCCACCGCCAGCAGCGCCTCCAGCCGGCGCAGCACGCGATCGGCCCGCCAGTCCTTGGCCAGCTCCACCGCGGCCCGGGCCAGGTTGCCGCGAAACTCCTCGAGCCGCCCCTCGAAGCGCCCAAACAGCGTGAAGGCATCGGCGGCCGCGCCAGCGAAGCCGGCCAGCACCCGATCGTGGTAGAGCTTGCGGACCTTGCGGGCCCCGGCCTTGACGACGGTCTGGCCAATGGTCACCTGACCGTCCCCCCCGATCGCCACCTGCCCGCGATGGCGCACGCAGAGCACGGTGGTAGCGCGGATGGGGTCGATCAATCGGGTTGGCGGCGGGCGCGGGGGTGGGCGCGGTCGTAGATTCGCATGAGCTGGGTGGCGCTCACGTGAGTATAGCGCTGCGTCGTGGACAAGCGGCTGTGCCCGAGCAGCTCCTGGATCATCCGGAGGTCGGCGCCCCGGTCGAGCAGGTGCGTGGCGAAGGTGTGCCGTAGCGTGTGCGGGGTCACCCGCCGCGCGATCCCCGCGGCCCGTGCCTGGCGCCGCACGATCTCGAAGATGCTCCGGATCCCCAGCCGGCCCGTGCGACGGCCCCGGAACAGCGGGCCTCCGTCGTGACCGCGAGCCCGCAGATAGGCGTCGAGCGCCACGGCCGCCCGAGCGCCGAAGGGGACCTCCCGCTCCTTTCCGCCCTTGCCGAGCACGCGCACGGTCCGCCGGGCGAAATCCACATCGTCGAGATCGAGACCCGCCAGCTCGGACACCCGCAGCCCGCTGGCATACAGCAGCTCGAGGACGGCTCGATCTCGCGCCGGCGCGGAGCCACTGTCCAGCAACGCCTGGGACTCGTCGATCGGCAGGAACGCGGCCAGCTTTCGGCCCAGGCGGGGGCCGCGGACCTCCGCGGCTGGATTGCCCGCGAGCACGCCGCGGCGCACGAGGAACCGCAGCCAGCTTCGGAGGGCCGCCAGCTTTCGGGCGACCGATGCCGGCTGCAGCCCCAGGCCGTGCAGGTGCATGAGCCAGGCCCGGACGAGCCGGGCATCGACGGCGCGGAGCGCCTCGTTGAGGACGCGGCCCCCGGTGGCCTCGAGGCAGTAGCTGCGAAACTGCTGGAGGTCGCTGCGGTAGCTGCGGCGCGTGTGGGGGGAGAGTTGCTTCTCGACGCGCAGGTGGCGGAGGAAGGCCTCCAGCGGGTCGCTCATCCGACCGGCAGCTCGGCCTCCCGGCGGAAGTCGCAGCCCTCCTTGACGCACGTCAGCGTCATGCGTCCCCGCGTCATCCGCGTGGTGACGAAGGGCGCGCCGCACTTCGGACAGGGCTCGGCGACCGGCCGCTGCCACAGGACGAACTTGCAGGCGGGATAAGCCGAGCACCCGTAGAACGTCCGGCCCCGCTTCGAGCGCCGTTCCACCAGCTCGCCGGCGCAACCCGTCTCGGGGCACGCGATGCCCAGGGTGACCGGCTTGGTCGTCTTGCACTCGGGATAACCCGAGCAGGCGATGAACTTGCCGAACCGCCCGCGCTTGATCACCATGGGCCGGCCGCAGGCGGGGCAGACCTCGTTCGTCGGCTCATCCTCAGCCCGCTCGCCGCCGCTCAGGTCGCGAGTGTAGCGGCAGTCGGGATAGTTCGAGCAGGCGATGAACTTGCCGAACCGCCCGCGCCGCTCGATCAGCTCGCCGCCGCAGTCGGGGCAGGTTTCCCCGGTGGGGGTACCCTGCTTCTCGTTGGACATCTCCCGCTTGGCCCGGGCCAGATCGCGCTTGAAGGGCTCGTAGAACTCCTTCACCGTCTCGACCCAGTTCCGCTCGCCCTCCTCGACCTTGTCGAGGTGATCCTCCATCTGGGCGGTGAACTCGACGTCCATGACCTCCGGGAAGTACGGCAGGAGCTTGTCGGTCACGGCCATACCCAGCTCGGTCGGGAACAGCGTGCGCCGCTCCCGCCGCACGTAGCCACGGTCGTGGATGATGGTGCCGAGGATGGAGGCGTAGGTGGACGGTCGCCCGATGCCCAGCTCCTCCAGCGCCTTGATCAGCGCCGCCTCCGTGTAGCGAGGAGGCGGCTGGGTGAAGTGCTGTTTGGGCTCGAGCCCGAGAACCCTGAGCACCTCGCCTTCCGTGAGCGCGGGCATCGGGAGCTCGCCCTCATCCTCGCCAGCGCCGTCGTCCTCCCGGCTCTCCACGTAAACAGCCGTGAAGCCCTTGAACTTCAGGGTCTGGCCCTGGGCCCGGAACAGGCATGATATAGCTGGCCTGCCCTCGGCGGGTGTGGCGTCTGTTGTAGCGGGGGCCGCGTGCCCGGGTCGCACCGTGGGTGGCCTGCCCTCGGCAGGGGTGGCGTCTGTTGTAGCGGGGGCCGCGTGCCCGGGTCGCACCGTGGGTGGCCTGCCCTCAGCGGGTGTGGCGTCGATATCCGCGCTGACCGTGTCGTAGACGGCAGCCACCATCTGGCTGGCCAGGAAACGCTCCCAGATGAGGCGGTAGAGGCCGAGCTGGTCCCGGTTGAGGAAGCGGGCCACTGCCCGCGGCTCACGATCGACGTCGGTGGGCCGGACCGCCTCGTGAGCCTCCTGGGCGCTGCCGCGCGACTTGTACGTCGGCGGCGTCTCCGGAACGTACTCACCGCCCAGCCGACCCCTGACCCAGGCCCGCGCCTGCTCCTGCGCCTCCCGGCTCACACGAACCGAGTCCGTCCGCATGTACGTGATCAGGCCGACCTGGCCCTCCTCGCCGAGACTGACGCCCTCGTAGAGCTGCTGGGCCACCGTCATCGTCTTCTTCGCCGTGAAGCCGAGCTTGCGTCCCGCATCCTGCTGCAGCGTGGACGTGATGAAGGGAGCCGCCGGGTTGCGCCGGCGCTCGCCGCGCGTCACGCTCCGCACCACGAAGCGGGCGCCGTCGAGGGCGGTCATGAGCGCCCTGGTCGTCTCCTCGTTGGACAGCACCGCCTTCTCGCCGGCAACCTCCCTGAGCGTGGCCACGAATTCCGGCGGCTGCTGGGCGCGCAAGCGGGCGTGCAGGGACCAGTACTCCTCGGGACGGAAGGCCTGGATGGCGCGCTCGCGATCGACGATGAGCCGCACCGCCACGGACTGCACCCGGCCAGCCGACAGGCCCCGCTGCACCTTCTCCCACAGCAGCGGCGACAGGCTGTAGCCGACGAGGCGGTCGAGCACGCGGCGCGCTTGCTGGGCATCGACCTTCTTGAGATCGATCTTGCCGGGATTCTGGAAGGCGGCCTTGACCGCGCGCTCGGTGATCTCGTTGAAGGCGACCCGGTACACCTTGCGCTTGCCGACGGCGAGCTCCTGAGCGAGATGCCAGCCGATGGCCTCACCCTCACGATCGGGGTCGGTGGCGATGTAGAGCGCCTCGGCCCGCTCGGCCGCCTTCTTGAGGTCGTCCAGCACCTTCTTCTTGCCAGGCGTCACCACGTACTTCGGCTTGAAGTTCCGCTTGGGATCCACCCCGAGCGAGGACTTGGGCAGGTCGCGGACGTGGCCCATCGAGGCCTTGACAATGTACTTCGAGTCCAGATACTTCTGGATCGTCTTCACCTTCGTGGGCGACTCCACCACCACCAGGCCTTTCGCCACTACGATCTCCCTCCCCTGTTGGGAAATGTCACCCAGCGCTGCCCGTCGAGCTGGCGGGCCCGACCATTGAGCTCGAGCGCGATCAGCGCTGCCGCCACCCGGCCGGGAGTGCTCCCTGTGCGCGCGATCAACATCTCGATGTGCTGCGGCTCGTCGGGCCTGAGCAACGCCAGGACGCGTCCCTCCTCGCTGTCGACCGCCGGTGCGTCAGCCTCCTGGCCCGGCGACGGCGCGCGGACGGCACGACGCCACTGGTCTGGCAATTCTTGCACGACGTCCTGCCAACCTCGTATCAGTTTAGCACCGTCCTGAATGAGGGCATTCGAGCCCTGGCTCGTCAGCGACGTGATTTGGCCTGGAACGGCGAACACTTCGCGGCCGAGATCGGCAGCCAGCGACGCGGTGATCAGCGCTCCCGAGCGCTCGGGCGCCTCGACCACCACGACCCCGAGGGCGAGACCGGCCAGCGTGCGGTTACGGGCCGGGAAATGCCAGGCGAGCGGCGCCGTGCCGGGAGGGAACTGCGACAGCAGGGCGCCCCGGGCGGCAATCTCATCCATCAGCGTTCGGTTCTCGGGCGGGTAGACGACATCGACGCCGTTACCGAGGACGGCCAGCGTCCGACCGCCGCCGCCGAGGGCGCCGCGATGGGCCGCGGTGTCGATACCCCGCGCCAACCCACTGACGATGGTGATGCCGCGTGCGGCGAGGTCGAAGGCCAGACGCTCGGCGACCGCGACGCCGTACGCGCTCGCTCGCCGGGTCCCCACGATCGCGATGGCCAGCGCGTCGGCATCCAGCAGCGTCCCGCGCACCCAGAGATCCGGGGGCGCCGGAGCGGCCGCCAGTAGCGCGGGATACCGGGTGTCGCGGGGATCGAGGGCGAAGCATTCCATCGCTTCGGCCACATTGCCTGGGCTGGGGTCGCCCGGTCAAGATTCCGAACCGATACGCTGGCGACCCGGACGGTCTGGACCGCTAGCGGCGGACCGAGCCTCGGCTGGCGGCGAGCAGGTTTCTCGCCTTGGCGGCGGCCTCGGAGTCGGGGTGCTCTTGCACGACACGCTGCCAGGCGGTCCGCGCACGCGCGGCTTCGCGCAGATTGGCGTGACAGAGGCCGATCTTGAGCAGGGTCTCGGCGGCCCGGCCATTCGACGGGTTGTGGTCGAGGACCCGCTGGAACTCCGTCAGCGACTGGCGCCAGTCACGCTGGATGTAATAGGCCTCGCCGATCCAGTACTGCGCGTTGGCGGCCAGCGAGTGCTTCGGGTACTTGACGAGGAAGTCCAGGAAGTCGAGGACGGCCTGGCCGTACTCGCGGGCCCGGAAGGCGGCGAGCGCCGTCTGGTAGGCCGTCTCCGCCGCCGCCGTGCGCGGCACGCTGTCCCGCGCGGCTCCATCCCGCGCCGGCCGCTCGGCGGGCGCGGGCGTCGGGGGCGCGGGCGGTGGCGTTGTCGCGACAACGGATGCTGGCCGCGCCGCGGAATCAGCGCGGTTGGACTTCACACCATCTTCGACGCTGCCCAGGCGACCCGTCAGCTGGCGGACAGCCTTCGACGTCTCGGCAAGGGCACCCCGCAGGCTGCTCACCTCACCCTCGAGCGCGCGGACACTGGCGCGCAGGGTGGCGGCGTCGCGCGTGTACTGCTCGTGGGCTTGCTGGAGGGAGGCGAGCTCGGCGCGCAGCGTGCCGACCTCGGCCTGGAGCTGCCGGACGTTGCCGCCACCCGTTGCACATCCGCCGGTGAGAACGAGCAGCACGGCCACCGCCCAGAGTGTCCGTGTCATGACCCGGGCGCACCGTAGCATGCCCGCGAACGGCAAGTCAAAAGCTCCCCGCGGCTCGAGCGACGACGAAACCGGAGCTGGATCGATTGGAGCTTTGCCGTACCGAAGGCTAGCTGACATCTCGCAAAGGAATCACTTCGACACTCTCTCCCTTTGCGACCACAGAGTCGCCGGCAATGACGGCAAGTCCGTCCGCCTGGACCATCGAGGTCAGGATCGCCGAACCCTGGTCCCCGGTCAGCCGCGCCCCGTACTCGTCGCCTTCCCGTACGAGCGTGACGCGCAGATATCCGCGCCGATGTCCCGGGTTGGCGATGGGATCGAGGGCCCGGGCTCGGATCCGTGGCCGGGCCACCCGCTCGTGCCCTGCCAACCGGCGTAGCGCTGGTCGGACGAAGAGCTCGAAGGTCACCATCGCCGACACGGGATTGCCCGGTAGGCCAAAGATCAGTCGCCGTTCCAGCGTCCCGAACGTGATCGGCTTGCCCGGGCGCATGGAAACGCGCCACAGATGCAGCTCGGCTCCGCACCGGGTGAACGCCTCTCGCACCAGGTCAAGATCTCCCACCGACACGCCGGCCGACGAGACGAACACATCGGCGCCCTGTCCCCAGCGGATGCGCGCCTGGATGGCCTCCAGGAGGTCGGGCGCCACGCCGAGGTTGACGGGCTCCGCGCCGGCCTCCAGCACCTGGGCCATGAGCGAGTAGGTGTTCGTGTTCGGAATCTGTCCGGGGCCCGGCTCGGTCCCCAGATCGGCCAGCTCGTCTCCCGTCGAGAGCACCGCGACGCGTGGCCGGCGGTGGACGAGCACTGGCGAGTGGCCCAGCGTTGCCAGCATCCCTACCTCGGCGGCGTGGACCGGCCGCCCCGCTTCCATCACCCGGTCCCCTACCCGCACGTCCTCACCCCGGGGACGGACAAAGGCGCCGGGGACCACCGCGCGCGCGATACGGATGCGCGCGGCGTCCGCCTCCACGTCCTCCTGGGGCACCACGGCGTCGGCGCCGTCGGGGAGCGGAGCACCGGTGAAAATCCGCGCGGCCTGACCGGAAGCGAGGCGACGGGCGGAGATTGTGCCGGCCGTGATCCGGTCCGTCACCGTCAGCGTGAGGGGGGCATTCGCGGTGTCGGCGGCGCGCACCGCGTAGCCGTCCATCGAGGAGTTCGGCCAGGGAGGGATCTCGCGCCGCGAGATCACGGGCTCGGCCAGCACGCGCCCCAGCGCCGCGCCCAGGGGCACGCGCTCCGGCTCGAGCGGCCGGGCCCGGGTGAGGATCTGCGCGAGGGCCTCCTCGACGGTCAGCACAGCGCCTAGTGTACACGCCCGCACCGCCCGTCGGGCGACGGACAGCGTCCCGTGGCGTCGCGACTCGCGGAACGCAGACCAACAACCGTCATCGGTGATTCCGGCGGGGCACGGGCGGGCGATAGCCCGGGTGCCCGTGCCCAGTCAATGTCGCGGATGCGGGAGATCGAGGACGGGCCGGAAGCGGGCGAAGAACCACCGGCGGCTCAGCACGAAGAGCCCGAGGAAGCCGGCCGTGATGAGCACCTCGCGCCAGCCCAGGGGCAACCCGGCCCCGGGCAGCACCGAGGGCACGATGACGAGCAGACGCTCCAGGAAGATGCCCACCAGCCCGAACGCCGCCACCACCACCAGCGGCGTGTGCCGCTGGGGCGGGCGGCCCGTCAGGCGCTTGAGCAGATAGAGGAAGGGGATCAGCCACCCCACGATCATCACCACCCAGGCCAGCGTCTGCCAGGGTTGGACGAAGAACCGGCGGACGACGAACCGGGTCTCGATCGGCACGTTGCCGTACCAGATCACCAGGTATTGCGACCAGAAGAAGTACATCCACATGATCGAGAGGCCGAACTGCAGCTTGGCCACGTCCTGCACAGCCGAGGGCGGAACGGCGGCCAGCCCCCGGGCGTTGGCCCGCACGGTGAGGATGGCCAGGAGCGCGAAGCCCGTGTAGAGCGTGGAGACCACGAAGTAGCCGCCGAAGAGCCCGCTGTACCAGATCGGGTCCAGCGACATCACGAGGTCGAAGCCCCATAGCGACACCGTGATCACCCACAGCATCAAAAGCACCACGGCCCAGCGATTGCGGCGGCCCCGCTCCACCGCGTCCCCCGGTTGAGCGGGATCCCGCAGGAGCAGACGGACGAAGGCGAAGGCCACCAGGAACAGCACGGCGGCGGCGCCCAGCGTGCGGGCCCAGAAGAACGGCGTATTGAGCCAGGCCGCCTTCACGGGCACCGGTCGGGTGACCCAGGAGTAGAGCTCGACCCGCCCGGCGAAGAGGATCAGGAGCAGAACGAAGGCCGCCGGCAGGAAGCCCGCGGTCGTGAGGGCGATGCGACGGACGCTCGGCGACCAGCGGGCTTCGGTGAGCTGCATCATACCGGCGATGGCCGGCCCGGTGACCGCGAGCCCCGCCCAGAACACGAGGTTCGCCAGGTACACGGACCAGACACGCGGGGCATCGGCAGAGTTCACCCCGAGCAGGAATGCCAGCGCTCCCAGGGCCGCCAGCCCGCTCCACACGACGGTCATCGGGAAGCTCGACGCCGGGTCGTGGTCATCGGACCGCAACCAGGCTGCGCAAGTAGTTGACCAGGTGCCAGGCCTCCTCCGCCGAGAGCGCCTCGACGTATCCCGGCATGACGGCCCCGCCGGCCAGGATGTAGCTGTGCCAGTACCCGTCCGTGCGCTGGCGCTGCAACTCGGCGTTGGTCAGATCGGGCGGCGGGATGAATTTCGCCGCCACCGGCCCGGTCACTCCGCCCCGGGCCTCCGGCCCGTGGCACGGCGCGCAGAAGGTAGCGAAGTGCTGCTTGCCGATGGCGACGGAGGCCGGCGTCGCCTTGACGGGATTGGGACGCTTGGCGGCCACATCACGCTGCTCGCGAGGCAGGATGAGCTCACCGCCGCGCGGCACCACGCCCGCCGGCATCGGGAACAGCCGCTCGCCCGGAAGCACGCGGGCCGTTTCCGACATGTTGTGCATCCAGCGATAGCCGATGACCGCCACCATGAGGGCCCCGCAGCCGGCCACGATGAGGAGAACCAGGATGAAGAGGTACTTCACGCCCGCACCTCCTCGGCGCCGGCCGCACTGAGAATCTGGCGAACCGATGCGGCGCGCTCAGGAGCGCAGTGCACGCTCACCCCGAAACGGTCGTTGGTGAAGCGCGGATCGAAGGCCGTTGACGGGCGCAGGCGCGGCAGTCGGGCCAGCACGACCAGCCCGATGAGCGTCGCCACGCCCCCGAAGAGGACCATCAGCTCGAAGGCGATGATGAAGAACGGCGGGAGCGAGGAGCCGCTGATGGTGCCGCCGGGGTCGAGCTGGAAGAACTTGCCGCCGGTCACCAGCCCCCACACCAGTGAGGTCCAGATGGTGAGAAGGAAGGCCGAGACCACGCCGGTGAGTCCGCCCAGCAGGGTGAACAGCCGGACCCGGCTGACCGGCCGGTCACGCTCGAGCACCTCCTCGATCTCGTGGACCGGGGCCGGCGAGTACACATCCACATCGTGGTAGCCCTTGGCTCGGAGCTCTTCCACGGCCCGTACCGTGGTGTCCACGTGGGCGAAGACGCCGACGACGGTCTCAGTGGCCGCCATGAGCGCGATCCTTCACGGGCAGTGGCAAGGTCTCCTTCACCTCCACGATCGAGAGGGAGGGCATGATGCGGATGAAGCCGAGGAAGAGGATGAAGAACCAGGCGAAGCTGCCCACCACGATCATCGTATCGGTGACCGTCGGCACGTAGATGCCCCAGGTGTAGGGGTAGAAGTCGCGACCCAACGAGGGAACGATGATGTTGAAGCGTTCGAACCACATACCGATGAGCACGAGGATCGAGACGATGTACAGCATGGTCGGGCTGGTGCGGGCCCGTCGGGAGAACAGGACGAGCGGCGCGATGCAGTTGCAGAAGTACATGAGCCACAGGGCCCAGGCATAGGTCGCGGTGATCCGCCAGAAGAGCGACGCCTTCTCGAAATGGTCGCCGCTGTACCAGGTGGTGAAGATCTCGCAGAGATAGAAGTAGGTGAGGACCAGTCCGGTGACCAGGATGAGCTTGCCCATGGCGTCCAGGTGCTTGTCCTGGATGTAGGCGTGCCATCCGAAGTAGTGCCGCATGGGGAGCATGAGCACCAGCACCATGGCGAAGCCCGAGAAGATGGCGCCGTCCACGAAGAAGGGGGCGAACAGGGTGGAATGCCAGCCGGGAACCAGGGCCATGGCGAAGTCCCAGGAGACCACGCTGTGCACCGACAGCACGAGCGGTGTGGCCAGGGCGGCGAACAGTCCGTAGGCCCGCCGATAGTGGCGCCACTGCGAATGCGAGCCCTCCCAGCCCAGCGCCAGCATGGCGTAGATGCGCCGGCGCCATCCGGTGGACACGTCGCGCAGGGCGGCGATGTCGGGGACGAGCCCGACGATGAAGAACACGGTGCTGATGCTGAGATAGGTCGAGATCGCGAAGACGTCCCACACCAGGGGCGAGCGGAAGTTGGGCCAGAGCTCGCGCTGGTTGGGGTACGGGAGCAGGAAATAGGCGAACCACATCCGGCCGGCGTGGATCAGGGGGAAGAGCCCCGCCGTCATGACCGCGAAGATCGTCATCGCCTCGGCGGCCCGAAAAATGGACGTGCGCCAGCGGGCCCGGAACAGATAGAGGATCGCCGAGATCAGCGTGCCGGCGTGCCCGATACCGATCCAGAACACGAACGAGGTGATGTACATCGCCCACATCTGCGGCGTCCGCTTGCCGGCCGCCCCCATGCCGATCCAGATCTGCCAGGTCCAGGCCAGGATGCCGCCGGCCAGGATAAGCCCCACCACGCACATCCAGGCGAAATAGAGGTTGCCCGGCGCCCCCAGCGTGCGGAGGACGTCCCGGGTGACGTCGGCGAAGGTCGGCGGTCCCGTGCGGCGCTCGACGGCCGTGCTCACGCGCCCTCCCTCACGACCTTCCGGAGGTAGGCCACCGAGGGCCGCGTGCCGATCTCCTCCAGCACGTGATAGGCCCGGGGCGAGTGGGCGAGCCGGGAGACCTCACTCCGGTCGTCCTTGAGGTTCCCGAAGGTGATGGCCTGGGCCGGGCACGTCTGCTGGCACGCCGTCTGGATGTCGCCATCCCGCACCAGGCGCTTCTCGTCGCGGGCGCGGTCCTTGCCAGCCATGATGCGCTGGATGCACATCGTGCACTTCTCCATGACGCCCAGCTGGCGCACGGTGACGTCGGGGTTGAGCTGCACCTCGAGCGGGGCCGGAAACTCGGAGTTCCACCAGTTGAAGCGGCGCACGTGATAGGGACAGTTGTTGCCGCAGTACCGGGTCCCCACGCAACGGTTGTAGACCTGGCCGTTCAATCCTTCCTCGGTGCGGTAGGCGGCGAACACCGGGCACACGGGCTCGCAGGGCGCGACCTCACAGTGCTGGCACAGCATGGGCAGGAACAGGTTGTGGGGATGCGAGGCTAGGCCCTCGGCCCACCGCTCGATCCGCAGCCAGTGCAACTGCCGGCCGTAGGCGCAGTCGGCCTTGCCGGTGACCGGCACGTTGTTCTCGGCCTGACAGGCCACCACGCACGCCTGGCAGCCGACGCAACGGTCGACGTCGATGGCCAGACCCCAGCGATAACCGGGATACTGCTGGGGCGGATACAGGCTGATGAACTCATGCGGCTTGGGCTTGCCGCGCAGGGCCTCCTCGCGCGCCGCTCGCAGGCCCACGTGCTGGGCGAGCTCGCGGTGATCCTGGTCGTGGGTCGCCTGCAAGATGGCCAGGGGCCGCCGGGCGCCGGTCCGGCTCAGCGTCACCTTCACGCCGAGGAACACCGCGCCACCGGACACGGGGTCGGCGGCTCCACCCAGCAGGGCCAGGGGGCTCAGCGACGTCGGCGGCGCCGCCACGTACTTCTGAGCCAGGTGGTAGCCGGCGTAGCGGTGCCCGATCGGAATGGCGACAGCGCCCGGATGCAACGTGGACGAGACATAGGCGGGCAACTCCAGCGCGCCGTGGGGCGAGGTGACGCGCACGACATCGCCCGCGCCGACGCCGAGCCTGGCCGCCGTCTCCGTCGGAATCTCCACCCACGCGTCCCAGACCGCCTGGGTCATCGTGTCGGGGGCCTCGTGGAGCCAGGCCGCCCCCGCGCTCCGACCGTCGTAGAACCGGAACGACGGATACGCCAGCAGTGTCAACCCCGCCGCATCGCCGTCGAGCTTGGGCGGCGCCGCCTCCACCGTGCTGACCTTCGTGGTCACGGCCACCGCCGGCGTTTGTCTCCAGACGCCGCCGCGCCGGAGCGCCCGCTCCCAGCCGTTCGGCTCGGCCTTGACGAGCGGTTCCCACACAGATCTGAGATATTGCTCGAAGGACCCCCACGGCAGCGGGCCTTTGCCCTCCTCGCCGCCCAGCACGCTGCGGCCGATCCGAAGCAAGGCCTCGCCCGTCGGCAGGGAATCGCCGACCGGCGACATGGTCGGCTGCATGAGGCCCAGCACGCCTTCCCGCGGGGCGTAGTCCCCCCACGTCTCCAGCCAGTGGACATCAGGCAGGACCAGGTGCGCCAGCGCGGTCGTCTCGTCGGGGTGGGTGGCGAACGACACGACCAGGGGGACCTTCGCTGCCGCCTCGGCGAACTTGAGCCCGCCGGGCAGCGTGAAGGCCGGGTTGACTCGGGGGCCGAGGAGCAGCACTTCCACCTCACCCTTGGCCATGGCGGCGACCAGCGCCGCCACTTCGGCGTAGGGCGTGACGTTCCCGTACGCGACGTCCGCACCGAACATGAGCGTCCGGCCCGGCGCCCCCACGGCGGCGTTGAGGAGGTTGATGGCCACCAGCGTGGCGGTGGCGTGGGCGCCGGTCACCGCGACGCCGCCCCCGACGGCCAGTCCGGGCTTGGCGCGGCCGAACACGGAGGCGATGTGCCGGATCGTGTCGACCGGGACGCCGCTCTCCTCGGCCACTTTCCTCACGTCGATCCCCGCGACCGCTTCCCCGAAGCGGCGCTCGGCGCGGCCCTCGTCCACCATCACCTTGAGCACCGCCAGTGCCAGCAGTCCTTCCGTGCCGGGGGCGTTGCGCACCCACTCGTCGGCGTTGGCCGCCGTGAGCGACTGGCGCGGCTCCACCTGGATGACGGTGCCAGCCCGGCCCCCGCTGAAGCCGTGCATCCGCGAGAAGCCACCCACGTGCTCGACGTTGGAGAGCCAGGTCTCCACGAAGTCGGCGCCGAAGGACAGGACGACCTCGGCCTCTTCGAAGACGTAGTGCGGAATGGCGTCCCGGTTGAAGACGATCCGGCTCGCGGCGCGGATCGCCTCGTAGCCAAAGGGCTCGAAGGTGACGCGCGGGCGCGTCCCCAGCGTCTGCGTCCAGCGATCCATCAGCGCACCCAGGCTGCCGCTCTCCAGCTGGCTGACCAGCGCCACGCTCCGGCCCCGGCCCGCCCCGCGAAGCTCGGCGAGCTTGGCCGTGACCGTCTTCAGGGCCTCGTCCCACCCAACGGGCTTGAGCGCACCCCCCTGGCGCCCCTGGGGGCCGGCGAACCGATCGGGATGGTAGAGGTGCTGCAGGGCCGCCTGGCCGCGAATGCAGAGCGCGCCGCGGTTCACCGGGTGGTCGGGGTTGCCCTCGAGCTTGACGACGCGTCCCTCGCGATTGCGGGCAATGACGCCGCAGCCGGCCGGGCACTCGCGACACACCGTCGCGAACCACGCGGCCACGCCGGGGACGATCTGCTCGTTGGGGACGACCAGCGGCAAGAGTGTCTCGGCTGACTGTTGGCAGCCGGCCACGGCCGCCGCCGTGCCCGAGACCCCGACGATCTTGAAGAAGTCCCGCCGGTGCATTTATCCCCTCAGTGGTGGCAGGCGATGCAATCGAGCGGAGCGCGGGTGCCCCGCGTCGCATTCTCCCGACGGTGACATTCCAGGCACCAGCCCATGGAGAGTGGCGGCGGCGCCGTCCGGAATCCGACAAGGGTGAGCAGGTCGTGGTCGAGTCGCGGCCCGGTCGTGGCGCCCACGGTGGTCATGGTCTCGACGGGTCCGTGGCACGTCTGGCAGCGAACCTCCGCCCGCACGTGGGCCTTGTGGGAAAAGTGCGTGAACTCGGGAAGGTTGTAGATGCGGACCCACGGGATCGGCGTGTTCTTGGCCGCGTAGTCGGCCAGCTTCTTGATTTCCGGCCGATCGGCGGCGGTGATCTTGTGACAGCCCATGCATCGAGCCACCGAGGGCAAGCCGGCGTACTCAGAGCGGCGAGCGTCCGTGTGGCAATACCCGCAGTCCATCTTGTACTGCTGGACGTGAATGTTATGGGGAAAGTTGATCGGCTGCTGCGACGCCGTGGCCACGGCTGGCCGACGGCCCCACGAAGACACCGCCAAGACGACCAGGATGACGAAGAGCGCCAGCCCCACCGCTGCCACGCCCGCTCTCGCCTTCGTTGACAGTCGGATGCCCTCCGCGGCGCTGGAAAACGCTTGTGCACCGTATCACGAGCGCAAGAAACAAGTCAACAGCGACTCAGGCCAGAGCGGCCAGCGCGTCGGCGGCGGCAGCCTCGGCCGCTACCAGGTCAGCCTCCGTGTGGGCGAGCGAGACGAACGCCGCTTCGAATTGCGAGGGCGCCAGGTACACCCCGCGCGATAGCATGCGGTGGAAGTAGCGCGCGTAGCGGGCGGTGTCGGCCCCGCGCGCCGAGGCGTAGTCCCTCACGGGACCATCGGTGAAGAAACCGGTGAGCATGGAGCCGACGCGGTTGACGGTGAGCGGGATACCGACTTTCTCGGCTGCCGTGCGGAGACCGCGTTCCAGCCGGGCCCCCGCCCGCTCGAGTTGCCCGTAGGGATCACCCTGGCGCAGGACCTGGAGCGTGGCGAGCCCGGCGGCGACGGCCAGGGGGTTCCCCGAGAGGGTCCCGGCCTGGTAAACGCCACCGAGCGGGGCCACGTGGGCCATCACGTCGCGGCGTCCCCCGTACGCGCCGACCGGAAGGCCGCCGCCGATGATCTTGCCCAGGCACGTGAGGTCCGGACGGACGCCGTAGAGCGCCTGGGCGCCGCCATAGGCCACCCGGAACCCCGTGATCACCTCGTCGAAGATCAGGAGCGCGCCGTGCTGCGCACACACATCGCGCAGGCCGGCCAGGAACCCGGGGGCCGGCGGCACGACTCCCATGTTGCCGGCCACGGGCTCCACGATGACCGCCGCGATGTCGCTCCCGCGCAGGCCGAACAGCCGGCGTACGGCGTCCAGGTCGTTGAATGCGACGGTCAGCGTGAGCGCGGCCAGCCGCTCGGGCACTCCCCGGCTGTCGGGGATGGAGAACGTCGCCCCGCCCGACCCCGCCTTCACCAGCAGGCTGTCGGCGTGACCGTGGTAGCAGCCGTCGAATTTGACGATGAGATCGCGCCCGGTGGCCCCGCGCGCCACCCGGATCGCGCTCATGGCCGCCTCGGTGCCCGAGCTCACCAGCCGCACGAGCTCCATCGAGGGGAACGCGGCCGCGATGGCCTCGGCCATCTCGACCTCCTGGGGCGTCGGCGCGCCGTAGCTGGTGCCGCGGCCGGCGGCCTCCTTCACCGCCCGCACGACGGGCGCTGGCGCGTGCCCCAGGATCAGCGGCCCCCAGGAGCCGACGAAATCGATGTAGGAGCGCCCATCGACATCCCACAACCGGGCGCCCGCCGCCCGCGCCACGAAGAAGGGTTGGCCCCCGACGCCGCGGAAGGCCCGGACGGGACTGTTCACCCCGCCCGGGATCAGCCGCTCCGCGGCCGCCATCAGTCGCGACGATTCCGGCCCGCTGCCGCGCTCCGGCCCGAGGAGGTGGCCGTCGTCGACCCGGTGAAAGGTCCGGCCGGTCGCGTTCCACCGGTACGCTGCCGCCGCCGGAACGTCGCCGTCGACCACCGACACCACGACGTAGGTGGCATCCGGGTAGTGCGCTTCGCCGCGGGGCGCCGCCTGCTCGATGTCCGTCGCCGAGAAATACGCGCCCGCATTCGGGTGCGAGTGATAGATCACGGCGACCCGGAAGCCCTCGGCCTCACGCCGCGAGAAGGTCAGCACATCGCGCGGATCCATGTAGAAGGCGTTTGTCGCCGTGCGGGGGAAGGCCACGGGATCCTCGCGATGCTTGGCGTCCTGGATGTTGCGGCAGGCCATGAGGTGACGCTCGCCGCCGCGGACGAGGATGACCCCGCAGCACTCGTTCGGGTACTCGACGAGGGCCTGGCCCTTGATGGCGGCGAGCTCATCCGGAGTCAGGATCACGGACTGCTCTACCATCGCGGTGCCGTGCCGCCGGCCAGCGCCGGAATGATGGTCACCTCGTCACCGTCCCGGAGCGTCGTGCGCAGCCCCTGCAGCGCCTCGATGGCCTCGCTGTTCACGTAGATGTTGACGTGGTGGTGTACCTCGCCCTGGTCGTTGCGCACCAGTCCCTTGAGGCCGCCGAACGAACGCTCGAGCTCGTCGAGGAGCCCGCCGACGTCGTGCGCGCCGACTTCGATGCGGTCACGATTGCCCGTTGCCCGTCGAAACGGCGTCGGAATATAGACCATCACGCTCATACGTGTATTACTCCTTTAGCTTGGAGGGGGGCAGAGATTGCCCCCCTCCAAACCTCCCCCATTCACGCGAGGTGTGACCACCCATCTATCCCAAACTGAGATAACGCTCACCCGTGTCAGGCAGCACGGTCACGACGAGCCGCGTGGGGTCGAGCTCGGCCGCCACGGCGCAGGCGGCGAACGCAGCGGCGCCCGCCGAAATACCCACCAGCAGCCCCTCCTCCCGGGCCAGGCGCCGCGCCCACGCCAGAGCATCCTCGTCGCGCACGGTCATGACGCGGTCGAGCACTTGCCGGTTGAGGACACCGGGCACGAAGGACGCCCCGATCCCCTGGATGGCGTGGGGTCGGGCCCGGCCGCCGGACAGCACCGGCGAGCGGGCAGGCTCCACCGCGATCACTTGAATCCCCGGCACCTTGGCCTTGAGCACTTCCCCAACCCCGGTGACGGTACCACCGGTGCCCACCCCGGCGACGAAGGCGTCGATGCGCCGGCCATCCAGCGACTCGAGGATCTCCAGCGCGGTTGTGCGGCGGTGAGCGTCCGGGTTCGCCGGGTTCTGGAACTGCTGGGGCATGAAGTAATCGGGGTGCTCCCGCACTAGCTCCTGGGCGGCGAAGACCGCCCCGGTCATGCCCTCGATCGCCGGCGTGAGCTGGATCTCGGCGCCGAAGCGCGCCAGCAAGCGCTGGCGCTCCACGCTCATGTCGTCCGGCATCGTGAGGATCAGGCGGTAGCCCTTGACGGCGGCGGCCATGGCCAGACCGATGCCGGTGTTGCCGCTGGTCGGCTCGACGATGGTCGAGCCGGCCTTGAGCAGGCCGCGCCGCTCGGCATCCTCCAGCATGGCCAGTGCGATGCGGTCCTTGACGCTCCCTCCGGGATTGACGGACTCCAGCTTGGCCACCACCTCAGCCCCGCCGGGCGTGGGGAGCCGGTTGAGCCGCACCATCGGGGTGCGCCCGATCAATTCCAGGACCGTTGCGGCCACGCGTGGTCGTGTCATCGCGTCCCCGTCCCTTCAGATGTGGTACATGGGCCGGGCCCCCGCCAGCCGCTCGCGCGCGCGAGCCGCCAGCTCGCCGAAGTTGAGCCGGTCCACGACGTGGGACACGGCGCCGGCGATTTCCTCCCACAGCCCGACGAGGTCATGACCGTCGTGGCCGGTGTGGTCTCGGCCCATCGCTTCGAAGGGCGCGCTGGCCCCTTCGACCGCCCTCAGGACGGCGCCGACGGTGATCTCCTCGGGTGGTCGCGTGAGCAGATAGCCGCCGGCGGCGCCCCGCTTGGAGGTGAGGAACCCCGCCCGCTTGAGCGCCAGCAACACCTGCTCGAGGTACCGCTGGGGGATGTGCTGCCGCCCGGCGATCTCCTGGATCGGGATCAGACCGCGGCCATGGTGCAGGGCCAGGTCGAGCACGGCCTTGATGGCATACTCGCCCTTGGCCGAGATGCGCATGCGGGTGCTGATGGTCCGAGCCTCCGTCAGCGCGCCCGCTCCAGCCCGCGCGCGACCTCCTTGGCGAAGTACGTGATGATGATGTCGGCCCCCGCCCGCCGGATGGCGGTGATGGCCTCCATCATGGCGAGCTCCTCGTCGAGCCAACCCAGCTGTCCGGCAGCCTTGATCATGGCGTACTCCCCGGACACCGAGTAGGCGGCCAGGGGCACGCCGAATTCGGCGCGCGCCCGTGAGATGACGTCGAGGTAGGGCAGTGCCGGCTTCACCATCACGATGTCGGCGCCCTCGTCGAGGTCCAGGGCGATCTCCCGCATGGCTTCGGCGCCATTGGCCGGATCCATCTGGTACGAGCGCCGGTCCCCGAACTGCGGCGCCGACTCGGCGGCCTCCCGGAACGGGCCGTAGAAGGCGGAGGCGTACTTGGCCGAGTAGGCCATGATCGGGGCCTCCGCGTAGTCCGCCTCATCGAGGGCCTCGCGGATGGCCGCGACCCGCCCGTCCATCATGTCCGACGGCGCCACCACATCGGCGCCGGCCTCGACGTGGGAGACGGCGACCCGAGCGAGCAGCTCCAGGGACGGATCGTTGCGCACCGTGCCCTGCTCGACGATGCCGCAGTGGCCGTGGCTGGTGTACTGGCAGAGGCAGACATCGGTGATCACGAGCAGGTCGGGCACCGTGTCCTTCACGGCCCGCACCGCCTGCTGGACGATGCCATCATCCGCGTACGCCTCCGAACCCCGCGCATCCTTGTGGGCGGGCAGGCCGAACAGGAGCAGGGCGGGAATCCCCATGGCCGCCACGTCCTTGGCCTCCTTGAGCAGCTCGTCGATCGACAGGCGGGACTGGCCCGGCATCGAAGCGATCGGCTCGCGGATCCCACGACCGTGAACGGTGAAGACCGGGTAGACCAGATCGTCGACAGCCAGCCGGGTCTCGCGCATCAACGTGCGCAGCAGCGGTTTCTCCCTCAGGCGGC
The DNA here is from genome assembly GCA_036556905.1 of Candidatus Methylomirabilota bacterium. Classification (GTDB taxonomy): domain Bacteria; phylum Methylomirabilota; class Methylomirabilia; order Rokubacteriales; family CSP1-6; genus 40CM-4-69-5. The sequence goes on from DATBIM010000117.1 coordinate 28,152, forward strand.
GCGGGCGGAACATCCCTTGTCCCATCAGTGACTCCTCCTGTCCGGGCGCGGTTCCGGCCGTATCGGCTGCCGCGAACGGGCGTAGTGCTCGTTGATGGCGCGGGCCAGGGCGGCGATCGTGTACTGCTGGGGCATCACGTGGGTGGTCAGGCCATACTCGGCCGCCGTGGCCGCCGTGATAGGCCCGATGGAGGCGATCGTCACACCACCGAGCCAGGCCTGCCGCTCCTCCGCGGTGAACAGCTCGGCGAAGTTGCGGGCGGTGGACGAGCTCGTAAACGTGATCACGTCCACCGTGCCGGCGGCCAACGCCTCGCGCAGGCGTGCCGTGCCCGCTTCGACCCGGCGGGTCGTGTAGGCAGCCACCTCCACCACGGCGGCCCCCAGCCGCGTCAGCTCCTGAGCCAGAACCTCGCGGGCCTGGGCGGCCCGGGGCAGCAAGACGCGGTCGGTCGGGCCGATCTGGGGCCGCAGACGCTCCACGAGCGCCTCGGCGCGGTACTCCTCGGGCACGGTGGCTGGCCGGACGCCGTACTCCACCAGGGCCTCGGCAGTGGCGGGGCCGATAGCGGCGACCCGCAGTCCGATGAAGCCCGTCCAGGTCAGGCCGCGCTCGCCGAGGCGCCGGGCCACCATACTCACTCCGTTCACGCTCGTGAAGATCGCCCAGGAGAAGGTCGCGAGCTGATCCAGGGCGCGGTCGAGCGGTGCCCAGGACGGTGGGGGCTCGATCACGATCGTCGGCGCCTGGAACACCCTGGCCCCGGCGTCCTCGAGCAGCTCGACGAACCCGCCGGCCTGGGCGGCGGCGCGCGTGACCACGACCGTCCGACCCTTGAGGGGCCCGCCCCTCACGAGGCCCACCGCCCCGGATCGAGCGTGACGACTGACGCGGCCCCCTGCTCGAGGAGCTCTTCGGCAAGTTCTTGCCCAACTCTCTCGGCATCCGGGACGGCACCCATTGCCTCGGCGCGCAGGACCCGCCGGCCATCCTCACTGGCCACCAGCGCGGTCATCTGGATTCGACCCCCTGCTGGCCCCGGCTCCAGCACCGCGTATCCGGCGATCGGCGTCGTGCAGGAGGCCCCCAGTCGCCGCAGGTATGCGCGCTCGGCAAGGGCGCAGGCCCGTGTCGGCGCGTCATCCAGGGCCTGGACCAGGCGTCGGGTCTCGCGATCATCGCGACGCACCTCGACGCCCAGGATCCCCTGCCCCACTGCCGGCACGAAGATCTCCGGCGCCAGCGGCTGGGCATGGGGCGGACGAACGCCCAGCCGGGCCAGCCCGGCGGCCGCCACCAGCAGTGCATCGCACACTCCTTCGGCGAGCCTTCGCAAGCGAGTGTCGACGTTGCCCCGGATCGGCTCGACGGTGAGATCCGGACGGAGAGCCAGGGCCAGGGCCCGGCGCCGCAGACTCGAGGTGGCCAGGACCGCGCCGCGCGGCAGCGTGTCGAACCCGCCCCCGGCCCTCGTGAGGAGGACGTCCCGAGGGTCCTCGCGCGGGGGAAACGCCGCCAGCTCCAGCCCGACCGGCTGCTCGGCGGGCAGATCCTTGAGACTGTGCACGGCGATGTCGATGACGCCGTCGGCCAGGGCCTGCTCGATCTCGCGAACGAACAGCCCCTTGCCACCGACATCGGCCAGGCGGGCTCCGAGCAGCCGGTCACCTTCGGTCTTCATGGGCACGATCTCGACGTCGCGACCCAGGCGGCGCAGCGGCGCGGCGACGCTGTCCGCCTGCGCCAGTGCCAGCGCGCTGCCGCGTGTTCCCACCCGAACGGACTGGCTCATGCGCTCGCCTCGGACGGCGAGACAGTCATTTGCTCGCCTCGCACGCGGGGGCCCCAGCCCCCGGCCGTGCTGCGGCTCGCACTGCAGCCCCGCGACGTCCTGCGGCTCGCACTCCCATCACTTGTCCCCACGGGTACCCAGGCCGAAGAGCTCGTGCACGAGCTGCAGCCAGGAGCGGCCGGCCCCGGCCCGCGAGGACTCGCGGAGCTTGGTGATCGGCGCGTGCAGGATCTTGTTGACGATGGCCAGGGACAACGCCTCCAGCGCGTCCCGGGTGTCCGGCGACGCATCGGGCAGACGGGCCAACGCCTTGCGGACCTCCCCGGCGCGAATGGCCTCGAGCCGTTCCCGCAGCGAGACAATGGTGGGGATCACCTCGGCATCGCCGAGCCGGACCAGGAATTTGCTCACCTCGCGATCCACCAGCACTTCCGCGCGATCCGCCTCGCGGGCGCGCTCGCGAAGGTTGGCGTCGATCACCTGGCGGAGATCGTCGACGTCGTAGCAGTAGACGTCGGCCAGCTCGCCCACGGCCGGCTCCACGTCTCGGGGCACCGCGATGTCGATGAAGAACAGCGGCCGGGCGCCGCGTGCCTGCATGACCTGCCCGACCATCCGGCGGGTGACGATGGGGGCCGCGGCGCCGGTGGAGGTGATCACGATGTCGACGGCGCTGAGCGCGGTGGTGAGCTCGTCGAAGGGCACGGGACTGCCCGACAGCGCGCGGGCCAGCTCCTGAGCCCGCGACCAGGTCCGGTTCACCACATAGATGGGGAACGCGCCGTGCTCGACCAGCTGCCGCGCGGCCAGCTCGCCCATCTTGCCGGCACCCAACAAGAGGACGGCCCGCCCCCGCAGGCCATCGAAGATCTTCTTGGCCAGCTCCACGGCCGCGAAGGACACCGACACGGCGTGCCGGCCGATGTCCGTCTCTGTCCGCACCCGCTTGGCCACGGCAAACGCCTGGGTGAACAGTGAGTGCAGCGTGGGCCCCACGGTCTCGCACGACTGGGCGAGCGCGAACGCGTCCTTGACCTGCCCGAGAATCTGCGGCTCGCCCACCATCATCGAATCCAGGCTGGCGGCTACGCGGAACACGTGCCGCACGGCATCCCCGTCCAGGTGCATGTAGAGGTGCGGCTCCAGCCCGGCCGGGACGATGCCGCGATGGCGGCAGAGGTGCCCGAAGGCCACCGTCCGCGCCTCACCGGCAACGTCAGCCACGCCGTAGACCTCGACCCGGTTGCAGGTCGACAGGATCACCGTCTCGGCCACCGCGCCGGTGGCCTGGATATCACGCAGAAGCTCGCGGAGCTTGTCCTCGTCGACGGCGAGCTGCTCGCGGAGCTCGACCGGCGCCGTGCGATGGCTGAGGCCACAGGCGAAGAGGGTCATGCCTCAGGAGCCGTGCCGGCCGGGCAGGAACAGGCCCGCCCCCAGCGTCAGCACGAGCACGGCGAAGCCGATGATGGAGAAGTACGCGGCGCGCCGGCCGCGCCAGCCGGCGGCCGTCCGTCCGGCGAGCGTCGCCGCGTAGATGGCCCAGGCCACGAACGAGAACAGGGCCAGGGGGTCGTACGCAAACACGCTGCCCCAGGCGGTGCTCGCCCACAGGCTGCCCAGGATGATGGCCGTGGTGAGGAAGGGAAACCCGAGTGCGAGCGTCCGATACGTCAAGCGATCCAGGGTGGCCAGTGCGGGGAGGCGATAATACACGGCGCCCGGGCGCTTGCCCTTGAGCTGGCGCTCCTGGAGCAGGTACATGATGGCGCCCGCGAAGTTGAGAACGAAGGCGGCGATGCCCACCAGCGCCAGCGCGATATGGACAGTCAGCCAGGCACTCGACAGGGCCCGGTCGATCGGGCCCAGACCCAGGGGCCGCGCCACCGACGACACGCTGAGCATCAGCACCACGGGCAGCACAAAGGCCCCCAGCACCTTGACGCCGTACTGGCGCTCCACCCACATCGTGAGTCCGACCGCCACCCACACCGCCACCGAGACGGCGTCGGACAGTGTGTCGAGGGGAGGCCGACCCATCTCGACGCCAGCCTTGACGATGGCCAGTCCATGAAGGGCCCAGCCGCCCAGGGTGACCACGGAGCCGATGCGATAGACCAGCTCCTCGCGCTGGATGAGATAGGCGAAGGCGAGCCCGGTCGCGCAGACGTAAGCGACGACAGCGAGGGTGAACAGGCCCGGCATGACAGGCTCCAGGACAGTGGATTTTACCACAATTCCGATGCGCCTCGCCGGCCCCCGCCCGGACCGACGTCAGGCGCGAGCGCGCGTAGCCTGCTCCAGCTCGATGAGGGTTGGCACGGCCCGCCAGTATCCCGACCGGTGCGCAAAGACGTCGAGGTGAGGCGAGCCCCAGTCCTCCACGAGCGCGGTGCCGGCATTCCATCTCACCCGCCGGTCGAGCTCTTTGAGGTAGGCCCGGCAGGCCCGGCAGGCGCTGATCAGGTATCCCTCCTCCTTGTCCTCTCCCTGGAACTTCACGAATTGCTTGGTGTCGGCGGTGTCGCACGACGGGCAGCGCAGGCGCGGAAAGATCCAGCCTCCCCCGCAAAAATGGCAGACGAGGCGACGCCCGCCATTCTCGAGTATGTCGGTGAACCCGGGGGCGCCCCCGCAGAACGGGCAGACGCCGCGCTGCCAAGCCCCCTCGGTGAGGGATGGACGACAGTCGGCGAAGTAGCTCTCCAGGGCCGGCCGGAGACCCCCGCAGCCGAGGAATGTCCACGCCTCCGGGGCCAGGAGGGCGCCGGTCGCGTTCCCGCCAGGTAGCAGAGCGAGCGGCGTCACCTCGCCCCGGTCCCAGGCCTGCGCGAAGCCTTGCAGCGAAGCCTCGTCAACGCCGACCATCGCGAGGATATCGAGGGCGGGCGCCAGGAGCGGTTCAAGCGCTTCGGGGTCGAGCGCGGGGCTGGTCTCGGCGAGCAGCGGCACGCCCCGAGCCCACCGGTCACGGCACTGGTCAGCGCTCCACTCGAGCGGGACAATCCCGGCGGCGGACCACCGGCTCCAGGCCGCGAAGATCTCGCCGTAGGCGTGGAGCGCGTCGCGAAACGCGGGACGGCGGCGGAGGAGATCCTCCCACTCCTGGACCAGCCCCTCGTAGCTCAGGAACGGCCCCGCTTTGCCCGAGGCGACACCACCGGGGCTACGAGAGCACTCGCTGCCCCGCCGCGATGATCACGTACTTGACGACGAACCCGCCGACGAGGACGAGCACCGAGACCAGGGCGGCCAGCCCCGGGTTGGCCTTCCGGATCACTCCACCGAACTGCAGCGCCAGCGGGATCACGAGGCCGACGATGACGGCCAGCCAGAAGAGCAGGCTGTCCGAGCCGGCCAGGAGCTGACCGAGTGCCTGCCTGATGCCTGCCGATCCGGTCATCCACACGGTGGCGACGAACAGGACGAGGAGGGCAGCCTCGAGGATGAGCGCGAGCGAGGTGAAGTTCATGAGACGGCTCAGGGCCTCACGGTTCTGCCCGCCGAGGATGCTCATGATCAACGCGATGGCGGCCGCCCCGGTCGCGCCACCCACGGCCAGGAACAGCGCGCCAAGCCAGTGGGAGTTGATGAACAGGGGCCGGGCGGTGGCACCGAGCAGGACGCCGGGATACGCGGCGAGGAACAGACCGAAGACGCTGCCCACGATACCCACGATGGTCCGCGAGAGCCCGAACCGGCGGTTGCCCCGGTCCTCCAGGAAGACCATCAGCGCCGCCAGGAAGGCGCAGGCGCCGAAGATCAGCAACGCCCAGGCGCCCGCGCTCATGGGCGACAGCAGCTTGAGATGAAACGGCCCCGCCGTGATGGCGTTCATGCCGATGTCCGTGCTCGGCTTGCTCACCATCAGCATGTGCAGGAAGCGGCTGGGCAGGCCCAGGTCGATGATCAACAGAATGGGCCCGGGGATGACGGCGAGGAGCGCCACGTAGTAGCCGACCCGCATGAGGTCCCGGAAGCGCCGCTCGTCCACGAAGGCCGCCACGGTAGCCAGGACGAAGGCACCCCCGGCCACGCCACCCAGGAAGAAGTAGAGGTCGATCAGCAGCGGCCAATCCGCGCTCTTGAGCAGTCCGGGTTCCATCAGGCCCCTCCCTGCCCGCCGCGGTTGCGGAAGGTCATGACCGCCCCTAGCCCGACCAGCACGGCCGAGCCGATGGCCAGCAGTGAGTCGACCAAGACGTTGCTCTGGGGCAGCTTCGGGCTCTCGGGCAGGCCATAGATGGAGGGCTTGTCCAGCAGCAGGAAGAAGGCGTTGAGGCCGCCCAGGGCGCCGTTCTGGTCCTCCCCGTAGAGCTGGGCCTCCTTGAAGCCCATCTTGCGGAGATCGTCGACCCGCTTGCGGGCTTTGGTGGCCAGCTCGTCACGGAACCCGAATCGGATCGATTCCGTCGGGCAGGCCTTGGCGCAGGCCGGGCCGAGCCCGTTGTGGATCCGATCGTTGCAGAAGGTGCACTTGGTGGCGGTACCCGTGCCCTCGTTGAAGGCCACGACCCCGAAGGGGCAGGCCGACACACAGTACCGGCAGCCGTTGCAGATATCCTGGTTGATGTTGACGGTGCCGAAGTCTGTCCGATAGATCGCCCCGGTGGGACAGGCTTCGAGACATCCCGCCTGCGCACAGTGCTTGCAGACGTCCGACATCATGTGCCAGGTGAGCCCGCCCTTGCCGTCCCCCTCCTCGAAGAAGCGCACGAGGCGGTAGCTCGTGTCCGTGAAGTGCAGGTGGTTCTGGTAGCTCCCCGTCCACTCCGGCTCCTCGGGCGCCAGCTGGTTCCACTGTTTGCAGGC
>DATBIM010000118.1:0-7702 GCA_036556905.1 Candidatus Methylomirabilota bacterium
CTTCATGATGGAGTGCTGGAAGGGCACGTAGAGGGCAAACTGCCCGGCCGGTCCCTTGGGCAAGAGCGCGGCATGCTCGATGTCCTGGAACAGCGGCTCGCCCTTGTCGTCCTTGATCTTGTCCTTCTGGCGCTTGGCGACGATGTAGATCGACGCGCCGTTGAGGCTCGAGCTGATCTCGCCCGCGTGGAACGCGCGGTTGTTGTTCGTGTCGTCCCAGGCGGCCCCGCCCTCGTCGCACGAGTCCTTCCAGAACGCCTGCATGAACTTCACGGCCTCGAGCGTGTTCTTCGAGTTCAGGACGACCTTCTTGCCGCCCTTGTCGACCTCGGCGCCGCCGAAGTCCCACAGCAGCGGGTAGGAGAAAGTCGGCGGGTCACCGAAGGAGTGGCCGAGCGCCTGGCCCGCCGGCTTGCCCTTGGCCTTGAGCTTCTTGCCGACCTCCCGCCACTCGTCCCACGTCTTGGGAAATTCCTTGACCCCGACCTCGTTGAACCACGAGCGCCGATAGGCGATGGCGTTGCCGACCACGCCATGGGGCACGGCCAGCCACTTGCCGCCCACGCGCGCGGTCGCCTGGAACACGTCGTAGAACCCGCCCTGGGCCTTGCCGATGGGCTCGGCGACGTCGGAGACGTCGGTCAGCGCGTTGGCGTAGAGGTGCGGCCAGTTCCACAGCATCTGGATGATGTCGGCGCCGCTGCCCGATTGGACGGCGGCCGTGATGCGCGGCTGCAGATCGTTGCCGTTGATGAACTCGAAGGTCACCTCCGCGCCCAGGGCCTTGGAGGCCTCCGGCGCCTGACGCTTGAGCTCCACGTCGGCCTCGGGGATGAAGTCGACCCAGCGGACGATGTGCAGCTTGCCGCCCTGCGCGTAGGCCGGCGCACGGCGGGCCTCGACGATGCCCTCGAGTCCCGTGCCGACCACCGCCGCCGCGGCGCCCGACACCTTCAGGAAGTGGCGGCGATCCATGGATTGCCTTTGCATCCGTGTTCCTCCTTGCTCGGGTGGGCTGCGGCCGCTACCGGGAACGGCTAACCAGTTGAGAAGAGTGGGGAAAGTGATAACACCCCATCACCGGGGTGTCAACGGTCAAAGCCCTCAGCGCGCGGCGACGACGGCCGAGATCGGTCGGGGCGCCCGCGAGGTCATAGCGAGGAGCCAGGCCATGACGCCGATGCCCGCCGAGCTGATGAAGAGCCAGGCGTAGCTGCCGAGATTGTCATAGAGCCATCCGCCGGCGAAGGAGCCGAGCCCCATGCCCAGGGTGGACACGAGGAACACGCCGCCGTATGCCGTTCCCATCACCTTCTCGCCGAAGTATTCACGGGTGAGCAGGGCGTAGAGTGGCATGACACCGCCGTACGCGACCCCGAACACGAGGGCCAGGCCGTAGAAGGTCGCGGTGCTTTGGGCGAAGAGGTAGAGATAGACGATCACCGCTTGCAGGGCAAGGCCCGCCACCAGCGTGTGCTTGGCACCGAAGCGGTCGGCCAGCATCCCGGTTCCGATACGGCCCACGACCGAGGCCAGGCCGGACATGCTCAGCACGGTGGCTGCCGTCATGGCCGTCACACCCTGATCGATCGCGTGCGTCACCATGTGAAAGATGGGACCGGAGTGCGCGGCGCAGCAGGCGAAGTGCGTGAGGGCGATGATCCAGAACTGCGGCGCGCGGGCGACCTCGGCGGCCGAGAAGTCGCGCTCGGCGGGAACCGCCGTTCTGGCCAGCCCGGCTTCGCGAGTGCCGGCCGGGTGCTCGCGGATGAGCAGGGCCGCCGGGATGATGGTCAGCCAGGCCAGGTCCCCGAGCACGAGCATGGCGATGCGCCAGTCGGCGACGCTGGTGATCCAGCGCGCCAGCGGGGAGACGATCAGGACCCCCAGGCCGATCCCCGCCGAGACGAGCGCGACCGCCAGCCCGCGGTTCGCCGTGAACCAGCGGGTCGCGGTGGCGGTGAGGGGGGCGTAGAACGCGCCCACGGCAAGGCCGACCATCACGCCGAACGTCATCTGCAGTTGCCAGAGCGCGACGACCTGGCTCGAGAGCACCAGTCCCAGGCCGAGCAGGGCACCCCCGGCCAGGGCCACCACGCGTCCGCCGTAGCGGTCGGAGAGCGCTCCCCACAGGAAGGAGCCCACGCCCATGAAGATCCAGTTGAGGAGGGCGATCACCGAGATGCCGGTGCGGCTCCAGCCCATTGCCTCCTCGATCGGCTTGAGGAAGATGCCGAGCGAGAAGAGCGCGCCCATGCCGACGCAGGTGATCAACGCGGCAGCACCGACCACCACCCAGCCGTATGAGAAACGGGCCTGTCCCATGACGGCACCTACGATAGCATGAGCGCCATGTGGCGTTTGTTCTGGCCGAGCGTCGCCTTCCTCGTCGCCACGCTGGTGGCCCTGGCTGTGCGCGGGGCCCTGCTCGCGCTCGCCCGGCGGTGGGCGAAACCGCAGGGGCCAGTGGCCGCCCTGGCCGAAGCCGTCCGCGTTCCCTCGCTGGTGTGGTGCCTGGTGCTGGGTCTCTACGTCGCCGTCGACGTGGCCAGCGAGCTCGAGCGGCTGCCCCGTCGGCTCAGCGAGCAGCTCGCCGTGATCCTCGAGATCAGCGTGATCATCTCGCTGACCATTACCGTCGCCGGCGTCGTGGGTACCCTGATCGCCCGGGCCGGCGAGGGCAGGGCCCTGGGCGGCGCCGTGACGGGGCTGGCCCGCACGGGGGCCCGCGGCACGGTGTTCGTCGTCGGCGGTCTCGTGCTTCTCGGCGAGCTGGACATCAAGATCACGCCCATCCTCACGGCGCTCGGCGTGGGCGGCCTGGCCGTCGCGCTGGCCCTGCAGGACACGCTGTCCAACCTCTTCGCCGGCATGCACCTGCTCGCGGATCGCCCGATCCGCGTGGGTGACTACGTCAAGATCGCCAGCGACGTCGAGGGATTCGTGGTCGACGTGGGCTGGCGGTCGACACGCGTGCGCATGCTGCCCAACAACATCGTGGTGGTGCCGAACAAGCGCGTCGCGGAGTCGGTCATCACCAATTACGATCTGCCGGACTCCCGCATGGCGCTGCTGATCCCGGTGGCCGTGAGCTACGGGAGCGACCCCGATCAGGTCGAACGGCTCCTGGTGGAGGAAGCCACCCGAGCGGCCGGTCAGGTGCCGGGGCTCCTGGCCGAGCCGGCGCCCTTCGCTCGACTCATCCCCGGCTTTGGCCCATACTCGCTCGACTTCACCCTGATCTGCCAGGTGGCGAGCTTCGTCGACCAGTACCCGGTCCAGCACGAGCTCCGCAAGCGGATCCTGCGTCGCTTCCACGCCGAGGGCATCGAGATTCCCTTGCCGACCCAGGTGCACGTGGGGGTCTCAGCCGAGACGCGCCGGCTCTCTGACCAGACCGAGCAAGGCCAGCGCGGCGAGCCTCGTCAGGGCTAGGCCCAGCCAGCGCGGACGGGCTCACGACCGGCGCGACGCCAGGTGGGCTTCAACCGCCTGCAGCTCCTGCTCGGTCTCGACCGCGATCGTCGGCTCGTCCGTCTCGGCCACCACGATGGGAATGCCGTTCTCCAGGAGGCGAAGCTGCTCCAGGCTCTCGGCCAGCTCCAGGGGTGACGGCGCCAGACGGTGAAAAGCCTCGAGGGCCTGGCGCCGGTAGGCGTAGAGCCCGACGTGCTTGTAGTGCACGGGGCGCCGACCATCGCGATCGTAGGGGATGGGAGACCGCGAGAAGTAGAGCGCCCGTCCCGCCGCGTCGCAGACGACCTTGACGGCGTTGGGATTGGACACCTCGTCGGGCGTCGCCCTGATCCGCAGCGTCGTCACTTGCGTGTCGGGCCTCGTCAGAAACGGCTCCACCAGCTTCGCCACGTGGCCGGCGGTCAGCAGAGGATAGTCCCCCTGAATATTGACGTAGACGTCGGCCGCCCGCGACTGGGCCACTTCCCACACCCGGTCGGTGCCGGACGGGTGCTCCCGTGAGGTCAGGACGGCGGGGATCCCGGCCCCGCGGCACACGTCCATCACTTCCGGGGCGTCGGTGGCCACCATCACCTCGCCGAGGAGCGGTGACTGGCGCGCCCGCTCCCAGACGTGGCAGATCATGGGGCGTCCGGCGATCAGCCGGAGCACCTTGCGGGGCAGGCGCGTGGACTCCAGGCGCGCGGGAATCACACCCAGGACGGTGAAGCGGACACCGCTCACGGAAATGTCCGCACCGTCCGCAGCAGCCCGGGGCGTGGATCGGCCTCGGGTGAGAAGGGAAAGACGACGGGCATAGTGAGGCCGGCCCGGGCGAACTCGGCGATGCGGGCCCGGCAGGCGTCGGCCGAGCCCACGGCGCCGAGGCCATCCAGGAAGCGCGGCGAGATCTGCCGGACGGCGCCGGCGCGGTCCCCCGCCTGCCAGGCCCGCTGCACGGCATCCACCTCCTCGGCATACCCCGAGGTCCGAAAGAAGGCGGCGTAGGCCTCGACGGTCGCGTAGCCGGTGATATCGCGGGCCAGCCACTGGCGCGCGGACTCCGCGTCGTCGGTGACACAGGTGCGGATGAAGGCCGCGATCTCGAAGTCGCCCAGGCTGCGCCCGGCCCGGCGGGCGCCGACCTCCAGATGCTTCAGCGACGCCGGCACCGCGTCCGGCGCGAGCCAGTTGAGCAGGACGCCATCGGCGATCTCGCCGGCCAGCTCGAGCATGCGAGGGCCCAGCGCGCCGAGGTAGATCCGGACGGGGGCGGGGACCTTCAGGCTGAGGCGGAAGTTGCGCAGATGGTAGAACTCACCGTCGAAGTTCACCCGCTCACCGGCCAGCACCAGGCGGATCACCTGGACCGCCTCCCGCAGCTGCTGGAGCGGCTTGCGAAAGGGCAGGCCGTGCCACTGACCCACGATGACGGGACTGGAGACGCCGAGCCCCAGCGCGATGCGCCCGGGCGCGATGTTGGCCAGCGTGGCCGCGGTCATCCCGAGCACGATCGGCGTGCGGGTCTGCACGGGGACGACGCCGGTGGCCACGCGGAGCCGCGTCGTCTGGCTGGCGATGAGCGTCATCGTGGTGAAGGCATCCTGGCCGGCGACCTCGGCGGTCCAGGCCGTATCGTACCCGCGGGCTTCGGCCTCGCGGGCCAGGGCCACGTATTCGGCGGTCCCCAGCGCGTGGAAGAAGGGCACGGCGAGACCCAGCCGGCCGGGCCGTCCGCTCATGCGCGCCCGGTCTTGACGGCCTCGCGGGCGGCCCGGGCCGCGCCGGTGAGGAATCGCTGGTCGTTGATCATCCCCACCAGAGGCCAGCCCTCGGCGATGCGGCGGTTCACGGTCTCGGCGGTGGCGCAGTGAATCCCCGGGATCACCCCGTGGCGGCGGGCGGCGGCCAGGACGGTTCGCATGGCGTCCGCGAACTCCTGATGGGGCGGCTCCAGCGAGGGGGCCAGCCCCATCGAGGCGCAGAGATCGTTGGGCCCCACGTAGCAGGCATCGACACCGGGCACGGACAGGATGGCGTCGATGTTCTTCACGGCCTCGATGTGCTCGATCTGGGCGATGAGCAGCAGCTCGTCGTTGGCCCGGGCGAAGTAGGTCGCCGGGTCGGTCTTGAACGAGAGCGCGAAGCGGCCCGCGCCCAGGCTGCGGATGCCCGCCGGCGGATACTTGCAGGCGGCCACCAGCAGCTCGGCCTCTTGCCGCGAGCGCACGTTGGGCGCCAGCACGCCCCAGGCGCCGGCGTCGAGCACGCGCTTGAAGTTCTCCTCGGCCAGGGCCGGCACGCGGGCCAGCGGCGCTACCGGGTAACGGGTGATCGTGGCGAACATGGTGGCCAGCGTGGCGAGGTCGATCGGTCCGTGCTCGGTGTCGACCAGGAGCCAGTCGAAGCCCACGGCGGCCATCATCTCGGCCACCAGCGGGTCACCGAAATTCAGGAGCGTGCCGAACTGGGGCCGGCCGGCTCGCAGCGTCTGCTTCACATGGTTGGAGATCACGGTCACCCTCTCGAGGATGGGGTCGAGGCCTGCGCGAGTATACTCCACGGCACGTGCCCGAGGGCGAAGGGAAGGCCGGGTTCCGGTGGCAGTCGTACTATCATGGCGGCGGAGGCGTCCATGAAACTCCTCGACGGCAAGACCGGGATCGTCTTCGGGGTGGCCAACAAGCGGTCCATCGCCTGGGCCATCGCCCAGGCCCTGGCCGGGGCCGGCATGCGGCTGGCCTTCACCTATCAGGGCGAGCGCCTCAAGGAGAACGTGCACGAGCTGGCCGCCACCCTGCCGGGCTCGCTCCTCTACCCCTGCGACGTCACCTCGGACACCGAGATCGACGCCGTCTTCGCCGGGCTGGCCCGGGAGGTCGGCGCGCTGGACACGCTCGTGCACTCCGTGGCCTTCGCCCAGAAGGAGGACCTGGACGGCGAGTTCGTCGCGACCTCGCGCGAGGGGTTCAAGCTGGCCAACGACATCTCGGCCTACTCGCTCGTGGCCCTCACGCGGGGGGCCCGGGCCCTGCTGGAAAAATCGGGTCAGGGTTCGGTCATCGCCATGACCTACTACGGCTCCGAGAAGGTGGCCGGCAACTACAACGTGATGGGCGTGGCCAAGGCGGCGCTGGAAGCCGCCGTCCGTTACCTGGCGGCCGACCTCGGACCGCGCGGTATCCGCGTCAACGCCATCTCGGCCGGTCCGGTGAACACGCTGGCCGCCCGGGGCATCAAGGGCTTCACCGGCATTCTGCAGCATCACGCCGAGAAGGCGCCGCTCCGACGGAACGTGGAGCCCCGCGAGGTCGGGGACACCGCGCTCTTCCTGGCCTCCCGGCTCTCCTCCGGAATCACCGGCGAGGTGATCTTCGTCGACGGCGGCTACCACATCATGGCGGTCTGAGCGTCCCCCCATGGACGGCGAGGCGTCCGGCGCGGGGCGTCCGGCCCGCCCGATCCGCGCGCCCCGCGGCAGCACGCTCGCCTGCCGGGGGTGGCCGCAGGAGGCCGCCCTCCGGATGCTCATGAACAACCTCGATCCCGATGTCGCCGAGCGGTGGCAGGACCTCGTGGTGTACGGTGGCTCGGGACGGGCCGCCCGCGACTGGCCCGCGTACCACCGCATCGTGGCCGCGCTGCAGCGCCTGGGGGACGACGAGACGCTGCTCGTGCAGTCCGGCAAGCCTGTGGGAATCTTCTCGACCCATCCCGACGCGCCCCGCGTGCTCATCGCCAACTCGCTGCTCGTCCCCGCCTGGGCCGACTGGGAGCACTTTCGCCTCTACGAGGCCCAGGGGCTGACGATGTACGGGCAGATGACGGCCGGCTCCTGGATCTACATCGGCACCCAGGGCATTCTCCAGGGCACCTACGAGACCTTCGGCGCCTGCGCCCGCCGCCACTTCGGCGGCTCGCTAGCCGGCCGCCTGGTACTGAGCGCGGGCCTGGGTGGCATGGGCGGCGCCCAGCCCCTGGCCATCACGATGAACGGCGGCGTGGCCGTCATCGTGGAGGTGGACCCGGAGCGGGTCGAGCGCCGTCGGCGCCTGGGCTACGTCGACCGTGCGACCAGCTCCCTCGACGAGGCCCTCGCGTGGGCGGAGGAGGCGCGCCGGGCCCGGCGGCCGCTGTCGATCGCGCTTCACGGCAACGCCGCCCAGACGCACCCCGAGCTGGCCCGGCGCGGCATCCGTTTCGACGTGGTCACCGACCAGACCTCGGCCCATGACATGCTGAACGG
>DATBIM010000119.1:0-24459 GCA_036556905.1 Candidatus Methylomirabilota bacterium
GCTCACGGCGGCGTCATCAGCGTCTACGCCTGCCACCTGCTGGGCTGTTCGCTGAACGGGCTCTGGCGGATGCGCGTCGACAACGCCTCCGTCACCGTGGTGCAGCCGCCGCGGATCGTCACGCTGAATGACACGCGGCATCTCCAGTTGGAGGGGGCGCGAGGCGCGCCCCCTCCAAACCTCCCCCCTTCGCGTGAGGTGCCACGATCGTCGCCGTCTCCCGGGGCGCCCCCTCCAAACCTCCCCCCTTCGCGTGAGGTGCCACGATCGTCGCCGTCTCCCGGCGCGCCTTCCAAGTTATGACGGTGCTGCTAGCGCTGTTCGGGGGGATGGCCCTGCTGCTCTACGGTATCCGGCTGAGCGGGGACGGCCTGCAGCGGGCGGCCGGGGGGCGGCTGCGTCACCTGCTCACCGGGCTGGCCGGCCATCGGCTGCTGGCCGTTCTCTCGGGGGCGGCGGTGACCGCCATCATCCAGTCTTCGGCGGCCACGACACTGATGCTGATCGGCTTCGTCTCCGCCGGGCTCATGACCTTCCGGCAGACACTCGGCATCATCCTCGGCGCCGACATCGGCACCACCTTCACCGTCCAGCTCATCGCGCTCAAGATCACGGACTACGCGCTGCTGCTGGTCGGGCTGGGGTTCACCACCATCGCCGTCGCCCAGCGACGCACCCTGAAGGACATCGGGCAGGCCGTGCTGGGGTTCGGCCTGATGTTCCTCGGCCTCAAGCTGATCCTCGACGGTGTGGACCCGCTTCGTACCAACCCGCTGGCCTCCCAGGTGCTGGCCGCCCTCGCCGACAACGCGCTGATCGCGCTGATCGGCGGCGCCGTGTTCAGCGCGTTCGTGACGTCCTCGGCGGCGACCATCGGGCTGACCCTCGCGCTCGCGCAGCAGCGGTTGCTCGACCTGCCCGGCGCCATCGCCATCGTGCTGGGGGCCAACGTGGGCACCTGCGCCACCGCGCTCATGGCGTCGGTGGGGACGTCGGCGGAGGCCAAGCGGGTGGCCGCCGCCCACATCGCCTTCAAGCTGGGCGGGGTGGCCCTGGTCGCGCCGTTCATGGGCCCCTTCACCGCGCTGGTCGCCGCCAGCGCAGCCGACCCGGCCCGGCAGATCGCGAACGCGCACACCTTCTTCAACGTCGGCATCAGCCTGGTTTTCCTGCCCTTCGCCGCGCTGGCGGCGCGGGCCATCGAGGCCCTGGTGCCACCCGATCAGCAGAGCGACAATCCCTTCAAGACCCGCTACCTGGACGAGCGAGCCCTCGATCAGCCGTCCCTGGCCCTGGGCCAGGCCACGCGGGAAGCGCTGCGCATGGCTGACGTGGTGCAGGGGATGCTGCGTGACGTCGTCCCGGTGTTCCGGAACGACGCCCAGGAGCTGCTGGAGAACGTCGAGCAGCGGGACGATCAGGTGGACTTTCTGGAGCGGGAGATCAAGCTCTTCCTGACCCGCCTGGGGCGGGAGACCATGGGGCCGGACCTCTCCCGCAAGGAGATCGCGCTGATCTCCGTCATCGGGAACCTCGAGAACATCGGTGACATCATCGACAAGAATCTGATGGAGCTGGCCCGCAAGAAGCTCTACCACGGCCGGCGCTTCTCGGAGGCCGGCTGGAGCGAGATCGTCGAGTTCCACGGCATGGTCTCCAAGAATCTCGAGATCGCCATCGCCGCCGTGGCCGCCGGCGACCGGGGCCTGGCCCAGTCCGTGCTGGACCAGCGCCCGATCATCCGGCAGCGCGAGCGCGAGCTGCGGGAGTCGCATCTGGGGCGGCTCCGGCAGGGTCTGGCCGAGTCTCTGGAGACCTCGGAGATCCACCTGGACATCCTCACCAACCTCAAGCGCATCTCCTCGCACGTGTCGGCGCTGGCGTTCCCGATTCTCGAGGAGGTGTAGGGACCTCCGCGGAGGCAGACGGTGAAAAAGATCGAGGCCATCATCAAGCCCTTCAAGCTCGATGACGTCAAGGAAGCGTTGACCCAGATCGGCGTGGTGGGTATGACCGTCACCGAGGTCCGCGGTTTCGGTCGCCAGAAGGGGCACACCGAGCTGTACCGGGGTTCGGAGTACGCGGTGGATTTCCTGCCCAAGGTCAAGATCGAAGTGGTGGTGCCGGCCCCGCTCGCCGACAAGGTGGTCGCCACGATCGTGGGCGCGGCCAAGACCGGCTCGATCGGCGACGGCAAGGTCTTCGTGTTGCCGATTGACGAGGGGATCCGGATCCGCACCGGCGAGACCGGAGACTCGGCGGTCTGAGCCTGGACCCGGTAGCACTACTGAGAGCAGCGGGCGCTCCCGCGGCACCGAGCGCCGCGCTGCGCCGGCTGGGCTTCGCCGATCCGGGGGCGGCGGCGGCGAACCTGGCCGCCCTCACCCCCACGCCGCGGGACTGCGAGCTGCTGGCCCCGGCGTTCCCCCGCCTGCTCGCCGAGCTCACGGCGGCCGCCGATCCCGACATGGCGCTCAACAACCTCGAGCACTACGCCGGCGTGGTGGATCGCGCTGTGCTCTTCCAAACGCTGGCCGCGCATCCCGGGGCGGCCACCCTGCTGGGCCGGCTCTTCGGCGCCAGTCAGTTCCTGGCCGATGCGCTCAGGCGTCGGCCCAGCATGCTGGCCTGGCTGCTGGAGCCCCGCACCATGCGCCAGTGGCTGCCCGACGAGCTCGAGGCCGACCTGGCCCTCGCCCTGGCCCCCTTCGCGAGCCCCGAGGCTCGGATGAACGCGCTGCGGCGCTTCAAGTACCGCCAGCTCCTGCGCATCACCAGCCGCGACCTCCTGGGCGATGCCGACCTCACGGTGACGACCGAGGAGCTCTCGCGCCTGGCCGATGTCTGCCTGGATCAGGCCTGGCGCTTCGGCGACGCGACGCTGCGCGCGCAGTGGGGAGCGCCCCAGGCCGCCGACGGCGACACCACGGGCCTGGCGGTCATCGCCATGGGCAAGCTCGGGGGCGAGGAGCTGAACTACTCTTCCGATGTCGATTTGATCCTGGTCTACGGTGACGATGGCGAGACCGAAGGGGGGCCGGCGGGCCGGCTCGCCAACGGGGAGTACTTCGCCCGGCTCGCTCGGGATCTCGTGGCGTTCCTGGAATCCGTCACCGAGGAGGGCAACGCGTTTCGGATCGACCTGCGCCTGCGCCCGGAAGGCCGGATGGGGCCGATTGTACTGTCACTGGACGCCTACCGCAGCTACTACGCCGAGCGGGCCGAGCTGTGGGAGCGTCAGGCGCTGCTGAAGGCACGCGTGTGCGCCGGCGACCAGCGAGTGGGGGCGCGCTTCATGGAGCTGGTGCGGGACGTCGTCTACCGGCCGGGCCAGGACCCTCGTATCGTGCAGGCCATCCGGGGCATGAAGCGGGAGATCGACCGGGCCCTCGATCGTCGAGCCGGCGACGGGGGACGCGACAACGTGAAGCTCGGGCGCGGCGGCATCCGGGAGATCGAGTTCCTCGTCCAGGCGCTGCAGCTCCTCTACGGGGGCGACGATTCCTGGCTGCGCGAGCGCAACACGCTCAAGGCGCTCTTCCGCCTGGCCGAGCGGGGGTACCTCGCGCCCGCCCTGGTGCGGGCGCTTTCCGACGCCTACGTCCACTTGCGCACGGTCGAGCACCGCCTGCAGATCGTCCATGAGGTGCAGACGCACACGTTGCCCACGGATCGCCTGGCCCTGGGCCGGCTGGCCCGCCGGCTCGGCTTCGGCGGCGCGCCGCCCCGCGCGGCCAGCGCGTTCGTCCGGCGCCATCGCGCCGTGACCAGCGCCGTGCACCGGGCCTTCCGCGACTTCTTCCGCGAGCCCCCCCCGCCGGGGCTCCGGCGCGTGAAGTTGCCGAGCCTGGTGGCTCTGCGGGCCACGGGGTTCGCCGATCCCGAACGCGCGCGTCACAACCTGCGTCTCATCGTGGAGGGCCGGCCACTGGTGCCCTACGCCGGGGCCCTGCGGCGCGCCCTCGAACGGCTGATGCCGGCGCTGCTGGACGCGGTGTGGAAGAGCCCCGATCCCGATCAGGCCCTCAATCAGTTCGAGCGGTTCCTGGGCGCCGCCGGTCCCCGGGCAGGCTTGATCGAGCTGCTCGCCGCCGATGCCGAAGTCCTCGGCGGCCTCGCCCGCCTGTGCGCCGGGGGCGACCTCCTGACCCAGCTCCTCATCACTCAGCCCGAGCTCCTGACCACCCTGGCCGATCCCCGGGCGATCGAACGCGTCAAGACCGCGCGCGAGTTCCGGGAGGCCCTTGCCCCGGTGTTCGCCCCGGCCCTGCCGGTGGCCGAGCAGCGCGACCGCCTGCGCCGGATCAAGCAGGGAGAGGAGCTCGCGGTGGTGTGGCGGTACCTGCTCGGGGTGACGAGCATCGAGGCCTACTCGCGGGAGATGACTGCGCTCGGCGAGGCCACTCTCGCCGCCGGCTGGCTGCTGGCCCTGGGCCCGCTCGTCGAGCGCCACGGCGTGCCCCGCCGGGCCGACGGGCGCTTCGTGCCGGCGGTGGTCGTGGGCCTGGGCAAGCTGGGAGGGCGGGAGCTGACCACCGGCTCGGACCTCGATCTCTTCGTCGTGTATGGGGACGCCGGCGAGACAGACGGCTCCGACCGCGTGGATGCGCACACGTTCTGGAGTGCGGCGGTGGAACGGCTGGGTAACGCGCTCGGCGACATCACCGCGGCCGGCGTGGCCTTCCCCGTCGACCTGCGCCTGCGACCGGGCAGCAAGGGGAGCGGGTTCGCCGCGAGTCTGGCCGGCGCCGAGCGCTACTACGCCGAGTATGCCGACCTCTGGGAGCGGCAGAGCCTCACGCGCGCCCGGCTCGTGCTGGGCGATCGGGCCCTCGGGCGCCAGGTGCGGGCCATGCTGCGACGGTACGTCTTCGGCACGCCGCTGGCGTCGTCCGGGCTCAAGGAGATCGCGGAGGTGCGCACGCGGATGGAGCTCGAGCTCGGCAAGGAGACGCCCGGGCGCTATCACGTCAAGCTCGGCCGGGGCGGTCTGGTGGACGTCGAGTTCCTCGTCCAGGCGCTGCAGCTCGCCCACGGCCATCGGCATCCCGACGTGCGCCGGGCATCCACGCAGGCGGCGCTGGCCGCGCTGGGCCGGTTGGGAGCGCTACCCCCGGCGACGGCCGAGCGCCTGGCCGACCACTACCGCTTCTTGCGTCGCGTGTCCGCCGCGCTGCGGCTTCTCTCGGCGCGTCCGCCCGACACCCTGGAGCTCGCGGGCCCCATGCCGGCCCGGGTGGCCAGCGCGCTGGGCTATCCGTCGCGCCAGGCGTTCCTCGACGACTACCGGACTCGCACCACGGCCGTCCGGAGCGCGTACAGCTCGGTCATGACGCCGGGTGAGCGGGCGGGATGAGCCGATGTGTGGAGGTCCGGCTTCGGTGAGCGGGCCGATCCAACGGCCCTGGAGCACGTCCGCTATACTCGGTGCGTGAAGCTTCGAGGCTCCTTCTACATCGTCGACGGGCACTCGCACCTGTTCCGGGCCTACCACGCGGTGGGCTACCTCTCGACCTCCCGGGGGATGCCGAGTCACGCCGTGCTCATCCTGAGCACCATGCTGTGGAAGCTGATCCGCGAGGAGCAGCCCGAGTATCTGGGCATCGCATGGGACGCCCCCGGCCCCACGTTCCGTGATGCCCTCTTCACCCAGTACAAGGCGACCCGCACGGGCATGCCCGACGACCTGGTACGCCAGCTGCCCTATGTGCGGCGCCTGTTCGAGGCCCTGCACATCCCGGTGGTGGAGGCGCCCGGCTACGAGGCCGATGACGTGCTGGCCACCCTGGTCACCCGGGCTCTGCAGAGCGACCTCGAAGTCGTGGTCGTCACTGGCGACAAGGACCTGCTGCAGCTCGTCGGTCCGCGCGTCCGGGTGCTCAGCGTGGTGGGACGCACGGGCGAGTCGGTGGTCTACGACGAGGCGAAGGTCCGCGAGCGGTGGGGTGTGGAGCCGGCCCAGATCGTGGACGTCCTGGCCCTCATGGGGGATTCCATCGACAACATTCCGGGCGTGCGCGGGGTCGGTGAGAAGACGGCTGTCAAGCTCATCGGTCAGTTCGGCAGCGTGGGCAAGCTCTACGACAACCTGCCGCTGGTCGGCGGCAAGCTGCGGGAGACCCTGGCCGCCGGGCGCAAGGAGGCGTTGCTCTCGCGGGAGCTGGCGCTGCTGAACCACGAAGTGCCGATCAACATCGAGCTGGAGGCATTTCGGCGCGTCGAGCCCGACTGGGCCCGCCTCCGCGCGCTCTGGGTGGAGATGGAGTTCAGCCGCTTGCTCAAGGAGCTGCCAGCCCAGGCCGCCGCCGCCCAGGTGATCGCCGAGCCGGCCGAGCGGCTGGCTGATGGCGCGGCGGTGAGCGCCTGGCTGGCGCGCGTGCCCGCCGGCGCCCCGATCGCCATCGACTGGGCCGGCGATCCCCAGCCACCTGTTCCCCGGGTCGAGGGCCTCGGCCTCTTTCATCCCGCCGCCGGGGGAGCGGCCCTCGCGGCCGCGCAGTCCGGCGACGCGGCGGCCTTGCTAGAAGGGCGAGAGCTGATCCTGCACGACGGCAAGGCGCTGCTCGAGTGGTGGCTCGAGCGGCGGGGCCGGGCCCCCGCGATCCATGACAGCGGGGTAGCCGCGTACCTGCTCAACTCGGCCCGCTCCACCTATCGCCTGGAGGACCTCTGCATGGAGGCCTTCGGGGATTGCCCTCCCTCGCTCAGCGCGACCACGCCCGCCGAGGCGCGAGCCGACATTCTGGCCGCGCGCGCCCGCTGGGTGGCGCAGTACTGGACGCACGCTGCGGCCGAGCTCGCGCGCGAGGCGCTTGGGGCCCTCTACGACGAGATCGAGCGGCCCCTGGTGCCCGTGCTGGCGGTCATGGAGCGCCACGGCATTCGTGTGGACCCGAGCCGCCTGGAGGCCTTCGGCAAGGAGCTAGAGCGGCAGCTCGACACGCTCACGCGGGAGATCTATCAGCTTGCCGGCGAGGAGTTCACGATCGCCTCCCCCAAGCAACTGGGCCGCATCCTGTTCGAGAAGCTCAAGCTGCCGACGGCCCGACGCACCAAGACCGGCTACTCCACAGACGCCGACGTCCTGACCGAGCTGGCCCTGGGGCATCCGTTGCCGGCCAAGGTCCTCGAGCACCGCGTGCTGGCCAAGCTCAAGGGCACCTATGCTGACGCGCTGCCGGGCCTGGTGAATCCGGCGACGGGGCGGATTCACACGACGTTCAACCAGCTCGTGGCCGCCACGGGCCGGCTCAGCTCGCAAGACCCCAACCTCATGAACATCCCCATCCGCACGGAGCTCGGCCGGCGCATCCGGGCGGCGTTCATCCCGGCCGAGGGCTGGCGGTTCGTGGCTGCCGACTACTCGCAGATCGAGCTGCGCATTCTCGCCCACCTCAGCGAGGAGCCGGCCATCATCGAGGCATTCCAGCGTGGCGAGGACATCCACACGCGGACGGCGTGCGAAGTCTTCAAGATCGAGGCGGCCCAGGTCACGCCGCTGCAGCGCACGATCGCCAAGAGCGCCAACTACGCGATTCTCTACGGCGTGTCGGCGTTTGGGCTGAGCCAGGCCACCAAGATCGATCAGCGAGCGGCCCAGCGTTACATCGACGAGTACTTCGCCGCGCACCCCCGGGTGCGCGCATTCATCGACCGCACGCTGGAGGAGGGTCGCCAGCGGGGCTGGGTCGGCACCCTGCTGGGCCGACGCCGCTACCTGCCGGATCTCAAGAGCGGCAACCCGGTGGTGCGAAACGCCGCCGAGCGCATGGCCATGAACGCGCCGGTGCAGGGGACGGCCAGCGACATGATCAAGATCGCCATGGTGCGCGTGCAGGCGACCCTGGTCGCCCGGGGGTTGCGCGCCCGCATGCTGCTCCAGGTGCACGACGAGCTGCTGTTCGAGGCCCCGCCCGAGGAGGTCACCGCGGTGGAGGCCCTGGCCCGCGAGATCATGGCCGCCGCCCTGCCCCTGCGGGTGCCCGTGGTCGTGGACGTGAAGGTTGGCGGGGACTGGTCCGAGGTGTGAGCTGGCCCTTCCTGCTGGTCGGACTCACCGGGGGGATCGCTACCGGCAAGAGCACGGTGGCCGCGATGTTCCGGGCCCTGGGCTGTCCCCTGATCGATGCCGACGTGCTGGCCCGTGAGGTCGTCGAACCCGGGGAGCCGGCCCTCGACGAGATCGTGCGCGAGTTCGGCGCCGGTGTGCTCGGCGCCGATGGCCGGCTCGATCGCAAAGCCGTGGCCGTCGTGGTCTTTGCCGACGCCGATCGGCGCCGGCGGTTGGAGGCGATCACCCATCCACGGATCAGGGAGCGGCTGGCCGGCCGGCTCACCGCCCTGACGCGAAGCGGCTTCGACGGGGTGGTGATCTTCGATGCTGCGGTCATCGTCGAGAGCGGGGGGTACCGCCAGATGGACCGGCTCGTCGTGGTCGTCGCCGACGAGGCCACCCAGCTGGCCCGGCTCCGGGCCCGCGATGGCCTCACCGAGCAGGAGGCGCTCCAGCGGATCCGCAGCCAGATGCCCCTGGCGGAGAAGGTGAAGCTGGCGGATCACGTCATCGACAACTCCGGCGACCGTGCGGCCACCGAGGCCCAGGTGCGGTGCGTACACGCCGCCCTGCTGGCCGAGCAGCAGGCGCGGCCACGCCCCTGATGGGGGCCCCGGTGGGCGTGAAGCGGAGGGCCCTGGGCCAGCATTTCCTGCGCGATCCCCGGGTGGCGCGGGCCATCGTCGATGTCGTGGCGCCCGGCTCGCGCGACCTGGTGGTCGAGATCGGGCCGGGCGAGGGCGCGCTGACGGCCGAGCTGGAGCGGCAGGCGGGGCGGGTGATCGCGCTGGAGATCGACCCGGCGCTGGTGGCGCAACTCCGCGCGCGGTTCGCCGGGGTCGAGGTCGTGGAAGTGGACGCCCGCCGGTGGGACTACCGGGCCTTGGCGAAAGGCCCGGGGGGTCGGGTCCTGGTGATCGGCAACCTGCCCTACAGCGTGGCCAAACCCATCCTCCAGTCCCTCGTCGAGGCCAGGACCGCGATCGACGAGATGGCCCTGATGCTGCAGCGTGAGGTCGCCGAGCGGGTAGCCGCGTCGCCAGGTGGGCGAATCTACGGAAGCCTCAGCGTCCTGACCCAGCTCTACTGCGACGTCAGGGTGGCCCTGCGGGTGCCGCCCGGCGCGTTCCGGCCCCCGCCCCGGGTGGAGTCGGCGGTCCTTCATCTCCGGGTTCTACCCCAGCCCAGGGTACCCATCGAGGATGAGCGCCACTTCCACAGCGTCGTTCGCGCGGCTTTTGCCCACAGACGTAAGACCCTGGCCAATGCCCTGGCCGGAAGCCTGGGCATCGCCGCCGACCGCGTTCGTGCGGCGGCGGCCGCAGCGGGGATCGATCCTGGTCGCCGGGCCGAAACCCTGACAATTCCTGAGTTTGCTGCCCTGGCCGCTCAGCTATCATAGGGGCCTATGTGGTCCCGGACCCGCCTGGCGGTGTCGGTCGTGGCCGCCCTCGCTGTCTTGAGCGCCGGGGCGCTCGCCCACCGGTGGCGCGCCGCCCAGAGTGAGCCTGAGCCCGCCGCCATCGCCGCCGAGCCCGCAACGCCGGCGCCGCGACTTCGAATGCAGACTGTCGCGCTCCGGCGGGGGGACACCCTGGTGAAGGCGCTGATCCGGGCCGGCATGGATGCCAGGGCGGCTCACCAGGTCGGAACCGCGCTGGCCCAGGGCGGGCTCGACCTCAAGCGGCTACGGCCCCGGGATGCGATCGAGATTGTCTGGAGTCCGGCCGACACCCCCACGGCTGTCACTGTCCAGCCCAACCCCTGGCTCGGCTACGTGGCGGTGGCCGAGGAGGAGGGCTGGACCGCCAAGCGCCTGGAGTCGACGCCCGACGTCCGGGTCGTCACGGTCCAGGGAAAGGTCGAGCGTTCCTTGTTCGAGGCGATTGAGCAGGCCGGCGAGTCGGCCTCGCTGGTGCTGTCCGTCGTCAACATCTTCGAGTGGGACTTCGACTTCACCGCCGATACTCGGGCCGGCGATCGCTTCCGTTTGATCGTGGAGAAGCGTTACGCGGGCGACAGCTTCGTCAACTATGGCCGCGTGCTCGCCGCCCAGTACGCCAGCGACAAGAAAGTGCTCACCGGAATCGGCTGGACGCCGGCCAAGGATCGTTTCGCCTACTACGATCTCGATGGCCGGTCGTTGCGCAAGAGCTTCCTCAAGTCGCCGCTCGAGTTCACCCGTATCACGTCGGGGTTCACCTGGGCGCGCCCGCACCCCATCCTGGGCGGCGTCCGCCCGCATCTGGCCATCGACTACGGGGCGCCGGTCGGCACGCCCGTGCGGGCCGTGGCCGACGGCGTAGTGCTGAGGGCGGGCTGGAACGGCGGCAACGGCATCCAGGTCCACCTGCGACATCGCGCCGGGTACGAGACCATCTACAACCACCTGTCCCGGGTCGGGGCCAAGGTACGGCGGGGCGCCCGTGTGAACCAGCGGCAGGTGATCGGCTACGTCGGCTCGACCGGCCTGTCCACAGGCCCCCACCTGGACTACCGGGTCGCCAAGAACGGGACGTTCGTCAATCCCCTCGGCGAGAAGTTCATCCCCGGCGACCCCATCCCGGCCGCGGAGCGGGCCGAGTTCCAGCGCCATGCCCGCGACCTGACCGACCGCCTGGGGGCCGTCGCGCCGTTCTAGTTGGAGGTGACCACCGGCCCCCTCCAAACCTGATCTTCAGCCTGGAGGGGGCACTCGGCGCGCCCCCTCCAGACCTCCCCGTTTCACGCGGGGTGGGACACCGCCCCGAAATTCGGCGCTCCGGGGGCCCGGTGCTACCATGATTGCCGCCCAGCGAAAGGAGTCCGCGTGCTCCCTCTGACCGAGCCCTCCGTCCGCCTGATTCCCCTCGGCGGCCTAGGCGAGATCGGGCTCAACATGATGCTCGTCGAGTTCGGCGACGACCTCGTCGCCGTGGACTGCGGCCTCATGTTCCCCGATACCGAGGAGATGCCCGGGATCGACTACGTCATCCCGGACTTCTCGTACGCCCTGGCCAAGCGGGAGGGCTTCCGGGCCGTGGTCCTCACCCACGGCCACGAAGACCACGTGGGGGCGCTGCCCTACCTGCTGCGCCAGACCCGCCTGCCCGTGTACGGCACGCCGCTGACGCTAGCGCTGGTCGCCGACAAGCTGCGGGAGCACGACCTGCTGGCCACGGCCGATCTCCGCCCCATCCGGCCGCGCGATCGCATCGAGATCGGCCCGTTCAGGGTCGAGCCGATCCGGGTCACCCACTCCATCGTCGACGGCATCGGCCTGGCCATCGAGACGCCGGTCGGCACGATCGTCCACACCGGCGACTTCAAGCTCGACCCCACGCCCCTCGACGGCGAAGCGCCCGACTTTCGCCGGTTCACCGACCTCGGAGAGCAGGGCGTGCTGGTCCTCTGCTCAGACTCCACGAACGTGGACCGCCCCGGCCATACTCCGTCCGAGGCCGAGGTGGGCGTGGCCCTCCGCGAGCGGTTTCAGCGCGCGAGCGGGCGCGTCATCGTGGCGACGTTCGCCTCGCACATCCATCGCGTCCAGCAGGTGCTCACCCTCGCCGCCGAGCACGGCCGGCGGGTGGCGCTCCTGGGCATGAGCATGCAGAAGAACGTGGCCATCGCCTCCGAGCATGGGTACCTCAAGATTCCCGCGGACGTGCTGCTGCCCCTCGAGGAGCTGGCGGCGCTGCCGCCGCGACGCCAGGTGATCCTCTCCACCGGCAGTCAGGGCGAGCCGCACTCGGCGCTGGCCCTCATGGCCGCGGGCGAGCACAAGGCGATCCAGGTCGAGCGGGGCGATCTCGTCATCATCTCGGCGCGGGTCATTCCCGGCCACGAGCGGACCATCGGCCGGGTGGTCAACGCGCTGCTCCGTCTGGGCGCAGAAGTCCTCTACGAGGACAACGCCTTCGTCCACGTCTCCGGCCACGCCAGCCAGGAAGACCTGAAACAGATGCTGAACCTGACCCGTCCCCGGTATTTCGTGCCCGTGCACGGTGAGTATCGCCACCTGCTCGGGCACGCCCGGCTGGCCGAGGATCTGGGGCTCGGACCTGACCGGGTCTTCCTGATCGAGGACGGCATGGGTCTGGAAATGACCAAGACCGCCGCCCGCGTGGTCGGCCGCTATCCGGTGGGGCGTGTGCTGGTGGATGGCAAGGGCGTCGGTGATATCGGCGCGGTCGTGCTCCGTGATCGCCAGCTCCTCGCCCAGGACGGGCTGGTCACCGTGGGGCTCGTCGTGGGACGGGACGGCGCGCTACGGGCGGGGCCCGAGATCGCGTCGCGGGGAGTCGTCTATGTGAAGGAGAGCGAGCCGCTGCTCGAGGAGCTGCGGGCGGCCATTGTCGCCGCGCTGGCCGGACGCGAGCCCGCCGCCGCCATCGACCGGGAGGCCATCGCCGGGCTCGTGCGAGTCACCGTTCGCTCCTTCATCAATCAGCGCTTCCAGCGCAAGCCGGTGGTGTTGCCGGTGATTCTGGAGGTGTAAATGGCGACCGCGATCCCTACCAGCGTGCGGGCGCGACGGAGTCGCCGGCGCCGGAAGGTCGGCCGGTGGCGGCGCGAGGTGAAGGGGATCGTCTTGCTGGTCGTGGCCGGTTTCACGCTGATCGCGCTGCTCACCGTGGATCCCGCGGGACGCCAGGGACCGGCCGGCCCCGTCGGCGTCTGGCTGGGCTGGGCGCTCTTCGGCGCGCTCGGCTATGCCGCCTTCCTCGTTCCCCTGGTGCTGGCCCTCGTCGGTATCCGGGCCTTCGTCCGGCCTCCCGTCAGCGGCGCCGGCTGGATGCCTTTCGCCGGGCTGGGCGTGCTGCTGCTGAGCGTGACCGGTCTGCTCACCGAGGCCGGGCCCCTGGGGACTTCCCAGGAGGCTGGAGCGGGCGGGCTCCTGGGATGGGGCCTGGCCCAGATGCTCGACGCCGCCGTCGGCCGTGTGGGCGCCTGGCTCGTCCTCGTGGCCGGCGTCTCCATCGGCGTGCTGTGCGTGACCCAGATCTCCTACGGCGCGCTGTCCCGTGCTCTCGGTGCGCGGCTGAACGCCTGGAAGCGGCGTGGCCGGGCCAGGGTGGGGGACGATCGGGCAGTGAGCACCGAGGAGAGCGTGGCCACCGCGCTCGCGCTGCCCGAGATCACCGCCGCCAGCGAGGGCTCCCAGCTGCCCGTCGTCGTCGAGGCGCGCCCCCGAGCGGCGGGGGGCCTGGCCTGGCAGGAGACCTTCGACTTCGGTCGGGACGGCGCGGCGGCGTTTCAGCTTCCCCCGCTGGGACTGCTGCGGGTCCCGGACGCCGCCGAACACCCGGTAAGCCGCGAGGAGCTGCAGGACAACGCCGAGACGCTACGTCGCAAGCTCCTCGACTTCGAGGTCGAAGGGCGCATCGTGCAGGTGAGCCCCGGCCCGGTGATCACCTCCTACGAGTTCGAGCCGGCGGCCGGTGTCAAGATTAGCCGGGTTGTCAACCTGGCCGATGATCTGGCCCTGGCCCTCAAGGCTGCCGCGGTGAGGATCGTCGGGCCCATCCCGGGACGGGGCACGGTGGCCGTCGAAGTGCCCAACGGCGAGCCGGCGCTCGTCTATTTGCGGGAGATCTTCGCCTCGTCGGAGTTCACCCAATCCAAGCGGCGCCTGCCCCTGGCGCTCGGCAAGGACGTGACAGGCGGCCCGGTGGTCTCCGACCTGACGGCGATGCCACATCTGCTGATCGCCGGGGCCACGGGCACCGGCAAGTCCGTCGGCCTCAACGCGATGATCTGCTCGATCCTCTACAAGATGACCCCGGCCGACGTGCGCTTCCTCATGATCGATCCCAAGCGGCTGGAGCTCACGGTGTACGAGGGCATCCCGCACCTGCTGGCCCGCGTGGTCACGGATGCCAAGGAGGCGGCGGCCCGGCTGCGCTGGATCGTGGGCAAGATGGACGAGCGGTACGGGCTGCTGCAGACCCGCCAGGTGCGGAACATCGAGGGCTACAACAAGGCGGTGGAGCCGGCCGAGCGGCTGCCGTACTGGATCGTGGTGATCGATGAGCTGGCCGACCTCATGATGGTGTCGGCGGGCGACGTGCAGACCGCCCTCGTTCGGCTGGCCCAGATCGCCCGGGCCGTCGGCATCCACCTCATCGTCGCCACGCAGCGCCCCTCGGTGGACGTGGTCACCGGTCTCATCAAGGCGAACTTCCCCACCCGCATCGCCTTCCAGATGGCGTCCAAGGTCGATTCGCGCACCGTGCTCGACGCCAACGGCGCCGAGCAACTGCTGGGGCGGGGCGACATGATCTTCATCCCCCCGGGGGCGGGCCGGCACATGCGCGTGCACGGCGCCTGGGTGTCGGACGAGGAGGTCAAGGCCGTCTGCGAGTTCGTGCGCACGCAGGGCACGGCCGTGTACGAAGAAGTGAAGCTACCGGTCGACGGGGAGGGCGGCGGCGACGCCGGCGAGGCGGCCGAGCGCGACGATCTCTACTGGAACTGCGTGCGCCTCGTCATCGGCCAGCGCCAGGCCTCAATCTCATTCCTGCAGCGCCGCATGGGCCTGGGCTATCCCAAAGCGGCGCGCTTCATCGACATGATGGAGCAGGACCGGATCATCGGTCCGGGTCAGGGCGCGAAGCCCCGGGAGATCCTGGTCGGTCCGGACTACCTCGCCAGGCTGGGGAAGTAGCACTCCCCCGGCCCCGCGCAGGAAACGCGACCGCTCGTCTGTGCGTGCGGATCTCAGCGGTGCGGGGATGGCCTCACCTCACCGGGCTGTGAACGGTCTTCGCGATCGGGGCGGCGCGGGGCGGGGGTGCCGAGCGACGGTTGGGCCTCCCGTCGTGGCATCACCTCCGAGCGGCCGGGGAAGAGTCGGTTCGCAGGCTCCCCCGGCAGCGGTCGCGCGTCCACGCGTGGCGCTGGCGTCGCCGCCCGAGGCGCGACGGCCGTCTGCGGGGGAGTGGGTCGCACCTGACGCTGTGGCGGCGGCGCCGGCTGAGGTTTGGCTGGTGGCGCCGTGGGAACCGGACGCTCGGCCGGGACAGCGGCTCGCGGCGCCGCCGGCGCCTGCCGAGGCGGCTGCGCCGAGGGTGCGCCAGGCTTCGCGACCGGAGGCTGGGAGCGCTCGAAGCCAGGTGGCCGTGGCGGCCGCGGACGCTCGATCGTGCTGGGACCGAACGACGGGCGGGGAGCGACCACCGCCGCATCGGGCGACGCCGGTCTTGGCACCAATCGCGGTGTCGCTGCCGGCGTGGGCTCTCCGATCCCGTGAGGCTTCAGCCAGCGCGCCGGATCTTCGGGTGCCCGGGTGCCGACCACCGGTCGTTTGAGCGCCGCCTCTGGCGGGCGCGCGCCGCGGACCACGTCGGGCGCGAGGCTTGCGCGGACCGGGGTGAACCCGAGCGTTCCCCGTACGGGCTCGAGCCGGCTCGGGTCGACCCTGGTGACGCGCGCTCGCGTCACTGGCCCGCGCCCGAAGCGGTCGTGCGGGACGACCACCACCGCGTCCCGCACGCCGATGTTCCGGTACACGGTGATGCTGCTGGCGGTCACGACGGTGGTGCGGGTGACCACCACGTTGTTGACGATCCGCGGCCCGCCCCAGCCCGCCCACCACGGCACCCCGAGGAAGCCGACCGGGCCCCACCAGGGGATGAGCGGCTCTCCCCACCCGAGCGCGACCCAGCCGACGGCCGGACCGACGACGCCGACGTTCACGCTGACGTGGCCGCCAAAAAAAGTGACGAGCGCCGGCGCGTAGACCGGCGCGACCGCGATCGGCCCCGGCGCCCACGCCCAGAACCCGCTGACGAAAACCCAGCGTCCATAGTGATAGGGCGCCCAGCCCCACGGGGCCGAGTCCACCCAGGTCCAGCCGAAGGTGGGGTGCCACATCCAGGCTCCCGTGCTGTAGGGCGCCCAGCCGGCGGACACCCGGTCAGGCACCCACACCGGGCCGTACGGCTCGATGATCCGCCAGCTCCCGTAGTGGTCGAGGTCGTCGACGCCGTACATGCCGGGGGACAGATACCGCGTGCTCACGGCATCGATGAGCTGATCGGTGCGTGCGTGGTTCCAGCGGTCCCACTCGTCGCGTGGCGGCGCCACGTATGTGGCGACCTGGGCGCCATCCGCGCCCTCCACGACGACCTCTTCGCTCGGGGCGATGGCGGCGGTGGTGCCGCTCGCGGGCGTGACGGTGGCGCGACCACCTCGGCGGGTGATGAACGACGTCCGGCTCGCCGTGACGGTGACACGATAGTAACCAGCGCGCTCGATCGTGAAGGCCGCGTTCGGGGTATCGAGCTCGACGGTGTACCCGGGCTCGAGCCGGCGCAGGTCGAGGGAGACGGTGCCCGTGGTGACCTTGAGCTGCAGGAAGTCCGGCTCCAGGTTCGCCAGGCCGAGCTGAGTATTGGCCCACGCTCGCACGTACGCTCGGGCCCCGATCTGGACTTCGAGGTTCCCGGGCGCTCCCGTGTAAAGCTCGTCGCCCGGGGCCAACGCCGTGTTCACCCGCGCCGCCCCCCAGTCTTCGGCGCCCGGCCGCCAGAATGACACCTGTCCGTCGATAAAGCTGAGGCGCGGCGGCGTCAGTTTCGCTTCGAGGTCGACCGCGGGTGGGGCCTCGTCACTCCAGCCAGTCGGCACGTGGCCGACCGCCGTCACGAAAAGGACCAGCAGGGTTGCGATCATTGCCGGGGCCGGGGGTGCAAGCATGGATACCTCCCAGCCCCTTATGACAGCGTTTGCTTGGAAAGTGTTTATTTCGAGAGTGCGGGCAGGTCGGCCGCGTCTAGGGCGTGGCGGGTCGGTCCGGACTACCTCGCCAGGCTCGGGAAGTGATCCCCCGATCGACCGACACCGCGGCTGGTCGCGGCTCGCGTTGTCCGGCCCCGCCCGGCTTCCTGAACACCATCTCGCGGAGCTGAGACTTCAACAAGATCGAGTCGGACACGCGCAGGCGGTCGAACAGCCTGACGATGTCGCGATTCTCCAGCACGCGCTGGCGGGGGCAGGCCCCCGGGTAGGACCGGTAGCGGAGGTGCTCCTCGTCCTCGATGATGTAGCGCCGGTAGCCCCGCTCGTCTGACGCGACGGTGCTGAAGAAGACCAGGAGCGCTCCCGCGGGCTTGAGCAGGCGGATCAACTCTCCGGCCAGCACCGTGGCCGCGTCGGCGTCGAGATAGTCGAACAGGTCCCAGCACAGCACGGCGTCGATGCTCTGGTCGGGCCGGGGCAGACGCGTGGCCAGGAACTGGGGAAACCGGTCCAGGGTCCCCCGCTGCACATGGCGTTCGAGATCGGCGTACAGATCTTCCACGTGGATCTTGCAGCGGATGCGCTCGCCGAAGAAGGCGATGTTGGGGCCGATCCCGGGCCCGAGATCGAGGAGCTCGGCGGTCGGCCGCGGGCCGATGGCCTCCAGGAACTTGGCCAGGGCCGGGCTGCGAACGACCTCCGAAGTCTCAGACGCCGGCCAGCTCATCCTTGGCTGAGGCCACGGCCAGGGGCGCTTTCCCGTCGTGCTTGGCGGTTCCCATCACTCGAGCCACCGGGCTCGCGCCCTCCTTCCGCTGCATGTCGATGCTGCCACGGAAGTGCGCGCCGTCGGCGATGGCGACTCGGGGCGCCACCACGTCGCCTTCCACCGAGCCGTTCTGCCCGATGTCGACCTTTTCGGTGGCGGTGAGGTTGCCGGTAACCTGCCCGAGCACGACGATCGACTTGGCGAAGATCTGGGCCTTGAGGCGGCCGTTGGGGCCGACCGTCAGCACGTGGTCGCGGAGCTCGACCTTGCCCTCGACCTGACCCTCGATGGTAAGATCCTCGCCCCCGCTCAGCTCCCCCTTGATGATGATGCTCTTTCCGATGGTCACGAATTCATCTTTCATAGGTTTCTGCACCCCTCGCCCCGGGTCCGACGCAACTGGCATCACCGGTGACTCGTACGACGTCGACGCGGGGGTGCCCGTCATCCCAGTCGGCCGCGGTGCCTCTTCTCGCTTCCACATATCTACGCCCTCCATTGTGGAACGCCGTCCCCGCTGCGGACGCGAAAAACAAGCGCCCAATCCGCCAATCGCAATTCGGAGCGCTCAGTATATAGCAAGCATCCCGGGGCAAGCCCCAAACGGATCATAGCGAATCAAGACAGGGTAACCCTCCGGAAAAATTGACGATCAGCGCCGAGGCCATGGCGCTCCTCTTGACCGGTACCGGCCGGGCGGATAGGCTCGGGCCCGCATTCTCGCCCGGTTCCAGGGGGGAGCCAACCCATGAGCTACAGACTGCTGAGCTATCAGACGGGCCGGGAGGCCCGCGCGGGCGTGCTGGTCGCCGACATGGTGTACGACGCCGCCCGCATCACTCGCAACCCCAGGTGGTCGAGCGTCCTGGCCCTGCTCGAGGACTGGAGCGCAGCCAGGCGGCGCCTGGCCCAGGCGACGAAGGCGATCGCGAGCGGGAGGAGCCGGGCCCGGGGAGTGCCGATTGCCCGTGTCCGGCTGCTGGCGCCCGTGCTCTATCCGGGGGCGATCTTCTGTGCCGGCGCCAACTACACGGACCACGTGCTGGAGATGGCCCGGGCTCAGAACGCTCCGCCACCACCCGATCCCCACGAGGTCGGCCTCGCGCCCTGGCACTTCATCAAGACCTCGCGCGGCTCGGTGGTGGGGCCGGGCGCCCGA
Organism: Candidatus Methylomirabilota bacterium; assembly: GCA_036556905.1. Taxonomy (GTDB): domain Bacteria; phylum Methylomirabilota; class Methylomirabilia; order Rokubacteriales; family CSP1-6; genus 40CM-4-69-5. The sequence continues at coordinate 18,706 of DATBIM010000119.1, forward strand.
GTCGCGCTGCCCCGCTATTCGAGGATGGTGGACTGGGAGGTCGAGCTGGCCGCGGTGATCGGTCGACCGGCGAAGGACGTGACGATCGCCCAGGCGCTGGACTGCGTCGCCGGATACACGATCGGCAACGACCTGTCGGCCCGGGATGCGATGCGGCGGCCGCACCTGCCCGACGCCTCGCCGTTCAAGGTGGACTGGTTGAGCCAGAAGTGCTTCGATGGCTCCTGCCCCCTGGGGCCCTGGATCACGCCGGCGAGCGAGATCGCCGATCCCCAGAAGCTCGGCCTGAAGCTGTGGGTGAACGACGAGCTGATGCAAGACTCCAACACGGGCCAGATGATTTTCTCCACCGCCGAGCAAATCGCCCACCTGTCCACGCGGGTCACCCTGCAGCCCGGCGATCTCGTCCTCACCGGCACCCCGGCCGGCGTGGGGATGGGGCGGGGACGGTTCCTGAACGCCGGCGACAGGGTCCGGCTGTGGATCGAGGCCATCGGGGAGCTGTGCCACACGATGCGCTAGGGCTGGAGCACAACCTTGCCGATCCCCCCACGCTCGCCGACGATCCGGTGCGCCCGGGCCGCCTCGGAGAGGGGGAGCACGCGGTCGATGAGCACGCGGTAGCGACCGACGGCCGCTGCCTGGAGGCTGAACTCGAGGTCCCCGGGTGTGACCCGCCCCACCGAGCCGATCACGGCGAGGGAGTTGAGGTACAGGTGCTTGACGTCGAGCGGGACGGTGCCGCCGCCGTGCGCGCCAGCGGTGATGAGCCGTCCGCCGCGGGCCAGGCTCGCGAAGGCCCTGGGGAACAGCTCGGCGTCGGCGATGTTCTCGAACACGACGTTGACACCGCGTCCCCCCGTGATGCGCCGCACCTCCGCCGTCAGATCCTGGGTCCGGTAGTTGATGCCGTAGTCGGCGCCAAGGTCGACGGCCGCCCGGACGCGCTCGTCGGCACCGGCGGCCGCGATGACTCGCGCGCCCAGGTGCTTCGCCGCCTGGACCCCGGCGGAACCGAGCCCCCCGGAGGCGCCCATCACCAGCACCCAGTCCTCGGGGCCGAGCCTGGCGTCGTCCCGCAGCATGCTGAATGCGACGGGCGCGTGGCGCGCGACCACGGTAGCGGTGGCGAAGTCGAGCCCGTCGGGAATCGGGTGCGTGATCTGCACCGGCACCTTCACGTACTCGGCGTAGCCGCCCCAGACGTGCACGCCGAGCAGGACCGGGCCCGCGGTTGCGGTGGGCGGGCGAAGGAGCTGCATGGTGGTGACCCGATCCCCCACCGTGCGGGTGCTCACCCCCTGGCCGACGGCCGTCACGACGCCGGACGGATCGACGCCGAGGACGTGAGGAAGCGTGACCGGCATCGCGTAGTTCCCGGCGCGGACGACCAGGTCGAGGGTCCGGTTCACCGACACTGCGTGAACCCGGATGAGCACCTCGCCCGGCCCGGGCGCTGGCGTCGGCATCTCTTCGAGCCGCAGCACCTCCGGCGGCCCGAATTCGCGGAGCACGATGGCCTTCATGAAGTTGCCAGGTCCTCGCGGCGATTCGGTCACAGAAATGTTGAGTCGGTGCGGGGATTTGTCAAGCCGGGGAGGATGCCGTAGGATGCCGGGCCATGGCGACCAAGACCACGACCGACAAAGGCTCCACCCGCAACATGCGGCTCTTGTCCCACCATTCCCTCGACGGCTTTGGCAACTGCGGCGAGGGCATGGCCGTGCAGCTCACCCGCGACCGCCGCCGGATCCTCTGGCTGGCCCACGAGTCGGCGCCCAAGAACGTGACGGCCGTGGACGTGACCAATCCGCGCAAGCCGGCCGTGGTCGTCCAGACCGAGCTGCCTCACGAAAAGATGCGGTCCAATTCGCTGGACGTGGTCGGCAACCTCCTGGTGGTGGCCTACCAGACGAGCGCCCCCGGACTGACGCCAGCCGGCTTCGAGATCTTCGATGTGGAAGATCCGGCCAAGCCGCGCTCCATCGCCCTGTTCGACGCCTCCGGTCCCTCCTCCCGCGGCGTGCACCATCTCTGGTTCGTGGACGGCGCCTACGTGCACTGCGCATCCGGGGCGGGCGACTTCGTGCCCCGCAACCGCCGCGACGACCAGTGCTATCGGATCGTCGACATCCGCCAGCCGACGCGCCCGAAGGAAGTCGGCCGGTGGTGGTTGCCCGGCACCCGCGAGGGCGATGCTGAGCCGGCGCCGGCTCGCCACCCCGTGTTCGACGCGGGCTACCGCGCCCACAACACCAACGTCTACCCGCGCCGTCCCGACCGGGCCTGGATCGGCTACCTCGACGGGGGCGCCATCATCCTGGACATCTCCGACATGGCGCATCCCCGGCTGGTGAGCCGCTGGGACTATCACCCGCCCTTTCCCGGCTTCTGCCACACGGTGCTGCCGTTCCTCGAGCGCGGGCTGATGATCGTGAGCGACGAGTCGACCAAGGAGGCCGGCAAGGACTGGCCCAAGCTGGTCTGGGTCGTCGACGTCCGCGAGGAGAGGAAGCCGGTGCCCATCAGCACGTGCCCGATCCCGCCCGTCAAGAGCTTCGCCGGGCGCGGTGGTCGCTATGGCGCCCATAACCTGCACGAGAACCGGCCAGTGCCCGGAGCCATGGTTTCCGAGGACATCGTGGTGGGGACGTTCTTCAACGGCGGCGTGCGGGTCTTCGACCTCAAGGATCCGTTCCGCCCCCAGGAAGTGGCGTGGGCGGTCCCGCCGGCCCCGCGCAAGTCGCCGGCCAAGGCCATTCAGCTCAACGACGTGTTCGTGGACGATCGCGGGGTGGTGTTCACGGTGGATCGGCTCGTCGGCGGACTCTACGCCTACGAGCTGAAGCTCTAAGCTCGCGCGGCCGGGTACGCAGCGATTCCTCGAGGTGTGAGATCGCCGCCCGTGAAGGGAGCTCCGTCATGGCTGAGCCGCTCGCCGAGGCGCTCGCGCGCCGGATCGCCCGCTTCGTCGATCGCCGCCCGGACTGGGACGCCTTCGCCGACGCCCGCCTGGAGGGCTATCGTCGGGCCCAGCACCGCTACATCGGGTCGGGCGCGTCGGGCAAGGCCGACGCCAGCGTCATTCCCGCCGAGCACTTCACGCTGAGCGTGATGTTCGTGCCCCCCGGCCAGGGCAATGCCCCGCACACCCACGAGGTGGAAGAAGTGTTTTTCGTCCTGGACGGCAAGGTCCGCGTGTTCCTCCAGGACGACACGGGGGCCCGGGCCGAGGCCGTGCTCGGCCGCTGGGACTGCGTGTCCTGCCCCGCCCACGTCGTGCACGGCTTCGAGAACGTGGGGCTGGAGCCGGCCTACCTTCAAGTGATGCTGGGAAAGGCTCAGCCGGCCCTCATGAGCTATGCCGACGCGGCGCTGCAGGAACGCCGCAACGCGCATTTGTTGTAACGAAGCCGCGAGCCCGGCTCGCACCGAGGGTGGCCTGCTCTCGGAGCGGCGTGGCTGCGCTGTAACGGGGCCCGCGAGCCCGGCTCGCACCGAGGGTGGCCTGGCCTGGGTGCGGCGTGGCTGCGGTTTGTAACGAACCCGCGAGCCCGGCTCGGACCGAGGGTGGCCTGCTCCAGGCGGTCGGGGCTGCGTTATTTGACGGCCAGGGGATTCACTGGCGTGCCGACGGCGCCGGTGATTGGCAACGGCGGGGCCACGAACTGGAACTCGTAGACCCGATCGCTCGCGCAATCCTCGGCCAGCGCGTCGAGGTCAAAGATCTCCCCGACCAGCAGCCCCATGTGCGGGATGAGGATCTGATGCAGAGGCTGGTAGCTGCCAGCCAGCTCGTTGGGCCGCACCTCCATGCCCCAGGTGTCGGTGGCCAGCGCGGCCAGCTCGTGAGCGTGGATCCAATCGGCGGTGTGGAAGGATAAGCCAGGTGCGTCGCCACCGGCGTAGTCGCCCCAGCTCTTGCGGCGCCGGCACATAGCCATCTGGCCCGTGCGGACCAACAGCGCGTCGCCGCGGCCCACGGTCACCCGGTGGGCCCGGATCGCCGCCTCGAGATCGTCGGTGGTGATGGCGTAGCCCGGCTCCAGCCACTCGACGCCCTTGACCCGCGGGATGTCCAGGAGCACGCCGCGGGTGACGATGAAGCGCGCCATCTTCTCGATGCCGTTCTTCTTGGCCCCTTCGCTGGAGACCAGATTGGCGTCGTAGCCGTTGTAGAGCTTGCCGTCCAGGAAGCAGTGGGAGAGCGCATCCCACTGGGTGGCGCACTGCAAGGCCATGATCACCATGTCGTCGGCGAAGCCGACGCCGCCCGGGCGCTTGAAGGCGCCGGTGGTGAAGTCGGGGCCAGTCAGGATCATGCGGTGGATGGGGTTGAAGCGGCGGGGCTGGTTGATCTGGGGCCCGCTGCTGTCGAGCGGGATGGCCAGGGAAAAGCTCACGCCGCGCTTGACCAGGCGGCTGGCCCGCACGATCATCTCGGGCGTGATGTAGTTGAGGGTGCCCAGCTCGTCCTCGGCCCCCCACTTGCCCCAGTTGCTGCACCGCTTGCCGGTGTCGCGGATCAGGTCGCCCATCGGTGCACGTCCTCCTTGACAGTGGTAGCGATCAGTCCAGCGTATCGGTTGGGGCTAGCAGACCGGGCGATGTACGACCTCGGCACCGATCTTCCGAGGCACCAGCAGGCCCTCGCGGGCATCCCGCACGAGGCGGCCTCCCTCCACCAGAACCCGGCCGCGCAGGATCGTCATCGCCGGCCAGCCCCGCACCTCCCAGCCCTCCCAGGGGCTGTAGTCGCTCACGTGGAAGTCCTCGCGGGTGAGCGTCTTGTGGATTGTGGGATCGATCAATACCAGGTCGGCGTCGCTACCCGGGGCAATGGCGCCCTTGCGCGGATAGAGGCCGAGAATCCGCGCCGCGTTGGTGGACGTCACGGCGGCGAAGCGCTCGAGCGACATCCGGCGCTTGACCACGCCTTCGGTGAAGACGATGCCCATGCGGGCTTCGGCGCCGAGGTTGCCTCCGGTGACGTCCTCGACGGTCTTGCCGCGGAGCTTGAGCTCGAGCGAGGTGGGGTACTCGTCGGTCCCGGTGGTGGAGACGCCATCCCGGACGAGCCCGTCCCAGAGCGCGGCCTGGTCCTCGGGATACTTCAGCGACGGGTAGGTGTGGTAGCAGAAGCCGCGCGGTCGCTTGTAGTCCTCGGCGTTGAAGCACGCATAGTGGTGCAGGGTTTCGGCGTAGACGGGCAGTCCCTTGGCCCGGGCCTCCAGGACCGCGTCCACGCCCTCCTTGGCCGAGGTGTGGACGAAGTAGACGGGGGCGCCGGTGGCCTCGGCCACGTGGATCGTCCGCCGGAAGGCCAGGGCTTCCGAGAGCTTGTTGTGAACGAGGGGGAGATTCCAGCCCTCCATCCGTCCCTCTTCGCGCAGCTTCTCGTACATGAACTGCACGACGTCGTTGTCCTCGGCGTGCACCACCATGAGTCCGCCGCGCCCGGCCACCTTCTCCATGGCGAGCTGGATGCGTCCGAAGTCGAGGCGATAGGAGTGCCGCTTGGGGTGCGGCGGCAGCACGTCGTTGGTGAAGACCTTGAAGGTCGGGAACCCGCCCTGGATCGCCTCCGGGAGCTGGTCGAACACCTTGAGCGGAAGCGCGCCCTGCAGGGTGACGTGAAAGCTGTAGTCGACGTAGGCATTGCCCTTCCAGCGGGCGGCGCGCTGCTCGATGGTGGTGGCCACGTCGGACCCGGGACGGACGAAGCAGAAGTCCACGTGCGTCGTGGTCCCCCCG
>DATBIM010000120.1:0-29451 GCA_036556905.1 Candidatus Methylomirabilota bacterium
GTCCGCTGAAGTCCTGAGTGCGGACGCGCCGTGGGTCATCTCGAAGAGCGCACGCCGAGAATGGACTAAGCGGCCACTCGCGCAACCCCTTAACCTGGAAGCCGCAGCCCGTCAACTTCGGGCGAGTCCCGTTGGGGCCACCACCGTCCGTGCAAGAGGTTCGAGCGTGGCGCCTGGGAACAGCCGCTCGCACGTCTCCTCGGCGCGGAAGTGACGTCCCTAGCGGCCGCGGCCGAGCCCCTCTTTCACGTCGTTACGGAGGACGCCTACGCGACCCAGTGCCGGACTAAGATCTGCGCGGCCCTGCAAGTGACCCGGTCCCGGTTCTCCAACGGCACCGAGGGCGTTGCGGCGTCCTGCCCGCGCGCGCTGCGCGAACACGCGGGAAATGCTATAAATGCGGCCGGTATCGGTTATGCACAGGGACCCCAACATTCTCTTCTGCGATGGAGGGAGCGATGGCCAAGTCTAAGAAGCGCGGAGCCAAGCCGAAGCCGTCGGACAAGCGCGCGGTCAAAGACCTACCTGCCCGCAAGGGTTCTGACGTCAGAGGTGGCCGCGGAGTCATCGACGCTATTGGCAACGCCCTCAGCACCATGGCCCGAAAGTCGTAGCGACCCGGCAAAAATCACGCCCAGCGTGACCGGGGCGACGTTCTAGCCTCCCTGCGACGTCTGCTGGCCGATTGGCAGGGCCTGCTCCGTCAGGAGCCAGCGGCCCGGCAGGCGCTTCAGGCTTTGTTGGCCGGCCGCCTCACCTTCGCGCCCGGCCCCGATGGGTACACGTTCTCTGGTCCCGCGACCGTCGCCCCTGTCATCGCCGGCCTGGTGCCAAAAGGTAGCGTATCCCGGAATTCCCCCCGGGCGTTGCGGCGGGCGCTCCAGCACCGGGACCGCGGCTGCCGCTTCCGGGCTGCGGGGTCCGCGTCGGCCCGGGGCATCATATCCGGCACTGGGCCCAGGGCGGGCCCACGACGCTGTCCAACCTCACGCTGCTGTGTCGCCGCCACCACCGCGCCGTTCACGAGGGAGGCTGTCAGGTCGAACGCGGGCCCGAGGGCGAGCTACAGTTCCGCCGTCCAGATGGCCGCCCGCTGCCCGAGGTGCCGCTGCCGCCCGATGTGCCCGACGATCCCGTCGACACACTGCGAGCGCGCAACGAGGCGGAGGGGGTGCACCTGCACGCGCATACCGCGACCTCCGGATGGCACGGCGAGCGCCTGGATGTCGGCTGGGCGATCGATGTGCTGCATCCGCTGGCCACCGGCCAATGACGGCCGCGGGAGGTATACTGCTGGCATGACCCGCCGGACCTTGCTGCGACTCCTCGGCATGCTCGGGCTCGCCGGGACGAGCGGGACGCTAGTCTCCCCCCAGGGCGCCGAAGCCCAGCAACTCGGCGCCCACGAGGACGTGCAGGACGGGCTCAAGCGGCTGTTCGGCAGCCGCCCGCTCAAGGACGGCGCCGGCGCCATCAAGCTCGATGTGGCGGCCATCGCCGAGAACGGCGCCCTGGTGCCGCTCACCGTGGAGGTCGGCGCGCCCATGGCGGCGAGCGGCTACGTCAAGCACGTCTACATCGTCGCTGACAGGAACCGCATCCCCATTATTGCCCGCGCGACCCTCATCCCCGAGTCCGGTCAGGCCCTGGTCGGCGCCACCGTGCGCCTGGGCGAGACCGGCGACGTGCGGGCGATCGCCGAGCTGAGCGACGGCACGCTGCTCCAGGTCAAGCGCGAGGTGAAGGTCACCATCAGCGGGTGCGGGAGCTGAGCGGCGTGATGGCCGACGTCGGCAAGGTGCGGATCCGGATCCCCACCAGCATCAAGGCGGGCGATGTCGTGCGCGTGCGCACGCTGGTGATCCACCCCATGGAGCGTGTCGAGCGCGACAAGCAGGGCCGGATCGTCCCGAAGAACTACCACTACATCACCCGGGTCGTGGCCACCTACCGCGGCAAGACCGTCATGGCCATCGATACCACGCAAGGGGTGAGCGAGAACCCGACGTTCACGTTCGCCTTCCGGGCCACCGAGCCCGGCCAGCTCCGCGTGACCTTCCACGACACGCACGGCGGCATGTACGAGGGTACGGCCGACGTCCGGTTCTCTTAGAGCGTGACCGGCTTGTACGTGGGGGTCCGCCACTCGGGGTGACGGGTGTCCACACCGCGCACCAGGTCCATGTAGGCCTTGCTGATGCTCTTCGTGATCGGTCCCACCGCGCCCGTGCCCAGCGGGAAGCGATCGATCGACGTGATCGGGGTGATCTCGTAGCCGCTGCCGCAGAGAAACGCCTCCTCGGCGGTGTAGAGCTCGGTGCGGTCGATGTCCCGCTCGACGACCTCCATGCCGAGCACCGTGGGGCAGACGTACTCCATCAGGGTGGTGCGCGTGATCGACTCGAGGATGTCGTTGCTGGTCCCGGGCGTGACGATGCGGCCCTTGCGCACCATCATGAACGTCGCGCCGGTGCCCTCGGCCACTTTGCCTCGCTGGTTGAGCATGACCAGGTCGTCGTAGCCGTCGGCCCGGGCCTGCAGCCGGGCCAGCCGGCCGTTCTGGTAGTTGGCGCCGCACTTGAGGCGGATGGGAATGGCGTTGTCGGACGTGCGCACCCACGACGACACGCAGGCGGCCAGCCCCTTGCCCTCGGTCACCCGCGGGCGCTTGCGGGGATTGATGTAGAGCCCGGTGGGCGTCGTGGCATCGAGGCCGGGACCCAGGACATAGGCCACCAGGTGCATGTGCACGTCCTCGCGAACCTCGTTGCCGGCCAGCACGCTCCGCACCGCCCCGAAGAGGTCCTCGTCCCCGTACGGCACGCTGAAGCGCATCATCTTCATCGACTCGCGCAGCCGCGCGAAATGGTCGGCGAGGCGGAAGGCGTACAGCTCACCGTCGCGCTCGTTCCAGTAACTGCGCAGGCCCTCGAACACGTTGGTTGCGTAGAACACCGCGGCGCTGTTCACCGGGAGCACCGCCTGGGCTTGCTCGACCAGCTTGCCGTTCATCCAGATCTTGAAGTCCGCCATCGTGGCTCCTCGCTGAAGGGGTAAGTGTCTGGCCCCCGCAATGGTACGCCAGAGGGGCGAATCGGGCTACCATAGCGCGCGTGATCAGCCCCCGCGCCGTCGCGGTGCTCGGTTCGGTGCTCCTGGTGGGTGTGCTGGGTCTCTGGCTCCTCGGGGGCCTGGGCCGGGGACCCGGCGCTCCGGCCCCGCCACCGATGCCGGCCAGCGAGAGGGAGACGGCAGGTCTCGCCCTCGACGACCTCATGGGCCAACTGCAGATCGTCCCGCTCGCCGGTCACGCCGCCCCCGCGTTCACGCTGCCGACGCTCGACGGCGGGCAGCTCGGGCTGGCCGACCTCGCCGGGCGAGCCGTGTTCCTCTATTTCTGGGCGACCTGGTGACCGTACTGCACGAGGGAGTTACCCTCGGAGATCGAGCAGGTGCACCAGGAGTTCGGCAAGCAGGGTCTGGTGGTCATCGCCGTCGACATCAAGGAGCCCGGCCAGAAAGTCGGGGAGTGGGTGCGGGCGAACCGGACCACCATGCCGGTGGCGCTGGATGCTGACGGTCGGGTGACCCGGCAATACGAGGTGACGGTGACGCCGACCGTCTTCCTGATCGACCGCGACGGCGCGCTGGTCGGCAAGGCGCTGGGCACCAAGCCCTGGACCTCGCCCGCGGGCCGGGCGCTGCTCCGCGCGCTCACGGCATCGTGAACCCCCAGCCCGATCTCGACGTCGTCGACCTCGACGTCCTCATCCTGGGCGCGGGTGGGGCCGGGCTCTGCGCGGCCCTGCACGCGGCCGACGCCTCGCCGGCGCTGCGGGTGGGTGTCGTGGTCAAGGGATTGCTCGGGCGGGCCGGCTGCACGCGCATGGTCCAGGGCGGCTACAACGCCGTCCTCACCGCGCCCGATTCGCGGGACGCCCATCTGCTCGACACGCTCAAGGGTGGTGGCTGGATCAACGACCAGGAGCTGGCGTGGACGCTGGTCAACGAGGCGCCGGCGCGCGTGCTCGAGCTGGAGTCCCGTTACGGCTGCCTGTTCGACCGGGGGCCTGACGGCCGCATCCATCAGAAACCGTTCGCGGGACAGAGTCACGACCGCACCATCCACAAGGGCGACCTCACCGGGATCGAGATCATGAATCGCCTCGCCGAGCAGGTGCTGGCGCGGCCCGGCATCAGGGCGTTCGAGGAGTGCCGGGCCCTGGCGCTGGCCCTCGACGACGCGGGCCGGTGCGGGGGCGCGCTCGTCCTCGACATCCGCCGCGGCGGGTTTCTAATTCTCCGGGCGCGGGCCACGCTGCTGGCCATGGGTGGCGGGCCCACCATGTACAAGGTGATCGCCTGCTCGGCCGACAAGTCGGCCGACGGCATCGCGCTGGGCTACGCTGCCGGCCTGGCCCTGCGCGACATGGAGATGATCCAGTTCCACCCGACCGGCCTGGTGGTGCCGGGCTCCCTGATGACGGGCACGCTGCTGGAGGAAGGGCTGCGCGGCGCCGGTGGCCACTTGCGGAACGGGCTCGGCGAGCGCTTCATGGCCCGCTATGACCCCGAGCGGATGGAGCGATCGACGCGCGACCTCGTCTCGCGAGCCTCCTATCTGGAGATCGAGTCCGGCCGCGGCACCTCCAACGGCGGCGTGTGGATCGACGTGTCTCACCTGGGCCAGGCCGTCGTCGAGCGGAGCTTCCGGGGCATGGTGCGCCGGTGCCGCGATTTCGGGCGGGACCTGGCCCGCCAGCCGGTGGAGGTGGCGCCCACGGCGCACTTCATGATGGGCGGCGTGGTCATCGACCCCGCCTGCCGTACCACGATCGAAGGCCTGTACGCGGCGGGCGAGGACGCCGGCGGCGTCCACGGCGCCAACCGACTGGGCGGCAACGGCGTCGCCGACTCCACCGTGTTCGGCGGCATCGCCGGCGACACGATGGCCGCCTTCCCCGAAGGTCAGCCCACGCCGGCAGTTCCGCTGGCGCAGCTCCGGGAGCTGGCCCAGGCTGCCATGGCCCCGTTGGGACGCCCCGGCCGGAGCGATCTCTACACCCTGCTCGGCGATCTGCGCGCCGTGATGTGGGACAGGGCCGGTCTCGTCCGTGACGCCCCGGGGCTCACCGCGGCGCTGGGCGAGATCGACCGCATCGAAGTTGCGCTCGGGGAGATCGGGGTGCCCGGCCGGCCTGCCCTGAATCTCGCGTGGCAGGATTGGCTGAATCTGCGATCGCAGACCACGACGGCGCGCCTCATCGTGCTGAGCGCACTGGAGCGTCGGGAGAGCCGCGGTGCCCACTTCCGGGCCGACTTCCCGGAGCCCGAGCGGGAACCGCTCTACTTCGTCCGCGCCCAGCGTGGGCCCGGGGGACCTCGGCTCACCCGTGAGCCCGTCTCCCTCACTCGCGCCCGTCCGGCCGGCGGCGCGCGAGCGCCCGAGACGGTGGAGATCGGCGACTGACCGGGATCGAGCTGCAGTTCCTCGGCTCCGGCGACGCGTTCGGCAGCGGCGGCCGCCTGCAGACGTGTCTTCTGCTCCGCGGGGCGACGGCGGGAAGCGTGCTCATCGACTGCGGCGCCTCCGCGCTCATCGCCATGCGCCGGGCCGGGGTGGACCCCGCGTCTGTCGAATGGGTGGTCCTCAGCCACCTGCACGGTGACCACTTCGCCGGCCTGCCCTTCATGATCCTGGACGGGCAGTTCCGCCGTCGGCTCCGACCCCTCCGCATCGCCGGTCCGCCCGGCGTTGCCGAGCGCGTGCGGGCGGCGATGGAGGTGCTCTTCCCCGGCTCGTCCACCGCCAGCCGACGCTTCCCGGTGGAGTTCGTCGAGCTGGCCGACCGCACCCCGACGCCTCTGGGACCGACCGTGATCACCGCCGTCGAGGTCATCCACCCGAGCGGGGCGCCGGCCTACGCGCTTCGCCTGCACTACGGCGGCAAGACGGTGGCCTACTCCGGCGACACCGAGTGGACCGAGGCGCTGGTGGAGGTGGCCACGGGAGCCGACCTGTTCGTTTGCGAGGCCTACTTCTTCGACAAGCCGGTGAAGTACCATCTCGACTTTCACACGCTGGTCGGGAACCGTCGTCGCCTGGGCTGTCGTCGGCTCGTCGTCACGCACATGAGTGAGGACATGCTGGCCCGTGGCCCGGGGCTCGACGTCGAGGTCGCCGAGGACCTCAAGGTCATCCGTCTGGGCGTTGAGGTAGAGTAAGCGCGGTCATGAGGCCGCCCGGCGAGCGTCCGGTCATCCTCACCCGCGAGTGGACGTCCGTCGAGGGCTGGCGCGGCAGCAGCGCCGGTCTGTGGGCGTGGCTCATCCAGCGGGTGGCCGCCGTCGCGCTGCTGGCGGTCATCGTCCTGCACCTCGTCAACCCGTTCCGGCGCGGCGTGCAGGCAGTCCTGCTGGCGCTGGTGCTCGTGCACGGCCTGCTCGGCGTGCGCTCGCTCCTGCTCGACGTCGGCCTGCCGCCGCGGTGGCACCGGGTGCTGCTGGCCCTGGCCCTGATCCTGGCCGTCGGGCTTTTCGCGATCGCCTGGCGATGGCGATGGTACTGACGTGAAGCGGCTCGACGTGCTCGACAGCACGATGGCCTACGTCGATGCCGGGCAGGGGCCGCCGGTCGTCTTCCTGCACGGCAACCCGACGTCCTCGTACCTGTGGCGCAACGTCATCCCCCACGTGACGGCGGTGGGGCGGTGCCTGGCTCCCGACCTCATCGGCATGGGCGACTCGGGCCCGGCCTCGGGCGGCTCGTACCGGTTCGTCGACCACGCCCGCTATCTGGACGCCTGGTTCGACGCCCTGGGGCTTCGCGACGTCACGCTGGTCGTGCACGACTGGGGTTCGGCGCTCGGCTTCTGGTGGGCCTTTCGCCATCAATCTCGCGTGCGTGGACTCGCCTACCTGGAAGCGATCGTGAGGCCGGTGACCTGGGCGGAGTGGCCCGACAATGCCCGCAAGATCTTCCAGGCCATGCGCTCGCCGGCCGGGGAGGAGCTCGTGCTCGACAGGAACGTCTTCGTCGAGCGCATTCTGCCGGCCAGCATCCTGCGGCGACTGGACGACGCGGAGATGGAGGCCTACCGCCGACCGTGGCGGACCCCGGGGGAGGCCCGCCGCCCCATGCTCACCTGGCCGCGCGAGATTCCCATCGCCGGCGAGCCCGCCGACGTGGTCCGCCTCGTCGAGCAGTACGGAGCGTGGCTGGCCACCAGCCCCGTGCCCAAGCTCTTCGTCAATGCCGAACCCGGATCTATCCTCGTCGGGGCGCCGCGGGAGTTCTGCCGGGCCTGGGCCAACCAGCGCGAGGTCACGGTGAAGGGCCTGCACTTCGTGCCGGAGGATTCGCCCGACGAGATAGGGCGGGCGGTGGCCGACTTCGTGAGGCGCCCCGGGTGAGCGCCCAGGCGGCGCGCACGCTGCGGGTGTTCCGCTGGGCGCCAGGTCAGGGCGCCCGCTGGCAGGAGTACGGCGTGACCGCCGGGCCCGACACGACGGTCCTCGACGCGCTGGTGGCGGTGCAGCGCTCCCAGGATCCCACGCTGGCCTTTCGCTATGCCTGCCGGGTCGGGATGTGTGGCTCCTGTGGCATGGTCGTCGATGGGCGGGAGCGCTGGGCCTGCCGGACCCGGCTGGCCGCGCTGGGGTCGGGGACGGTGAGCGTGCGGCCCCTCTATCACTTCCCGTTGCTCGGCGACCTCGTGGTGGACATGGCGCCCTTCGGCGATCGCATGCGCGCGGTGGGCGCGGCCTTCCGGCCCTCGCCGTCACCGCCCACCCATGCCGCCATCGCTGGCAACTCGGCCGAGCGGCAGGAGATCGACGCGGCCGTCGAATGCATCGGCTGTGGTCTCTGCCTGTCAGCCTGCACGATGGTGCGCCATCATCCGCGCTTCCCCGGCCCGGCCGCGCTCAACCGGGCCTTCACGCTCCAGCGCGACACGCGGGACGAGGGCCAGGCGGCGCGCTGGAGGGTGCTTCTCTCCGACGACGCGCTCGCGCGCTGTCACGGTCAGGGCGGCTGCACGGAGGTCTGCCCGATGGGCCTGTCCCCGCTGCGCTCGATCATTCGCCTGCGTCAGATGGGCGTTCGGCGCCTGTTCGCGCGGGATTGAGCCACGCGTCCTTGACGATCTCCGGCGCGGCGCGTTAGAGTTGGCCGTGACTTTCCCGCCTCCGAGGAGGTTCTGATGTCCGTCGAGCAGATCCGGTCGCTCTACGCCACGATGCCCGAGCGTCTGGCCCACGCCCGCGGGGCCTTCAAGCGACCCCTGACGTTGACCGAGAAGATCCTGGCCACCCACTGCTGGGACTTCAAGACGCAGGTGTGGGAGCGCGGCCGCGCGATGCTGCGGCTGCGGGTCGACCGCGTGTCGCTCCAGGATGTCACCGGTCAGATGGCCCTGCTCCAGTACATGATGTCCGGCCGCAAGGTGGTGGCCGTGCCCACGACCCTGCACTGCGACCATCTCATCCGGGCGCAGAGCGGCGCCGCCGACGACTTCACCCGGGCCATCAGCGAGAACGCCGAGGTCTACGACTTCCTGCGCTCCTCGGCGCGCAAATTCGGCCTGGGCTTCTGGCGGCCGGGCTCCGGCATCATCCACCAGGTCGTCCTGGAGAACTACGCGTTTCCCGGCGGCCTCATGATCGGCGCCGACTCTCACACGCCGAATGGGGGCGGCCTGGGGATGCTGGCCATCGGGGTGGGCGGTGCCGATTGCGCGGAGGCCATGGCCGGGCTGCCCTGGGAGGTCCTGCACCCGCGGCTCGTGGGCGTGCATCTGACCGGGAAGCTGTCGGGGTGGACGGCCGCCAAGGACGTCATCACCTATCTCTGCACGCTGCTCACGGTGAAGGGCGGCACCAACAAGATCCTCGAATACTTCGGCCCCGGCGCCGAGTCGATCAGCGCCACCGGCAAGGGCACCATCTGCAACATGGGCGCCGAGCTGGGAGCCACGACGTCGGTGTTCCCGTTCGACTCCCGCATGGCGGCCTATTTGCGGGCCACCGATCGCGGGGAGATCGCCGGGCTGGCCGAGCGCGCCCGCGAACATCTGGTGCCCGACCCCGAGGTGGTGGCCAACCCCAAGGCCTTCTACGACGAGATCGTGGAGATCGACCTGGACGCGCTGGAGCCCCACGTGGTTGGTCCGCACTCACCCGACCGGGGCCGGCCGATCAGCCGGCTGGCCGCGGACGCCCGGGCCAACAACTGGCCGCTCACCATCACCAACGCGCTGATCGGCTCCTGCACCAATTCCTCCTACGAGGACATGCGACGGGCGGCCCACGTGGCCATGCAGGGCATCCGGGCCGGGCTCAGAGCCAAGGCGACCTTCTACATCACGCCCGGCTCGGAGCGCATCTACCAGACGATCAAGCGCGACGGCATGCTGGAAGTCTTCCAGAAGATCGGGGGCACCGTCCTGGCCAACGCCTGCGGTCCCTGCATCGGCCAGTGGAGGCGCTCGGACGCCGGCGCCACCGGGGCCAACACGATCGTCTCGTCGTTCAACCGTAACTTCCCGGGTCGCAACGACGGCAGCGCCTCGACCCTGTCGTTCCTCACCAGTCCGGAGCTGGTCACGGCGCTGGCCTTTGCCGGCACGCTGGACTTCGACCCCGTGCACGGCACGATTCCCGGCCCGGACGGCAAGCCGTTTCGCTTCACGGCCCCCGAAGCCGAGGAGCTGCCCCGCGAGGGGTTCGTCAGCAGCACCGAGAATGGCTACGAGGCGCCGGCCGACAACCCGGACAGCGTCCAGATCGTGGTGCGCCCGGACAGCGAGCGCCTGCAGCTGCTGTCGCCGTTCCCGCCCTGGGACGGCCGGGACTTCGTCGATCTCCCCCTGCTCGTCAAGACCCGGGGCAAGACGACGACGGACCACATCTCCCCCGCCGGCGTCTGGCTGCGCTTCCGGGGGCATCTCGACAAGCTCAGCGACAACATGTTCCTGGGCGCGGTGAACGCCTTCACCGGCGACGCCGGCAAGGGGGTGCATCCCCTGGCCGGCGGGGGGCCGCAGGCCTTCACGGCGATCGCCCGCGACCTCAAGGCCCGGGGCGTACGCTGGGCGGTGGTGGGCGACGAGAACTACGGTGAAGGCTCCAGCCGGGAGCACGCCGCCATGTCGCCGCGGTACCTGGGCTGCGCCGTGGTGCTGGTCCGCTCCTTCGCGCGCATTCACGAGACCAATCTCAAGAAGCAGGGCATCCTGCCGCTGACCTTCGCCGATCCGGCCGACTACGACCGGATCGACGCGGACGATCGGCTCAGCGTGACCGGGCTGGCGGGGCTGGCGCCCGGCCGACCGCTCACGGTGACGCTCAAGAAGAAGGACGGTCGGACGGTGCCGATTCGGGCCAACCACACCCTCACTGAAGAGCACATCGACTGGTTCAAGGCGGGGTCGGCGCTCAACGCGGCCCAGGGAGCGGCCAAGTAATGCCAGGCAAGGTCAAGATTCCCGCGGGGGAGAAGATCACCATCGAGCACGGGAAGCTGCGGGTCCCCGACCATCCGATCATCGCCTTCATCGAGGGCGATGGTATCGGCCCCGACATCTGGCAGGCCTCGGTGCGCGTGATCGACGCCGCCGTGGCCCAGGGCTACCGCGGCAAGCGCAAGATCGCCTGGGCCGAGGTGTACGCCGGGGAAAAAGCCCAGGCCGTGTACGGTCGGGACTGCCCGCCCAACCTGCTCCCGCCGGAGACGCTCGACGTCATCCGGGAGTACCTCGTCGCCATCAAGGGGCCCCTGACCACGCCGGTGGGCGAGGGGTTTCGCTCCCTCAACGTGACGCTCCGCCAGGAGATGGATCTCTATGTGTGTCTGCGCCCGGTCCGCTGGTTCAAGGGCGTGCCCTCGCCGGTGAAGCATCCCGAGAAGGTGGACATGGTCATCTTCCGGGAGAACACGGAGGACATCTACGCCGGCATCGAGTGGGAGCAGGGGACACCGGAGGCCCGCAAGGTCATCGAGTTCCTGCAACGGGAGATGGGGGTCAAGAAGATCCGGTTCCCCTCCACCTCGTCGATCGGGATCAAGCCGATCTCCAAGGAGGGCTCGGAGCGGCTGATCCGGGCCGCCATCCGCTATGCCATCGAGAACAACCGCCGCAACGTGACGTTCGTCCACAAGGGGAACATCCAGAAGTACACGGAAGGGATGTTCATGAAGTGGGGCTACGCCCTGGCCAAGCGCGAGTTCGGCGATCGCACCGTGGGCTGGGACGAGTGCGGGGGCAAGCCGCCCGCCGGCAAGATCCTGATCAAGGACGCCATCACCGACGCCTTCCTCCAGCAGATTCTCACCCGGCCCGACGAGTTCGACGTGATCCCGTGCCCGAATCTCACCGGCGACCTCATCTCCGACTGCCTGGCCGCCCAGGTGGGCGGCATCGGCATCGCGCCCGGCGCCAACATCAACTACGAGAGCGGGCACGCCCTGTTCGAGGCCACCCACGGCACCGCGCCCAAGTACGCCGGCCAGGACAAGGTGAATCCCGGCTCGGTCATCCTCTCGGCTGAGATGATGCTGCGTCACATGGGCTGGACGGAGGCGGCCGACCGCATCATCGCCGGGCTGGAGCGCACCATCCAGAGCAAGGTGGTCACCTACGACCTGGCCCGGCTGATGGACGGCGCCAAAGAGGTCAAGTGCTCGGCGTTCGGGACGGCGATCATCGATAGCATGGCCAAGCTGTAGGAGCGGGCGCATGAACGCGCGCCGTCCCAAGATCACGGTGGTGGGCGCCGGCAACGTGGGTGCCACGGTGGCCCAGTACACGGTGGAGAAGGAGCTGGGCGATGTCGTCCTCGTCGACGTGATCGAGGGCGTGCCCCAGGGCAAGGCCCTCGATCTGCTGCAGGCTGGCCCCGTCCACGGCTACGACTCTCGGCTCACCGGCAGCAACAGCTACGAGGACACCCACGACTCCGACATCGTGGTCATCACGGCGGGGCTGGCCCGCAAGCCGGGCATGACCCGCGACGACCTGCTCTTCAAGAACGCCGAAATCGTGGGCAGCGTGCTCGAGCAGGTGGTGCCGCGCTCACGCCAGGCCATCCTGATCCTGGTTACCAATCCGCTCGACGCGATGGTCCAGCTGGCGTGGAAGCGGTCGGGCTTCCCGTCCGAGCGCGTGATCGGCATGGCCGGGGTGCTGGACTCGGCCCGGTTCCGGACCTTCATCGCCCAGGAGCTGGACGTCTCCGTGGAGAACGTGACGGCCTTCGTGCTGGGTGGCCACGGCGACAGCATGGTCCCGCTGCCGCGCTACTCCACGGTGGCCGGCATCCCCATCACCGAGCTGCTGTCGCCGGAGCGGGTGGCGGCCCTGGTCACGCGCACGGCCAACGGCGGCGCCGAGATCGTGAACTATCTGAAAACCGGCAGCGCCTACTACGCGCCAGCCGCCTCGGTCGTGGAGATGGTCGAGGCGATCCTCAGGGACAAGAAGAAGATCCTGCCCTGCGCGGCCTATCTGGATGGCCAGTACGGTGTCCGCGGCCTCTACGTGGGCGTGCCGGTGAAGCTCGGCCGTCCCGGCGTGGAGCAGGTCATCGAGATCCGGCTCACGGCGGCGGAGCAGGCCGCCTTCGACACATCGGTCGCCGCCGTGCGCGAGCTGGTCGACAAGCTGAAGCTGTAGCCGGCGAGTGACAGGAGTCATCGTGCGCGATATCCACGTGAGCGCCATCGCCGACGCGGTCAAGAAGCTGTGCATGGAGGCCAACTGGGACCTCGAGCACGACGTGCTGCGGGCCTTCGACCGTGCGTTGAAGACCGAGCGCTCGCCGGCGGGCCGCCAGGTGCTGCAGATCCTCAAGGACAATGCCGAGATGGCGAAGACCCGGCGCATCCCGTACTGCCAGGACACGGGATTCGTCGTGTGCTTCGTGGAGCTGGGGCAGGACATTCACGTGACCGGCGGCTCCCTCACCGACGCCATCAATGAGGGCGTGCGGCGGGGCTACGGTGAGGGATATCTCAGAGCCTCGATCGTGCGCTCCCCGTTCGATCGGGTGAACACCGGGGACAACACGCCGGCCGTCATCCATCTCGACGTCGTGCCGGGGGCGATGCTCAAGCTCATGGTGATGGCCAAGGGCGGGGGGTGCGAGAATCGTTCCAAGTACAGGATGCTGACGCCGGCCGAGGGAGTGGAGGGCGTGAAGGAGTGGATCATCGAGTGCGTGCGTACGGCGGGCCCGGACGCCTGCCCGCCGCTGATCCTGGGCGTGGGCGTCGGCGGCACCTTCGAGAAGGCGGCCCTGCTGTCCAAGCAGGCGCTCTTCCGTGAGCTGGGCTCGCCCAACCCCGATCCCACGCTCGAGGCGCTGGAGAAAGAGCTGCTCGAGCGGGCCAACCGATTGGGGATCGGTCCCCAGGGCTACGGGGGCGATACCACGGCGTTGGGGATCCACATCCTCGCCTACCCCTGCCACATCACGTCGCTGCCGGTGGCCGTGACCATCGAGTGCCACGCCCATCGCCACAAGGAGATCATGCTCTGACGCTGGCTGGACGATCGTACGCTTCGGGTGGTCGCGGAGGGGCACGGGCGTGGCGCAAGCCCGGGTGCCCGTGCCCAGTTCAATGATCACGACGGCGGCGGACGGGGTCAAAGAGGTCTCACCTCCGCTCAGTGATGCCGACGTCGAGTCGCTGAAGGCGGGCGATCGCGTGCGCATTACCGGCGTGATCTACACCGCGCGCGACGCCGCCCACGGACGGCTCTTCCCGTTGATCGAGAAGGGCGAACGGCTCCCCATCGACGTCAAGGGCCAGATCATCTACTACACCGGGCCCTCGCCGGCCCGCCCGGGCGAGGTGGTCGGGTCCATCGGCCCCACCACGGCCAGCCGGATGGACAAGTACACGCCGGCCCTGCTCCGGCTGGGCCTCAAGGGCACCCTCGGCAAGGGGTACCGGTCCCCGGCGGTGAAGGCGGCCCTCAAGCAATACACAGGCGTCTACTTCGGCGCTATCGGCGGGGCCGGCGCCGTCCTGTCGCGCCACGTCAAGAAGCTCGAGGTCGTCGCCTATGAGGATCTCGGCACGGAAGCGCTCCGGCGCCTCGAAGTCGAGGGGTTCCCCGCCATCGTGATCAACGACTGCCGGGGCGGAGATCTCTACGAGGACGGCCAGAAGGCCTACGCCCGGGAGGGGACATGAACGGTCGGGTGCTGAGCGCCGCGCGCCCACCCATCGCGGCGCCGCATCTCAGGAACGACACGTGGTGGGCGTTGCCGGTCACGGTGGTGGTCGTGCTGGGGGCTTTCATCGTCTACTCGACGTGGGCGGCGTTTCAGAACGCCCACTACTTCGCGGCGCCGTACCTGTCTCCCTTCTATTCACCGTGCCTGTACCGTTCGTGCCTGCATCCAACGTTCGGCGGTGTCCTGCCCGACGTCCACCTCCCCATCATCGGGCTGCTCTCGCCGGCCTTCCTGATCCTGATCGGCCCGCTGTCCTTCCGCCTCACCTGTTACTACTACCGCAAGGCCTACTACCGCTCGTTCTGGCTGGCGCCGGCTGCGTGCGCCGTGCCCGATGTCAAGGGCTACACGGGCGAGACGCGCTTCCCCCTGTTCGTGCAGAACTTCCACCGCTATGCCTGGTACGTGGCCGTGGCCTTCATCGTGCTGCTGACCTGGGACGCGCTGCTGGCCTTCCGCTTTCCCGCGCCGGGAGGCGGCTACCGGTTCGGGATCGGCGTGGGCACCCTCGTGCTGTGGATCAACGTGATTCTCCTGGCCGCTTACACCTTCTCCTGCCACTCCTGCCGGCACGTGTGCGGCGGCCACGTGGACATCTTCTCTCGAGCCTCCACGCGCTATCGGATGTGGCGCTTCATCACGCGGCTCAACGAGCAGCATCCGCGCTACGCCTGGCTGTCCCTGTTCAGCGTGGGGCTGGCCGACCTCTACATCCGGCTGGTCTCCATGGGCGTGCTTCGGGACCTGAGGATCCTCTAATGGCGACCGCGTACGAGACCTACGAGCACGACGTCCTCGTGATCGGCGCGGGGGGCGCCGGTCTGCGCGCGGCCATCGAGGCCGCCGCCCAGGGTGTGTCGGTGGGCCTGGTCTGCAAGTCGCTCCTGGGCAAGGCCCACACGGTCATGGCCGAGGGCGGGATCGCGGCGGCGCTGGGCAACGTGTGGCCCGAGGACAACTGGCAGGTCCACTTCCGCGACACCATGCGCGGCGGCAAGATGCTCAACAACTGGCGCATGGCCCAGCTGCACGCCCAGGAGGCGCCCGAGCGCGTACTGGAGCTGGAGCGCTGGGGCGCGCTGTTCGACCGCACCAAGGAGGGTCTGATCTCGCAGCGCGACTTCGGCGGCCATCGCTACGCGCGGCTGGCCCACCTCGGCGACCGGACCGGCCTCGAGATGATCCGCACCCTGCAGTACCACGGCATCCACCAGGGCATCGACGTCCACATGGAGTGCAACGTCCAGCGCCTCCTGAAGGATGGCGATCGGGTGACCGGGGCGGTGGGTTACTGGCGCAAGAACGGCGAGATGGTCGTCTTCAAGGCCAAGGCCGTGGTGCTGGCCACCGGCGGCATCGGCAAGGCCTGGAAGGTGACGTCGAACTCGTGGGAGTACACTGGCGACGGCCACTCGCTGGCGCTGTGGGCGGGCGCCGACCTCATCGACATGGAGTTCGTGCAGTTCCATCCGACACACATGGTGTGGCCACCCTCGGTCGCTGGCCTCCTGGTGACGGAAGGCGTGCGGGGCGACGGTGGCACGCTGAGGAACAACAAGGGCGAGCGGTTCATGTTCAACTACATCCCCGAGTTCTTCAAAGGGGAGACGGCCGACAACGAGGCCGAGGCCGACCGCTGGTATCACGATAAGAAGAACAACCGGCGCACCCCGGATCTGCTGCCGCGGGACGAGGTCGCGCGCGCGATCCGGTCCGAGGTCAAGGCCGGGCGGGGCAGCCCCCACGGCGGCGTGTTCCTCGATATCTGCAGCCGGCGGCCGGCCGACTACATCCGCAAGCGGTTGCCGTCCATGTACCACCAGTTCAAGGAGCTGGCCGGGGTGGACATCACCAAGGAGCCGATGGAGGTGGGGCCGGCTCAGCACTACGTGATGGGCGGCGTGCGGGTGGACGCCGATACCACCCAGGGCACGGTGGCCGGGCTGTTCGCGGCCGGCGAGGTCGCCGGTGGAATGCACGGCAGCAACCGGCTCGGTGGCAACTCGCTCTCCGACCTGCTGGTCTTCGGGCGCCGGGCTGGACTCTACGCCGCGCTCTACGCCAAGAACTTCAGCGGCCAGCTGGTCGTCGACGGGGCCCAGGTGGAGGCGATCGTGCGAGAGTCGCTGGAGCCGCTCGAGCGGTCGGGTGGCGAGAACCCTTACGCGATCCAGGCCGAGCTTCAAGAGACCATGCAGAACCTGGTCGGGATCATCCGCAAGGAGGCCGAGCTGAAGGACGCGCTCACGCGGATCGCCGCGCTCAAGGAGCGCGCCAAGAGGGTGCGGGTGGACGGGGGGCGAGTCTACAACTCCGGCTGGCACACCGCGCTCGACCTCCGCTCGCTGCTCACCGTCGCCGAGTGCTCGGCGCTGGCCGCGCTCGAGCGCAAGGAGAGTCGCGGCGGCCACACCCGCGAGGATCATCCCTTCACTGACGATGCGTGGGGCAAGCTCAACGTGGTGCTGCGCTTGCGCGACGGCCGTGTCCAGGTCAGTCGCGAGCCGCTGCCCGAGATGCCGGCCGAGCTCAAGGCGCTGTTCCAGGAGAGGAAATAATGCCGACCTTCACGCTGAAGGTGTTTCGCGGCGGGCCCGCCGGGGGCGACTTCCGCGACTACCGGGTGGAGGCCGACGAAGGCATGGTGGTGCTCGACGTCATCCATCGCATCCAGGCCACCCAGGCGCCCGACCTGGCCTGCCGCTGGAACTGCAAGGCCGGCAAGTGCGGCTCCTGCAGCGCCGAGGTCAACGGCACGCCCCGGCTCATGTGCATGACCCGCATGGACCTGTTCCAGCCGGGGGACACGGTGACGGTAACGCCGATCCGGACGTTCCCGATCATCCGGGACCTGGTCACCGACGTGTCCTACAACTACGAAAAGGCCAGGCAGGTCCCCCCGCTCCGGCTCCGGCCGCCCGACGCCGACGGCAGGTACCGCATGATGCAGGAGGACGTCGACCGCGCCCAGGAGTTCCACAAGTGCATCGAGTGCTTCCTGTGCCAGGACGTCTGCCACGTCATCCGTGACCACGACGAGCTCAAGCGCCAGTTCGCCGGGCCCCGCTTCTTCATCAAGATTGCCGGGCTGGAGATGCACCCGCTCGATACCCGCGATCGCACGGAGTTCGTGCGGGCCCAGGCCGGGATCGGACTGTGCAACATCACCAAGTGCTGTACCGAGGTCTGCCCCGAGCACATTCACATCACAGACAACGGCATCATCCCGCTGAAGGAGCGGATGGCCGATAACTTCGATCCGATCGTCTGGCTGCTCAGGAAATTCCGGGGTCAGCGCGGGCAGCCGGCGTGACGGAGCCCCGGGTACCGCGCACGGCCTCACGGCATCCGTTACCGTGAAGGTCCATGAGTACCAGGCCAAGGCCCTCTTCCGCGAGTTCGGGGTATCGGTGCCGAAGGGCGAGGTGGCCGACCGGCCGGCCGCCTGCCGGGCCGTGGCCGAACGTATCGGAGGCCGCGTGGTCGTCAAGGCCCAGGTTCACGCCGGCGGTCGGGGCAAGGCCGGCGGGATCAAGCTGGCCGACACACCGGTTGAGGCCGAGAAGGTCGGGAGTCAGATTCTCGGCATGCGACTGCGGACTCCGCAGACCCCGCCCGGGGGCATCCTGGTGCGCAAGGTCCTCGTCGAGGAGGCCTCGGCGGTCGAGCGCGAGCTCTACCTGTCGATCACGCTGGACCGCGTCCGCTCCACCCACGTGGTGATGGCGTCCCCGGCGGGCGGGATGGAGATCGAGGAGGTGGCCGCGCGCCATCCGGAGAAGATCCTGCGCGAGTGGGCGCATCCCGCGCTGGGCCTCGCCGACTTTCAGGCCCGCCGCCTGGCCTTCGCCCTGGAGCTGACCGGCGAGCGCTTCAAGCCGGGCGCGGCCCTCATCAAGGCCCTCTTCGCCCTTTACCTGGCCAAGGATTGTTCGCTGGCCGAGATCAATCCGCTGGTGACGACGACCGACGGTCGGGTGCTCGCCCTGGACGCCAAGCTCGACTTCGACGACAACGCGCTCGCCCGACACCCGGAGCTCACGGCCCTGCGCGACACCGACGAGGAGGATCCGCTCGACGTCGAGGCCTCGAAGTACGGCCTGAACTACATCAAGCTCGACGGCAATGTCGGCTGCATGGTCAACGGGGCGGGCCTGGCCATGGCCACCATGGACATCGTCAAGCTGGCCGGCGGCGAGCCCGCCAACTTCCTGGACGTGGGGGGCGGGGCCTCCCCCGAGCAGATCGAGAACGCCTTTCGTATCCTGTCCTCCGACGCCAGGGTCAAGGCGGTGTTCATCAACGTCTTCGGCGGCATTCTGCGCTGCGACCGGCTGGCCGAGGGCGTCATCGCGGCCGTGCGGAAGCTGGGGTTGCGCCTGCCCGTGGTAGTGCGCATGGAAGGCACGAACGTCGAGCAGGGCAAGCGGATGCTTGCCGAGTCGGGCCTCAACTTCACGACCGCCGACGATATGGGCCACGGAGCCCGCCAGGTCGTGGCGCTGGCCGGTGGCCGGACCTGAGCATCCTGGTCGACCGGGCCACGCGCGTCGTCGTCCAGGGGATCACCGGACGGGAGGGCGCCTTTCACGCCGCCCGCTGCCGGGAGTACGGCACGACGGTGGTGGGTGGGGTCACCCCGGGCAAGGGCGGGACCGTCCACGAGGGGTTCCCGGTGTGGAACACGGTGGAGGAGGCCGTGCGCCAGGAGCGCGCCGACTGCGCCCTCATCTTCGTGCCGCCGGCCGCCGCCGCTGACGCCATCATGGAAGCCGTGGCGGCCGGGGTGCCCCTGGTCGTGTGCATCACCGAGGGGATCCCCGTGGCCGACATGGTGCGGGCCAAGCACGCCATCGCCGCCAGCGGCAGTCGGCTCATCGGTCCCAACTGCCCAGGGGTCATCACGCCGGGCGAGGCGAAGATCGGGATCATGCCGGGCCACATCCACCGTCCGGGCCCGGTGGGCGTCGTCTCGCGCAGCGGCACCCTGACCTACGAAGTGGTGGGCCAGCTCACCGCGCGGGGGATCGGGCAATCGAGCTGCGTGGGGATCGGCGGCGATCCCGTGCACGGCACGTCGTTCGTGGACGTGCTGCGGCTGTTCAACCAGGACGAGGCCACGCGGGCCATCATGATGATCGGTGAGATCGGCGGTAGCGCGGAGGAGGAGGCGGCGGCCTTCATCAAGGCCCACGTGAGAAAGCCGGTGGTGGTCTTCATCTGCGGGCAGACGGCGCCGCCCGGGCGCCGCATGGGCCACGCCGGCGCCATCATCTCCGGCGGCAAGGGCACGGCCGCCGAGAAGATGCAGGCGCTGCAGGCCGCGGGCGCCACGC
This sequence comes from Candidatus Methylomirabilota bacterium, assembly GCA_036556905.1. GTDB lineage: Bacteria > Methylomirabilota > Methylomirabilia > Rokubacteriales > CSP1-6 > 40CM-4-69-5. The sequence goes on from DATBIM010000120.1 coordinate 19,581, forward strand.
TGGTGCCGAGCCCGGCCGACATGGGGGCCACCGTAGCCCGGGTGCTGGCGGCATGAGCGCCGAACGCACCCTGGCCATCATCAAGCCCGACGCCGTCGCCCGGGGCGTGATGGGCCGGATCATCGCCCGCATCGAGCAATCCGGGTTCAAGATCGCCGCGGCGAAGCTCGTCCACATGAGCGCCGAGGAGGCCGCGGGCTTCTATGCCGTCCACCGTGAGCGGCCGTTCTTCAAGAGCCTGTGTGAGTTCATGACCCAGGGGCCCTGCCTGCCCATGGTGCTGGAGGGTGACCGGGTCATCCAGCGCTGGCGGGAGGTCATGGGGGCGACGGATCCTGGCAAGGCCGCGCCGGGCACGATCCGGGCCGACTTTGCCACCTCGATCGAGGCCAATGCCGTTCACGGCTCGGACTCGCCGGAGTCGGCGGCCTTCGAGATCCCCTACTTCTTCTCCAGCTTCGAGATCCACCCGCGCTGACGCCCGATCGGTTCGCCGCGACGCTGGGGACGCGCGAGCGGTGGTCGACGCTGGGCGCCGTGATCCTCGGCACGGTCGGCTTCACGCTGCTCGGCGTGCTCCTGACCGCCCGTACCGGCGAGCTGCTCTGGCTCTTCCTCAGCGTGCCGGCCACGCTGGCCCTGTTGCTGATGGCCCGCTTCGCACCCGTCGGCTATCGCCTGGGGCCGGAGGGCGTGTCCATCGAGCGTCGGGCGGGACCGAAGGTGATTCCGTACCGGGACATCCGGTCCGTCGACCGCCTCGTCCGGCCCGTGGCCGGCATCAGCATGACGGCCTCCAACGGCATCTTCGGACGCTTCGGGCACTTCTGGAACATGACGCTGGGGTTCTATCGCCTCTTCCTCACCGACCGCGACAACCTGGTATGGCTGCAGACCACTCAGGGCTGGATCGGGCTCTCCCCGGACCAGCCGGACGAGTTCGTCGAGCGGCTTTCCAGTAAGATTGCCCGGTGACTGTGATCACGGCGGGCGAGCGTTTCAACGCGGCCACGTTCTTCGTGGATCGTCATCTGGTCGAAGGGCGCGGCCACCGTACCGCCTTCCGCCACGCGGGCCGGGCCGTGACCTACGCGGAGCTGGCCGAGGGCGCCAACCGGGCCGGCAATGCGCTGGCCGGGCTCGGGGTGGAGATCGAGAATCGGGTCGTGCTGATCCTCAACGACACGCCGGCCTTTGCCGCGCTCTTCTGGGGCGCGGCCAAGCTGGGAGCGGTGGCCGTTCCGCTGAACACGGTGATGACGGTCGAAGAATACGACTTCTTCGTGCGCGATAGCCGCGCCAAGGTGGTGGTGGCCGAGCCGGGGGTGGCGGCGCGGTTGGCCGCCGTCCGAGACCGCTGGCCGTCGCTGCGCGCCCTGGTGAGTGTCGGCCCCGGCGGGGCGGGCGTCCCCGGCCTCGGCGATCTCATGACCAGGGCGTCGCCCGCTCTGGAGGCGGCGCCGACGGTCACCGAGGACGCGATGTACTGGGGCTACACCTCGGGCTCCACCGGTCCGCCCAAGGCCGCCGTCCACGTCCACCGGGACTTCGTGGCCGCGGCCGATCTGGTCGGTGTCGGCGTGTTCGGTCTGGGCCCCGCGGACCTCGTCTTCTCGGCCTCCAAGCTCTACTTCGCCTTCGGCCTCGGCAACAGTCTGTACTTCCCGCTCCGAGTGGGGGCGGCCTCGGTGCTGGTTCCCGAGCGCCTGAGCCCGGAGGCCGTCTTCGCGGTCATCGCGGCCGAACAGCCCACCGTCTTCTTCGCGGTGGCGACCCTCTACGCCCGCATGCTCCAGGTTCCCGACGCCGAGCGCCGTTGGGACCTCTCCTCGCTCCGGCTCTGCGTGTCCTCCGGCGAAGCCTTGCCGCCGGCCGTCTTCGACGCGTGGAAGGCGAGATTCGGTCACGAGTTGCTCGACGTGGTGGGCTCCACGGAGGCCCTGCACGATTTCATCGCCAACACGCCGGGCGCGACGCGCCGCGGGTCCAGCGGCCGCCTGGTGCCGGGCTTCGAGGCCCGGCTGGTGGACGATGGAGGCCGCCCGGTGTTCCCCGGTCACGTCGGCCAGCTCCTGATCAAAGGCCCGACCACGGCGCCGTACTACTGGAACCGGCTCGAGCGCACCCGGCAAACGATGCTCGGCGAATGGCTGCGCACCGGCGACATGTTCTGGCAGGACGGCGACGGGTATTTCTACTTCGCGGGACGCGTGGATGACATGCTGAAGGTCGGCGGCCAGTGGGTTTCGCCGGCCGAGGTGGAAGGGGCTCTGATCGCGCATCCGGCGGTCGTGGAGGCGGGCGTCGTCGGACGCCAGGACGAGGATGGCCTCGTCAAGCCCGAGGCCTTCGTCGTCCTCAAAGATGGTCAGGTGCCGTCAGCGGAGCTGGCGGTCGAGCTCACGGCCTCCGTCCGCGGGCGCCTGGCCGGCTACAAGAGTCCGCGGTGGGTCCACTTCGTCGCCGAGCTGCCCCAGACGGCGACGGGCAAGCTCCAGCGGTTTCGCCTGCGGAGGTCGTCAGGGTGAGGATCGCCAAGGTTCTCGTCGCCAATCGGGGCGAAATCGCCGTGCGGGTGATCCGGGCCTGCCGCGAGCTCGGTCTCGGCACCGTGGCCGTCTTCTCCGAGGCCGATCGGGAGGCCCTGCACGTGCTGATGGCCGACGAGGCGTACCCGATCGGGCCGGCCCCGGCCGGGGAGAGCTACCTGGTCATCGAGCGCATCATCCGCGTGGCCAAGGCTGCGGGGGCCGACGCCGTGCATCCCGGATATGGCTTTCTCGCCGAGAACGCGGCCTTCGCCGAGGCCTGCGCCGAGGCCGGCCTGACCTTCGTGGGGCCGCCGCCGGCCGCGATCCGCGCCATGGGCGACAAGACCGCGGCCCGGCGGCTGGCCCGCCAGCTCGGCGTGCCTACCGTGCCCGGCACCCTGGAGCCGTTGACCAGTGACGAGGACGCCCAGCGTGCCGCGCGGGAGCTCGGGTTCCCGATCATGATCAAGGCGGCCCTGGGCGGGGGCGGCAAGGGGATGCGGCTCGTGCAGCGGGCCGAGGAGCTGGGATCGGCGCTCCGCCTGGCCCGTGGCGAGGCCGGCAACGCGTTCGGTGACGCCTCGGTCTATCTCGAGCGGGCCATCGTCGAGCCGCGCCACATCGAAGTTCAGGTGATGGCCGACGCCCACGGCAACGTCGTCCACCTGGGTGAGCGCGAGTGCTCAATCCAGCGCCGGCACCAGAAGCTCGTGGAGGAGTGTCCCTCTCCCGTCGTGGATGCGGGGCTTCGGGAGCGCCTGGGCGAGGCCGCCTGCCGGGTGGCCCGGGCGGCCGGCTACGTCAATGCCGGGACGGTGGAGTTCCTGGTGGGCGCCGAGGGTAGCGTCTACTTTCTCGAGATGAACACGCGGCTGCAGGTGGAGCACCCCGTGACCGAGCTCGTCACGGGCCGGGATCTCGTCCGCGATCAGCTCCGGATCGCCGCCGGCGAGCCGCTCGGCTACGTCCAGGGCGATGTGGGCTGGCGGGGCGCGGCCATCGAGTGCCGCATCAACGCCGAGGACCCCTTCGCGGGCTGGTTGCCCTCGCCGGGGACCATCACGGCCCTGCGAGCGCCGGGGGGCCCCGGGGTGCGCGAGGACTCCGGCGTCTACGAGGGCTACACGGTGCCCCGCTACTACGACACGCTGCTCGCCAAGCTGGTTGTGTGGGGCGCTGACCGGAGCGCGGCGATCGAGCGCATGCTCCGGGCGCTGGCCGAGTACCGCATCGTGGGCGTGAGAACCACCATCCCCGTGCTCGAGCGGATCGTGAGCCACCCGGACTTCCGGGCTGCACGGGTGTCGACCGCGTTCCTCGATCGCGTCCTGCCCGATCTCGGGCCCTCCCCGGGGCGTCTGGCCCCGATCGCAATCATCGCCGCGGCCCTGGCGCGCTACGAAGGGTTGGGAGGCGGCGTGCTGGCGTCCTCGCCGCCCAGCCCCTGGCGCTGGGGCCGGGCTGGTTGGGCGGCCAGTCGCCGGCCGGGGCCGGATCCAAGATGATGCTCCAGACAATAAATCGGCCTGAGAGAACGCAGCCACACGCGCCTAGAGCAGGCCACCCACGCTCCGAGCCGAGCACGCGGCTTTCGTTACAACAATCATGAAATTCGTCGCGACCATCGGCGATCGGGTAGAGTCCGTGGACATCACCGGAGCCGGCGGCGGCTACCGTCTGACCATCGGTGATCAGGTCTGGGAGGTCGACGCCCGCGTGACCGCACCGGGAAGCTACTCGCTCCTCATCGACGGCGTCTCCTACGTGGCCGACGTGAGCGAGCAGGAAGCCACGAGTATCGTGCAGGTGGGTGGCGAGACCTACGCGGTGCAGATCGAGGAGCACATGCGCTACCTGATCCGCACCCAGGGCGGGATGACCGCCCGGAGTGACGCCCGCACGCTCACGGCGCCGCTGCCGGGCCGGATCACCCACGTGGCGGTGCAGCCGGGGGACGCCGTCACCCCGGGCGACACGCTCCTGGTCATCGAGGCCATGAAGATGGAGAACGAATTCAAAGCGGCGGCGGCGGGCCGGGTCGTCGAGGTGCGGGTGGCGGCGGGCCAAACGGTGAACGCCGGCGATGTACTATTGCTGCTCGGACCATGAGCGATCAGGCCATCGTGTTCCGTGACGTCAACAAGTTCTTCGGCAAGCTGCACGTCCTGCGTGACGTGAGCCTGACCGTGGCCCCCGGGGAGGTCGTGGTGGTGTGCGGGCCGTCCGGCTCGGGCAAGAGCACCCTCATCCGCTGCGTCAACGCCCTGGAGCGCGTGCAGGCCGGGGAGATCGTCGTGCTCGGGCAACCGCTCACCGGCGGCCGCGTCAACCTCTCGCGCCTGAGGACCCAGGTGGGCATGGTGTTCCAGTCCTTCAACCTTTTTCCCCACATGACGGCGCTGGACAACATCATGCTGGCGCCGCTGAAGGTTCGCCGGCTCTCCCGCGCCGAGGCCGAGCAGGTCGCCCGGGCCCTGCTCGAGCGGGTCGGCCTGCGGGAGAAGGCCGCGAACTATCCCGCCAATCTCTCGGGCGGTCAGCAGCAGCGCGTGGCCATCGCCCGGGCCCTGGCCATGCAGCCCCGGATCATGCTCTTCGACGAGCCCACCTCGGCCCTCGATCCCGAGATGATCAACGAGGTGCTCGAGGTCATGACCGCCCTGGCCCGGGACGGCATGACCATGATGTGCGTCACCCACGAGATGGGGTTCGCCCGTCGGGTCGCCCACCGGGTGGTCTTCATGGATGAGGGCCAGGTGGTGGAGGAGGGCAAGCCCGACGAGTTCTTCGCGGCGCCGAAGTCCGACCGCGGCCGGCAGTTCCTGTCCAAGATCCTCACACACTAGGAGGCCTTCGATGAAGCGCATGGTTGCCCTCGTTCTTGCCCTCGTCGTCACGCTGGCGGCGGGGCCGGCGCTCGCCCAGGACACGCTGGACAAGATCAAGAAGAGCGGCGTCCTGACCATCGGTACCCGCACCGGCTCGCCGCCCTTCGCTTACGTCAACAAGAGCAACGAGTGGGTCGGCTTCTCCATCGACCTGGTGGAGACGCTGATCAAGCCCGAGGTGGAAAAGGCGGTCGGGCGACCGGTGAAGATCGAGAAAAAAGAGTCCACACCGCCCACCCGCATCCCCCTGCTCAGCTCCAACGCCGTGGACCTGATCGCCGGCACCATGACCGACACGGTCGAACGCCGGCAGTCGGTCGACTTCAGTCTCACCTTCTTCTACACCGGCGCCCAGTTCATGGTGAAGAAGGGGAGCCCCATCAAGAGCATCAAGGATATCGGGGGCAAGCGCATCGCCGCCCAGCAGGGGTCGACCAACGCCAAGATCATCCGCGAGAAGTATCCTCAGGCCCAGCTCCGGGAGTTCCCCGACCAGCCGGCCGCGTTCCAGGCGCTGGTCCAGGGCCAGGTCGACGCCTACACCAATGACGGCATCCAGCTCTACGGCCTCAAGGGCAAGGCGCCGAACCCGAACGACTGGGACGTGGTCGGCGACTTCTACTCGGAGGAGCCCTACGGCATGGCCATGCGCAAGGGCGACGCCAAATTCAAGGCGGCCGTCGACGCCGGGCTGCGCCGGGGCTTCGAGTCGGGCAAATACTTCGAGATCTACGACAAGTGGTTCGGCCCCAAAGGGGAGCTGCCCTACCCGATGACGCGCCAGGTGAGGGCGTATCTCCTGAAGCAGATCGGCAAGTAGCGGCTGATCCGGCGGCGTGAGCTACACGTTCAACTGGAGCGTGCTCTGGAGCGGCCAGTCGGGGGCCTGGCTGCTCCAGGGTTTGCTCATGACGATCCAGATCTCGGTGCTGGCCTGGCTGCTGGCGGTGGCGCTGGGGATTCTGTCGGGGGCGCTGCGGACGGTCGCCGTTCTGCCGCTGCGCTGGGCGGCCACCTTCTACGTGGAGTTCTTCCGCAATGTACCGCTGCTGGTGTGGATGTTCTTCTGGTACTTCGGAGTCCCGCCCCTGCTGCCCCGGCCCGTCCAGGACTGGCTCTTCGACCACGGTGCCGAGTTCTGGGCGGGGATGTTCGCGCTGGGGGTCTATCACGGGGCGCGCTTCAGCGAGATCATCCGCTCCGGTATCCAGTCGATCCCGCGCACCCAGTTCGAGGCCTCGCAGGCCATCGGGCTGACCACCTTCCAGGCCTACCGGCTGATCATCCTCCCGGTGGCCCTGCGTCTCATCATCCCCCCCCTCACCAACGATTCGTTGAATCTCCTCAAGAACTCCTCGGTGGCCCTGACCATCAGCGTGGCCGAGCTGACCTTCCAGACCCGGCAGGTCGAGACATACACGGCCAGGGCCATCGAGGCCCTGACCGCGGGCACGCTGATCTACCTGGTGCTCTGCCTGTCGATCGCCACCGTTATGGCCCGCGTCGAGCGCCGCTACGCCATCCCCGGGCTCATCGCCCGGGTGGGGCCAGGCTAGACCGTGGACCTCGGCGTCATCGTCAACAACTTCCAGTTCCTCGTCGTCCAGGGGCTGATCGGCGTCGGCCCGTTCATCGGCGGCACCCTGCGGCTGGCCATCCCCGCCATGATCCTGGGCTTCCTGCTCGGCATCTTCATCGGCCTGGCCCGGCTGGCCGGACCGCCCTGGATCCGGGTGCCGGCGACGATGTACGTGGAGCTCATCCGTGGTGTGCCACTGGTCATGGTCATCTTCTGGATCTGGTTCATCATCCCCCAGCTCCTACGATTGCCCATTCCCGAATACGGGGTGGCCCTCACCGCGTTCGTCATCTTCGAGGCGGCTTACTTCGGTGAGATCGTGCGGGCCGGCATCCAGTCAGTGCCGCGGGGGCAGGTGGAGGCGGCCACCGCGCTGGGTCTGACGGCGACGAAGACGATGACCTACGTGGTCCTGCCCCAGGCCCTGCGCAACATGGTGCCCTCGCTGGTCACCCAGATGATCGTGCTCTTCAAGGACACCTCGCTGGCCTCCATCATCGGCTACGTCGACCTCACCAAGGCCGCCCAGATCGTCAACAATCGGGAGATCCGCCCCTTCGAGCTCTACCTGTTCATCGCCGTCGTGTACTGGATCTTCACGTATTCGATGTCGCGCCTGGCCCGCCGCTTCGAGCGGCAGCCCAGCCTGGCCTGACGGCGCGACAGGGGAGAGAGGGACGCATGGCCGGCACCTCGGCGCCCAGCTTCTTCGAGACCGTCAACATCTACTTCGACAAGGCGGCGGCGCTGACTGACTACCCGCCCGGGCTGCTCGAGCAGATCAAGGGGTGCAGCAGCGTGTACGCCGTCCAGTTTCCGGTCCGGACCTCCCGCGGCTACGAGGTCTTCTCCGGCTGGCGGGTGCAGCACAGCCACCACCGCCTTCCCGTCAAGGGCGGCATCCGCTATGCCCCCGAAGTGGACGAGGACGAGGTCAAGGCCCTGGCCGCGCTGATGACGTACAAGTGCGCGATCGTCGATGTGCCGTTCGGCGGGGCCAAGGGCGGCGTGCGTATCGACGCCAAGAACTACACAGCCCAGGAGCTCGAGCAGGTGACCCGCCGCTACACGGCCGAGCTCATCAAGAAGAACTTCATCGGGCCCGGCGTGGACGTGCCGGCCCCCGACTACGGGACCGGGCCGCGCGAGATGGCCTGGATCTACGACACCTACTCCGCCTTTTACCCCGGCGCCATCGACGCCATGGCCTGCGTGACCGGCAAGCCCGTGACTCAGGGCGGGATCCGGGGCCGCGTGGAGGCGACGGGGCGCGGCGTCACCTTCGCCCTCCGGGAAGCCTGCGCGGTGAAGGAGGACATGAAGGCGCTGGGCCTGTCCCCCGGCCTCGAGGGCAAGACCGTGGTCGTGCAGGGATTGGGCAACGTGGGCTACCACACGGCGAAGTTCCTGCAGGAGGCCGGCTGCATCATCGTGGGGCTCTCCGAACGCGATGGCGCCATCCACCGGCCGGACGGCCTCGACGTCGAGGCCGTGGTGAAGCACCAGAAGGAGCGGGGCTCGATCCTGGACTTTCCCGGGGCCCGGAACATCACGCCGACCAACCGGGCCCTGGAGCTCGAGTGCGACATCCTCGTCCCGGCCGCCCTGGAGAACCAGATCACCGTCGAGAATGCCCCCCGCCTGAAGACCAAGATCCTGGCCGAGGCCGCCAACGGACCCACCACCGCCGCGGCCGAGGAAATTCTCCTCGCGCGGGACGTGCTCATCATCCCCGACGTCTACATCAACGCGGGCGGGGTGACCGTCTCGTACTTCGAGTGGGTGAAGAACCTCTCCCACGTCCGCTTCGGCCGGGTGGGCAAGCGCTTCGAGGAGGCTGCCTTCGATCGGATGCTGAGCGCCGTCGAGAAGGCCACCGGCCGCTTCTTCTCGGAAGAGGACCGCCGAAGAATCGCCCGGGGCGCCGACGAGATCGACCTGGTCAACTCGGGGTTGGAAGAGACGATGATCAGCGCCTACCATCAGATCCGCGAGCTCATGAAGCGGGAGGAGCGGCTCCGGGATCTGCGGACGGCGGCCTTCCTGAACGCGGTCAAGAAAGTAGCGGCGACCTATCTGGAGCTGGGGATCTTTCCGTGAAGTGCGGCGGCTACAGGATCGACTTCCCGGCGTCCACCATGAGCGTGGCGCCCGTCACGTACGACGACTCGTCGCAGGCGAGGAACAGGATGGGATGCGCGATCTCTCGCGGCTCGGCCCAGCGGCCCAGCAGGTTCTCGGTGGCCGTCCGCTGACGTAACTCGGCCTCGCTCTGGCCCTGGCTGGCCGCGCGGCGGATGTGATAGGGCGTGATCGTGGAGCCGGGGCACACCGCGTTGACGCGGATCCGGTGGGGCGCTTCTTCGACGGCCAGGGCTCGCGTCATCCCGAGCACGGCGGCCTTGGTCGTGTCGTACTGCCCCATGCCCTTGCGCCCCAGCACGCCGTAGACCGAAGACACGTTGACGATGGTGCCCCCGCCGGCAGCCCGCAGAGCCGGGATGGCCGCGGTGCAGCAGAAGGCGGTGGCCAGGACGTTGACGCGGAGGATGCGCTCCCAGTCCTCGGCGCTGGCCTGGGCCAGCGGCTGATAGACGCGCACCCCAGCGACGTTGACGAGACAGTGGAGCGCGCCGTAATGCCCGACGGTGTCGGCGACCGCGCGCCGCGCCTGCGTCTCCTGAGAGAGGTCGGCGACCAGCGGCAACACGCGGGCGGCGGGATGGGAAGCCGCGATGCCCTTGGCGGCCGCTTCCACGGCCTCGCGGCTGGCGTCCACGAGCGCCACCGCGGCTCCCTCCTCGACGAAGAGCCGTCCGGTGGCCTCGCCGATCCCTCCTCCGCCGCCCGTCACGAGGGCGACCCGCCCTTGC
>DATBIM010000121.1:0-16595 GCA_036556905.1 Candidatus Methylomirabilota bacterium
GCCGCCAGCACGCGGATGACGATCACCCCCATGCGCTGGGCGCGGGTGTGGGTGAGCAGGCGGTCGAAGTCCTGGGCAGGGAAGCGCGGCGGCACCGGCATGCCCGCGCTCGGATTGAGGAGGTTGTAGCAGACTTGCGCGGTGTCGATGAGGCCGGAGTCGATCACCTGATGGACGGCGGGCGTATCGCCGATGGCGGTCATCCCCAGGAAACGGATCTTGCCCTGGCGGCGAAGCTCCTGCAGCGCGGGGACGACCTCGCCGAGCACACGCTGCGGCTCGAGCCAGCCGGGGTGCGGCTTCGTTGTGATTGGATTGTGGAGCTGGAGCAAGTCCACCCGCTCCAGGCCCAGACGGCCCAGGCTCGTCTCCAGCGAGCGGGCGACGGCGCGCGCGACGTCCTTGAGATCGTCGGCCTCGAGGCGAAATTTGGTGCCCACGTAGACCTGGGGTTTGAGGGCCCGCAACACCTGGCCGAGGTGGAGCTCGGACTGACCGTCGCCGTAGGAGGGCGCGGTGTCGAAGTAGTTGAGGCCGAGCTCCAGGGCTCGGGCCACGGCGCGCTCGCGATCGGCGGGCGTGCCGCGCACCATGAGGCCGCCGACGTTGCCGCAGCCAAATCCGAGCGCCGAGACTTGTAGGCCGGTCCTGCCGAGAGGGCGATATTCCATGGCGCGTACGATATCACTGCTGGAGCGGGCCGCGCACGCGCGCTAGAACCGGGCCGACACCCCCACGAAGGGTCCGTAGAGCTTTGCCTGCCCGGAGTCGTTGTCGTACTCGATCTTGAGATCGAAATACCGATAGCCGCCGGCGATCGTGAGGAATGGCACGGGGACGATCCGGATTCCGGCTTCGGCGTCCACGATGTAGCCGAGGCTCCCCCCGGGCAGGCCCGAGACCTCGGCAAACAGATGGATCATCCGATGAGGCGTGAAGTCCAGGGCTGCGCCGATGGTGGGCAGGATGAGGCCGAGCTCCTGCGACTCCTTGACCGTGGGGATGGTGTTGCGAGAGTCCACGGTGGCATCGAGCACCGCGGCCTTGAGCTCGAGGATGGGACCGAGCTTCAGGACTCCGGGAACGGCGATCGGCTGCCAGATCCAGCCCAGCCGGCCGTAGTGCAGCTCGAGCTCGCTCTCCACCAGGGTGTTGGCGGTGAAGGTGGATCCGCCGAAGTTGATGGTTTGATCGAGCGTCGTGTCGCCCTGCAGGTGCAGGTACGTGTAGGCCAGGCGGATCTTGCTGTTGAAGGGCAGGCCGAAGGTCAGGCGCACGCCGGGCGCGCCCTCGGCGTCGAGCCCCAGATCCTCGGTGAAGTCGACGTTCGTCCCCTCCAGGGAGCCGCTGGTGACCTTGGCCTTGGCCTTGACGTCCGTGAACCAGTAGCGGCCCTCCAGCTCGACGATCTGGGCCAGGGCCAGACCCGGTGTGAGGAACAATAACGCGCTAACGAGAAGGATTACCCGCGACATACAAACCCCCTCAAGCCAACCTAGCAGGGCGAGGGGGTGATCCCGGCAAAGTTTGGTACCGTAGCTAAAGCGATGAACGTACTGTTCGTTTGCACCGAGAATCTGGCCCGGAGCCCGATGGCGGCGACGCTGTTTCGGGAGCTGCAGGGACGAACGGGCCGCCACGAGGCCCGCGCCGTGGGCACCGCCGCCCATGCCCCGCGGCGGCTCACCACACGCGAGCTGGCCTGGGCGGAGCTGGTGGCGGTCATGGAGCCCCGGCACCTGGGCGTGATCGTCGCCCACTGGCCGCAGCACGCCCGCAAGGTCGTCGTCCTGCAGGTCGAGGACCGCTTCATCTCCAGCGAGCGCGAGCTGCGCCAGCTGCTGGAGCCCAAGATCCGGGACTTGCTCGCCCGCTGCGACGAGAGCGCCACCGCGTGATGGCCAAGCGCGCGCTCGACCTCGCCCTGTCCGGTCTCGGGTTGCTCGTGTCCGCGCCGCTGTGGGCGCTCATTGCCTTGTTGATCAAGCTCGACGACGGCGGGCCCATCTTCTACGCGCAGGAGCGGGTGGGACGGGGCGGGCAGCGCTTCCAGAGTCTGAAGTTTCGCTCGATGATCCCCGATGCCGATCGCCGTTTCGGCCCCCGGCAGGCGGGTGTGGCCGACGCGCGGGTGACCCGGGTGGGGCGGTGGCTGCGAGCGACCGCGATGGACGAGCTACCCCAGCTCTGGAACATCGCCCGGGGCGACATGAGCTTCGTCGGGCCGCGCGCCCTCGTGCCGTCGGAGATCGAGGTCAACGGCCACGGTGAGGCGGTGCCGATCGAAGCCATCCCCGGCTATCACGAGCGCCATGGCGTCGCGCCAGGCCTCACCGGACTGGCCCAGATCTATGCCGACCGCGACGTCCCCCGGCGCCATAAATTCCGGTACGACCTGGTCTACATCCGCCGCCAGAGCCTCGGGCTGGACGTCAGGCTGATCTTGATGTCCTTCTGGATTACCGCGCGGGGCAAGTGGGAGCACCGGGGCTCGAAGCTCTGATCGGGGGGTGCCGCCCGAGCCTCGGCGGCGCCATCGCATCGGCGCAAAAGCTTCGGCCGGGCCGTGGCCGCCTCCTATAATGCCGAACGATGGATGTCGCCATCGTGGGCGGCGGCCCTGCCGGGCTGCTCGCTGCCGAGCGTTGCGCTGAAGCCGGCCTCGATGTCGTCGTCTTCGAGGAGCACCCCGCCATCGGCGAGCCGACCCATTGCACCGGCATCGTCTCGCTCGAGACCGCCGAGCTGGCCAAGATCCCCGAGGAGGCAATCCTCGCCCGCCTGAGCCGAGCCTACCTGCACGGGCCGGGCGGCGCCGCGCACGAGTTCGGCTGGAACGGCGGCGCCCGCGAACAGATTCTGGCCATCGACCGGGCCGTCTTCGATGCCATGCTGGCCCAGCGGGCGGCTGACGCCGGCGCCGTCATTCGTCCGGGCCTGCGAGTCACCGAGCTGGCGGTGCAGGGGGACGGCGTCGAGCTGGTGGTCGGCGAGGCGCGCGTGCGGGCACGGGCCTGCGTGCTGGCCTGCGGGGTCTCCTACCGTTTCCAGCGCCGGCTGGGCCTGGGCGTGCCGGGGCAGCTCGTGCAAACGGCCCAGGTCGAGGTCGACGCCACGGGCGACGACCACGTCGATGTCTACTTCGGCCGGGCCGTGGCTCCCGAGGGGTTCGGCTGGGTGGTCCCGCTGAGCCGAGCCGGTCGCCAGCGGGCCAAGGTCGGGGTCATGGCCAACACCGATGCCGGCGCCGCGCTGGAGCGCTTGCTCGCCCGGCCGGACGTCGGCGCCCGACTCCGGGGACGGGCGGGCGGCGCCGTCCGGCGTCTGCTGCCACTCACGCGGATCGAGCGGAGCTACGGCGACCGCGTCCTCGTCATCGGTGACGCCGGCGGCTTCACCAAGCCGACCACGGGTGGAGGAATCTTCTATAGCCTGCTCAGCGCCTCGCTGGCGGCCGAGACGCTGGTAGAGGCGTTCCAGGACGGGCGGCTCGACGCCGCCGGCCTGGCCCGCTACGAGCGGCGCTGGCGTCAGCGGCTCGGTCAGGAGCTGCGGGTGGCGGGCTGGGTGCGGGATATCGTGGGCCGGCTCGACGACCACGAGATCGACCGGCTGCTCGAGGCCCTGGCCCGGGATGACGTCCAGGCCGTCATCCGGTCCACGGCGCGCTTCAACTGGCACGCCGAGGTCATCGTGAGCCTGGCCCGGCAGACGGGGCTGGTCCGGCTCCTGCTACGCGCCCTGCTCCGCTGAGGGGGCCAAGATCGCCGGCGCTTGAACGGCCGGCTACATCTCGGGGCGCTTGCCGTACGTGGCCCGCACCTCGGTCTTGAGGCCACCCCGGACGTTGAAGTCGCCCACCACCTCGGCCCAGCGCGGCCGGGCCGCGGCCACGAAGTCATTGAGGATCCGGTTGGTCACGTCCTCGTGGAAGGCGCCCTCGTCGCGATACGACCAGAGGTAGAGCTTGAGCGCCTTCAGCTCCACCAGGTGCTGGTCCGGCACGTAGCGGATCCGGATCGTCGCGAAGTCGGGCTGGCCGGTCATCGGGCACAGGCAGGTGAACTCGGGCGCGGTCATGGAGACTTCGTAGTCCCGGTCGGGGTGCGGGTTGGGCACGACCTCGAGCGATTTCGTGGGGCGTGTCGGCATGGGTCGATTATAACGTTCTCGCGGGGTGCGATAATTCACCCATGAAGCTTGGCCTCATCGGACGTCCCAAGACCGGCAAGACGACGCTGTTCAATCTCCTGACCGGGGCCAGCGTGGCCACCGCGCGCTTCGATGCCGGCCGCGCCGAGCTGCGCACCGGGATCGCCCGCGTGCCCGACCCGCGCGTGGACCGGCTCACCGCCCTCTTCTCGCCCAAGAAGACGACCTATGCGACCTTCGACGTGGTCGATCTGGCCGGCATCGCCGAAGGAGAGCGGGCGGGGCTGGAGGCCAAGGACTTCCGCAACGCCGACGCCCTGCTGCACGTGGTGCGCGGCTTTCCCGATCCCGTGCTGGGGCCGCCCGAGCCGCGGGCCCAGATCACCGACCTCGAGACCGAGCTCATCCTGGCCGACCTGGAGGTTGTCGAGCGGCGGCGGGAACGGCTGGACACCTCGCTGCGCAAGCGTCGCACCGAGGCCGAGGCACGCGAGCACGAGGTGCTGGTCAAGCTCGAGGCGGCGCTGACCGAGGGGACGCCACTGCGCGCGCTCGAGCTCTCGCCCGAGGAGGCCAAGATCGCGCGCGGCTTCACGTTCCTGTCCCAGAAGCCGATCCTGCACTGCATCAACCTCGACGAGAAGGCAGTGGGCGAGGGCGCGCGTGTCGTCGAGGCCTTCGACCTCGGCGCGTTCGTCGGCCGGCCGCGCACACGGATCGGCTGGGTCTCGGCGGTCATCGAGGCCGAGGTCGCCCAGCTCTCCGGCGACGAGCAGGCGGCGTTCCTGGCCGACCTGGGGCTCGCCGAGCCCGCCCTCAACCGGCTGCTCGCCGATTGTTACGCGCTGCTCGGGCTCATCGCGTTCTTCACGGTGGGCGAGGACGAGGTGCGAGCCTGGGCCATCCCGGCCGGGACGCGGGCCCAGGACGCCGCCGGCACCGTCCACTCCGACATGGCGCGGGGCTTCATCCGCGCCGAGGTGATCGGCTACGAGGAGCTGGTGGCCCTGGACGGCTCGCTCACCGAGGCGCGGGCCCGGGGCCAGCTACGGCTCGAGGGCAAGGACTACATCGTGCGCGACGGCGAGATCTGCCACTTCCGTTTCAGCCCGCCCAAGTAAACGTCAGCCTGCCCGGGCGAGTCGTCTCAGTCGATGCTGCCTGCCGGCACGACCCACTCGCATGGTTGGCCGGTGACCCGGGCGATCACGTCGAAGTCCGCGTCGTAGTGGAGCAGGGAGAGACCGCGCTCTTCGGCCGCCGCGGCGACCAGCAGGTCGGGGACCTTTCGTCCGCGAAGGCCGCGGGACGCTAGCAGGCGCTGTACCTGGCGGGCTCGGCGCACGTGTCCGGCGTCCGTCTCGATCAGTGGGAAGGCGGCGAGGGCCTCAGCCAGTTGGGTCCACTCGCGCAGGTTGCGGGCGGAGAACCCCACCTCGAGGTCCGAGATGCCGGCCCGGGCCACCTGGCCGCCGGTGGCGAGAGGCTCGAGGGCCGTGCGGACGCTCGAGTGGCGAAGCCGGGTCAGCACGCTGGTATCGACGAGGTAGGTCAGCGCCACGCCGCGCTTCGATCCCGCAGCCGGGCGCTCGCCAGTGTGTGGAGGGCCTTGGCCACGCGACGATCCCGCGCCGGCGCGGCGCGCCGGAGCGCCTCGTTGACCGTGTCCTTCAGTGTCTTCGTGCCCAGCTCGGCCCTCGCCGCCGCGAGGGCCTTCTCATCAATGTCCACCAGACGCTTGGCCATGCCGCAGTATATCACGATGGAACTGTGTATATCCTCGTCCGGCTCGCCCGCGTCGGCTTGCGTGATGCCTCGACGCGCCGTTGACAGCATGGGGCTCGGTTTCTATAGTTGCGCGATGCCGCTTCGGCGCCCTGTCCGGGGGCCCGCTGCATTTGTCCTAGCGACGCTCGTCGCGGTCGGGTCCGTTTCGGCGGCACCCGCGCAGCCTTCTCTCCGTCTCGGGGTCTCAATTTCCCGTACCGGCCCTTACGCCGAGCTGGCGCCGGTGCAAGGACGCGGGTACGAGCTCTGCGTCAAGCAGGTGAACGACAAAGGCGGCGTCCTGGGGCGTAAGCTCGAGCTCATCACCGACGACGACCGATCGGAGCCGGCGACGGCCCTCCGCATCTACGAACGGCTCATCACCGGCGATAAGGTCGAGGCGGTCCTGGGTCCCTACTCCTCGCCGATCACGGAGGCGGTCGCCGACCTGGTGGAGAAGCATCAGATGCCCCTGGTGGCGGCAGGGGCCGCTTCGACCTCGATCTTCAGGAAGGGACGCAAGTTCATCTTCATGCTGCCCTCTCCGGCGGAGGTGTACCTCGAGGGGCTGGTGGACATGGCGGCCCGGAGAGGACTCCGGACGCTGGCCATCATCTACGAGGATACGCTGTTTCCGAGAGCGACCGCTCAGGCGACGGCCGCCCTTGCGAAGAAGCGCGGGCTTTCGGTCATTGCCATGGAGGCCTATCCGAAGGGGACCACCGATTTCTCGACTCCCCTCATGCGAATCCGGGCGACCAGCCCCGACATCCTCGGCGCCGGTACCTACTTCGACGACGCGGTGGCGATCACCCGCCAACTCAAGACGCTCGACGTCAATCCCCGGATGTTCGCGGTGACGGTGGGGAGCGAACTCCCCAGATTCCACGAGTTGCTCGGACGAAGCGCGGAATTCGTCTACGGCACCTCTCAGTGGGCGCCGGAACTGGTGGCGCTCTTGCGGGGGGGCGGGCGGGTGCCCGCGACCCGTCGTTACCCCGGGGTGCGGGAGTTCGTCGAATCCTACAAGAAGGAATTCCCGGGGACCGATCTCTCCTACCACGCCGCGCAGGGGTACGGCGGCTGCCAGGTCTTCGTGGAGGCCGTGCGCCGCGCCGGATCCCTTGACGGGACCAAGGTCAGGGAGGCCATTCTGAAGATGGAGCTCAATACTGTCTACGGATCCTTCAAGGTGGCCCCGGACGGCGTGCAGATCGCGCATCAGGTGCTGATGTTCCAGTGGCAGGACGGGAAAAAGGTGCTCGTCTGGCCCGACGAGCTGGCCGGGGCGCCGCCGCGCTTTCCGACGCCACCGTGGAGCCAACGCCCATGAGCCGCGCCGGGAAGGTCTTCGCCGCCGCCCTCCTCGGGGTGCTGCCGTGGTCGGGGGCGCCGGTCGCGGAGGCGCAGAAGCCAATCCGGATCGGCGCGTCGCTGTCCCATACAGGGCCGTACACGGTCCCCGCCCAGAACCAGCTCCGCGGCTACCGGCTCTGCGTCAAGCACACGAACGAGAAGGGCGGGGTCCTGGGACGGATGCTCGAGCTGGTCGTCGACGATGATCAATCTCAGCCGACCACGGCCGCCCGCACCTACGAAAAACTCATCACGCAAGATCGGGTCGACGCCATTCTCGGGCCCTACGCGTCACCCCTCACCGAGGCGGTGGCCGATGTGAGCGAGAAGCACCGAATGCCGCTGGTCGCCACCCAGGGTGCCGCCACCTCGACCTACCGGAAGGGACGAAAGTGGATCTTCATGGTCCCCTCCGCGGCCGAAGTCTACCTGGAAGGGGTCATCCACATCGCCGCAAGGCGGGGCCTGAAGACGGTCGCCTTCATCAACGAAGACACCATCGCGACGCGGGCGATCGTGCAGGGGGCGGTCGAGCTGGCCAAGAAGACGGGGCTTCAGGTGGTCTTCGTCGAAGGCTATCAGACGGGCCGCACGGACTTCTCGGCCATCCTGACCAGGATCGGCGCACTCCGGCCCGATGTGCTCGCGGCCGGGACCTACTTCGACGACGCGGTGGCCATCACTCGACAGATCAAGCAGCTCACCGTGAACCCGAAGATGTTCGCCGTGACGGTAGGCGGAGACTCGTTGAAGTTCTACGAGATGCTCGGCCGCGACGCGGAGTTCGTCTACGGGGCGTCCCAGTGGGAACCCGAGCTGGTCATGCTGCGGGCTGGTGGATTGATTCCCATCGCACGCGAATACCCGGGGGCCCGCGAATTCTTCGAAGCGTACCGGAAGGAATTCCCCGGGGCCGATTTTTCCTACCATTCTGCTGGTGGCTACGGGGGGTGCCAGATCCTCGTGGAGGCCATCAAGCGTGCGGGCTCGCTGAACGGCGAGAAGATCCGGGAGGCCATTCTCAAGATGGATCTGCACACGGTCTACGGCGGGTTCAAGGTGGACGCGGCAGGCTTCCAGGTTGCTCACAAGATGGTGGCGTTTCAGTGGCAGGACGGCAAGAAGGTGATCGTCTGGCCCGAGGAGCTGGCGCCGGGCAAGCCGCGGTTCCCAACGCCGCCGTGGAGCGAGCGCCGGTGAGCAAGGTCGCGACAGTCTGCGTTACTGCCGTCCTAGCGGCAGCCTGGGTGGTCGCGACGGTAACCGACGCGCAGCAACCGCCCATCCGGATCGGCGCGTCGCTCGCCCAGACCGGCCCGTATGCGGCCCCTGCCCAGAACCAGCGTCGGGGCTACCAGCTCTGCGTCAAGCACACCAATGAGAAGGGCGGAGTCCTGGGCCGCTCGCTCGAGCTGATCGTGGAAGACGACCAGTCGAAGGCGCCGACGGCGGTGGCGATCTACGAAAAGCTGATCACCCGGGGCAAGGTGAACGCGATCCTCGGCCCGTACTACGCGCCTATCATCGAGGCGGTCGCCGACGTCAGCGAGAAGCACCGAATGCCGATGGTCGGCCCCGGTGGGGCCACCACCTCCATCTATAAGAAGGGGCGCCGATACGTCTTCATGGTGTTCTCTCCGGGCGAAGTGTACCTGGAGGGTCTCATCGACATGGCGGCCAAGAGGGGACTGAAGACAGTGGCCCTCATTTACGAGGACACGCTGTTCCCCCAGGGGATGGCCCGGGGGACCGTCGAGCTGGCGAAAAAGCGCGGGCTGTCGGTCGTTTTTCTCGAGGCGTATCCGGCACGAACGACCGATTTCTCGGCCATTCTCACCCGAGTCCAGACAAAAGATCCCGATGTGCTGGCGGCGGGGACATACTTCGACGACGCGGTGGCCATCACCCGCCAGCTCAAAGTGCAGAACGTAAACCCGAAGATGTTCGCGGTGACAGTGGGTGGGGGCCTTCCCCGCTTCTATCAGGTGCTGGGGCGAAACGCGGAATTCGTCTATGGATCCTCGCAGTGGGAGCCTGAGCTGGTGACACTGCGTGCGGGCGGATTGATTCCGATCGCGCGGACATATCCCGGCGCCCGCGAGTTCGTCGAGTCCCACCGGAAAGAGTTCGCCGGAGCCGAGCTGTCCTATCACTCCGCGGCGGGGTACGGCTCCTGCCAGGTGCTCGTGGAGGCGATCCGGCGCGCGGGCTCGCTCGACCGCGAGAAGATCCGGGACGCCATGCTTGCGATGGATCTGAACACCGTCTTTGGCGCCTTCAAGGTCGACCAGGACGGTATTCAGGTCGCCCACAAGATGGTGATGTTCCAGTGGCAGGAGGGCAAGAAGGCCATCGTCTGGCCCGAGGAGCTCGCCCCGGGCAAGCCCCGGTTCCCAACGCCGCCGTGGAGCCAGCGACCGTGAGTTACTTCGGGAAGATCTGGGCCGTCTCTGTTCTCGCGCTGCCGGCGTGGGCGGCCGCGTTAGTCGTGGAAGCACAGCCGCCGATTCGGATCGGCGCATCGTTGTCGCTGACCGGCATCTACGCGGCGTTCGGACAAAACCAGGGCCGAGGTTACCAGCTCTGCGTCAAGCACATGAACGAAAGGGGTGGCGTGCTGGGGCGTAAGCTTGAGTTCATCGTCTACGACGACCAGTCCCAGCCCGCCGCTGGTGTCCGCCTCTACGAGAAGCTCATCAGGCACGAAAAAGTGGATGCGGTGTTCGGTCCGTATGGCTCGCCGATCACCGACGCCGTGGCCGACGTGACCGAGAAGTACCGGATGCCGCTGGTGACGCATGCCGGCACGACGTCGATCTTCCGAAAGGGCCGTAAATTCATGTTCATGTTGTTCCCACCGGGCGAGGTGTACTTCGAGGGCCTCATGGACCTCGCCGCCAAGAAAGGGCTCAAGAGGGTGGCCGTCATCAACGAGGACACCTTTTTCCCTCGGGCGGTCGCGCGAGGGGCCGTGGAGCTGGCCGGAAAGAAAGGCCTCGTGTTGGTCTTCCAGGAGGCGTACCCGAAAGGGACAACGGACTTCTCGGCGATCCTGCGCAAGCTTGGGGTGATGAAGCCCGACGTTCTCGCGGCAGGCACCTACTTCGACGACGCCGTCGCCATCCTCCGCCAGATGAAAGAGCTCGGCGTGGGGCCTCGAATGTACGGCGTCACGCTGGCGGCCGACCTTCCGAAGTTCTACGCGATCCTCGGACGAACCGCGGAGTTCGTCTACGGGCCCACGCCGTGGGAGCCGGAGCTAGTGACGCTCCGGGCAGGCGGCTTGATTCCGATCGCCCGCCAGTATCCCGGCGCCCGGGACTTCGTGGACTCATACCGGAGGGAGTTCCCCGGCGCAGATTTCTCCTATAACTCGGCGGCCGGTTACGCGATTTGCCAGATCCTCGTCGAGGCGATCAAACGCACGGGCTCCCTGGACGGCCCGAAGATGAGGGACGCGATCCTCAAGCTGGATCTGAACACGGTTTTCGGTGCGTTCAGGGTTGATCAAGACGGGGTTCAGATCGCAGGCAAGATGCTGACGCTCCAGTG
Organism: Candidatus Methylomirabilota bacterium; assembly: GCA_036556905.1. GTDB lineage: Bacteria > Methylomirabilota > Methylomirabilia > Rokubacteriales > CSP1-6 > 40CM-4-69-5. The sequence continues at coordinate 10,828 of DATBIM010000121.1, forward strand.
GCAGGATGGCAAGAAGGTCATCGTCTGGCCCGAGGAGCTCGCCCCGGGCAAGCCCCGGTTCCCAACGCCGCCGTGGAGCCAGCGGCCGTGAGCCACGCCGGGAAGGTCTTTGTCGCCATCGTTCTCGTAACGATGGTGGCGCGGGTCGCGGCGGTCGCGGAGGCACAACCGCCCATCCGCATCGGCGCAACGCTCGCCCAGACTGGTGTGTATGCGACGCTCGGCCAGAATCAGCTCCGCGGTTATCGGCTGTGCGTCAAGCACGTGAACGACAAGGGCGGCGTTCTGGAGCGGAAGCTGGAGCTGGTAGTTCACGACGACGGGTCGGATCCCACCAAGGCCGCCCGTCTCTATGAAAAACTCATCACGCAGGACGGGGTGGATGTGATCCTGGGTCCGTACAGCTCGCCCATCAGCGAGGCGGTGGCCGACGTCAGCGAGAAGTACCGGATGCCGATGGTGGCGCCCGGGGCGGCTGCCACTTCGATCTACCGCAAGGGGCGGAAGTACATCTTCGGCGTGCTTCCTGCTTCGGAGACCCGCCTGCAGGGCCTCATCGACCTGGCCGTCAGGAAGGGGCTCAAGACCGTGGCCGTGATCAACGTGGATGACCTCGCCCGGAGAGCGGGGGCTCAGGGCACCATCGAGCTCGCCAGGAAGAAGGGGCTCGAGGTGGTCTTCGCCACAGCCTACCCCTCGGGGAAGACCGACTTCGCCGCGATCCTGGCCAGGGTGCGAGCGGCGAACCCCGACGTTCTGGTCGGCTCCACGCGCTTCGAGGACGCGGTGGCCATTACCCGCCAGATGAAGGCGCTGGACGTCAATCCCAAAATGTACGGGCTGACGGTGGGTGTGGACACGCTCAAGTTCTACGAGGCCCTGGGACGTGAGGCGGAGTTCGTCTACGGTGCCACCCCGTGGGTGCCCGAGCTCGTCGAGCTTCGGGCGGGCGGGCTGGTGCCGATTGCGCGGCAATACCCCGGGGCGCGGGAGTTCGTGGAGGCGTACAAGGTGGAGTTCCCGGGCGCGGATTCCTCGTACCATTCCGCTGCCGGTTACGGTGGTTGCGAGGTCCTCGTCGAGGCCGCCCGGCGCGCCGGTTCTCTGGACGGTGACAAGCTCCGCGACGCCATTCTGAAGATCGATCGCAACACCGTGTTCGGCGCATTCCGGGTCGATCGGAATGGGCTCCAGATCGCGCACAAGGACCTGATGTTTCAGTGGCAGGACGGCAAGAAGGTGATCGTCTGGCCCGAGGAGCTGGCGCCGGGCAAGCCGCGCTTCCCGACACCGCCATGGAGCCAGCGCCCCTGAGCCACTCCGGGACAGTCTTCGTCGCTGCGGTTCTCGCAGCACTGGCCGGGGTAATCGCGGGATCGCTCGCGGAGGCGCAACCGCCCATCCGCATCGGCACGACACTCGCCCAGACTTTGCGTCTCAAGGCCAGATCCAGCTCCGGGGCTACCAGCTCTGCGTCAAGCACCTGAACGAGAGAGGCGGCGTGCTGAGCCGGAAGCTCGAGCTACGCGTCTACGACGACCGTTCGGACCCCGCCACGGCCGTCCGCCTCTACGAACAGCTCATTACCCAGGACAGGGTGGACCTGGTGCTCGGTCCGTTCCACTCGGCGATCGCCGACCCTGTGGCAGCGTGACCGAGAAGCACAAGATGCCGATGGTGGCTCCCGTGGGCGCTGCCACCTTCATGTACAGGAAGGGGCGGAAGTTCATCTTCAGCATGCTGGCCCCTGGCGAGATGTTGCTGGAAGGGCTCATCGACCTGGCCGCCAAGAGGGGACTCAAGACCGCGGCCCTGATCCATGCGGATGATGTCGGTTCGCGGACGGTGGCCCAGGGCAGCATCGAGCTCGCCCGGAAGAGGGGGCTCCAGATGGTCCTCGCCGATGCCTTTCCCCAGGGGACCACCGACTTCTCCGCGGTCCTGACCAAGGTCCGGACGGCGAGCCCCGAGCCCCGAGATGCTGGGCGTCTCCGGAAACGGCTATGAGGACGGGGTGGCGATCATTCGGCAGATGAAAGCGCTGGATGTGAATCCCCGGATGGTCGGGTTCACGCCGGGGCTGTCTTCGCCCCAGTTAAACGAGGTCCTGGGGCGCGATGCCGAGTTCGTCTATGGCTCGGCCACGTGGCTGCCCCAACTGGTCGAGGTCCGGGCGGGTGGCTTGATCCCGATGGCCCGGCAGTATCCGGGGGCACGGGAGTTTGCCGAATCGTCGGACAAGGACTTCCCGGGCGCTCCTGTCTCTGCGCCCGCATACGGCGCCTGTCAGGTTCTGGTCGAAGGCGTCCGGCGCGCCGGGTCTCTGGATGGCGTCAAGGTCCGCGACGCCATTTCAAAGATGGACCACAATACCGTCTTCGGCCGATTCCGGGTCGATCGCGATGGGGTCCAGATCGGGCACAAGTACGTGACGTTCCAGTGGCAGGACGGCAAGCGGGCGATCGTCTGGCCGGAGGAGCTGGCACCGGGTTCGCCCCGCTCTCCCATTCCGCCGAGGAGCCAGCGCCCGTGAGCAGCGGCAAGAACGTCTTCGCCGTCGCCGTCCTCGTCGCGCTGGCGGTCGCACCAGTCGTCGAGGCCCAATCGCCGATCCGGATCGGCGCGACACTGGCCCTGACCGGCGTGTACGCGGTGCCCGCCCAGAACCAGCTCCGGGGCTACAGGCTGTGTGTCAAGCACGTGAACGACAAGGGTGGGGTGCTGGGGCGGAAGCTCGAGCTGGTGATCCATGACGACGGGTCAGATCCCGCCACGGCGGTCAGTCTCTACGAAAAGCTGATCACGCAGGACAAGGTCGATCTCGTGCTCGGTCCGTACAGCTCACCCATCAGCGAGGCCGTTGCCGTCGTGAATGAGAAACACAGGATGCCCATGGTGGCTCCCATCGCCGGTGGCAGCTCCATCTACAAGCAGGGGCGGAAGTTCATCTTTAGTGTCCTCCCCCCGGCGGAGGTTTTCCTGGAAGGGCTCATCGACCTGGCCGTCGCGAAGGGGCTCAGGACCGTGGCCGTGATCAACGTGGATGACCTCTCTCAAAAGCAGATCGCTCAGGGCACCATCGGGCTGGCCAAGAGCAAAGGGCTTCAGGTGGTCGTCGTGGAGGCCTACCCGCTCGGGAACACTGACTTCTCCACGATCCTGACCAAAGTCCGGGCGGCCAACCCGGACGTGCTGGGCGCCGCCACGCGCTTCGAGGACGCCGTGGCCATCGTACGCCAGATGAAGGCGCTGGACGTGAATCCCCGGATGGTCGGGCTCACGGTGGGTGTCGACACGATCAAGTTCTACGAGGACCTGGGGCGTGATGCGGAGTTCGTCTACGGCGCCACCCCCTGGGTGCCCGAGCTCGTCGAGCTCCGGGCCGGCGGGCTGATCCCGATCGCGCGGCAGTATCCCGGGGCCCGGGAGTTCGTCGAGTCCTACAAGAGGGAGTTCCCCGGCGCCGATTCCTCCTATCACGCGGCGGCTGGATACGGCGGTTGCGAGATCCTCGTCGAGGCCATCAGGCGCGCCGGGTCTCTGGACGGCGACAAGCTTCGGGAAGCCATTCTGAGGATCGACCGCAACACGGTTTTCGGCAGGTTCAAGGTCGATCCGACCGGTGTCCAGATCGGGCACAAGATGCTGACGATCCAGTGGCAGGACGGCAGGAAGGTCATCGTCTGGCCCGAGGAGCTGGCGCCGGACAAGCCGCGCTTCCCGACGCCGCCGTGGAGCCGGCGGCCGTGAAGGAACGCCGCCGATTCCGTCTCGCGGTCATCGCTATCGTGCTGTGGTCGAGCTCGGGGGCGCCCGCCGAAGCCGGGTCGCCCATCCACATCGGGGCGTCGGAGTCCAGGACCGGAACATATGCGGCCCCCGGGCAGAACCAGCTGCGGGGATACGAGCTCTGTGTCCGCCACACGAACGAGCGGGGCGGCCTCCTCGGACGGAAGCTCGAGCTGGTCGTGGAAGATGATCACTCCGATGCCGCGGGAAGCTCTTCGCCGACGGGGCCCTGGGCTACTACTCGGTTTTGCGGACGAGGTCCCAAAACCCTCGAGGGTCAACGATCTTGATGGGAGCGTTGGCAGCGACATCCAGGAGGTCCCGATCGCCGGTCACCAGCACGTCGACACGGCTCTCGATTGCGGAGGCCAGGACCCACTGGTCATCGGGGTCACGTTTTGGAACGGCTGCTCGTGTCGCTGGTTTCGGAGCTACCTCGTGCTCCCGCAGAAATTCGTCAATCTCATTGACGGACCCTGAGGGTAGGCCGATGCGCTTCCTGAGGACCTGCCTCAGTTCTCGCAGGACAACCTCGCCCGTTACCAAGGTGTGTTCGGCGAGCACCACGCGCAGTACATCCGCGCAGACTCCCCGGGTTGCGAAGGCGCTGACCAAGACGTTCGTGTCCAGGAACACCCTCACGAGACGTCGCGCGCAACATCCTCATCCGTCAGATATCCCCGCGCCTCGGCGAACGGCAATGCGCGACGTCGGAGCCGTTCGAATCTCAGCAGGCTCAATTGCCGCCGGAGAGCATCGCGCACAAGCTCACTTCGGGTTCGACCGGTCTGTTTGCAGAGTCGGTCAAGGCGCTTTTCCAGCTCGGGGTCGAGGCGAATGGTCACGGCGGATCGCATGTCGTACAATGTACTACGCAATGGCGGCTCCGGGCAACAGGCCGGCCCGGGTAAGCCGAGTTTGCCGACGCCGCCGTGGAGCCAGCGCCCGTGAGAGCGGCGACCGTCAGTCGAACAGTTCCGACAGGGGGATCAAGAGACCGGGCAGCGCGTCCTCTCCGTCGAGATTGTCGTCCTCGCGGAGCAGACGGGCGGAGCCGTCTGCTCGATAGAGCGTCGCGCTTTTTGCCGAGGGCGCGATCACCCAGACCAGTCGAGCGCCCGCGTCGAGGTAATCTCGGATTTTCTGCTGAACGTCCATCGGGTTGTCCGACGGAGATAGCACCTCTACCGCGAGGTCCGGCGCGCCCCGGATGAATCCCTCGGGCAGCCGCCCCTCCGGTAATCGGGCTGTGGTCACGAAGGCCACGTCAGGGGCGCGGACGCGGTCCCGATCGTGTGGCAGGTCGAGCACGAAACCGACATCGCCGACGAGGACCTTACCGCCGCCGTGGTCGGCCACATGCTCAGCTATCCTGCGACAGATTCGCCCGGTCACATCCCCGTGCACTCCCTCAGCGGGCGCCATCTCGCGAACTTTGCCATCCACGAGCTCCCGCCTCGTGTCGCCTTCGCCGAGCCTCCACAGATCTTCGGCGGTGAGACGAACCTTGGTCGCCATGCTGAGGTCCTCCAGTCGTGAATGCGCTCACCATTATCACACGGGAGCCCGGAGGCGTCGGCCCAGCGTGAATTCGCCCCACCGCTACCGTCAACGCCCACCGTTGGATACACTCGGGGCTCGCACTATGGCCAGATTCCGGGTCGATAGCGACCGGGGGTGCAGACCGGACCGGCAGACCGGAGCAGATACTGCTGTTCCAGTGGCAGGACGGCAAGAGAGTCATCGTCTGGCCCGAGGAGCTGGCGCCGGGCAAAGCGCGCTTCCCCACGCCGCCGTGGAGCCAGCGCTGAGGAAGGGGAGGCAAGCCGGTACTGGATATGTGGAATCTGATGTGATATTGGCTACACATTATGGTGTGGAGGTTGATGTGGCAAAACGTGTGATCCGCAAAGTCATCCAGGTGCCGATCGAAGCCGAGCTTCTCACACGTATCGACGAGACGGTCGGCCGAGTGGCCG
>DATBIM010000122.1:0-13712 GCA_036556905.1 Candidatus Methylomirabilota bacterium
TCTCCTGGGGTTCGAGGCCCCGGTGGCCGGCTGAACCAGCACCGCTTCGACGGGCGCGTCGCAGTCGTCACCGGCGCAGGGCGCGGCATCGGCCGCGCCCATGCGCTCCTGCTCGCTGACCGGGGCGCCCGCGTCGTCGTGAACGATCTCGGTGGCGCCGCGGATGGCAGCGGCGGAGCCGCATCTCCCGCCGAGGACGTCGTGTGCGAGATCCAGGCCACGGGCGGGCAGGCCGTGGCGAGCTCCGAGTCCGTGACGACGATGGCGGGCGGGGCGCGGATCGTCGAGACCGCGGTCGACCACTTCGGGCGGGTCGACATCGTGGTCAACAATGCCGGGATCGTCCGCGACCGGATGATCTTCAACATGACCGAGGAGGAGTGGGACGCGGTCATCGCCGTCCACCTCAAGGGTCACTTCACGGTCATGCAGCCGGCCACGGCCCACATGCGCCAGAAGAAGACGGGCTCCATCATCACCTTCACGTCCACGGCCGGCCTCGAGGGCGCGCCCGGCCAGCCGAATTACTCGGCGGCCAAGGAAGGCATCGTCGGACTGACGCGCTCGACCGCGCTGGCCATGGCCCGCTACGGCGTGCGCTGTAACGCGATCTCGCCGACCGCCGACACCCGGATGACCCAGCGGCTACCCGAGGCACGCCGCGGCGCCGCCACCGCCACCCCCCCCGAGGCCATCGCCCCGGTCGTGGTGTACCTGGCCAGCGATCGCGCCGCTCACATCACCGGCCAGGTGGTCGGGGTCCGCGGCAACGAGGTGACGATCTTCTCTCACCCGGCGCCCGTCCGCACTGCAACCAGCGCCGAGCCCTGGACCGGCGAGCGCCTGGCCGAGGTGTGGGATCGCGCGCTCGGGCAGGACCGCCTGCGCCGCTTCGACGCGATGGGGATCACGTGGCCGCCGGCGCCGTCAGCGTGAGGCCGCCTGTGCGTGAGGAGGAGTCGTGAGCATGACGTACAAATGTCTGCTCTACGAGGTGAAGGACGGCATCGCTATCCTCACCCTCAACCGGCCCGAGCGCCTGAACGCGCTCGGGGACACGCTCCGGGACGATCTGCTCGACGCGGTGACGCGCACGGCCGCCGACACGCAGGTCCGGGTGATGGTGCTCACCGGCGCCGGCAAGGGCTTCTGCGCGGGCGGTGACGTCAAGGCCATGAACGAGAGCCGGGAAGCCGGTCGCGAGCGGCCGGTGCTCGAGAAGATCGCGCCCGCGCGCGACCGCACGCTCCTGGCCATGCGCGACGCCCCGCAGCCGATCATCGCGGCCGTCAACGGGGCGGCCGCCGGGGCCGGGATGAATCTGGCCCTGGCCTGCGACCTGCGCATCGCGTCCAGCGCGGCAAAGTTCTCGCAGGCGTTCGTCAAGCGCGGGCTCCACCCCGACTGGGGCGGGACGTACTTCCTGCCGCGCGTGGTGGGCATGGCCAAGGCCTGCGAGCTCATCTTCACCGGTGACCTCATCGACGCCCAGGAGGCGCTCCGGCTGGGCCTGGTCAGCCGGGTCGTGGCCCCGGAGGAGCTGATGCCCGCCGCCCACGAGCTCGCCTGGAAGATCGCGGCCGGGCCCCCGCTGGCCATTCGCCTGGCCAAGCGCGCGCTCTACCACAACGCGGACTGCGACCTGCGCCAGGCGCTCGAGTTCGAGACGTTCGCCCAGAACGTGTGCCAGGACACCGAGGATGCCCGCGAGGGCGTGCGGGCGTTCGTGGAAAAGCGCGCCCCCGTCTTTCGCGGGCGCTGAGCGATCTCCCCCGGCCGGCTCATGATCCCCGACCCGTCGCCCGACTGAGAGGACCCGATGGAGCTCGACCGCCCCCTGCCCCAGCCGATGACGCCGGAAGCTCAACCGTACTGGGACGGCGCCCGCGAGGGCAAGCTGATGATCCCGCAATGCCGCGCCTGCGGAAAGCCGTTCATGTACCCGCGCGTGCGGTGTCCGTTCTGCGCCTCCGCTGACATCGCCTGGATCCAGGCCAGCGGGCGCGGGCGCCTCTACTCGTTCGAGATCGCCCACCAGATCCTCAACAAGGCGTTCCGGGTCAAGACCCCGGTCGTCCTGGCCATGGTCGAGCTGGAAGAAGGGCCACGGTTGCTCACGAACCTCGTGAACGTGGAGCCCGACCCCAGCAAGCTCCGCTGCGACATGCCGGTCGAGGTCGTCTTCGAGAAGCTCACCGACCGGGTCAGCCTGCCCATGTTCCAGCCGGCGACGGCGACGCCAGCCCGGGTGGCGACGGGAGGGGCGCGCTGATGGACGTGGCCCGGATGCGCGCGCTCAGCAATTCGACCTGTATCGTCGGCGTGGACGAGAGCGACGAGATCGGCACCCTGCCGGGCAAGAGCCAGCTGACATTGCACGTGGAGGCCATCAACAACGCTGTGCGCGACGCCGGCCTCAAGGTGGCCGACATCGACGGCGTCTTCACGGCCGGTCAGCACTCTCCCGCTACCATCGCCGAGGCGATCGGGGTGATCCCCCGCTACCTGGACGGCACCACCGTGGGCGGCTGTTCCTTCATCATCATGGTCGGCCACGCCATGCTCGCGCTGCACCACGGGCTGTGCGATGTGGCCGTTATCTCGCACGGCGAATCCGGCCGCTCGGGGGTGGGCGTCACCCCGCGGCGCGACACCGCCCTGCCCGGCCAGTACGAGCTGCCCTACGGGTTCGGCGGGGCGCCGACCTACTTCGGGCTGATCACCACCCGCCACATGCACGAGTACGGCACCACGCTCGAGCAGTGGGCGCAGGTGGCCGTCTCCACGCGCCAGTGGGCGGCCCTGAACCCCAAGGCCCGGAATCGCGATCCCCTCACCGTGCAGGACGTGCTGAACTCCCGGCCCGTCGTCTGGCCGTTCAACATCCTGAACATCTGCCTGGTCACCGACGCCGGGGGCGCCGTGGTGATGACCCGGGCCGATCGCGCCCGCGACACCGCCAAGAAGCCCGTCTACGTCCGCGGCGCCGGCGAGGGCGCCGAGCACGTCATGCTGACCCAGATGCGGAATCTCACATTCAGCGAGGCCACGCGCGTCTCTGGCGAGAAGGCATTCGCCATGGCCGGCGTCGGCCCCCGCGACTTCAACCACCTGATGTTCTACGATGCCTTCACGTCGGGGCCACCGCTCATGCTGGAGTCGCTGGGGTTCTGCAAGCCGGGCGAGGGCGTGCACTACTTCGCCGAGGGTCGCTCGACGCCCGGCGGGACCCTGCCGATCAACACCAATGGCGGCGGCCTCTCCTACACGCACAGCGGGATGTACGGCATCTTCCCGATCATCGAGTCGGTGCGGCAGCTCCGCGGCGAGTGCGGCCCCCGTCAGGTGCCGAAGGTCAGACTCTCCCTCGTCAACGGGATGGGCGGCATGCTCTCGGCGGCCGGCACCCTGGTGCTGGCCAGCGAGCGCTAGCGCACCACCGCTCGCGTCCGCACTCACCTCGCCGGGGAAGCGCTACCCGGGTTGTATCATGCAGGGCATGGCGCGGTGGGCGGTCGTCCTGTTGGTCCTGGTCACCGCTTCACCGGCGCGGGCTGCCATCGTGGTCCATATCACCGACGCGGCCGACAAGGAGGCCGCGTTCTGGGTGGAAACCAAGAGCAGTCACGCGCTCATCCATGGCAGCTCCGCCAAGAAGCTCGACGAGCGCTTCATGCGCCCCGGAGAGACAGCGAGCATCTCCGTGATCGCGCTCAATCCGATCACCTTTTCCTATGTCTATGCGTCGATCTATCACCCGGCGTACCTGTATGACAGCAAGCTGGTGAGAGAGATGCCGTCGGCGCTCAAGACCGTCAGGATTCCGAGCTTCGAACCCAGGTCCTGGCGAGGCTTCATCGATTCAGGTGAGAACGTGCTCCATGCCGGCCAGGGGATCCACCTCATGAACGTGGTGAGCCATTTCAAGCTCTTCATCGAGCCGTATTTACCCGCCATCGACAAGGCCGGCATCAGAGAGGACCTCACCAGGCACCTCCCGCTGCTCGAGGAGCTGATCAGTCACACGGAGAAGACGCTGCCGCAGACGACCTACGGAGACAAGACGATCGACGATCGACGCCGAACCGACCCCGCGTATGCGCAGATCCTGGCCCAGACGGAGCAGCGCCATCTCAAGGAGCTCAAGGGGCATCTGGCGGAGATCAAGGCCCTGCTGGCCATGCGGGCCGAAGACCGGATCCGGCTGCGGGCCGCCCAGGCCAGACTCGTCAATACCCGGTCCGTGTACCATGACCTGATGACCGCACAGGATCGGCAGCGCATCGAGGACTTCCTGGATTTTCAGTTCGAGAACAGCCGTCGTCATCCCCGGCCGGACAGGACCCGCCGATGGGTCGGCGATGGCACGCGTATCGTGTATTCGATTACCCTGGGAGATCGCTATGCGCTGAAGGACAAAGATGGAAAGCGCCATGAGAACTGCTACCGAACCGCGTTGAGCGTCGATCTGGCGGGTGGAGAGAACACCGCCTTGACGAACATGCAGAAGCGGTTTAACGCCAATTTTTGCCGCACCGACAACGAAGAGTGGGTGATACAACTGCTGGGCAGGTGATCGCTTCGGGTTAGACCACGCCGTCGGCCCTCAGTTTGGCCAGATCCTCGGCGCCCAGCGAGAGCCACTCTTTGTACACCTCGGCGTTGTGCTCACCGAGCAGCGGGGCCGGCCGTACCTCCGTCGGCGACTTGGAAAGCTGCACGGGGTTGCCCGGCATCGTGAACGGGCCCCAGCCCGGGTGGTCCACGGTCACCACCATGCGGCGCGATTTCAGGTGCGGATCGCTCAGGATCTCGTTCGGCGCCAGGCAGGCCCCCGCCGGCACGCCGGCCGCGCCCAGCGTGGCCATGACCTCGTGCTTGGTGCGGGTCATCGTCCAGCCCTCGATCAGGGCATTGACCTCGTCTTTGTGCGCGAAGCGCCATTTTGGATTCGACCAGTCCGGGTGGGTGACGAGATCGTCGCGACCGATCGTCCGCAGCAGCGCCTCCCACATGTGGGGTCGGACCGGCTGCGGATAGATGTACGCGTAGTCGTCCGGTCCGCCCGGCTTGCACCGGTAAATGCCCGAGGGCGCGGTGCCGCCGACCTCGTTGCCGCGCCGCGGCTCGAAGTCGCCACCGGCATAGGCCAGGCGCATGGCGATGCGGCAGAAGTTGACGACGGCATCCTGCATCGACAGCTCGACGCGCTGGCCCTGCCCGGTGGCCTGGCGCTGCCACAGCGCGGCCATCACGCCGAGCGCCGCGTGCACGCCGGTGCCCGAATCGCCGATCGTCGGGCCCGGCTTGAGGGGCGGCGATCCCGGGGTCCCCGTCAGGCACATCGCGCCGCCGGTGGCCTGGGCGATCATGTCAAAGCTCTTGTACGCGCTGTAGGGGCCGTAGCTGCCGAAGCCCTTGACCGAGAGATAGACGAGCCGCGGGTTGAGCGCGCTCATCGTCTCGTAGCCCAGGCCCATCTTCTCCATGCCGCCCGGCGCCTGGTTCTCCGCGAGCACGTCGGCCTGCTTGACCATCTCCAGGAACATGGCCTTGCCCTGGGGATGCTTGAGGTTGAGGGTGACGCTCTTCTTGTTCGCGTTGAGCGTCAGGAAGTAGCTGCTGTCCACGCCGGGCTTTTCGGCCCGGCCGTAGCGGCCGGGATCGCCCTTGCCGGGCTCCTCGACCTTGATGACCTCGGCGCCCAGCCAGGCCAGCAGTTGCGTACACGAGGGACCCGCCTCGAACTGGGTCAGGTCCAGGATGCGAACACCGTTCAGGGCCATGCTCATGATCGAACCTCCCGGCGTGGCCCTCACGATAGCACGCGCCCGGGGCAGTATGCCGATTTCTGCCCGGTCGTATCCGTCCTAGGCGACCCGGTATCGTCGGATCATCGCCTCGTCGAGCACGAGGCCGAAGCCGGGGTCGGGGGGCACCTCGATCATGCCGTCTTTGACGGCGGGGCGATTGGCCCACATGGTTTGCCAGACGGGGTCGCGCTCGGGGTCGGCGAAGCACTCGACGTAGGTGCCGTGGGGCACGGCCGCGAGGAGGTGGCGGGCGATCTGGGGCTCTTCGTGATGGGCCATCTGGACGCCGGCCACGCTGCAGAGCGCGGCGGCTCGGCGCCACTCGGTGACGCCGCCGCCCTCGGAGGCGTCGAAGTTGACGAGGTCGACGGCCCTGGCCTCGAGGAGGCGGCGCACCCCGTGGCTGGTGATCTCGCTCTGGCCGGCGGTGATGGGGATGCGGGTCGCCGTCCGCACCCGCGCCATCATGGCCGCGTCGTCCTGCCAGTGGCACGGCTCCTCGAACCAGCGGATGTCGAAGGGCTCGACGAGCCGGGCGAAGCGCACCGCGTCCGCCACCGACCATCCGCGGTTGGCATCCACGGCAAGGACGAAGTCCGGACCGGCCGCCCGGCGCGCGGCCTCGACCCGCCGGGCATCCTCCTCGGGAGCGAGCCCTCCCACCTTGAACTTGCACCCGGCCATGCCGGCCCGCCGATAGGCCTCCATCTCGGCGCCGATGTCGGCGAGCGTCTTGCCCGGCACGTAGTAGCCGCCGATGGTGATGATGGGCAACTGTCGGCGATGGCCGCCCAGCAGCGCGCACACGCTCTGGCCCAGGGCCTTGCCGGTCAGATCCCACAATGCGCAGTCGATGCAGGCGATGGCCTCGAGCAGGGTCTTCCGGTCGCGGCTCGTGTGGGTGAGGGCAAAGAGACGCTCCCAGACCTGCTCGGCCTCGAAGAGGCCGAACCCGCGCACGCGCGGGGCCAACACATCCTGGATCAGGCCGACGATTGTGGGGCCCTGCTCGCGGTTGTCGCCGTTGTAGACCTCGCTGACCAGCCCGCCCTCGGTACGCATCCGCGTGATGACCGTGGAGCGCTTGAGGACCGCATAGGTGCTGCCGCCGAAGTTGCGAACGAGCGGGATGTCGACGGCGAGGGCCTCGATCCGACTGATGCGGGTGTCGGGATTGACCACGGACTACCCCCGGAACCGCATCCTCAGTGCCCGCCGTGGGTGCCGATCGTCGGGATGGACATCACCAGGTGGAGGTATCCCCCGAGCTCGTTGATTCGCTGCATGTCGCCGGCGATGAAGGCGGCACGCTCGACGTCGGTGAGGTCGGCGCCGGCGATCGCGGCCCCCGGGTCTTCGATGAAGCGGGCGCGCAGATCCGGGTCCTTCTTGAGATGGTAGAGGAGGCTGTTGATGCCGTATCGGCTCATGGCAGGTCCCATTCCACCGCGGCCAGGTTGATGCGCGGCAGCTCGCCGAAATACCGGACCTGCGCGCGGGCCGGCGTAACGGCACCCAGCAGCACCATCCAGTTCAGGAACTCGTGGCTCCCCGTCTTGTGCAGCTCGCCCGCCGTGAGCTCGCGCAGCGGCGCATGCTCGCCCCGCTCCATCCAGTGGACCAGGTTCTTGTCGAAGGCCGTGTCGGTCTCCCCCACGCGACGCAGGAGCAGCTCGGGAAAGTGCGACAGTCCCCCCGTCGCGATGATGCCCACTCGCCACGGACTCGTCGCCACCACGCGCGCGAGGTGCTGGCCGAGCTGGAAGCAGCGCCGGGCCGTCGGCTGCGGCGCGATGAAGGCGTTCACGAAAATGGGGACCAGCGGAGGAATCGGGTGTCTCCCGAGCATCGTGTTTACCGGGCTCAGGAAGGCATGATCGATCGGGGCCTCCCACGAGAGCGCCAGGTCGAACCCGCTCTGGATCCCCTGCTCGAGGATGGCGTTGCCGAGCTCCTCGTGCAGTGGGTACTCCGTCGGCATGTGCTCGAGCACCTTGTCGAAGGCCTCGGCGTTGTCCTGCATCATGCGCTGAACCGTCTTGCCGATGCGGATGCAGAGGGCCGGCACGCAATTGAACGAGAACGCATTCAGGTGGTCGTCGGCCACCACGATCAGGGCATCGGGGCTCGTCGCGATGAAGCGCTCACCCATCGCTTCAATGGCCGCCATGGCCGCCGTGACCGTCTGTCGGCCGAGATCGCCGCAGGCAGCCTGGTAATACTCGGGATCCAGCACGTGGGACATCGCCCCGGCGAACACGATCTTGCCCATCACCCCTCCTCTTCACGGCCTCCGCGAGGCCGGCGGCTGCTCACCCGGGCGGCGCTACCGGGGCGGCGTTCTCGGAGAACGCCGGCATCACCTCGTCCACGAACAAACGCAGCGAGCGCGACGCCTGGGCGGGGGACAGGGTCCCCCAGGCGAACGCGCAGATCACATAATTGCACCCGGTGGCCTCCAGCAATCGCGCCATCTGCGCGCGCACCCGCCCGGGCGCGCCGAACAGGATGGTCTCGTGCTGGACGGCCGTGTCCCACCCGAAGAGGCGATCGGGGTGGTGATCAGCGTGCTCGTGCCACAGCTTGGTGATCGATCGGAACCAGGTCCGGTGAGCCGAGCGCGCGGTCGCCAGCGCCTCGTCGTCGGTGTCCGCCACGACCACCTGGCGCATGATGGCCACTTTGGGCTCGGCCACGTGGCCATTGAGACGAGCCGGATCGTTCCGGTGGGCCTTCCAGGTCAGCCAGTACGTTTGGACCTGCTGGCCGACCGGTCCCGCCGGCCCGACGCCCACGAAGTTGTACCCGTGCCGGGCCGCGTACGGAACGCTGTCCGGGTTCGACGTGGGGTACCACAACGGCGGGTACGGGCGCTGCAAGGGGCGGAGCTCCATGGGGACATCGCGATAGGCATAGTGCCGGCCCGCGAACGTCAGCCGGTCATGGGTGAGGCCGGCAACGACCACGGCCAGGGCCTCGTCGAAGATCGCGCGCGTGTCAGCGGGGGCGACACCGAAGTGGCCCACCTCGTAGGGCGACACGCCCCGGCCGACGCCGAGCTCCAGGCGCCCCCCGGAGAGGTGATCCAGCATGCAGATTTCCTCGATGAGCCGCAGCGGATGGTAGAGCGGCAACGGGTACACGAGGGGGCCCAGCCGGATTCGCCGCGTGCGTTGGGCCGCCGCCGTGAGAAACAGCGCCGGCGACGGGGCCATGCCCAGCGGCGTGGCGTGGTGCTCGGCGAGATGGTAGCAGTAGAAGCCGGCGGTATCGGCCATTTCCAGCAGCCGCAGCCGCTCCTCGTACAGCTGGTGCAGGGGCGTCGTGCTGCGATCGATCCAATCGAACAGCCCAAAGGCCACCTGCGTCATGATGCGTTCCTTCTGGCGGCTGCCCTCAGGAGGGCGGAGCGTTCAAGCGCACCCCATGGCGTAGACTTGCGTGGCCCCGGTCGGCAAGGGGCGCTCGGCCCAGCTCTCGCCACCGTTCTCGCTGGCGAACACCTCGCCGCCGCTGCTCGCGCAGTACATGCGCTGGGGTTGCCGCTCGTCGAAGGCGAGGGCGAACAGCGTGCTCTTGGGCTCGACGCCCATCTTCATTCGGGTCCAGCTGGCGCCGCCGTCCTTGCTGCGGAACAGGACGCCGACGTCGCTCTGGAACGTCGCTCCCGCCGCCACCCAGATCGTCTTCGGATCACCGGGGACCTCGCGGATGTCGCGGCAGTAGGTTTGCCCCTTGGGATTCAGCGGCTCCAGCCGGGCGCTGGCCCAGTGCGCGCCCTGATCGGCGCTGCTGAACAGGCCGGCCCGGCCGACGGCCATGACCGTCCCCGGGCGCCAGCGCCCGACCAGCACGCCGTGCATATCCACGGTGTCGTCGTTCACGTATTGCCCGTGGCTCACGTTCTCCCAGTGCTCGCCGCCGTCCAGGCTCCGGATGACACCCCCGACCTCGATGGCGCCGTAGATCTCATCGGGGTTCGCGGGATTGGCGGCCAACTCCAGCACGCGCTTGGCCGGGTTGGCCCCGAGGGCCACGGTGACCTCGGGGAAGCGCACGGTCACCGGAAGTTGCCGCCAGCGCTCGCCGCCATCCTCGCTGCGGAAGATCTCACAGTTCTCGTAACCCGCGTACAGCACCCGGGGGTCCCGCGGATCGAACGCGAGGGACCACATCGGCAAGCCGTGGTCCGCGATGTCGAGCCGTTCCCAGTGCTCCCCGTGGTCTGTGCTGCGGTACGGACCGTGCTGCGTGCCGACGTACACGGTGTCGGCGCGCTCGGGGTGCGTGGCGATCGCCCGGATGGCCGGCGCCGGGGGCAACCCCCGCGTCAGCAGCTCCCATCGATCATCGCCCACGGCCATGCGATAGAGGCCGGACTTGACGGGGCGCCCGGGCGCGGTCTCGCCGGCCAGGCCCACATAGACATACGCGGCGCGACTCGTCCTCATGGCGTGCTCCTTACCGGCTCGGTCCCCCTGCCACGCGTAGATTGCGCGCGATGAACCCCCGCACCATCTCGTGGGCGCGGTCGGTCTGCGGGCCTGGCTTGGCGACCCATTCGTGCTCGCAGCCTTCGAAGACGTGCAGCTCGCACTCGCCGCCGGCGGCGCGGTAGGACGCCGCGAATCTCTCCTGCACGGCCGGTAGCACGTTGTCGTCGAGCCCCCCCTGCATGATCAGCATCGGCGGCAGCATCGCCGCCTCGCGGCGATCGAGAATCTGCTGGGGATTGCCATCGAAGATCGTCGCCCAGGGGTGGAAGTAGGTCTTGTTGTTCTTGATCATCCCTTCGCGCTTCATCTTCTCGGCCTGCTGGTAGCGCGCGTAGGTGTCGCTGATCGGGGAGCGCGTCGCCACGTAGGCCACCGTCGCCTCGACCGGCGGGCTGGCAGGCAGGGCAATCGCGTTGTAGGTCGTATCGCGCGGGCGCAGGGCGAGCAGCTGGGCGACGTGACCCCCGCTGGAGCTGCCCAGCACCCCGAGTCTCGTCGCCTCGCCGTTCCACTCGGCCGCTCTCGCTTTGAGCCAGCGGACGCCATAGTTGGCGTCCTGGACCGAGGCGGGATACGGAGCTTCCGGGGCCAGGGTCAGGTCGACGGCCACCACCAGCACGCCGCTCACCGCCACCGCCCGGTCCATCGGCTCGTTGGCGAAGCGGTCCTTGTGATTCCAGGCGCCGCCGTGCAGATCGAGCAGCGTGGGGAACGGTCCGACGCCCTGCGGCTGGTAGATCCGGGCCATGAGCATCCGCCCGCTCACCGCCCGCCGGAACTCGACCTCGCTCACCTTGAGCTCGAACCGGGCTGTCGGATCGTAGGCCGTCTTCATCACGGATCCTCCTGTTCCACTCGTCACCTGAGCGCGGGCCGAGCCCACCGTCGCGACGCCAGCCAGGCCGGCCGCGCCCAGCGCCGTCATGGTCCTGAGAAAGTCCCGGCGTCCCCGCGGCCGTCCCGTGCGAGCCTCCGTCCGCATCAACGGGCGACGCGCTCGGGAGCCGGGCGCGGCGCCCCGGCCAGGACCGCGGCCGCGGCCCTGGCCACGGCGGTCCCCTCGAAGAACTTCGGATTCTGGGTGCCCCAGAGCCGCACGGCGTTGGCGAAGGTAAAGTCGCGAAAATCCTCGGCGCTGATCAGGCCGTCGTCGACGAGCTCATAGGCTTCGGGCAGCACCTCCATCATATCCGGCACGTCGAAGTGACCGATGTCGGAGCCGAAGATCGCGTTGAGCCGGGCGTTGAACGGGTTGGCGCCGCGCTTGAACGCCCAGGCGTTGGCGCGGTCGTCGGCCTCGCAGCCGAAATAGAACGGCGTCACGAACAGGTCGTGCCAGTCTTCCTTCTTCGTGATCCGGCAGGCCGAGTAATCGTCGAGATCGGCGAGGCCGCCGGTCAGGTTGACGGCGTCGGGATCGGGCCAGCCGTCCCGCGCGCGCAGGGCCGCCACGTGGTCCGCGTACCCGTACTTCTGGCCCAGCTCCTGGAGCAGGGCGCGATCGAGCGTCCGGGGATCCGTGTGTTCGAGCGCCCTTCGATTCCGCTTGTCCCAGTGGCCGATCAGGTCGCCGAACAGCAGGCAGCCCCAGCCGACGCCGCCCTCCAGAAAGGCGAACCGGAGCTGGGGGAACCGGCGGGTGACCCCGCCGAGGAAGATCGCCTTGCAGGCGGCGTGGCCGGAGGCGGCGAAGTGACCGATGTGGTTGTAGGTGAAGTTCACGGCAGAGTTCCTGAGCCCCTGTCGGGCGGCGCCCGTGTGGAAGGTCGGCGCGATCCCCAGCTCCAAGCACTTCTGCCAGAGCGGATCGTAGTCGTACGCGCTGTCGGCGAGGCCGATCGCGTCGTACCAGACCGCGAAGCGCGCCACGTCGCCCTCGCGATTGCTGATCGACGGCACCGGCCGCGGCACCGGGCTGGTGAACATCGCGACCTTGGTGCCGAGCTGCCGGACGCAGAACTCCAGCTCCGCGATGGCCTCCTCCGGCGTGTGCGTGGGGATGGCCGCGGCCGGCGTCATGCGGTCGCCGAGATCACGGAAGTAGTCGGCGGTGACGATGTTGAAGGCGCGGCAGACGGCGCGCCGCGCCGCGTCGTCAGCGATCCGGGGGATGCGGAGCCCCGCCGTGGGGTAGACGGCCGCGAAGTCGATGCCCAGCTCCTCCAGCCGCTCGTAGAGGAACCGCGGGAACATGCCGGTCGCGCGGTCGCGGGTGTTCCGCTCCGCTCGCGTCCAGAACCCTTCCTGGCCGATCCGACGCCGCCGCCGCTCCTCGACGGGCGTCATCAGGGACTCACGTGTCGTTCGCTGCGCCGCCAGGTAGGCGTCCGCGGCCTGGTCGCCGCCAACCTTCCGCATCTGCTCGCTGAAGACGGGACCGTACTCCAGCCAGTGGCCGTCGGCGTCGATGACGGGATGGGTGAGCCTGGCGCGGACCTGGGCCGGGGTGGAGTGACCGTTGGCGCTCACTGGGCACCTCCTGGGCGTGAGCAGGGCTGTCGTGACCGGTGTAGCTGAACGCTAGTCCGCCCGGGCCGCGGAGTCAAGGCGGCTCGGGCCGGGCGCGGCTGAGCGCGCAGCCCCCACTCATCCCGTCGAGCGCCTGGACGGACTAGGCGAGAGGCCGGGCGCTGATCAGGATGAAGGCGACCAGGCAAGGCCGGTCGCTACGGTTGCTCCACGCGTGGTTGGTGCCCCGCTGCACCAGGCAGTCGCCCGCCTTGAGCAGCGTCTCCCCCTCGTCCATCAGGGCCCAGATCTCCCCGGAGAGGACGATCGCGTAATCGACGGTGGACGTCTTGTGCATCCCGGGGTGGCGTGAGGCGTCGGGGTCCATGGCGTGATCGGCGCCCATCGAGGCGAATGCCGCCTTGCGGTCGAAGCCGCCAGGTTTATCTGGCGGGAATTCGACCACGCGAAAGATGGAGCCGCCGGCGGGCGGCTCCAGCACCACCGGCCGGGCGGCGGCGTCAGCTTTGCCTTCGTTGCTGGCCGGGCTCGTGTCCGTCACCCACAGATTCGTGAGGCCGAAGTCCCCGCGGCCGGGAAGCGTGAGGACGTGAGCCGATGGACCATCACTCAGGATGACTGACTTGCCGCTGGCGTTGTGGCCGGTCACGACGCGCCGGATTGGCTTCAGCATGAGAGATCTCCTGTGATCACTGCCTGAATCCGGGGATCGCAGATCGAGTGACGAGCGGCCCGATCTTCCACCTGCGGGCCCTACCGCGGGCTGAGCACCAGGAAATACTGGTCGGGCAGGAAGGTGTGCTCGGTGACCAGGCCGTACCCCGCCCGCCCCATCTCCTCCTTCACGACGGCAGCCGGGATGCGAGCCTGGCGCGGCGGGCCGGCGGGGGCGTCGGGCAGGAAGTCGATGATGGCCACCCGCCCACCGGGGCGG
>DATBIM010000123.1:0-39684 GCA_036556905.1 Candidatus Methylomirabilota bacterium
CCCAGCTCCGGCCCGATCACGTGGACGATGCCCTGCTTGCCACTGGCCATGTCGAAGAGCGGCAGGCCGAACTCCTTCATGTTCCGGTACATGTGCACCGCCATCTCCTCGGCCAGGGGATCGGCGTAGGGGCGGGTCTGATCGGTCGTGGGAATGATGTGGTCCAGCGTGCCGAAGGTCCGCTCGGGCATGCGCACCTTGAGCTTCAGCTCCTTGAGCATCTGAAAGGCCTGCGGCGTCGTCACCTCGTGGATCAGATGCAGGCCGACCAGGAGCTGGGTCTGGCCGGACGGCAGCGTCCGGACCGTGTGCGCCTCCCACACCTTGTCGAGCAGCGTACGTGCCATGCGCCTCCTCCTTCTTGAACACCGGGCTCGCGGCAGGCTTTGGACCCGCGCGGCGTATCGTGCCTGGCCACAACTGTTTAGTCCAGTAAAACAACTTTGGGCAAATGGTAAGATGTGCTTCATGGTCGACGCCGGCCTCTTTCCCGCCCTCCAGACGCTGCTCGCGGTCGCCCGCACCGGCTCGGTGGGAGCGGCGGCGCGCCAGCGCCACATCACCTCCTCCGCGGTGAGCCAGCAAATCCGAAAGATCGAGAGCCACTTCGGCCTCAAGCTCTTCGAGCGCGCGGGCCGCGGCGTCCGTCTCACCGCCACCGGCGAGGCCGCGCTCCCCGTCGTGCGCGAGCTGTGGCTCGGGGCCGAGTCGGCCTTCGGCCAGCTCGCCGAGCTGGCCGGCCATCCAGCGACCACGCTCCGCGTCGCCGCCAGCGACTACCTGGGCAAGGGGTTGCTGGCCCCGGTGCTCCGAGACCTGCTCGACGAAGAGCCGCCGGTGCGCTTCGAGATCGTCACGACTCACTCGCGCGAGAGCGTTCGGCTGGTGGCCGCGGGCGATGTCGACCTCGCGGTGGTCACCGGGCAGGACACGCCGCGCGGTCTCGAGGACCGGCACCTGTTCGACCAGCCTTTCGTCTGGGTGGCTCCCCGGCCCAAGCGGGGCGACCGGACGCCGCTGACGGAACGGCTGCGTCGTGAGCCCGTCCTGCGCCTGGCTGCCGAGAGTCGCGGCCGCGCGGTGCTCGATCAGTATCTCGCCGACGAGCGGATCCGTCCGGTGTCGACCATCGACGTGCCGAGCGTGTCGCTGCTGCTCTCGTATGCCTCGGGCGGGCTTGGCATCGGGCTGGTTCCCGCCCTCGCCCTGGCCGAAGCGCCAGGGGACCGAGTCGTCAGCGCGCCGGCGCGCGTGCCCGCGCTGCCGGTCACTCTGGTCTGGCGCCCGGCCGCGCGGCGCCAACCGGCCCTGGCCCGCCTCGCCCAGCTCCTCGCCACCGCCGGAGCGCGAGTGGGGGCCCGACTCGGGTCGCGACGCCCTTGACGGAACGCCGCCGGCTGGCGCAGCATCCCCCACGATCATGGCGCCCCTGACCAGAGCCGCTCGCACGGTCGCGCCGCCGCGCGTCGTCTGTGTCGACGACTTCCGGCCGCTGGCGCGTCGCCGGCTGCCCCGGGCCGTGTGGGACTACCTCGACGGCGGCGCCGAAGGCGAGGTGACGCTGCGCGAGAACTGCCGGGCCTTCGAAGACGTGACGTTCCGGCCCCGCCAGGCGGTGGCGGTGGGGCAGTGCGATCTGCGCACTCGTGTCCTGGGCCAAGACCTGTCGCTGCCCTTCATGTTGGCTCCGGTAGGGTATACGCGGATGATGCATCGCGACGGCGAGGCCGGAGCGGCCCGCGCGGCCGGGAAGGCCGGCACCGGCTATTGCCTCTCGACGATCTCCGGCCACCCGCTCGAAGACGTCAAGGCGGCGTCGACCGGACCGGTGTTCTTCCAGCTCTACCTGGTGGGAGGCCGCGCCGCCGCCGAGGCCGTGATCGAGCGAGCGCGGGGGGCCGGCTACGCCGGGCTGCTCGTCACCATCGACACGCCGGTCGCCGGGATGCGTGAGCGTGACCACCGCAACGGGATGAAAGAGCTCATCAGCGGCGGCCTCCTCGACAAGGTGCCGTTCCTGCCGAATGTCCTCGCGCATCCCGGATGGCTCCTGAGCTTCCTGGGCGACGGCGGCCTGCGGCCACTGCCAAACGTCGTGGTTCCGGGCCAGGGGCCGTTGGCGCTGCTCGACGTCGGCGCGGCGCTGGCCGCCACCACGGTCACGTGGGCGGACTTCAAATGGATTCGCGACTGCTGGCGCGGTCCCATCGTGGTCAAGGGCGTTCTCACCGGCGATGACGCGCGGCGATCTGTCGACGCTGGCGCTGTGGCCGTCTCCGTGTCGAACCATGGCGGCCGGCAGCTCGATTCGGTGGCGGCGTCGATACGGGCCCTGCCGGAAGTCGTCGCCGCGGTCGGCGGTCAGGTCGAGGTGTGGCTGGATGGCGGCGTCCGGCGAGGGCCCGACATCGTCAAGGCGCTCTGTCTCGGCGCGAACGTGGTGTTGTGCGGTCGCGCCTATGCCTACGGCATGGCTGCGGCGGGCGAAGCGGGCGTCACCCGTGCCATCGAGATCTTGCGCGCCGACCTGGACCGCACGCTGCGGCTGCTGGGCTGCCGCTCCGTCGCTGAGCTGGATCGCTCCTACGTGAGCATCCCGAAGGCCTGGGAGGCTGTCTAAGTACGGCGCGGCGACGGTCTAGTTGATATTCACTCCCGTACCGCATAGGTGACCACCGGCTCCTCGATACCCTTGACGAACTCCGCGGGCATGGGCGTCAGCACGAACCGCGGGTCGAGGTGCTCGCGGAGCGCCTCGGTCACGAGGATGTCGACCTTATGGACCCGCGTGAGCGTCTGAACGCGCGCCGCCAGATTCACGGTGGGTCCGACGAAGGCATACTCCATGCGCTCGCGTGAGCCCACCAGCCCGGCCAGCCCCGGGCCGCGGTGGATGCCGATCCCGACGGCCAGCGGCGGCAAGCCCTCCTTGGCCAGCTCCTCGTTGTAGTCGCGGATCGCGGCCCGCATGGCCAGCGCCGCGCGCACGGCGTCGTTGCATTGCCAGGGATTGGGCTGCAGCGCGCCGAAGTAGGCCAGGATGCCGTCGCCGACGAAGGTGGAGACGTGGCCCCGATGCTCGTGGATGGCATCACTCATGCGCTGGAAATAGCCGTTGAGCACACGCGCCAGCACGGCGGGCTCGAGCCGCTCGCTCATCGCGGTGTAACCCACGAGGTCGGAGAAGAGCGCCGTCACCACCTTGCGCTCGGCGCCGGTGTCGGTACGATCGGCGATGAGTCGCTGCACCACCCCGGCCGGGGCCAGCCGGGCGCAGGCCTGCTGGAGCTGCTGGAGCTCCGCCGCCGCGGCCTCGAGTTGCGCCTGTAGCGCCGTCGCGCGGCGCCACTGGCGATAGAGCGCGGCCAGGAGGGCCACCAGGAGCCCGAGCCCGGCGATGACGAGGAGGGCGCGGGTCATCTCCGCCTCACGGATGCTCCGCCACCGTGGCTCCCAGCCGGCACAGCCCGTTGGCCAGGGACACCACGCCGATCGCCTCGAGGAACTGCGTGCCCGCCAGCCGATCGCGCACACCGCGGGCGCGGCGTTGCAGGGGCGCCGGCTCATACCAGAGCGTCTCCCGCGCGAACGGCACCAGCACGCGCTCGACCGGATCCAGCTCGGGCGCGTCCAGGTGGGTCAGGACGTTGGTGAGCAGCGCTGGCGGCACCGCCTCTTCCTGGAGGGCCCGGGCGGCCTCGCTGGCGCACGTCCCGCAGCCGAGGCCTCGCGCGATGACGGCGAACATCAGGAGCTTGCAGCGACGGCTGAGGCCGGGTGAGGCCCACATCTCCGCGAGCGTCTTGGCCAGGACCGGCGCGATGGGGGAGCCGTCGAACGCCTTCACCAGGCCGGCGTACGGATAGGAGGGGACGCCGTCCAGCGGCGTCGCCTTCCCCCGGCGGCGGCCAGCCCGCAGCGCGCGCGCGATCCACGGCCGTAACAGGCGCACGCGGAGCGTGTCCGGAGCCCGCTCGAACGCGTAGGGCGAGATGGCCGGGATCGTGGAGGCGCGGTTCATGAAGTCGGTCATGGCCGCCACGAACGCAATCTCCTTCATCTCGGACGCGCTGACTCCTGCGTCGAGCAGCGCTTGCCGGGCGCCGGCCGCCGCCGGGGGACCGGAGCGCGACTGGGCCCGCGCGAAGGCTATGGCCGCCGCCTCCCGCGGGGTGAGGTCGGCGCGCGCCAGGTTGCCTTCCACACTCCGGATTCGCGCTTCGCTCATGCCTTGAATGCGCAGGCTGGCCCGGACGGCCGCGTAACAGTAGCGGCACGTATTTTCCTGACTGACGACGAGCTGGATGAGATCGCCGAGCTGCAGGTCGAGGTGCACGAGCAGCCCGAACTCTGGATGCAGATCGACCAGGGCGCGGGCCAGCCAGGGGACGTCCACGTAATAGCGGATCGTCGGGTGAGGTACCCCCAGTTTCTTGCGGGCATAGGATTCCAGCTCTTCGTCACGGCGGGCCTCGAGCAGGCAGGGCTCCCAGGCGACGTGCTCGAGCGCATTGGCCGGCATGGGCCTACTGTAGCGCGAATGCCGCCCCCTCTTGCGGCGCGCCGGTCCGGGGCCGTACCCTGCGCCGCAGGGGGTGTGATGGAGACGCTGCGGAGCGCCGTCCACGAGGTTACCGACGCGTTCGAGGCCAACGAGCTCTTCCAGCGGAACGGCTGGACCGACGGGCTGCCGATCGTGCCGCCCACCGAGGCCGGCGTCCGGCGCTTCCTCGAGGCCGCCGGTCTCGCCGCCGACGCCGTGGTGGGTGTCGAACCGGTCCGGCGCCGACGGATCACCGCCGAGAAGGTCGCCATCGCCGCGGTGATGGCCGGCTGTCTGCCCGAGTACCTGCCGGTCGTGGTGGCGAGCGTCAAGGCGATGTGCGAGCCGGAGTTCGGACTGCACGGCGTCACCGCCAGCACCGGCGGCAGCGCCCCGTTCGTCGTGGTGAACGGCCCCGTGCGGTTGACCCTGGGCATGAACGCCACCCACAACGTCTTCGCCAACGGCAGCCGCCCCAACGCGACGATCGGCCGCGCGCTGCGTCTGCTCATCATCAACGTGCTGGGCGGCGTTCCCGGCCAGCTCGACCGCTCGACGCTGGGGCACCCGGGGAAGTTCACGTTTTGCCTGGCCGAGGACGAAGAGGGGAGCCCCTGGCCGCCGTTGGCCACCGAGCGGGGGATGCCGCCCGGGGCGTCGGCCGTCACGGTCGTGGCGGTCGGGTCGCCGCACCAGATCATGAACGAGTGGACCCACGAGCCGAAGGAGCTCGCGGAGACGTACGCGGCGGCAATCCGCGCCAACATGCTCACGTACTCGATCTGGCCCGGGAACTACGCCATCGTGGTGCCCCGCCAGCACCGGCAGACCTTCGCCGCGGCCGGCTGGAGCAAGCGGGACCTGCGCGAGTGCGTCCACGAGCGCGCCCGCGTCGTGCGCCGCGAATGGCGGGTGGTCGGCAAGGCCGCCATCGCGTCCCGGAGGGACGAGGACGGCGTCTACACCGCGCTCCGCGTGCCCGACGACCTCCTGGTGGTTGCCGCCGGTGGTCCCGCCGGGGGCTTCGGGGCGATCCTGCCCTCGTGGTATGGCAAGAAGTCCCTGGCGGTGACGAAAGGAGTCGCCGGATGACGCTCAGGGTCCTCGATCCCCGGCTGTCCGCCGAAGGCGAGGCGGCCCGGCTGGCCGCTCCGTTGGCCTCGCTCGACGGCGCCCTCGTTGGCCTGCTCGACAACGCGAAGATCGGCACCGCCCGCTTCTACGATCATCTGGAGGAGATGCTGCGGAGCCGTTTCGGTGTCCGCGAGGTTATGCGCCGCCGCAAGCCCGATTCGAGCCGTCCGGCCCCGGCCGAGCTGCTGGGCGAGCTGAGCGCGGCCGACGCGATCATCTCGGGCATCGGTGATTGAGGGAGCTGCTCGTCGTGCAGTATGCACGACGCCATCGCCGCCGAGAGTCGCGGCATCCCCGCAGTGGCCATCATGACGGAGCCCTTCGTGCCCGGGGCCCGCGCGGTGGCCGAGCTGAACGGCCTGGCCGACTACCCGTTCGTCGTGATCGGCCACCCCATCGCCAATGACCGTGACGACGAGCTCAGGAAAAAGGCGGAAGGCGTGGTGACGCAGATCGCCGCCCTGCTGACCGAGCGCCCCGCCTCGCCGTAGGCGGGGACGCCGGCGCCGTCAGGCAGCGCCGAACAAGAGCGCGGGGATGCGCTCGGGCTCGCGCAGCAGCATCCCCAGTCGGCTGACGGCCGAATCGACGGCCTGGGCGAACTTTGACGGACCGCCGAACCGCTCCAGCGTCTCCGGCCGCACGAACTTGAAGAGGATGTTGGCCGTGCCCGGCGGCATGCCCACGAAGTGGACCGTGAGCATGCGGTGCTCTTCGAGCAGGATCATGCAGAGAGCGGCCGCCGCCTCGTAGGGCACGACCGGCGGGGTGGCCACGCCGCCCCGTTCCATGGCCAGGGCCAGGAGGTCGTCGGCGAGGAGCTGGGCCGTCGTCGGGGTCTCGTGCAGACGGGCGCCGAAGATCGGCCGCAACGCGTCGGCAACCTGCCGGGTCGAGGCGATGAGCTCGCGGACGCGCTCGGGCCGATACTGCTCCAGCGTGCGGACGACGGCGGCGTAGAGCATGGGCCGCGCCTCCAGGCCGCACTCGAAGCCCTTGGCCCGGATCCGCCCCACCAGCGCCCGGTCGCCGGCCATGAGGCCGAAGCGCGGTCCGATGGTGCCGTACTTGTCCAGGCCGGTCGCCCCCACGTCCACGCCGAGCTCCAGCATCCGCGGGTGGTCGAAGGCGGCCGGGGCCACGCGTGCCCCGCCCGCGTCATCGACGTAGACCCGCGCCCCTTTGTCGTGGGCGAGCTTCACCACCGTCCGGATCGCGTCGATCGACATCAGCTCGTAGGTGACGGCCAGGCGGGTGAGGACCACGAGGGCCACCGCGGCCTCGCGCTCGAGGGCACGGGCAAACGCGTCCGCGCCCACGGTGTCGACGAAGCGCGCACCGGCCAGGCCCGCCGCGCGGATCACCGTGGGATGGCTGTGGCTGGCCGACACGCCGACCACCACGTCGCCGGGCCGGACCAGCGTCAGGTGAGTGGCCAGGGTGGCGCCCGTCAGCCGGTTGAAGACGGCGACGTCGTGGAACTCCTCCGAGCCCCCGAGATGCTGCAGCGTGAGCGCCTTCAGTCGGTCGAGGTAGATGGCCGGGGCCAGCTCGTCGTCGGCCCAGCGGAGCTCCTCGGCCGTCATGGCCAGGCCGTGCTCGAGGCCGGTGAAGACGAAGATCGACTCGGGGCCGTGCCGGCGGATGATGCTCCACGCGTGGCGGAGCTTGCGGAAGTCGTCCTCGGTGCTCGCCAGAATGCGCCCGCGGGCGTACGGGAGCGCCGGGGCGTGGGGATTGCCGAACCGGTCCCGGTCCATGCGCGCCACTCTACCGCACCAGGAGGGGATAGTCATTGACAGCCCGGGGGGCGTGTTCTATAGCTGCACCGCCCCCCAGGCCGGGGACAGGAGGATCGGCAATGAAGACGTTTCGCGCTGCCACGCTCGCTGCTGCCCTGGGTTTCGCCACGACGCTGGTGGCCGGCCCGCCCGCCTCGGCTCAGGAGGTCAAGCTGCGGGCCAGCGGCTCCTTCCCGGCCGGACATACGGGGAGCATCGCCATGGAGGTCTTCAAGTCCGAGCTGGCCCGGCGCACGAACGGCGCCGTCGCCGTCGAGCTCTTCCCCGGCAATACGCTGGGCGGCGCCTTCGAGCAGGTCGATCAGGTCCGCACGGGCCAGGTCCACATGTCGTGGGCCGGGCCCAGCTTCTACGACCGCCTGGTCCCGGAGTTCAACGCGGCGACCCTGCCCTTCGCGGCCAACACCGCGGCCCAGGCCTTCTGCATGATCGATTCCGAGCTCGGTACCTACCTGGCCGAGAAGTCGGCCGAGAAGGGCGTGCTCGTGCTGGGCTGGGGCTCCAACGGCTTCCGCCACATCACCAACAACAAGCGGCCGATCAAGAAGGTCGAGGATCTCCGAGGCCTGAAGATCCGGACGCCGTCCGGGGAGGTCTTCTCGCTGACCTTCCGCTCGGTGGGCGCCAATCCCACGCCCATCGACATCAAGGAGCTGTACCAGGCCCTGCAGCAAGGCGTGGTCGATGGCCAGGAAAATCCCTACGACAACATGTGGGTGCGCAAATTCCACGAGGTGCAGAAGTATTTGTCCAACAGCGGCCACTTCTACGACTGGGTCACCTACTTCATGCACAAGCCGACCTTTGACGGCCTCAAGCCCGAGCACCAGAAGGCGGTGCGCGAGGCCATGTTCGCCGCGGTGGCCTACCAGCGGGCCCTGGCCGAGCGCGAGAACGCCGAGGCCCTGGGCAAGCTCATCAAGGGCGGTATGAAGTACGACGAGTTGTCGAAGGCCGAGCTGGCCAAGTTTCGCGAGGCGTCCCGCCCCGTCTACGACAGAATCCGTGAGCGGATCGGGGCCAAGCCGGTCGAGCTAGCCGTGAAGGCCATCAAGGAGTGCGGGAGCTGACGCGCCGATAAGCCGGATGCCGGCGCTCTACGACCGCCTGCTCGCCGCGGTCGACGCGATCTCGTCGTGGGTCGTGATGGCGGCGATGGCCGTCCTCACCGTCGTCGTCACCGTCCAGGTCTTCTTCCGCTACGTGCTCAACGAGTCGCTCGACTGGGGCTGGGACGTCCCCCGGCTATGCTTCATCGTGGCCATCCTGCTGGCCATCCCGCTGGCCCTGGGCCGCAACCTCCATGTCGGCGTCGATCTCGTGATCGAATACCTCGACCCGCGCTGGCGCCGACCGATTTACCGCTTCAACGCCTTGCTCATGACGGTTCTGATGGTCGTGGTGGCCTACTACGCAATCGTGCTGGGGCGGGCTACCTGGGACCAGCACATGCCGGGCCTCGACGTCAGCGTCGGCTATTTTTACGTGGCGCTGTTCATCGCCGCCGTGCACAGCGTGCTGCACCTGATCCGGTGGATCCAGCGGGGCGAGCCGCCGCCGCGGGCCGAGACCGTCGAGTGATCACCGCCGTCTCGGTCACCTTCTTCCTCTTGGCCATGCTCGGCATGCCGCTCTCGTTCGTGCTCGGCATCGCCTCGGTGGTGGGGATCATGGTGGTGGGGACGCCCCTGATCCAGCTTCCCGGCAAGCTCGTTCACGCCATCGACTCCTTCCCCCTCATGGCCATTCCGCTTTTCACGCTGGGTGGCGAGCTCATGCTGCGGGCCGGGATCATGGAACGATTGTTCGAGCTGGCGAACTCGCTGGTCGGCCGCGTGCGGGGTGGCCTGGCCCACGTGACGATCCTGGCCGAGATGATCGTGTCGATGATGACCGGCACTGCGGTGGGCGACGCGGCGGCACTGGCCGGCATGCTGGGACCGCCGCTGACCCGCGCCTACGGCCGGGAGTTCGCGGCCAGCGTGGTGGCGTCGGCCGCCACCCTCGGCCCCATCATCCCACCCAGCGCGGCGGTGATCGTCTACGCGGTCATGGCCGGCGAGGTGTCAGTGGCGGGATTGTTCCTGGCCGGGTTCCTCCCCGGCGTCATCATCGCCCTGGCCCTCATGGCGCTCTGCGCCTGGTACGCCAGGCGCCGGGGCTACCCGCTGGCCGGCGAGCCGTTTTCCTTGCGGCGGGTGGGGCAAGAGGTCCGCCGCTCCTTCATCGTGCTCATGATGCCGGTGGTGGTCATTGGCGGTATCGTGGCTGGCGTCTTCACGGCCACCGAGGGGGCCGCCATCTCGGTCGTGTATGCGGTGGTCGTGGGCTTCTTCGTGACCCGGAAGCTCAGGCTCCGCGACCTGCCCCGGGCCCTGCTGAACTCCGCCGTGATCACGGCGGTGGTGGGCGCGCTCATCGGGTTCGCCTCGATGGTGACCTATCTCTTCACCGCCGAGATGCTGCCCCAGCGGATCGGCGTCTTTCTGCAATCGCTCACGTCCAGCCCCCTGATGTTCACATTTCTCGTCATGCTGCTGCTGATCGTGGTGGGGATGTTTCTGGAATCCAACGCTGCCTACATCATGCTGGTGCCGATCCTGGCTCCGGTGTCCCTGGTCTACGGGCTGGACCCGATCTACTTCGGGTTCCTCTTCATCATCAACATCACGCTCGGCTCGCTGACGCCGCCGGTAGGGATTTTGCTGTTCGTCGTCTCCGCGCTGTGGGAGGTGCCCTTGTCGAGGCTGATCGCCAACATCTGGCCGTTCCTGCTGGTGACCTACGGGGGGCTGTTCCTCTGCATGCTCTTCCCGCCGCTGGTGACGTTCCTGCCCCGGCTGTTCGGCTACTGACGTGGGCTACGCCGAGCACTTCGATTTCCGGGGGCGCCGCGTGTGCATTACCGGCGCCGCCAGCGGGATCGGCGCCGGCATGGCCCGGGCCTTCGCCGGGGTCGGCGCGGCGCTCATCCTGGCCGACGTCGACGGACCCGGCCTGGACGTGATCGCCCGCGAGCTGCACGCCACCGCCGCCCACACGTTCGACCAGGGCGATATCGCCTCGGTCGAGCGGCTCGTCCAGGCCGCCGGTCCCATCGACGTGCTTCTGAACAACGCCGGCATCCTGCTCTACGAGCCGTTCCTCGACCTCAAGTGGCCTGATCTCCGGAGGATCGTCGACGTCGATCTGGTCGGTCCCATCGCGCTCACCCGACTCGTCGGCGAGCAGATGGTCAAGCGCGGACGGGGCGTGATCATCCACACCAGCTCGCAGCTCGTCTTCAACGGAGCGGAATTCCGCGCGGTGTACGCCGCCGCCAAGGCTGGCATCTCCCAGCTCGTCAAGACGGCGGCCCTGGAGTGGGGACGCGCCGGGGTCCGGGTGAACGCCATCGCGCCCGGACGCACGCTCACCCGGAGCAACCGCCACCTGCTGTCGGATCCCGCCGAGTACGCCAGGCACCTCGAGCGGATTCCGCTCGGGCGGTACGGCCAGCCCGAGGACATCGCCAACGTGGCGGTGTTCCTGGCCTCCGATGCGGCCAGCTATATCACGGGCCAGACGATCGTGGTGGACGGGGGCTGGGTGCTACCGTGATGCGCGGGCAGCAAGGAACTTCGCGTAGGCGGCGATGCCGGCCGGCAGGTCGATCTTCGGGTGCCAGCCCAGGTCGCGGCCGGCCGCGGTGATGTCCAGCGTGCCGCACTGGTATTCGCGCGGGTCGCAGCTGTCGTCGAACGCGACATCGAGCGGGCCCAGCACGCTGCGCACGGCGTCGGCTGCCTCGCCGAGGCGGTGCTGGCAGCCGGGGCCGATGTTGTAGGCGCGACGAGGCGGCGCCGCGGCGTGGAGCGCTACCATGATGGCGTCCACCACGTCGGTGACGTACACGTACTGCCGGCGCGAGCGTTGGGCGTGGGGCAGCTGACAGGCTCGGTGGGCAAGCGCGTCCTCGATCATCGTGCGGACGAAGCACTGGGTCTCCCGCCCCGGCCCGTATACATGGGTGAACCGCAGCGCGATCCCATCGACACCGTGCTCTTCGCCATAGGCCTGCAAGAGGGCCTCGCCCGCGATCTTGGAGGCGCCGTAGGTGGTCCGGCCCCGCATGGGCGTCTCCTCGGTCACGACACCGTTGGCGTCCTGGTGGC
This sequence comes from Candidatus Methylomirabilota bacterium, assembly GCA_036556905.1. Classification (GTDB taxonomy): domain Bacteria; phylum Methylomirabilota; class Methylomirabilia; order Rokubacteriales; family CSP1-6; genus 40CM-4-69-5. Next base: position 11,634 of record DATBIM010000123.1, read on the forward strand.
CATAGGCCGAGATCGACGAGCAGAAGATCACCCGGCCGGCGTCCTGCCGCCGGGCCAGCTCGAGGATGTGGGCGGTACCGCGGATGTTGGTCTCGCAGATCAGGAACGGATTGTCGCGGGCCACCATCAGCCCGGAGACGCCGCCGCAGTGGACAATTCCCGCCAGCTCGCGGCCACCGACCGCGGCATAGAGTCGGTGGACGTCGTTCAGCTCGGCCTCGACGAAGGCGAACGCCGGGCGACCGACGCTCGGCGGCCGCCGGTCGAGCCCGAGGACATCCCGTCCTTCCGCCTGCAGGCGGGTGGCCAGCGCGTGGCCGATGAGTCCGCTGGCGCCGGTGATGAGGATCGGGCCCGGCCTCACAGGGCCGGACCGTCCTGGATCTCGGCGGCCAGCCTGGCCGGTACGCGGCGGCCGTCGCCGGCCCGCCCGCCGAGCTTGCCGTTCTCCACCACCACCTTGCCCCGCAAGATCACCAGGGCTGGCCAGCCGTGCACCTCCCAGCCGTCCCAGGCGCTGTAGTCAGAGCCGTGGAGATCCGCGGACCGGAGCGTGCGGCGGACGGCGGGATCGAAGACGACGACGTCGGCATCGCTGCCCGGAGCGAGCACACCCTTGCGGGGATAGAGGCCGAGGAGCTTCGCCGCATTCGTCGCGGTGACGGCCACGAAGCGCTCCAGCGACATCCCGCGCTTGGACACCCCCTCGGTGTAGATGATGGGCACCCGAGTCTCCACACCGACGTGACCGCCGGTGGCGTCGGCCACATGGCGACTCCGCACCTTGATCGCGCGCGGTGTGCACAGCTCGTCGGTGGCCACGGTGCTCAGCGTGCCGCTCTTGAGCCCGCTCCAGAGACGCTGGCGGTCTTCCTCGTGCTTGAGCGAGGGGTAGGTGTGGTACATCACGCCATCGGGCCGGAGGTAGGCCTCGGCGGTGAAGGTCGCGTAGTGGTGCAGGGTCTCCCCGTAGACGGCCAGGCCCGCGCCGCGCGCCTCGGCGATGGCCTCCACGCCGGCCCCGGCGCTCACGTGCACGAAGTACACGGCGGCGCCCTCGACGTAGCGGGCCAGCCGCAACACCCGGCGGAAGGAGATGTCCTCGGACATCGCGCTGTGGACCAGCGGCATGTGCTGGATGTCGGTGCGGTCCTCGCGCTGCAACCGCTCGTACATGTACATGACGAGATCGTCGTCCTCGGCGTGGATGGCCAGGATGCCTCCGTGCCGGGCCGCCGTCTCCATGATCGCCCACAGGTGGCCGAAGCGGATCATGCGGCCCTTGCCGATGGGCCGCACGTCGGTCGTGAAGATCTTCAGGCTGGCGAAGCCGGCCTGGATGGCTTCCGGGATCTGCTCGATGACCTCCGGGGGGACGGCGCCCTGGAGCATCACGTGCAGCGCGTAATCCGTATAGCCCTGCCGCCACACCGTTTCCTTGTCGTCGATGGCCCGGGCGATCGTCAGGCCCGGCTCCCACACGGCGAAGTCCACGAGCGTGGTGGTGCCGCCCCAGAGCGCGGCCCGGCTGACCTGCTCGGGCGGCGCGCTCGTCGTGTGCCCGCCGCCGAGCGCGGGGATGGGCCAGTGGGTGTGCACGTGCGGATCGATGCCGCCGGGGATGACGAGCTTGCCGGTGGCGTCGATGATGCGGCTGGCGTCGCGGGGCAGGGTACCGGGCGAGCCGATGGCCACGATGCGCTCGCCCTCGACCCCGACGTCCCAGGCGCCCACACCCTGGGGGGTCACCACCTGTCCACCGCGGATCACGAGATCGAGCATGGCGTTGTCTCCATCTGCGTCAGGCGTCGCCGTTAGTCGTAGACCGTGTCGAGGTAGTGGCGGGGATCCACCCTGGCCTCGATCACCGTCGGGTGGTCGGCAGCCAGGGCCTCCTTCACGGCCCGGGTGAGCTCGGCCGCCGAGCGTGCGCCGACCACGGGGACCCCGAAATAGTGGGCCGGCGGATCCACGTATGCGTGCTCTCCCAGGTCGGTGCCGTAGAGGCCGACGCGACGCCGGACCTGCTTGACCTGGATCAGGGAGAGCCAGCCATCATCGAGCACGACGATGGGCAACGCCAATCCCAGACGCCGGGCCACCGTCACCTCGCCACACGTCATCTGGAAGCACCCGTCCCCCACCAGGGCCACCACCGGGCGCTCCGGGCGGGCGATCTTCGCGGCGATGGCCGCGGGAAGCCCGAACCCCATCGACGACCACCCGTTCGTGATGAGAAACGTGCCGGGCCCGGGCGCCGTCCACTGGGAGGCGATCTGATGGGTATGGGCGCCGACATCGAAGGCCAGGATGCCGTCCGGGGGCAGGACCTCGCGAACCACGTCGATGGCGTGATGGGGAGCGAAGCCATCCTGCCGCGGACGGAGCGAGGCGTGAAATCGCTCACGGTGGCGTGCCGCGATATCGGCCGGCCATTCCGGTCGTGCCGGTGGAAGCCGCGTCAGCCACTCCAGCGAGGTGTCGAGATCGCCGACCACCTCGTGAGCGATCGTCACGCTCGGATCGGCATCGACGGGATCGACGTCGATCGACAACAGGGGGACCTTGCCGATCCACGCCTCGTACTCCACCTCCACGACGTCGTAGCCGAGCCCCACTACGAGATCGGCGCTGCGCAGGAGCTCGCGCTGGACCTGGCGGCGGGCCCGTTCGATGCAGCCGAGAGCCAGCGGGTGATCCTCGGGGATCGTGCCCTTGGCCATGGTGGTCGAGGCAAACGGGAGGCGGTGGCGATCGATCACTGCCCGGAGCAGGTGGGGATTCCGCACGCGCATGGCCGACGAGCCGAGGACCGCCAGGGGCCGGCGGGCGGCGGCCAGGATCTCGCCGGCACGCCGCAGGGAGGCTTCCGACGCCGCGGGAAGCCGGCGCCCGGTCGGACGCCGAGGAACTTCCTCGGTGGCCGGCGCCATCGCCACGTCCTCGGGGAGATCCACGTGAACGGGCCCCGGGGGCTCGCTGAGCGCGATCTCCAGGGCCTCGGTCAGGACCGACGCCACCCGACCCAGGCGCAGGGCCAGCGTCGCCTTGGTGAGCGGCTGGAACAGGGCATGATGGTCGATCGCCATCTGGATGCGCCGCCCAAGCTGCGCCGTGGGCAGATTGCAGGTGAGGGCCAGGAGCGGTGAGCGATCGAGGTAGGCGTTGCCCACGCCGGTCGTCAGGTTGGTGGCGCCCGGTCCCAGGGTCGCCAGGCAGAAGCCCGGGGCGCCCGTCAGCCGGCCCATGACGTCGGCCGCGAACGCTGCCGAGCCCTCGTGGGCCGTGAGCACGAACGGGAGCCCGCCGACCCGCATGGCCTCGAGCAGGGGCAGGACGTTGCCGCTGGGGATGCCGAAGCCGTGGCTCACGCCGGCGGTGCGTAGCGTCGCCACGATGAGATCGGCGTTGGTCAGGCCAGCACCTCCGCGGCCTGCGTGGCCACTACCGTGCCCTTGAAGAAGTCCGGGTTCACCTCGCCCCAGAAGCGCACGGCGTTGGCGAACATGAAGTCCCGGAAGTCGTCGTCGGTCAGCAAACCGTGCTCGACCAGCTCATAGGCTTCGGGGAGGACATCGGTCATGTCGGGAACGTCGAAGTGCCCGATGTCGGAGCTGAACAGCGCGTTGAGGCGGGCGCCCAGGGGGTTGGCCCGCCGGTTGAAGGCCCAGGCGTTGATGGGATCGTCGGCCTCGCAGCCGAAATAGAAGCGGGGCACGAACAGGTCGCGGATGTCCTCCCGGCGCTCGATGCGGCAGCGGGAATAGTCGTCGAGGTCGGCCACGCCGCCGGTGCCGTTGCCGTTGTCGTCCAGGCCCTCGCCGCGGCGCACGGCCTCCACCACCGTCGGCTTCCCGTACTTCTCCACGAGCGTGAGGAGGGCGGCCTGGTCGAGCCGCGCGGGATTGGTGTTGTCCAGCGCCTGGCGGTTGCGCTTCTCCCAGTGGCCGATGAGATCGGCGTAGAGCGAGCAGGCCCAGCCCACCCCGCCCTCTAGGAAGGCGAAATTCAGCTCGGGGAAGCGCCGGGTCACGCCGCCGAAGAAGAGGGCCTTGGCCATGGCCTCGCCGGCGGAGGCGAAGTGGCCGATATGGTTGTAGCAGAAATTCGACGGCGAGTTGCGGAGCAGGATGGAGCGGGCGCCGTTGTGGAAGCTGGGGGCGATGCGCAGCTCGCGGCACTTCTCCCACACCGGATCGTAGTCGTGCTCGCTGTCGATGCCGATCACGTCGTACCACTCCACGAACTTCGAGGCCTCGGGGTGCTCGTCGACGAGGGCGGGGATGGGTCGGCGGATGAGACCGCCCATCATGACGACCCGGTAGCCGAGCTGCCGCGACGCGAACTCCAGCTCGGCGATGGCCTCCTCCGGCGAGTACATGGGGATGATGGCGGCCGGGATAATCCGGTCGGCGAACGGGCGGAACTGATCGGCCGTGAACACGTTGTAGGCGCGGCACAGGGCCCGGCGCAGGCGTTCCGGAGGCAGCCGATAGTAGCCGAGGCCGGCCGTGGGGTAGACCACACAGAAGTCCAGGCCCAGGTCGTCGAGGCGTTCGTAGAGCAGCCGGGGCAGCATGGCGGTGGCCCGGTCCAGCGTGTTCCTGGTCGGCAGGAACCAGAAGGCTTCCTGGCCGATCCGGCGGCGCCGGCGCTCGGCCACGGACATGGCCAGCGAGTTGGGGATGCGCTGGCTGGCCAGGGCCAGGGCCTCCACCGCCGCGTCGCCGCCGATGCGGCGGAACTCCTCCCGCATGTGGGGCGCGAACTCGGCCCAGTGTCCGTCCGCGTCGATGATGGGATGGCGCAAGCGAGCGTGCAGCTTCCGCGCTTCGGTCTGACCGTTGCTGGGCATGGCCACTCCTCCGTGGGGAAGCGTTACTCGGTGGATGATACTCCCGGCCCGGTGACCCGGCGACGGCGTTCAGCGATCACGGAACGCCGGCACGACGTGCTCGCCGAATCGGCGGAGCGAGGCCACCACCTTGTCGTGGCCGAGCCCGCCCCAGCTCGTCTGACACATGACGTGGCCGAGCCCGACGTCGCGTAACGCGGCGATCTGCTCGATCACCCGCCGGGGCGTTCCGTAGAGCGCCCCGGTGTCCAGCACGAAGCGGACGCCGTCCGGATGGGACACCGCGGGGTCCATCCACGGATTGATCGCCGCCGCGTTGGGATGGAAGTCGGCCGGGTTATAGGCCTCGCGGACATGGTGCATGTGCTCGCGGTAGCGCAGCGTGGCGTCGTGGACATCGTCCTCGGCCTGGGCCTGGCTGTCGGCGACGTAGAGGAAGCGCCACACGGAGGCCTGGGCCAGAAGGCGGCGCTGGGTGGCCTCGTCGTGAGCGCCGGCCTCGAGTCCCTGGCGATAGAGGGCCAGGCGCTCGGGGATCCGGGCATTGGCGACCCGGGACATCATCACGGGAAGGCCGGCCCGCCCGCACTCGCTGAGCGACTCCACCGCGATCACGCTGCGCCAGATGGGGGGATGCGGGCGCTGCACCGGACGGGGCCGGATGGCGGGCAGCCGGACCGAGAAAAACTTCCCGTCGTGGACGAACGGCTCCTCGGTCCAGGCCCGGATGAGCACCTGGACAGCTTCCTCCATCCGGTCGCGGCTGTCGTCGCTGCGGAGACCGAAGCCGACGTACTCGTACTCGTTGTAGCTGGACCCGCGTCCGATGCCGACCTCCAGGCGTCCGCGGCTCAGGTTGTCGAGCACCGCCAGCTGGATGGCCAGGCGCACGGGGTGGTGGAGCGCCATCTGGATGACGGCAAAGCCGAGCCGGGCCCGCGAGGTCCGGGCCGCCAGGGCGCCGGCGAACGGGATGGGGTCGGCGTAGGCGCACTCGCCGGTGAAGTTGTGCTCGGTGAGCCAGAGGTAGTCGAAGCCCATGGCCTCGGCGAGCGCGCCCTGCTCGAGCTGCTGATGGACGCAGGCGAGGTCATCCGCGGGCGACGGCGAGAGCGACAGGGTCATCCACCCGAACTTCATGGCGCCGGCGTCACCCGCGGACGGTCGTGTAGCCGGCCGGGATGTGGAACTCCAGGAAGCTGACGCCCTCGCCCTCGGCGACCCGGAGGCCGTGCCGATCTCCCATCGGGAAGACCGTGGCCTGGCCCCGGCCCACCACGACGTCCTCGCCGTTGACGGTGAAGCGGGTCTTGCCCGAGAGGAGGACGAACATGCTCTCGGCGTTCGGGTGCATGTGCAGACCGGTGACCGTGTCACGCCCGTACTCCACGATCATGGCGTGGGCCCGTTCGGAGCGGACGGCGTCGGTGCCAACGAAATAGATGCGGCGCTTCTTCTCGGTGGGGACGTCGTGGACGGGCGTCGTCGCTCGGGCCGCGGTGGCGAGGCCACCGGCGAAGCCGGCCCGCGCCGCCGGGCTCCCGGGGGGTGGTGTGATGACGCTGATCAGCGTGGCCTCGGAACGGCCTGGATTGCCGAGCGTGAACTCCGCGCCCTCCTGGATCGTGGCGAACGATTCCTCGACCAGAGTGCGCGAGGCGCCGCCGCCCGCCACCGTCGCGGCCCCGGTCAGCGTGAAGAGATAGCGATCGGCGCCCGCCGGCACCGACTCCGTCAGCTGCGCGCCCGGCGCGAGCCGGATCACCTCGGCGGCCATCTCCTTCATCTCGGCGCCGGTGATCGGGGCGCGCGTCACCCCCGGCCCGGCCTCACGGTACGGCAGCTCGGCGAAGGTGATGACCTTACCCATGGGCGGGTCCTCTCTCTGGGCGGAGGCGGGCGGTAGCCGCCCGATCCACCGTCGGCGGCTCACCGGTGAGCACCACGCCGTAGTCGCGGGCGGCGTCCTCGACGGTGAAGTAGCCGCGGGCCACGTCGCGGCGGACCAGTTCAGGGTCGCGGGTGAGCGGGTCACCGTACCCCCCGCCCCCGGGCGTGCGCACGTGCACGCTGTCGTTGGCGCCCACGCGGATGTCCTCGTCCTTGGACCAGTGCGGCGAGCGGTAGAGCACCCCCCGGCGCTCGACGACGACCTCGTTGCAGGCGCCGTCCTTGCCGCCGAAGAGCCCGGGAGGACCGAAGCGACCATGGTCCATGAGGAACGACAGGAGCGCCTCGCCCCGGCGCAGGCGCACCCGGTAGTCGACGCCGAAACCGCCGCGGGCTCGGCCGGCCCCGCCCGAGCGCTCGCGCAGGGCGTACTGCTCGAAGAGCACCGGGTAGTGCTGCTCCAGCACTTCGACCGGCTGGGTCTTGGAGATCCCGATGGTCGAACAGCCGTTGGTGAGGCCGTCGTCCTCGGCGCTGCCGCCGTACCCGCCGCCGGAGAAGACGTACATGATGTAGTGGCGCTCCTTCAGGGGATCGTAACCGCCCAGCGTGAGATTGCCGCTGGTTCCCGCCGGCGCGGCGAACAGGTCGTCGGGGATGGCCCGGGCCAGCGCCGTGAACACGCTCTCGGCGATGCGCGAGCTGACCTCGGCGGCGCAGCCGGAGACGGGCCGCGGGTAGCGGGCGTAGAGGAAGGTCCCGTGCGGGTCGGCGATCTTGAGCGGCTCGAAGCACCCGGCGTTGATGGGCACGTCGGGGAAGATGTGCTTGATGGCCAGGTACACGGCGGCCCTGGTGGTGGCGATGACGCTGTTGAGAGGGCCGCGGCAGGGCGGGCTCGACTCCGAGAAATCGAAGTGCAGGTCGGTCCCGTCCTTCTTGATGGTGAGACGGATGGCCAGGGGGTCGGGATCGACCCCATCGGAGTCCACGAAGGCCTCGCCACGGTAGACACCGTCGGGGATCCTGGCGATGTGGGCGCGCATCATCTGCTCCGAGCGCCGGCGCAGCTCCTTGATGCAGGCCGTGACCATGTCGGCGCCGTAGCGGTCGAGCAGCGCGGTGAGCCGGCGTTCGCCAACGGTCAGGGCGGCCACCTGGGCCTTGATGTCGCCGATGCGCTCCTCGGGCACGCGGATGTTGGCCAGGACGATTTGTAAGATATCGTCGTCCATCACGCCGGCGCGGAAGAGCTTGACCGGGGGCAGGCGCAGCCCCTCCTGCTGCACCTCGGTGGCCCGGGTGGCGAAGCCGCCGGGGACGGCGCCGCCGGTGTCCGGCCAGTGGCCGGTGTTGGCCAGCCACGCCCAGTGCCGGCCCCGGTAGAAGAACGGCTTCACCATCTTCACGTCCATGAGATGGGTGCCGCCGCAGTAGGGGTCGTTGACGAGGAAGACGTCGCCGGGCACGAGGTCGCGCGCCCGCTCGATGACGGCTCGCGTGGTGAACTGCATGACCCCGACGAAGATGGGCAGCCCCAGCTCACCCTGGGCGATGACGTCACCGGTGTCCCGGTCGTAGATCCCGTCGGACCGGTCGAAGGCCTCGGAGATGACCGGCGAGAAGGCCGCCCGCTCGAAGGTGAGGTCCATCTCGCTGGCCACCTGCTGCAGCCCGTTCTGGACGACGACGAGGGTGACCGGGTCGATCGCGTCCATCACTCGCCTCTCACGGTGATCTCGAGGTTGCCGAGGGCATCCACCCGGACCCGATCGCCGGGTTCGATCACCGTGGTGGCGTCGAGCTGCTCGACGATCGCCGGGCCCGTCAGGGTCGCGCCGGGGGTGAGGTGCTCGCGCCGGTAGACGGGGGTGTCGTGCCATCGCTGCTGGAACCACACCGGGCGGATTGCCGTCGGCCCTCCCGCCGTGACGACCCCGCCCAGGCCCTCCAGGGCGATGGGGCGGCGGCGGCCGATCACCGCGGTGCGCAGGCTCATGACCAGGGCCCGCATCTCACGGAGCTCGACGCCGAAGCGCTCGAAGTAGGCGCGCTCGAACGTCTGGGCCAGCTCCTCGCGCGTGAAGTCCGTGCGGGCGATGGGCACGGTGAGCACATGGGTCTGGCCGGCGAACTGCATGTCGGCCTCGTGCTGGACGCTGACCGTCTCGACCTCGACGCCCTCCGTGGCCAGCAGGCGGCGGCCCTCGGTGATCTGTGCGGCCAGGAGCGCCCGCGCCTCGGCCACGTCCATGCGCAGGAGCCCCTGGTTGATCGTGCGTACGAAGTCGTGGCGCACGTCGGCGACCAGACAGCCCAGCGCCGAGGTGATGCCGGGACGCGCCGGCACCAGCACTTTCGGGATCGCCAGCTCGCGGGCCAGGGCCCCGGCATGCAGTGGCCCGGCGCCGCCGAAGGCGAACAGGACGAAGTCGCGCGGGTCTCGTCCGCGCTGCAGCGAGACCAGCCGGATGGCGCCGGCCATCTTGTCGTTGGCCACCCGCACGATCGCCGCGGCCGCGGCGATCGGATCCAGGCCCAGGTGAGCGCCGATCTTCTTGTCGATGAGCTCGCGCACCTGATCCAGGGGTGCGCCGCCGGTGACCCCCAGGAGGCCGTCGGGATTGAGCCGGCCCAGGAGCAGGTTGGCGTCGGTGAGGGTGGGCTCCTGACCGCCGCGGCCGTAGGCAATGGGGCCGGGCTCGGCGCCCGCGCTCTCCGGTCCAATCTGTAATATCCCGGCGCTCGATACCCGGGCGATCGAGCCGCCCCCCGCGCCGATGGTGTGGATGTCGATCATGGGCACGCGCACGGGCAGGCCGTAGCCCATCTCCTTGTCGGCGCTCACCGCTGGCGCGCCGCCCACGATCACGCCGACGTCGAAGCTCGTGCCGCCCATGTCGCACGAGATCACGTTGGGATGACCGGCGGCGAGCGCCGTATAGGCGGCGGCTTTCACCCCGGCCGCCGGCCCCGACATGAGCGTGCTGACGGCGTGGCGGGTGGCCACGGCGACGGACATCGTGCCGCCGTTGCCCTGCATCACCAGGAGCTCGTGCCGGCAGCCCCGGCGGGCCAGCTCGTCGGCCAGCCGGCGCAAATAGCGGTCGATCACCGGCTGCACGAAACCGTTGATGGCCGCCGTCGTCCCCCGCTCGAACTCCCGGTACTCGGGAAGGAGCTCAGCTCCTGTCGTGAGGTAGGCATTCGGCCACTCGGTGGCCGCCACCGCCCGGGCCCGGCGCTCGTGGGCGTCGTTGGCGTAGGAGTGGATGAAGTGGATCACCAGCGCCTCGACCCCCTGCTCGCGCAGCCACCGCGCGGCCCGTCGCACCTCGTCCTCGTCAAGCGGCGCCACCACCGCTCCCTCGGCGTCCATTCGCTCGGTCACCTCGAGACGCAGCTCGCGCGGGATCAGCGCCTCGAACGTGCCCTTGAGGCCGTAGGGCGTGGGCCGGGTGCGCCGGCCCAGCTCCAGGACGTCGCGGAACCCGCGCGTGGTGATGAACCCGGTGCGCGCCCCCTTGCGCTCCAGGACCGCGTTGGTGGCCGTGGTGGTGCCGTGGACGACGATCTTCAAGTCGGCGGGTGTCGCGGCGGCCTCGGCCAGGGCGGCCAGAACGCCGTCGGCCTGGTTGCGGACGGTCGTCGGCACCTTGGCCACCCGCACGGCGCCGGTCTGCTCGTCGAGCAGCACGAGGTCGGTGAAGGTGCCGCCGACGTCCACGCCGACGAGGAGAGACCGGGCGGGAGTCACGCTCCGTCCTGTACCGCGACAGCCGGGCGAAGTCAATCGGGCGAGGTATCTCTTGACGCCGCCCGACGCCTGGAGGACGATCAGCCCTCCATGACGACCGACCTTCACGATCTCCCGATCGCCGAGCTCTCGGGCCTGATCGCCACGCGGAAGCTGTCGTCCGTGGAGCTGGTGGAGGCGCTGATCGGGCGCGTCGAGCAGCACGACATGCAGACCCACGCGTTCATCACGCCCACGTTCGACCTGGCCCGGCAGCAGGCCAGGCAGGCCGAGGCGGAGATCGCGGCGGGCCGGTACCGGGGCGCGCTGCACGGCATTCCATTCGCGCTCAAGGACATCTACGACACGAAGGGAATCCTCACCTCCGGTCACTCGCGCGTCTTCATCGACCGGATTCCCGCCCGGGATGCCACGGCGACCCGCAAGCTCTACGACGCCGGCGCCGTGTTACTCGGCAAGCTCGCCACCCACGAGATGGCGCACGCCGGCCCCTCGTTCGATCTGCCCTGGCCCCCGGCGCGCAATCCGTGGAACCTGACGCACTTCACCGGCGGCTCCTCGTCGGGCTCGGGCGCGGCCGTGGCCGCGGGCCTGGTCCCGGTGGCGCTGGGCTCGGACACGGGCGGATCGATCCGGGGCCCAGCCTCACTCTGCGGCGTCGTCGGCCTGATGCCGACCTTTGGCCTGGTCAGCCGGGCCGGCGTCATCACCAACTCCTATACGTTCGACCACTGCGGGCCGCTGGCCCGGACCGTCGGCGACTGCGCGCTGGCGTTGCAGGCGCTGGTCGGCTACGACCCCGAGGACGCCGGGAGCCTGAGACGAATGATCCCACCCTACCGGGAGGCGCTTGGCGAGGATCTACGGGGGCTTAGGATCGGGGTCCTGCGACATCACTGGGAGGAGGATATCCCGGCCTCCGAGGACGTCCGCCGGGCCATGGACGGAGCACTCGACGTCCTCCGCCGGCTGGGGGCCGAGCTCGAGGACTGCCGCGTCCGGCCGCTGGCCAGCTACTACGACGTCAAGATCATTATCGCCGAGAGCGAGATCTTCAGCGTCCACCAGAAGAACCTGATCGCCCGGCCCAAGGACTTCGGCGCCGACTTCCGCTCGCGGGTGCTGCCGTCCGTGCTGTTCACGGCGCACGACTACGTCCAGGCCACGCGCGAGCATCGCCGGATGATGGTGGAAATGGCGCCGCTCTACGACCGGTTCGACGCCTTCGTCACGGCCGGCATGGGCGAGGCCCCGCGCCTGACGGACTACCGCAGCGTCTCGTTCTGGCAGAAGCCGAGCCTGCTCACCGCCTGGAACGTCACCGGCCAGCCCGTGCTGGCGCTGCCCAACGGGTTCGGCCGGAACGGCCTGCCCCTCGGCATGCAGATCCTCGGCCGCCCCTTCGGCGAGACCACCATCTTGAAGGTCGGCCACGCCTACGAGCGGGCCACCGAGTGGCACCAGCGACGTCCGCAGCTCGTACGCGGCACGGTGGCGCCGGACGTCGTCCCGCCGCCCGTGCTGTCGGGCTCGGCCGATCACGTCGACGGCACGACGCGCGACCTGTGCGTGAAGGGCGCCCGGCGGGCCGGTCTGGCGCTCGATGATCTGATGTTGGCCCAGCTCTTCGAGGGGGCGCCGTACGCGTTGGGGATGGTCCAGCGTCTGCGGCGTGACCACGACCCGCACCACGAGCCCGCGAACGTCTTCAGCTTTCCGCCAGACGTGACGGCTACCTGATCAGGGTCCGGAGCTCTCCGAACGCCAGGTGGACGACCCGAAAGCGCTCGTCCATCTCTCGCGTGACGTCCGAGCGCAGCCGCTCGATCGACTCGGTATTGGCGACGACGCCCTCGGCCACCAGCCGAATGTCCCCGCGCAGTCCCTCGGCCACGACGTCGAAGTGACGGCGCGTCTCGATAGCCTCGGCTCGGATCTCCGCCCGGAGCGTCGCCATCGCCTCGGCGAGATCGGCGCGGCTGTCCCGACGTGCGCCGGCGATCTCGGCCCGCAGCGTCGTCGTCGCCTCGGCCAGGTCGGCCCGACTCTCCTGACGCGCCGAGGCAATCGCCTCGGCCAGATCGCGGCGAAACTCCAGCCGAAAGGCGTCGAGATAGGCGCGAGTGTCGGCGTCCACGCTGACACTCTACCCGGACACGGCGAAGCCCGGCAAGAGTCGCGGAGCGGATACAGCTATAATCTCGGCACATCCTGAGCGGAAAGGACCTCCCCATGTCGGTGATCCTGGGCACGGGCGCCTATCGTTACGAGGTCGTCGACCAGTGGGCCAAGCTGCCGCCGGGGCAGGAATTCAACGCCGATGTGGCCGCGGTCGGCGTCGATCGGCAGGACCGCGTCTACGCGTTCAACCGGGGCCAGCACCCGATGGTCGTGTTCGACCGCGACGGCAACTTCCTGCGTTCCTGGGGTGAGGGCGTGTTCCGCCGCGCTCACGGCGTTCACATGGCCCCCGACGACACGCTGTGGCTCACCGATGACGGCGACCACACCGTCCGGCACTGCACGCTCGAGGGCAAGGTGCTGCTCACGATCGGGATCCCCGGGACGCCCCGGCCCTACATGAGCGGCGAGCCGTTTCACCGCTGTACCCACACCGCCCTGTCGCCGCAGGGCGAGCTCTACGTGTCCGACGGGTATGGCAACTCCCGCGTCCACAAGTTCGCGCCCAATGGCACGCTGCTCCGCTCGTGGGGCGAGCCCGGCACCGATCCGGGCCAGTTCAACATCCCCCACAACATCTGCTGCGACGCGGAGGGCTGGGTGTACGTCGCCGACCGGGAGAACCATCGCGTCCAGGTGTTCGACGGCAACGGTCGCTACGAGACGCAGTGGAACAACATGCATCGCCCCTCCGGCCTGTACCTGGAACGCGGTCCCCAGCCGCGCTTCTACATCGGCGAGATCGGCGGCGGTCTCGGCGTCAACTACGACGTGCCCAACATCGGCCCCCGGATCAGCCTCTACAGCCCCAAGGGCGAGATGCTGGCCCGGCTGGGCCACCGTCCGGCCGGCCTCGAGCTGGGGCAGTTCAACTCACCCCACGGCCTGGCCGTCGATTCGCGCGGCGACATTTACGTCGGCGAGGTCTCGTTCACGAACTGGCGCAACCGCTACCGGGACCAGCCGCCGCCGGCCGGGTTGCGCAGTTTACAAAAGCTCGTCAAGGTGCGCTGAAAGGGGAGGCCGTCATGGCCCAGCCGGTGACGTTGAGGATCTTCTCCGACTACGTCTGACCCTGGTGCTATCTCAGTACCGTGCGTATTGAGAAGCTGAGGGTCGAGCACAACGTGAAGGTCGAGTGGGTGCACTTCCCCCTGCACCCGGAGACCCCGGCGGAAGGCCGCTCGCTGGCCGAGCTGTTCGCCGGGCGCAACGTGGACCGCAAAGCCATGCACGCCCAGATGAAGGCGCGCATGGATGCCGAAGGGCTTCCCTACGGCGAGCGCACCATGACCTACAACAGCCGCCTCGCGCAGGAGCTGGGCAAGTGGGCGGACACGCAGCCGGGCGGCGAAGCCATCCACGACGCGCTGTTCCGCGCCTACTTCGTGGAGACGCGCGATATCTCCCAGCCCGCCGTGCTCCTGTACATCGTGCGCCAGGTGGGCCTGTCGATCGACGCCGCTCGCGAGGTGCTGGAGAAGCGGACGTTCAAGGATGCCGTCGACGCGGACTGGGAGCTCTCGCGCGAGTACGGGATCACCGGGGTGCCGACGTTCGTGGCCGGTCGCTACGGCGTCGTCGGCGCCCAGCCCTACGAGGCGCTGGAGCAGCTCGTGCGCAAGGCCGCGGCCGAGGGGTCCTGACGCCCTTACTCGGGGACGAGGGCGGCAGCCGCCACGGCGGCGTCCAGCTCCAGGCCGAGGCCGGGCGTGTCGGGCGGCACGAGGAAGATCCCGTCTTCCGTGGCCTCTTCGCGCAGGACCGGGCCCTTGAAGAGCCGGCTCTGGAACTCCAGCAACGGGTTGTCGGCCATGAAGTACTCGATCCACTTGACGTTGGGGAGGCCGGCGGCCAGGTGGATGTGGACCATCTGCAGATCCCACGGCGAGACCGGCACGCTGGCAAGGGTGGCCAGGGCGTGGATGCGGAGCCAGTCCGTGATGCCCCCCGTGATCGCCGCGTTGGGCTGGACGATGTCGACGGCGCCCTGCTCGATGAGCTGGCGGAACTCCGGGACGCCGACGTGCTGCTCGCCGCCGACGATGTAGGTGCGGCCGGCCCGCTGGCGGATCCTCACGTAGCCCGGGATGTCCTCGGGAGGCACCGGCTCTTCCAGCCAGTACACGTCGTACCGCTCCCAGCGCCTGAGTTGCTGGATCGCGGTGTCGACGTCCCAGGTCCCGTTGACGTCCACCATCAGCTTCACGTTCGGCCCGATGGCCTCGCGGACCTGCTTCACCCGCTCGGTCGCCTCGCTCAGCGACACGTAGGTCAGGGTGCCGCGGATCTTGAGGGCGGTGTGGCCCTGCTTCACGTAGCTGGCGGCCTTGTCCGCCAGCTTGTCGGCCGGGAGGTGGTGGGCGCAGTTCGCGTAGGTCGCCACCCGGGCGCGCCGGCCGCCGAGGAGCGTCGACACCGGGGCGTTGAGGAGCTTGCCCTTGATATCCCAGAGGGCGAAATCGATGGCGGCCACACAGGCCCGGACCAGGCCCTCGCCGCCCCGGCGGGGGATGGCCTGCGCGTGCATGCGCCGCCAGAGGTCCTCCGTGAGCAGGGGATTCTCGCCCGCCACCACCGCCTTGAGATTTCGACGGATCAGGGTCGCCACGATGTCGCTGGTGCTGCTGCCCGCGCTGACGAAGCCCATCCCCGTCACGCCGGTATCCGTGTGGACCTCGACGATCTGGATGCCTCCGGGATCGGTCCGGGGTGTGGGCGAGGCGCTGTACCGCTTCACCGTCACGTCCGTGATCTTCATGGATCCCGGGCATCCTAACTGCTGGCCGGCCGGGTCTGCAATTGCACGGGTCGCGTCGCGCGCTCCCGGGGCAGGCCGAGCGCCAGGAGGATGCCCAGGGCATTGCCGCCGGCGCCGATGAGGATGGCGGCGCCATAGCCCTGAGTGAGATCGAACAAGCGGCCCGCGGCGACCGGCAGGATGAGGGCGGCGGCGCACCACGCCAGGTAGATGCGGGCGGCCACCCGCCCGTACAGCGTGCGCCGCCAGTAGACGGCCATCGCCGCGGCGGTGACGCCGGAGATCAACCCGTAGCCCAGGCCCACGAGCGTGAGGGCCAGGACCGAGACTCCCGGACCGGGCCACAGCGTGAGCGCCACGTTGCCGGCGAGCGCGACGGCGTGGGCGCCGGCAGCCACCGCGGGGATGCTCAGCCAGTCCACCATCCAGCCGCCACCCAAGCGCGCGATGGCGACGCTACCGGCAATGAACGTCGTGCCGTACACGGCGAAGGAGGTGGTGCCGCCATAAGCGGTGATGATGCCCGCGCCCTGGCTGAGCACCATGAGCCCGGCGGACGCGGCCAGGAAGAACACGAGCCAGAGCCGCCAGAACACGGACCGGCGCCGCTCGTCGACGCCCGGCACGGCGCTGGTCGCGGCCACCGTGAGCGCCACGCCCGAGCCCGCTATCAGCCAGGCGCTGATCAGCCCGGTGACGGCCAGCACTGTGGCGAGCCCTCCGAGCGTGCCCCGCACACCGAATTCGCGAATCGTCCACCCGAACAGGGGCGCGGCGATCATGGCCCCGGCGGGATAGAGGGCGACGATGTAGCCGTTCACCAGGCCCTGGTGCCGCGTCACCGTGAGGTTCACGACCTGCTGCATGAGGATGTAGGCCGCGCCACCCCCGGCGCCAAAGAGCACCCCGTATCCAACCGCCAGCAGGGCCAGACCGCCCGCCGCGGCAGCCAGCGCGACGCCCAGGCTGCTGGCGGCCGTGCAGGCCAGCACCAGCAGGGTGGTCGGCGCGGCGCCGTAGACGTGGGGCGCCAGGTTCATGCCGGCGCCGAAGCCGACCGTGGCGACCGCGAAGACGAATGCGAGCTCGGCCCGGCTCAACCCCAGCAACGCTTCCAGCGGCGCCAGCAGCACGCTGAACGCATAGAGCGAGCCGAGCGGAGCATTGAGCGCGGTGGCGGCGGCTATGGCGCGCCATGGACGGGGCGAGGGGCTGATGCTCAGGCCGATGGTCTCCAGGCCCGCTTGGCCGTCATGCGTGGCATAGTGCCCTCCAGGAGGACTCGACATGCTTCCGGCTCCGGGCTTCCATCACCTGCACCTGAACTCTCTCGATCCCGACGCGGCGATCGAGTTCTACATCAGGCAGTTTCCGACGTCCAGCAAGACGAGCTGGGCCGGGCTGCCGGCGCTGGCGGCGCCCAACAATGTCCTGATCCTGTTCACGCGGGTCGCCAGCCGGCCGGCGACGTCGCCGCCGACGGCCATCTGGCACTTCGGCTGGCATGTGACCGACTCCCGCGCCCGTTTGCAGGCCTACCAGGGCCGGCCGGACGTCACGCTCCTGCCGCTGTACACGACGGATGAGGGCGGTGCCGTCCTCGTCAGCAGCGACACGTGGCCGGGCACGGGCGGCGTGCCCGGGCGGACGAAGGCCCAGATCGCCGAGGCCCGAGCCGCCGGCGTGCAGCCGACCCGCACGGGCGGCTTCGGCTACCTGCAGGGCCCCGACCAGGCGCTGGTGGAATACGCGGGCAACCACCCGGCCGAGCGCTTCAACCACGTGCACATGTTCCAGGACGAGCCGTTCTGCGCCCAGCTCTGGTACCAGACGCATCTGAACGCGCCGGTGTTCGCGGGGCGCACCAGCCAGACCCCGGTGACGGAGGCCACCTGCGAGGTGCCGCGCGGACCCGATCGCAGCTGGCCGGCGCTGAGCCGGGAGGGAATGTTCCGGGCGCCGGCGGCCGCGGTGGTGTTCGGCGACGTGGCCCTGCCCTGGTACGTGCGTCAGGGTGACCGGCCGCTGGCGAGCACCCGCGGGCACGTCTACGATCACATCGCGCTCAGCGTCGGCGATCTCGACGCCTGGGTGGTCAAGCTGCGCGGCGAGGGGGTCACGTTCCTCGCCGAGCCCTACGGGCTCGGGGACACGCGCGCGGTCATGATCGAGGGACCCAGCCGCGAAGCGCTGGAGCTGGTCGAGGTCAGGGGATGACGGCGTAGACGCGTACGGGCTGGGCCCGGGTCTTGAGCTGCACGGAGCCGTGGTCCTGCACGCGGATGGCGCTGCTCAGCGCGGCGCGCGTCTGCTCGTCGATGAGGATCGGCTGCCCGAGGATCTTGGTGTGGGCCTCCAGATGGGCGGCGAGGTTGACCGTTTCCCCGACGCACGTATAGGTGACGCGCTGCTCGGTGCCGGTGTAGCCGGCGATCACCTGCCCGGAGGCGATGCCGACGCCGATCCGGATCTCGGGCTTGCCCTGGGCCGCCTGCTCGCGGTCGAAGCCCGCCACCAGCTCCAGCATCTCCAGACCCGCGCGCACCGCGCGCTCGGCGTGATCGGGGTGGGGCAGGGGCGCTCCGAACAGCGCCATCAGGCCGTCGCCCAGCATCTGGTTGACGATGCCGCCCTGGCCGCCGATGGCATCGAACATCAGCGTGTAGTAGCTGTTGAGCAGGTCGATCGTCTCCTCCGGCCCCCGGGACTCCACCAGGCTCGTGAACGACCGGATATCCGAGAACATCACCGTGGCCTCGACGTACTTGCCGCCCAGCGCGAAGCCCGTCTCCAGTAGCTCCTCGGCCACCTCGGCCGTGGCGAACTTCCTGAACAGCTCCCGCTGCCGGTCGCGCAGGCGCTTCTTCTCCAGGCTGGCCGCCACCCGTGCCCGGAGCAGGACCGCATTGACCGGCTTGAACAGATAGTCCTCGGCGCCCATCTCGATGCAGCGGGCCACGCTGTCCACCTCGTCCACCGAGGACATCATGACGACGGGGATGTCGCGGAGCTTGGGATCTGCCCGCACCGCCTCCAGCGTCTGGTAGCCGTTCAGCTCCGGCATCTCGATGTCGAGCAGGACGAGATCGGCAGGGCGAGCGCGCAGCGCCTCCAGGGCCTGGCGTCCGTTCTCCGCGAACGTCACACGGTGGCCGAGCTGCTCCAGCGTTCGGGCCACGAGCAGCCGGTTCACCCGGTTGTCGTCGACCACCAAGAGCTCACTCATGCTCGACCTCTCGCAGCGCCTGGACCACGCGCTCGCACTCGCCGGCCAGGCGCTCCACCCGGGGGCCCGCTCCGTCCAGGCTGCCGGACTTCGCCAGGGCCTCGAGATCCCTGGCCAGAGTCGAGAGGGTCGTCGCGCCGAAGCTCGCCGCGTTGGACTTGAGCGAGTGGGCGGCCCGGCGGAACGCGTCCGCGTCCTTCGCGCCCAGCGCGCGGCGCATCGTGCCCACCAGCTCCCGGGAATCTTCCACGAACGTCGGCAGCAGCTCGGCGACGAAGCCGGCGCCCATCGTCGCGCGGAGCCGCTCGAGCGCCGCCGGGTCCAGCGCCGGCGTGAACGTTCCGTCCACTGCCGTCCGGGTCGGGCTGGCGCCGGCCGCCGCCCCGGCACCGCCTCGGACCGGCTCCAACCCGCGCGACGCGCTGCGCTCGAGCGCGGCGACCAGCTCGTCCACGCGGATGGGCTTGCTCATGTAGTCGTCCATCCCGGCGGCCAGACAGAGCTCGCGGTCTCCCTGCATCGCGTTCGCCGTCATCGCGACGATGCGCGGGCGCCGGTCAACGGGCCAGCGCCGGGTGATCTCCCGGGAGGCCTCGAACCCGTCCATCTCCGGCATCTGGACGTCCATGAAGACGAGGTCGTAGGGCTGCCGCGCGACGGCCTCCACGGCTTCCAGGCCGTTGGCCGCCACGTCGGCCCGGTAGCCCATCTGCTCGAGCATGCGCAGCGCCAGCTTCTGGTTCACGACATTGTCCTCGGCGAGCAGGATGCGCAGGGGATGACGCTGCGCCATCTCGGGGTCCAGCTCCACCCGGGTCGGCGCCCGCTTCTCCACCCGCGTGGGCTGGCCGACCAGGGCCGAGGCCAGCGCGTCGAAGAGCTGCGAGGGCTTGATCGGCTTGGTCAGGTGCGCCGCGAACCCCACGCTCTCGGCGCCGGCCTCGCGCCGGCCCAGCGACGTGAAGAGCAGCAGCGGCAGCGCCGCCGCCGTCCGGCGCTGGCGGATGGCCCGGGCCAGGGCGACCCCGTCCAGCTCGGGCATGTGCATGTCGAGGATGCCCACGTCGAAGGGCTCGCCGGCCTGGACCCAGGCCAGGCCTTCGCGCGGGGACCCCGTCATCCGCACGGCCATTCCCCAGCTGTCGAGGTACGCGGCCAGGATCTTCCGGTTGGTCTCGTTATCGTCCACCACCAGCACGGTCTTGCCGTCGAGCGTGGGCTGGGTCCCGCGCAGCTCCCGGCGCGGCGGCACCGCGCCCTCGGCCGAGGGTGCGCGAATCGTGAACCGGAACTCCGAGCCGTGACCCAGGCGGCTCTCCACGCTCAAGGTGCCGCCCATCAGCTCCGTCAGACGCTTGCTGATGGCCAGGCCCAGGCCCGTGCCTCCGTACTTCCGCGCGGTGGAGGCATCGACCTGGCTGAACGACTCGAACAGGCGATCGATGCGATCCGTGGGAATGCCGATGCCGGTGTCGCGAACGGAGAAGGCCAGCTCGTGCACCGGCGTGGGGGCCTCCAGGCGCTTCGCCGTCACCGACAGCACCACCTCGCCCTTCTCCGTGAACTTGACGGCGTTGCTGAGGAGGTTCAAGAGGATCTGACGCAGGCGGGCGACGTCGCCCACGATCGCCGCCGGCACGTCGTCGGCGATCAGGTAGGCGAGATCGAGCCCCTTCTCGGCCGCGCGTCCCGATACCAGATCGAGCGCCGCCTCCACGCCCTCGCGCAGGTCGAAGGGCTGGGCCTCCAGCTCCATCCGGCCCGCCTCGATCTTGCTGAAGTCCAGCACGTCGTTGATGACGGTGAGCAGGGCGTCGCCGCTCTGGCGGACGATCTCGGCGTACTCGCGCTGCTCGTCGGTCAGCTCCGTGTTGAGCAGGAGACCGCTCATCCCGATCACCGCGTTCATGGGGGTCCGAATCTCGTGGCTCATGGTGGCCAGGAACGCGCTCTTGGCCTCGTTGGCCGTCTCGGCCTCGCGCCGGGCGACGCCGAGATCACGGAACAGGCGGGCGTTCTGAATGGCCAGCGCGGACTGAGTGGCGAAGGTCTGGAGCAGCTCGACCGTCTCCGGAGGGAATTCGCCCGGCGTCTTGCGGTTCACCGCGAGCCCGCCGACCACGCGGCCCTCGTGCAGAAGGGGGACGGCGAGGGCCGCGCGGAGGCCGAGCCTGAGCAGCACGTCGCGGGCCCGGCTCTGGTAGGCCCCCGGCGCTCCGATGTCGGGGATCCGCACCGGCGCCTGCGTCACCGCGAGCTGGCCGGTCACCCCTTCTCCCTTTCTCAGCACGGGCGCGCTCCCGAGGAACTCGTCGGGGAGGCCCTCGGTCGCCCGGAGGTGAAACACCTCGGCGCTCTCGTCGTACTCGTAGATCGCGCCGGCGGCCATGCCGGTGAGCTGCACGGCCCGCGAGACGATTGTGTCGAGCACGGTCTCGAGATCGAGCGTCGAGCTGACGGCCCGGCTGACCTCGCCCAGGGCCTTGAGCTCCTCGACCGAGCGCGTCAGCTGGGCGGTCCGGGCCTGGAGCTCCTTGAACAGCCGCACGTTCTCGATGGCGATGACGGCCTGGTCGGCGAAGGTCTGCAGCAAGGCGACCTGCTTGTCGGAGAAGGGCCGGACCTCGGTCCGGCGGATCATGATGACTCCGATCGCCACCCCTTCCCTGAGCAGCGGCATCGCGAGAATAGTCCGATAGCCCAGCTCCTTCATGCGCCAGGAGTCCGGGAATTCTGTCACGAACACTTCGACGAGATCTTCTACGTGAACAGGCGCGCGATCATGGGCTGCCCGTCCCATCACCGATTGGCGGCCGATCGTGAGCCGCTGCCGGCCCACGGGCTGTCCGCCCCAGGACGCGACCAGATGGAGCTCGGCGCCTTCCTTTTGCCAGATGTGCCCGTCATTGGCGGCACAGAGGCGCGCCGCGTTCTCCGCGACCGCCTCCAGCACCGGCTGGAGATCGGTGGGTGACGTGCTGATGATCCTCAGGATTTCACTGGTCGCCGTCTGCTGCTCCAGAGATTCGGTGAGAGCTCCGTTGCGCGCCTCCAGTTCCTTGAAGAGCCGCACGTTTTCGATGGCGATGACCGCCTGATCGGCGAAGGTCTCGAGGAGGGCGACCTGGCGCTCCGTGAAGAGCTGTGCCTCGGTCCGGCGGAGATGAATCGTGCCGATCGCCACGCCTTCTCGCATCAAGGGGACGCACAGGATCGTCCGGTTGCCCATGCTCCGGGCGTTCGCGCTTCCTTCCGGGAAGTCTTCCACCGCGGTCTGCATGTCGGCGACGTGTACTGTCCGGGCCTCCAGAACCGCGCGGCCATTGCTCGTTCCCAGAACCAGCGGCAGCGTCGAAGGGATGGGGATGGGGCCGTGGTGGGCGGTGAGGCGAAGGAGATCGCCGTCACGGCGGAAAATGGACACATCGAACGCTCCGCACAAGCGAGCGGCGCTCTCGGCGACGGTGTCGAGCACCGGCTGGATGTCGGTCGGCGAGCTTGAGATGACGCGCAGGATCTCGCTCGTCGCCGTCTGCTGCTCCAGGGCCTCGCTGAGATCGCGATTCCGGGTCTCCAGCTCCTTGAACAGGCGCACATTCTCGATGGCGATGACGGCCTGGTCGGCAAAGGTCTGGAGCAGGGCGATCTGTTTGTCCGTGAAGGGCCGGACCTCGCGGCGACGGATCAGGATCACGCCGAGCGCTTCGTCCTCGCGCAGGAGTGGCACCGCCAAGGTGGTCCGGTGGCCAGCCTGCATGGCCGCGGCCTGCCCCAGCGGGAACCCGGCCCCACCTTCGGCAAGATCGTGGACGTGAACTGGCTGTTGGTCGATGACAGCCCGGCCCGAGACCCAGCCGCTGTCGATCGGTCGGAGGTCCCCCATCGGGGTCGCGATCGGCCCGTGGTGGGCGGCGAGGCGGAGGTTATCCCCTTCCCTCAGCCGGATCAGCACATCATAGGCCTCGCAAAGTCGCGCCGCGCTTTGGACGACGGTATCAAGGACGGGTTGAATATTGGTAGGTGAGCTCGAGATGACTCGCAAGATCTCGGCCGTCGCTGTCTGCTGTTCCAGCGCTTCGGTAAGTCCCGCGTTGGCATCAGCGAGCTCGCGGGTCCGCTCCTCGACCTTCTGCTCGAGGGTTGCATAGGACTCCTGGAGCTGCCCGGCCGTCCGGTTGAGCTCCTCGCCCAGCGCCTCCAGCTCATCGCCGGTGGTGACCGCGATGCGATGACCGAGGTCGCCGGCGCCGATGCGCGCCGCGCCTTCCTGGAGCACGCGGATCGGCGCGACCATCCGGCGGGCGAGGAGGACGCTGGCCAGGACGGAGAGGCCCAGGCCCAGCACGAAGATGACGGCGCTACGAATGATCGGGGCCCGCAGAGGGGCGTACGCGTCCGCGGCGGGCCGCTCGACGAACACGAGCCAGCCGAGGGGGGCGATCGGCGCGTGGGCTGCCAGCACCTGTCCGCCGCCGAGGCCATCGGCAACCACGACGGCGGCGGCGTCGATCGAGGGTCCCGACCGCTCGGCCCGGGCCGCCTTCACCTGGGCCAGGGTAGAGAGGTCGCGCTTCGTGCGCAGCATCCGGTAATCGGGGTGGGCCACGAGCTGGTTGCGGGAGTCCACCACGTAGGCATAGCCGCCCGAGCCGGCCTCGATCTTGGAGACGGCTTTCAGCACGGCGCCGAGGCTGACCTCGGCCGTGGTCACCTCCACGGCATGTTTGCCGCTCGGCACCGCCAGCGTCACGTGGGGCTCGATCTCATTCTTGAAGTAGACCGGGCTCCAGTAGGTCTTGCCGGCTTTGGCCTCTAGGAACTTGGGCGCCCGGGAGAAGTCCTCCTGGCTCCCGACCACGTCCGGTTCCAGGCGCGAGACACGCAGCTGTTCCTTGCCGGCCAGGTCGAGATGGCCGAGCTCGGCGATGGCGGGCACGTTGCGCAAGACCCTGACGAAGTCGAGCTCGCGCTGCTCGGCCAGCGCAGCTCCCAGGCCTTCGCGGAATCCCAGCCGGCCCGGGCCGACCTGGCTCGCGTCGGGATCGTCGGACGCTGTCCGGGTCGTCTCCAGCACCTGCAGCTCGACCTCTTTCAGGAACCGCTCGATGCGGGCGGCAGCCGCTCCCGCCGTTGCGCGCTCGACCCGGACGATGCCCCGCTGGGTTTCCCGATAGGAGAAGTAGAGCTCGACCAGGCTGGAGGCCATCAACACGCCGCCGACCAGGACGAGGAGGACGATGACGTACTTGCGGAAGAGCCGACCGCGCGCCGTCGGCTTCATCATCGCCGGAACGTGTCGGCGCGGAGCATGAGCTTTCGCGGCACGGTGAGACCGAGCAGCTCCGCCGTCTTGAGGTTCA
Organism: Candidatus Methylomirabilota bacterium; assembly: GCA_036556905.1. Classification (GTDB taxonomy): domain Bacteria; phylum Methylomirabilota; class Methylomirabilia; order Rokubacteriales; family CSP1-6; genus 40CM-4-69-5. The sequence continues at coordinate 35,664 of DATBIM010000123.1, forward strand.
CAGCCAGATCGATCTTTTCGGCGCCTTCCACGGGCAGATCCTGGGGCCGGGCGCCGCGCAGGATCTTCGCGACCAGGGCGGCGGCCTGGACGCCCTGCGCGTAGTAGTCGGGCCCGTAGGACAGGAGACCGCCGTAGCCGACCCAGAGCGCGGTGCCAAACACCGCCGGGACCCGCAGGGCCAGCGATCGCTCGATGATCGCGATGGTGAGGTCGGGGTTCGAGCCTTCCGGCACCAGCACCGCATCGTCACGCCGGATCTCGCCGAGTACCCGCTTGAGCTCGGTGGCGTCGAGGACACCCCGGGGCATGAGCTCCAGCTTCAGCCGCTGGGCGGCGGCGGCCGCCTTGGCGATCATCGGCGTCGTGCTCAGATCAACGCCATAGTGGATCAGCCAGACCCGCCGGGCCGCCGGCGCCAGGGTCTTGAGCACCTCCAGGCGCTTCGCCACCAGCTCGGTCTGCAGACTCGACACGCCGGTGACATTGCCGCCGGGCTGGGTGAGCGTGCTCACGAGGCCGGCGCTCAGCGGATCGCCCACTAGCGTGAACACGATGGGGATCGTGTTCGTCGCGTCCTTGGCCGCCTGGGTGGCCGCCTCCTGGCTCGTGAAGATCAGGTCGACACCGGCTCTGGCCAGCGCCACAGCGGCCGTGGGCATGGCCGTCAGCTTGCCTTCGGTGAAGCGGATGTCGAACGTCACGTCGCGGCCGTCCTGGAGGCCGAGCTCCTGGAGCCCGGCCTTGAGGCCCTCCACGGTCGGATGGGTCGCGGCCCACGCTGCGTTGAGGACGCCGATCCGGAACGGGCGTGGAGCCTGCTGTGCCTCCGTGGGGGAGGGGAGGATGCAAAGCAGCGCTGTCGCGGCCAGGCCGAGGAGGTGAGGGCGTACCCTCACAGGGCCACGTACCGGTGGTAGGCGCCTTCGGCGACGTGATCCCAGGGGCCCACCAGCGTCTGGAACTTCGTGAAGGATGCGGATACCTTCCGGGCCATGGGGGTCTTCTCGGACTCCTCCCGGACCACCGCGGCCGCCAGCTTCTTGAGATCGCGCAGCACTGGAAGCGGGAACTGGGTCACCTCGACCTTGCCCTTGAACTCCACCTTGAGCCGCTCCAGGGCAGTTGCGTTCTTTTCGTGGAAATAGGCCAGGCCATAGACCTGAATGGCGGCAGCGGCATGGTCGAGCGTCCGCTGCAGATCGACCGGGAGCGCATCGTAGGCCTTCTTGTTGAAGCCGAACTCGCTCACGGTGCCAGGCTCGTGCCAGCCAGGGTAGTAATAGTAGCGGGCGGTCCGGTGGAGGCCCAGCTTCACATCGTCGTAGGGCCCGACCCATTCGCAGGCGTCGATGACGCCCCGCTCGAGCGCAGCGTAGATCTCGGCAGCCGGGGTGAGGACCGCCGTGACACCGGCCTTGGCGACGACCTTGCGAGCAAGGTTGTTGCCAATGCGCATCTTGAGCCCTTTGAGGTCGCCGACGGTGTTGATCTTCCTCCGGAACCATCCCCCCATCTGCGGGGCGAACGCCGGCCCGTGGCGGGGCACGAGGTTGAAGGGCGCGTACGTCTCTTCCCAGAGCTTGAGCCCATCGCCCTGGTAGCACCAGGCTGCCACACCGGCGGCGTTCATGCCGAACGGCATGGTGTTGAACCACTCGATCGCGGGCTCCTTCTCCGCCCAGTACGTCCCCGCGCCCATGTATGCCTCGATGGTGCCCTTGGAGGTCGCGTCGAAACAGTCGAGCGGCGGCATGATTTGGCCACCCGGAAAGACCTCGATCCGGAATCGTCCGCCGCTGATCTCCTCGACGGTCTTCGCGAGTCGCTCGGCTGAACCCTGCAGATGGTCCAGCGCCGGGCTCCAGGTGGTGGACAGCCGCCACTTCACCTTCGGCTGCGCGATGACGTTGGGAGCGTCGACGATGGCTGCGGCGCCAGTCGCTAGGACACCGCTGGCCTTCACCAGGAACCTGCGCCGGTCGCTCATCCTCTCACCCCGCCACCAGCTGATGGTAGGCACCTTCGGCGACGCGGTCCCAGGGACCCACCAGGGCCTGGAATTTCGTGAACGACGCGTGCACCTTCCTGGCCATGGGCGTTTTCTCCGATTGCTCCCTGACGACCTCGGCCGCCAGCTTCCGGAGATCGCGCAGCACGGGCGCCGGAAACTGGAGGATCTCGATCTTGCCTTTGAACTCCGTCTTCAGGCGGTAGATCGCCGCGGCGTTCTTCACGTGATAATCCGTGACGCCATAGACCTGAGCGGCCGCGGTGGCATGCTCGAGCGTCCGCCGCAGATCGAGGGGGAGCGCCTCGTACGCCTTCCGGTTGAACCCGAACTCGTTGGTGGTGCCAGGCTCGTGCCAGCCCGGGTAGTAGTAGTACCGCGCGGTCCTGTGGAGGCCCAGCTGCATATCGTCGTGCGGCCCGACCCATTCGGCGACATCGATCACGCCGCGCTCGAGGGCGGCGTAGATCTCGGCGGCTGGAGTGAGAACCGTCGTGGCGCCCGCCCTGGCGTAGACCTTGCCGCCGAGGTTGGGAATCCGCATCTTCAGCCCTTTGAAGTCCCCGATCGCGGTGATCTTCTTTCGGAACCAGCCGCCCATCTGCGGGGCGAATGCCGGACCGGGGCGCCCCACGAGGTTGAAAGCTGCGTAGGTTTCCTCCAGCAGCTTGAGCCCGTCGCCCTGGTAGAACCAGGCCGCCATCCCCTGAGGATTCATACCAAAGGGAATGGTCGTGAACCACTCGAGCGCGGGTTCCTTATCGGTCCAGTATTGCCCGGAGCCCATGAACGCCTCGATCGTGCCCTGGGAGGCGGCGTCGAAGCAGGCGAACGGTGGCATGATCTGACCGCCCGGGAAGACCTCGATCCGGAACCGCCCGCCGCTCATCTCGTCGACGACCTTCGCCAGCCGCTGCACCGCACCGTGGAGCTGGTCGAGCACCGGCGGATAGGCCGTGGACAGCCGCCACTGGACTTTCGGCTGCGCGATGACGTTGGGTGCGTCGGCTATGATGGCTGCGGCGCCAGCCGTTACGACACCGCTGGCCTTCGCGAGGAACCGGCGCCGGTCGGTCACGGCCCCACCCTCCCTATCGAGCCCGGGCTTCGGGGTTGACTGTCGCCAGCCGCTCCCCGGCCGCGGCCCGCAACAGGCGCTGGTCCGCAGCCACGAAGGTCACGGGCTCGTTTGCGGCCGCCTGCAGCCCAAGAGCCGAGGCGAGGTGGATGGCGTCGAAGGCGCGCATGCCGTGACGCTGGATCAACCCCCGGGCCGAGCTCAGGATCTCGGCGCCCAACTCCACCTTGACGAGCGCCATCCAATCCCTCTCGAAACGCCGGCAGGCGAGCCGGTACTGGGCTTGCGAGAGGACTCCTTCCCGGTGCCGTCGCGTGAGGCCCGAATAGAGCTCCGGGTACGCAATGGTAGCCGATGCAACCGGCACACCCCCAGTAAGCAGGGTCTGGACCTCGCTGGATCCGGCCTCCGCCACGAAGCGCTTGACCAGAGCACTGGTGTCCAGGTAGGTCACCGGCGGTCCTCGAGGATCGCCCGGGAGACCGAAGGACCGGAGATGCGCAGGGGCCGACTTCTCCCGAATCCCTTTCGGGTCGGCAGCGTGACCATCCCGAGGGCGGCGAGCCGCGCCAGGCGTGTCTCCAGCGCTGCCGCCCGATCCAGATTCTTGAGGGACTGCAACACCGCCACTGGGTGACCGCGCTCGGTGACGATGACCTCTTCTCCCTTCTTCGCGCGTCGCAGGTAGTAGGTCAGCCGGTTCTTCAGCTCCCTCACGCCCACGGCGCCCATGGCCCCTCCTGATTTGTAGCCATTGTAGCTACAACGGGGCTTTTCCGTCCAGCCGCCCCTCGAGCGGCGGCGTCACCTTTCACCCCGCCACGAATTGATGGTAGGCGCCTTCGGCGATGCGATCCCAGGGGCCCACCAGGGCCTGGAATTTCGTGAACGACGCGTGCACTTTCCTGGCCATGGGCGTTTTCTCCGACTGTT
>DATBIM010000124.1:0-12634 GCA_036556905.1 Candidatus Methylomirabilota bacterium
GAACCGGGGGGGAAATGGGGGGCGGGGCGTCGCACCCCGGGCGAACCGGGGGGGAAATGGGGGGCGGGGCGTCGCACCCCGGGCGAACCGGGGGGGAAATGGGGGGGGCGTCTCGCCCCACCCATTCTTCATGATCATGACGCGCGTCAAAGTCTGCGGCATCACGAACATCGACGACGCCATGGCGGCGGTGGCCGCCGGCGCCGATGCGCTCGGCTTCATCTTCGTGGAACACACCCCCCGCTTCGTCACGCCCGAACAGGTTGCGCCCATCATCCGCCGGTTGCCGCCCTTCGTCACGCCGGTGGGCGTCTTCTGGGATCACCCGCGCGGCCAGATCAAGGCCGTCGCGGAGACGTGCGGTCTGCGCGCACTGCAGTTCCATGGCGACGAGACGCCCGATGATGTGGCTGGCCACGACCTGCCCGTCATCAAGACCATCAAGATGCCGCCGGCGACGACCATCGAGGGGCTGCCGGAGTTCCGGGTGAGCGACGGGATACAGGTGCTCCGCTACAGCAAGGTGGCGTCGGCCGTCCTCCTGGACAGCGCTGCCCGCTGGAGCGAGGGCGAGGCCCGCGACCCCCTGGAGTGGCGCCTGGCCGCCCGTATCGTCGCCTTCTACCAGACGCGGCGGGCGGGACCCAACGTGATCCTGTCGGGCGGGTTGACGCCCGAAAACGTGGGGCGAGCCATCGAGGTGGTGCACCCCTACGCGGTCGACGTCAACTCCGGCGTCGAGAGCGAGCCAGGACGGAAGGATCCTCAGAAGCTCCGGCGCTTCGTGGCCGAAGCCCGGCGGGCTGGCGGATGAGGTCACCGCGGGCGAGCGCGCTCCCTGATGCCAGCGGGCACTTCGGACCCTACGGAGGCCGCTTCGTGCCGGAGACGCTCATGGTGCCGCTCATCGAGCTGGAGCGCGCCTACCGGCAGGTCCGGCGTGACCGCGGGTTTCAGCGGCAGCTCGGCGAGCTGCTGCACGACTACGCCGGCCGGCCCACCCCGCTCTACCTCGCGCGCCGGTTAAGCGAGCACGTCGGCGGCGCCCGGATCTACTTCAAGCGCGAGGACCTGTGCCACACCGGCGCCCACAAGATCAACAACGTCCTCGGCCAGGGGCTGCTGGCCGTCCGCATGAAGAAGGGCCGTCTCATCGCCGAGACCGGCGCCGGCCAACACGGCGTGGCCACCGCCACCGCGGCGGCCCTGTTCGGCCTGGAGTGCGAAGTCTACATGGGGAGCGAGGACGTCGAGCGGCAAGCGCTGAACGTCTTTCGCATGCGGCTGCTGGGCGCGCGGGTGATCCCGGTGGAGGCCGGCAGCCGCACGCTCAAGGACGCCATCAACGAGGCGCTGCGTGACTGGGTGACGAACGTGCGGACCACGTACTACCTGCTCGGGTCCGCGCTGGGGCCCCATCCCTACCCGATGATGGTGCGCGACTTCCAGACGGTGATCGGCCGTGAGGCGCGCCAGCAAGCCCGCCGCGCGCTGGGACGGCTGCCCGACGTGGTGGTGGCCTGCGTGGGGGGAGGGTCGAACGCCATCGGGCTCTTCCATCCCTTCTTGGCCGATCGCCGCGTGCGCATCGTGGGCGTGGAGGCGGGTGGTCACGGGATCACGAGCGGCCGCCACGGCGCCAGTCTCTCGGCGGGGCGGGTGGGCGTGCTGCACGGCTGCATGACCTACCTGCTCCAGGACGGCGACGGCCAGATCACTCCCGCGCACTCGATCTCGGCCGGGCTCGATTACCCCGGCGTGGGGCCCGAGCACGCCTACTACAAAGACCGGGGGCGCTTCGAGTTCGTCTCGGTGACCGATGAGGAGGCGCTGGACGGCCTTCAGGCTCTGACCCGCCACGAGGGCATCATGCCGGCCCTGGAGTCTGCCCACGCCGTGGCCTACGCCATGCAGCTGGCCAAGCGCCTGCCGAGGTCACGCGCCGTCGTGGTGGGCCTCTCCGGGCGGGGTGACAAGGACGTGCACGTGGTGAGCAAGGCGCTCGGGCAGGGAATGCCGTGACCCGGCTCGCCCAGACCTTCGTGGCGCTGCGGCAGACGGGCGAGCGGGCCCTGGTGGCGTACGTCACGGCCGGTGACCCGTCGATCGACACGACGGCCCGGCTCGTGCTGGAAGCGGCGCGGCGGGGCGCGGACGTGATCGAGCTGGGCGTCCCCTTCTCCGATCCCCTGGCCGACGGCCCCGTCATCCAGCGGGCCGCGCAGCGGGCGCTGGCCGCGGGCGCTTCCCTCAAGCGCGTCCTCGACACGGTGCGGGACCTGCGAAGCGACGTGCGCGTCCCCCTCGTGCTCTTCACGTACTACAACCCGGTGCTGGCCTTCGGGCTCCGGCCCTTCGTCGAGACGGCGACCAGGGTCGGGGTGGACGGGATCATGGTCGTCGACCTGCCGCCCGAGGAGGCGGGACCCCTCGATGCCGAGGCCGGGCCGGCGGGACTCGACCTGATCCATCTGGCCGCGCCGACGTCGACGCCCGAGCGGCTGCGGCTCATCGCGCGTCGCAGCCGGGGCTTCATCTACCTGGTCTCGCTGACCGGGGTGACCGGCGAGCGTGAGGCGCTGCCCAAGGAGCTGACCGCCCAGATCCGGGCGTTGCGACTGCTGACGACCAAGCCCGTGTGCGTGGGCTTCGGGATCGGTAAGCCCGAGCAAGTGGCAGCCGTAGGGAAGCTCGCCGACGGCGTCGTCGTCGGTTCCGCGATCGTCCGCCTGATCGAACAACGGGCCACCTCGCCCTCGCTGGTCGCCGACGTCGGCGAGTTCATCGCGTCGTTGAAAGCTCCCCTGCGCGCGTCAGCGCGTTCGGACGCCCGGGTGACGAAAGGGGCAGGCGGGGCCTAGCGGCCCTCCCGACCTATGGCCTGGTTCAGGCGGAAGCCCGAGGGCGACGGGGAGGCGCGCGGCAAGAAAGTTGTCATTGCCGAGGGCCTGTGGATCAAGTGCGACTCCTGCAAGGAGATCGTCTACCGCGCGGAAGTGGAGCGAGGCGGCCGGGTCTGCCCCAAGTGCCGGTACGCCTTCCGCATGGGGGCCCGGGAGCGGATCGGCCTGCTCGCCGACGCCGGAACCTTCGAGGAGCATGATCGGGGGGTCACCGCGGCCGACCCGCTGGGATTCCGGGACAGCAAGCGGTACCGCGACCGCGTGCGCGCCGCTCGTGAGAAGACGGGCAACCAGGAGGCCGTCGTCACCGGTCTGGTCCGTCTCGGGGGCTACCCGACCGTTCTCTGCGCCTTCGACTTTGCTTTCCTGGGCGGCAGCATGGGCTCCGCCGTCGGCGAAAAGCTCACCCGGGCCATCGAGCTGGCGATCGGCAAGCACCTTCCGGTCATCATCGTCTCGTCGTCGGGGGGAGCCCGCATGCAGGAAGGCATCCTCTCGCTGATGCAGATGGCGAAGACCTCGGCGGCCCTGGAGCGCCTGGCTACCCTGCGCCTGCCCTTCATCTCGGTGCTCACCGACCCCACCACCGGCGGCGTCACCGCCAGCTTCGCCATGCTGGGTGACGTCATTCTGGCCGAGCCCCGTGCCCTCATCGGCTTCGCCGGGCCCCGCGTGATCGCCGAGACCATCCGCCAGCCCCTGCCCGACGGCTTTCAGCGCTCGGAGTTCCTCCTCGAGCACGGCCAGCTCGACCTCATCGTCGAGCGCCGGGACCTCAAGGAGACGCTCCGACGTCTCCTCGCTTTCTTCGCCGACCAGCCACCGCCGGGCGGATGACCTACGCCGAGGCGGTCGCCCGGCTGCTCGCCCTTCGTGGCGGCGAGCACGCGGGCATGCGGCCGGGTCTCGAGCGGATCGAGGGCCTGCTGGAGGCTCTGGGCCGCCCGGAGAGCCGTTACGCGCTGGTGCAGGTGGGCGGCACCAACGGCAAAGGCTCTATCGCCGCCATGCTGGCGACCGTCCTCAAGGCGGGCGGGCGGCGGGTCGGGCTGTACACCTCGCCCCACCTGGTCTCGTTTCGCGAGCGCATCCGGGTCGATGGCGAGGCCATCGCCGAGGACGCGCTCGTCGATGGCGTCGAGGCGCTCGGCACGCTGGTGGCCCGGTTCGACGCCACCGTGTTCGAGGCCACCACCGCGCTGGCTCTCGATCACTTCGCGCGTGAGCAGGTGGACATCGCCGTGCTCGAGGTGGGCCTGGGCGGTCGCCTCGACGCCACCACCGTCGGCCGCCCCGCCGCCACCGTGCTGAGCCGCATCGATCTCGACCACGAGGCGTACCTGGGCCCGACGCTCCCGGCGATTGCGGCCGAGAAGGCTGCGATCGTCCGCGCTGGCGTGGCGCTGGCGGCCGCCCAGGCGCCCGCGGTGACCACGGTGATCGTCGACCGCGCCCGGCAGGTCGGCGTTCCCCTCCTGCTGGAGGGCCGTGATCTGCACGTCGAGGTCCTGGCCCGCAGCCCTCGCGGCCAGAGCATCAGCTGCCGTGGCGCCGGCTGGGCCCTGGAGCGGCTCGATCTGCCGCTGCTCGGGACGTTCCAGCCCTCGAACACCCTGCTCGCGGTGGCGACGGCCATCCACCTCGGGATTCCCGAGGGCGCCATCCGTCTGGGACTGACCCGGGTTCGCTGGCCTGGCCGCTTCCAGGTCATCGGCGACCGCCCCACGCTCGTGCTCGATGGGGCCCACAATCCGGCCGGGGCTCGGGCCCTGGCCGCCTCCCTCCGCGAGACGTTCGGCTCGGCCCCGCTCACGCTTGTCCTGGGCATTTCCCGTGACAAGGACGCCGCCGCCATGCTGGCGGCGCTCGCCCCGCTGGCCCACCGCCTGATTCTCACTCGCGCCGCCGTTCCCCGCGCCGCGGATCCCGAGGCCTTGCGACACCTGGCGCCGCCCGGGGTGCCCGTCGTGCAGACCGCAGCCTCGGCCGCCGAGGCCCTGGCCCTGGCCACCGGGCCCGATGCCACCGAGGTCGTCTGTGTCGCGGGCTCGCTGTTCCTCGTGGGCGAAGTTCTGGCCCTCCTCGGAGGCGCCACGCCGTGTCCCATTGAAAGCGGCGCGGCGCCCATGAACTCCCTGTTCGCGTGAGCACACGCACGGCGGTCGCGCTCCTGCTCCTGGGACTGGTGGCGGCGACGCCGGCCTGGGCGCAGAGGCCGCGGTCGACCACGCTGGCCACGGCCGGCGGGGAAATCACGGTGTTCGCCGACCGCGTGGAGGAGATCGGGCCGGACGATCTCGTCATCGCCTCGGGCAACGTCGAGGTGGTCCGGGGCAGCCAGCGCCTGCTCGCCGACCGCGTGGAGGTGAACCGCGTCACGGGCGACGTGGTGGCCGAGGGGCGAATCATCTTCTATGACGGCGACGATCGCCTGGTCGGCCAGCGCATCCAGTTCAACTTCAAGACCGGGACCGGTGTCATCTGGGAAGGGCGAGGGCAGGCCGCCCCCTTCTACCGGCTCGAGGGGGAGCGGATGGAGCGGCTGGGGGAACACCGCTACCGCGTCTTCGAGGGCCTCTTCACCACCTGTGAGGGCGATCCTCCGGCCTGGTCGTTTCGGTTCGGCGCGGCCATGGCCGACCTCGAGGATTACATCCATGGCACCGCGGCCTCGTTCTGGGTCAAGGGCGTGCCGGTCGTCCCGTTCCTGCCGTTCTTTGCCGCACCCATCCGGCGGGAGCGGCAGACCGGCTTCCTCTTCCCGCGGATCGGCAGCAGCTCGGAGAAGGGGATCTTCGTGGACATTCCCTTCTTCTGGGCGATCTCCGACAGTCAGGACGCCACCGTCACCCTGCACGCCTACACCGAGCGAGGCCTGGGGGCCGAGGTCGACTACCGGTATATCCTCTCGCGCGACCACGCCGGTAACCTGGGCGGGTTCTACGTCAACGAGTTCCTCCGCGAGGATTCCACCCCTACGCACGGTGACAGCCGCGGCTGGTGGACGGTGCGGGACAACTGGCTGCTTCGTCCGGGGCTCACGCTGCGCACCGACGTCAACGGTGTGAGCGATGATCTCGTGCTCCGCGAGTACGCTGATCGGCTGCACGAGCGCAGCCTGCAGCGCGTGGAGTCCAACATCTTCCTCACCCGGAGCTGGTCGACCTGGAACCTCGTGGGCAGTCTCTTCTGGTACCAGGACCTCACCCAGCAGCGGCCGGTCGAGCTCAATCGCCTCCCCGAGGTCAAGCTCCAGGGCACGCGACAACCGGTGCCGGGAGTCCCCGGCCTGCTCTACGAGCTCGAGTCCAGCGCCGTGCACTTCACCCGCGACGTCGGCGCGGACGGCAATCGCCTCGATCTGCACCCCGTGCTGGCCCGGCCGATACCCATCGGGGGCGTCGTCACGGTGACCCCGTTTCTGGGCGGCCGGCTCACCGGCTACGACACCACGGTCACCGGCACCCGGGTCACCCCGGAAGGGCTGGAGGTGCAAAACACGGAGGCCGACGGGCAGCTGCGCTCGCTGTACGAGGTGGGCGCGGATGTCGAGAGCCGGGTGACCCGGCTCTACGAGCTGGGTGACGTCCTGGGGATGGACGCGGTCCTGCACAGCATCGAGCCGCGGGTCAACTACACCCGGCTCGACGGCACCGATCTGCTGCGCTACCGCGCGGACGGCACCACGACCACGAACCAGTTGCCCCAGTACGACAGCATCGACGCCATCACCGAGGCCAGTCGCTTCAGCTACTCACTCACCAACCGTCTCCGGGCCCGCTCGGTCGCCCCCGCGGGAACCGAGCCCACCCGCTGGGAGCTGATGCGCTTCGTGCTCGCGCACTCCTACGAGGCGCTGAATCCCGACCAGCCCTTCGGCCCCGTGGCCGCCGACCTCATCGTCAATCCCAACCGGATCTTCAGCTTCCGGGGCGACACGAGCTACAGTGTGTACGGTGAGGGCATCCAGACCGGGACGACCGACCTCGCGGTGAATGTGGCGCCGGTGATCGCGTCGATCGGCACCCGCTACAGCAAGCCCGACCGGGTCAATTTCGTCCAGGCCCGGCTGCGCGCCGACCTCGCGCAGTGGGCGGTGGCCCGGTTCAGCACCGACTGGGATCTGCGCGAGGACGTCTTCGTGGAGAGTCGCTTCGCGTTCGATTTCAAGTGGTCATGTTGGGCGTTGTCCCTGGAGTACGTGTCCCGGCACGATGACGAAGACGAAGTGCGCTTCGCCATCAACCTGCTGGGGGTGGGTGGTAGCGTGGGCACGGGAAGTCGGATCGGCGGTACTGGCCCGGCCTCGAGCGACGGACGGACACGATGATCCCGTTCATCGACCTGACGCGCCAGCACGCCGCGCTCCGCGACGACCTCATCGCGGCGGCCGCCCGCGTGCTGGACTCCGCGCGCTTCATCCTGGGGCCGGAGGGAGAGGCGCTGGAGCGAGAGCTCGCCGAGCTCTCCGGTGTCCGGCACGCGGTGGGGGTGGCCTCCGGCACCGACGCCCTGCGCCTGAGCCTGACCGCGGTGGGGGTCATGGCCGGGGACGAGGTCATCACGCCGGCCTTCTCCTTCGTGGCCTCGGCGTCCACCATCGTCATGCTCGGCGCTACCCCGGTGTTCGTGGACATCGACCCCGAGACGTATACGCTCGACGTGGAGGCCGCGGCCCGCGCCGTCACCCCGCGCACGCGGGCGATCATGCCCGTGCACCTCTACGGGCAACCGGCCCCGATGGACCAGGTGGCCGCGCTGGCGCGCGCCCACCACCTGGCCATCGTCGAGGATGCGGCGCAGGCGGTGGGGGCCACCTGGCGGGGGCGTCCCGTCGGGACGTGGGGCGATGCGGCCTGCCTGTCCTTTTATCCCACCAAGAACCTCGGTGCCTGCGGCGACGCGGGCATGGTCCTCACCGATCGCGACGACATCGCCGAGCGTGTGCGGCGGCTGCGCCATCACGGCGATGGCGGCCGGTATCGGCACGTGGAGCTCGGTTACGCGAGTCGCCTCGACGAGCTGCAAGCGGCGCTGCTCCGGGTGAAGCTGGTGCGGCTCGCCGGCTGGACCGAAGCGCGCCGGCGGGTCGCCGACCGCTACCGAACCCTGCTGGAGCGCAGCGCGGTCGGGCTGCCCGTCGCGCGCGCGGAGGCCCGGCACGTGTACCACCTCTTCACGGTGCGCCACCCCCAGCGCGACGCGCTGGCCAAGGCGTTGGCCGAGCTCGGCGTGGGCACCGCAGTGCACTACCCGATTCCCGTTCCCGGCCAGCCGATGTTCGGACCGACCGACGAGCGGCGGTGGCCGCACGCCTGGCGGGCGGCCCGCGAGGTCCTTTCCCTCCCGTGCTTCGCCGAGCTGGCCGACAAGGAGGTCGAGGCCGTGGCGGAGGCCGTGCTCCGCGCGGGCAAGGCCCTGTGACCCCGGGTGTCGCCGAGGCCTTGCGGGCGCGTCTGAGGGGCGCGCCCGCCGTCGGGGTGATCGGCCTCGGCTACGTGGGATTGCCCCTGGCCGTGGCCTTCGCCGAGTCGGGCGCCAGCGTGATCGGTGTGGATCTGGATGAGCGCCGCGTGGCCGCGGTGCAGGCCGGGCGCAGCTTCATCGAGGACGTCCCCACCGAGACCCTGGCGGCGATGGTGCGGGCCGGCCGTCTGCGCGCCGGGGGCGACTACGTGGCGCTCAAGGATGCCGACGCCATCGTCATCTGCGTGCCGACGCCGCTGGGCAAGTCCAAGCAGCCCGATCTGTCCTATATCCTGGGCGCCGCCGATGCGGTGGCGGCGATCGTCCGCCGCGGCCAGCTCGTCGTGCTGGAGTCCACCACGTACCCGGGCACGACCCAGGACGTCCTGGTTCCGCGCCTCCAGGCCGCGGGCCTGGCCCCGGGGATCGACATCTTCCTCGCGTTCTCGCCGGAGCGCATCGACCCTGGCAACCGCCACCACAGCCTGCGCACGATCCCCAAGGTCGTGGGCGGATTGACGCCCACCTGCACCATGCTGGCCGGGGCCCTCTATAGCCGCATCACCGGCGAGGTGGTCCCCGTCTCCAGCCCGGCTACGGCCGAGATGATGAAGCTCCTGGAGAATACGTTCCGCTCGGTCAACATCGCGCTGGCCAACGAGTTCGCCATCATGTGCCGGCGGCTCGGGATCTCGGTGTGGGAGGTGATCGGGGCGGCGGCGACCAAGCCCTTCGGCTTCATGCCGTTCTATCCCGGGCCCGGGCTGGGCGGCCATTGCCTGCCCTCGGATCCCCACTACCTCAGCTGGCGCGTGCGGCTCGCCGGCTACGATCCCCGGTTCATCGGCTTCGCCGACGAGGTCAACTCTCAGATGCCCGCCTACGTGGTCCAGCTCGTCGCCGATGCCCTCAACGACCGCGAGCGCGCCGTCCGGGGCGCGCGGATCCTGGTCCTGGGGGTGGCCTACAAGGCCAACGTCGGGGACACGCGCGACTCTCCAGCCCTGGAGATCATCGCCGCGCTGCAGCGGAAGGGGGCGCGGATCGGCTACCACGACCCGTTCGTGCCCGTGCTGGCCGTGGACGGGACCACGCTGGCGGCCGGTCCCTGGCCCGATCCCCAGCTGGCCGCCTACGACGTGGTGTTGATCCTCACCGCCCACGCCAGCTACGACTGGGCGACGATCGCCCGGCAGGCCCGGCTGGTGGTGGACACGCGCAACGCCACCGCCGCGCTGGGACCCTTGCCCCACGTCGTGCGACTCTGAGCGCTCTGTGCTGACGGCGCTCGTCGCCTCCCTGCGGCCCCGCCAGTGGATCAAGAACCTCTTCGTCTTCGCCGGGCTCATCTTCGGCGAGAAGCTGCTCAACCCGCGCGACGGGGTTACCGCGCTGGTCACCTTTGCCATCTTCTGTGCGCTGTCCGGGGCCATCTACCTGATCAACGATGTGGCCGACCGCGAGCGCGACCGGCTCCATCCGACCAAGCGCCTGCGACCTATCGCCTCCGGCCGTTTGCCGGTGGGGGTGGCCGTGGTCGCCGCGGCGGTCCTGCTGGCCGGCGGTCTGGCGGCCGGCCTGGCCATTTCCCGGCCCGTGGCCCTGATCGCCCTCGCGTACGTCGTCCTGCTCGCCGCCTACTCGGCCTGGCTCAAGCACGTGGTGATCGTGGACGTGCTCGTGGTGGCGGCCGGCTTCGTCCTGCGGGCGGCGGCCGGGGCCCTGGCCGTCCGGGTGGAGATCTCGGGCTGGCTCCTCATCTGCACGATCCTGGCCGCGCTTTTCCTGGCCCTGGGCAAGCGCCGCCACGAGTACCTGACGCTGGGCGAGGAGGCCGGACGGCACCGGCCGATCCTGACCCAGTACAGCGCGGGACTCCTCGACCAGATGATCGCGGTGGTGACGGCGTCCACCGTGACCGCCTACGCGCTCTACACGATGTCGCCGGAGACGGTGGCCAGGTTCCACACCCGCTTGCTGCCGGTCACGCTGCCGTTCGTCCTCTACGGAATCTTCCGGTATCTCTATCTCCTGTACCGGCAGTCGATGGGGGGCAACCCGTCCGACCTCTTCCTCAACGACCGGCCGCTGCGCCTCAACATGCTGCTGTGGACTCTGACCGTCCTCGTCATCATTTACGGGCCCCGCTGGCGCTGACAGCTCTCCTCGCGCGAAACGGGCCAGGAACGGCGGTGACCTCGTCCCCGGCGTGGCTGGCGCCGGGTGCCCGTCCCCGGTTCGGGTAGAATTGACGTTGTCGTGAGCTCGTCGAATCGATCGCCTGTGCGCGTCCGCTTCGCCCCGAGCCCGACCGGGCACCTGCACGTCGGGAGCGCGCACACCGCGCTGTTCAACTGGCTCTATGCCCGTCATCACGGCGGCGCCTTCATCCTCCGGATCGAGGACACGGACCGCTCCCGCTCGACGGACGACAACATCGCCTCCATCATCGAGGCCCTGCGGTGGCTCGATATCGATTGGGATGAGGGGCCGCCGACGCCGGGCTACCGCCAGACGGAGCGATTCGACCTCTACCGCGCCCAGGCCCAGCATTTGCTCGCCGCGGGCGGCGCCTACTACTGTGACTGTCCTCCGGAACAGCTCGAGCGCGAGCGCAAGGCCGCCGAGGCCCGTAAAGAGACGTTCCGCTACTCGGGGCGCTGCCGCCAGCGTGGACTGACCGCGGGGGCGCTCCGTCTCCGGATGCCGGATGAGGGGGCCACCGTCGTCAACGACCTCATCCACGGAGCGGTGACCTTCGAGCATCGGCAGCTCGACGACTGGATCCTGGTGCGGAGCGATGGCACGCCGACCTACAACTTCTCGGTGGTCGTGGACGACGTCACCATGGGCATCACCCATGTCATCCGGGGCAACGATCACCTGTCGAACACGCCCAAGCAGATCGTCTGCTACGAAGCCCTGGGCTATCCTGTCCCCGAGTTCGCCCACGTGGCCATGATCCTGGGGCCCGATCGCAGCCGGCTCAGCAAGCGCCACGGGGCGACCTCCATCCAGGCCTTCCGCGATGCCGGATTCCTGCCCGAGGCCATGGTGAACTACCTGGCCCGTCTGGGCTGGTCGCACGGCGACCAGGAGCTCTTCTCCCGAGAGGAGCTCATCGAGCTCTTCGACATCAAGGACGTCGCGCCCTCGGCGGCAATCTTCGACCATTCCAAGCTGGAGTGGCTCAACCAGCAATACCTCAAGCGTATGGACGGCGGTCAGCTGGCCCAGCTCGCCGCGCCCATTCTGGCCGCGGCCGGGCTGGGGAGGGGGCGCGATCCTGTCTGGCTGAGCCGCGTGATGGACACGCTCAAAGAGCGGGCCCGAACGCTGCGCGAGCTGGTGGAGGTGGGACGCTTCTACTTCGAGCGGCCAGAGGAGTACGAACCGAAGGCCGCGGCCCGACTGTTCACCGCTGAAGGCGCGCGACGGCTGGCGCTGCTGATCGACGAGTTGCGCACCAAGGGGGACTTCGAGCCCGGGTCGCTCGAGCAGCTCTACCGGGATCTTGCCAGCCGCCTCGGGGTTGGGCTCGTGGACCTTGCCCAGCTCACTCGTCTGGCGATCACTGGACGCACCGCCTCGCCGCCGCTCTTCGAGGTGCTGGCCCTGCTCGGGCGCGAGGAGACGGCCGACCGGCTCCGGGCGGCTCTGGCCGCGATCGGCGGGGAGCGATGAGGCTGCTCCTGGTGCGGCACGGCCAGTCCGTCTGGAACGAGGTGCGCCGGTTCCAGGGCGCCACCGATGTCGCCCTCTCGGACCGGGGGCGGGCCCAGGCGCGGGCCCTCGGTAGAGCCCTGGGTGCCTACCGCCCGGCCGTCGCTTACGTGAGCCCGCTGGCGCGGGCCCGCGAGACGGCCGAGATCGCGCTCGCCGGCACCGGGGCGCGGATCGTCCCCTTGCTGGCCCTGCGCGAATTCGGTCTGGGGGAGTGGGAGGGGCGCTCCAGCGAGGAGATCCAGAGCCGCGCGGGCGATCCCTACGGGGCCTGGCTTCGGGCGCCGCTCGATTGCCCGCCGCCGGGCAGTGAGCCCCTGGAGGCCGTGCGCAGCCGCGTGTCGGCGGCGCTCGACGCCATCGCGGTCCGGCACCGCGACGGGGAGGACGTCGTTGTCGTCGCTCACGGCGGCGTCATCAGCGTCTACGCCTGCCACCTGCTGGGCTGTTCGCTGAACGGGCTCTGGCGGATGCGCGTCGACAACGCCTCCGTCACCGTGGTGCAGCCGCCGCGGATCGTCACGCTGAATGACACGCGGCAT
>DATBIM010000125.1:0-29372 GCA_036556905.1 Candidatus Methylomirabilota bacterium
CATCGCCCTCACGATCGGCATGGCGGTCGACACGAACATCCTCATCTTCGAGCGCATCCGCGAGGAGCTGAAGGTCGGCAAGACGCCGCGCTCCGCGATCGAGGCCGGGTTCAACCGGGCGTTCCGCACGATCATCGACACGCACGTCACCGTGCTCGTGACCGCGGCGATCCTCTACAACTTCGGGACGGGACCGGTGAAGGGCTTCGCGGTGACGCTGTTCATCGGGCTGGTGGCAAGCCTCTTCACCGCGGTGTTCTTCACCCGTCTGCTCTTCGATCTCCTGTACATGCGCCGGCGCCAGCCGGTGGCGGCCATCTCCATCTGACGCCGATGCTCGAACTGTTCCGGGCTCCCAACTACGATTTCATCGGCAAGCGCAGGTGGGCCTATCTGGCATCGGCGGCGTTCATCGTGCTGGGTGCCGTGTCGCTGGTCGTGCACGGCGGGCTCCGGACCGACATCGACTTCGCCGGCGGGACGCTGGTGGAGGTCCGCTTCGAGCGGCCCCCCGCCATCGACCGCATCCGCGCGACGCTCACCGGTGTCGGTCTGGGGGACAGCATCATCCAGCAGTTCGGTGAGGCCCGGGACTTCATCATCCGCCTGAAGCTGGGCGCGGCCGCGACGGACCCCGGCAAGACCGTGCAGCAGGCCCTGGCCAGCGACTCCAGCCTGGGACCGTTCGAGATCCGGCGCGTGGAGTTCGTGGGGCCGCAGGTGGGACGCGATCTGCAATTGCAGGCGCTCTATGCGGTGCTGGCCGGCCTGGCCGGGATCCTCATCTACGTGGCCGTCCGCTTCGACCTCAAGGGCGGCATCACGGCCATCGTCGCGCAAACCCACGACGTTGCGGTGTCGATCGGCGCGCTCTCCCTCACCGACCGGGAGTTCTCCCTGCCCGTGCTGGCCGCGCTGCTGACCGTGATCGGTTACTCGGTCAACGACAAGATCGTGGCCTACGATCGCGTCCGGGAGAACCGCAAGCGGGCGGGCTCGCAGCGAGGGCAGCCCTTCGCGGCCCAGATCAACACCGCCATCAACCAGACGCTATCCCGGACGCTCCTCACCGGCCTGTCGGTGCTGTTCGCCGCCGGGGTCCTGTTCCTCTTCGGCGGGAAAGTGCTGGAGGACTTCGCCTTCACGCTGATCGTGGGGGTAGTGGCGGGCACGTACTCGACCATCTACATCGCGGCCGCCCTGATCGTGGACTGGACGCGGTACCTCGAGGACAGGATTCGCCGGTCGAAAAAAGCGGTGGCGAAGGCCTGAAGAGCATGTAAAACTACATGTTTAATCAAGGGTTAATGCGCGGTGACCCGACTCGAGACGCTGCTGGAGGAAGTTCCTAAGTACCAGCCAGGCGCCGACCTGGAGGTCTTGAACCGCGCCTATCGGTTCTCCGAGCAGTTCCACCGTGGTCAGCAGCGCGCTTCCGGCGAGCCCTACGTGTCCCATCCCCTGGAGGTTGCCCGCCTCCTCGTCGATTTCAAGATGGATGTCCTCACCGTCACCGCCGGCCTCCTGCACGACGTCCTGGAGGACACCAAGGCCACCAAGGGCGACCTGGAGCGGGAGTTCGGCCAGGAAATCGCCGACCTCGTGGACGGCGTGACCAAGCTGAGCAAGCTGGCCTTCTCCTCCCGGGAAGAGCGCCAGGCGGAAAACTTCCGCAAGATGCTGGTGGCCATGGCGCGGGATCTACGCGTCCTGATGATCAAGCTCGCCGACCGACTGCACAACATGCGGACCCTGCAGTACCTGCCCACCGACAAGGCCCGCAAGATCGCCCAGGAGACGCTGGACATCTACGCGCCCCTGGCTCACCGCCTGGGGATGGCCAGGGTCAAGGCCGAGCTGGAGGATCTCGCCCTGCGCGCCCTGCACGCCGAGGCGTACGTCGACCTCCAGCGCCGGGTGGCCAAGCGGCGGCTGGAGCGGGAGGCCGAGATCGGCCAGGCCATCACGATCCTCGAGCGCAAGCTCTCGGAGGTGGGCATCGAGGCCCAGATCCGCGGCCGCCCCAAGCACTTCTACTCGATCTGGAAGAAGATGCACGATCAGGGGCGGGAGTTCGACGAGATCTACGATCTCACCGCCGTCCGCGTGATCACGACCTCCGTCCGGGACTGCTACGGGAGCCTGGGCGTCATCCACTCCCTGTGGAAGCCGGTGCCCGGCCGCTTCAAGGACTTCATCGCGATGCCCAAGGTCAACATGTACCAATCGCTCCACACGACGGTGATCGGCCCCAAGGGCGACCCGGTGGAGATCCAGATCCGGACCGTGGAGATGCACCGCATCGCCGAGGAAGGAATCGCCGCCCACTGGCTGTACAAGGAGCGGAAAACCGGCAAGGACAAGTTCGACGACTCGATGCTGTGGCTGCGCCAGCTCCTGGAGACCCAGCAGGATCTGAAAGACCCCCAGGAGTTCCTCGACACGGTGCGCGTCGATCTCTTTCCCGACGAGGTCTACGTGTTCACCCCCAAGGGCGACGTCAAATCGCTGCCCGAGGGCTCGACCCCCATCGACTTCGCCTACGCCGTGCACTCCAAGGTGGGGGAGCACTGTGTGGGCGCCAAGGTCAACGGTAAGCTGGTGCCGCTGCGCACCACGCTCCAGCAGGGCGACATCGTCGAGATCGTCACCTCGCCCAACCAGCACCCCAGCCGTGACTGGCTCCAGTTCATCAAGTCCTCGCGGGCCCGCTCCAAGGTCAATCAGTGGCTCAAGATCGAAGAGCGGTCGCGCTCCATTGCCCTGGGGCGAGAGCTCTTCGAACGGGAGGCCAAGAAGTATCGCTTGAACGGCTCCACCCTGATGAGCGGGGAGGAGGCCCGGAAGGTGGCGGCCGATCTGGGCTTTCCGGGCGTCGACGACCTGCTGGCCGCCATCGGGTACGGCAAGAGCTCGGTCCCGCAGATCCTGCACAAGCTGGCGCCGGCGGCGATGCTGGAGGTGCCCGAGAAGCCCAAGGCGCCCACGACCACCCGGCCCAAGGCCGAGCAGGGGGTGCGGATCCGGGGCGTGGACGATCTCCTCGTCCGCTTCGCCCGATGCTGCAACCCCTTGCCCGGAGACGCCATCGTCGGCTTCATTACCCGGGGACGCGGGCTCACCGTCCACGCCCGCGACTGCCTCACCGTGGCCAAGAGCGTGCTGGACCGCGAGCGCCTGGTGAACGTGGAGTGGGACGTGGAGGAGCCGGCCACACGGCCCGTCCGCATCGCCGTCTACATCGGGCGTGACCGCCCCGGCCTGCTGTCCGAGATCACCGGCGCCATCTCCTCCAAGAAGGGCAACATCACGAAGGCCGAGGTAACGGTCACCGACGACCGGCGCGGCATCAATCACTTCGTGGTCGAGGTGGCCGACCTGGATCAGCTCCAGGGGATCATGACCGCGATTCGCGATGTTCCCGACGTCATCAACGTCGAACGCGTCCGCGGCCTCTAGACGCCGGCGATCGCCGTCGGCCCACCGATGACCCGGGGGCAGTTCGAGGCGCTGGTGGAACGGGCCCTGAGACGGCTGCCGCGCCCCTTCCGCGAGAAGCTGGCGAACATCGCCGTCGTGGTGGAGGACTGGCCCGATGACCAGACGCTGGCCGACATGGGGATCGAGCCGCCCGACACGCTGTACGGGCTCTACCGGGGCGTCGACCTGCCTCGCCGGGACTCGTCCTACGGCAACGTCCTGCCCGACACCATCACGATCTATCAGGGGCCGATCGAGGAGGACTGCCGGGACCCCGACGAGATGACGGAGTTGGTCCGCGATACGGTCGTCCACGAGATCGGGCACTACTTCGGGCTGGACGACGCCACCATGCACCAGATCGAGGAAGGGGAGGAGGACTAGCCGGCCTTCCCCCGATTCACGGGGGCGTCGAACAGGGCCGGGAAGACCTCGAGGGCTTCGCTGTCTCCCGACACCTCGACCCGCCGGTCGCGCAGGGCGATCCGCGGGCTCAGGGACCCGCTCATCAGGGCCAGGATGGTCGACGGCTCTGCGCTGAGGGTGGCGTCAGCAGGCTCGAGCCGATCGCTGACCGTGGTGCCGCCCGGCCCGCCGGCCACTCTCAGGACGACCTCGGCGCGCCGGTCGCGAATGCGGAGGAGATACGCGCGCGGGGGGGTCGGCTCTCGTCGCGCGCAGGCGGCCAGGGCCAGGCGAAGCCAGTCGGCCTCGAGCCGCTCCCGCGGCCGAGGGGGAAGCAGCACGCCGGCTCCCCACCGCAGCAGCGCGAACACGGCCGGCTCGAGCCCTCGTCCCGTCTCGGTCAACTCGTAGACCACCGCCGGGGCTGGCCGATCGAGGGCCCGGCGGCCGACGAGGCCACCGGTTTCCAGGCGAGCCAGCCGAGCGGTGAGCACGCTGGCGCTGATGCCGTCCAGTCGCTCGCGCAGGTCCGTGAACCGCTTGGCCCCGAGCAGCAGCTCGCGGAGAATCAGCAGCGTCCAGCGCTCGCCCACCACCTCGGCCGCCCGCGCCAGCGCGCAGAATTGCCGGTACCGGAAGTCCGCCACGACAACCCCCAGCGTATGGGAAGTTCTAAAAACGAACAACAAGGTTCTTTTTTTGGATCGAACCTGCCCCGGCGGTCCCCCGCTATGTTGTGGGGTGTCAGGTCCGACTCCCCAACAGTTCTAGGAGACGGCTGTAAGTTTCCTCTTGACAGGGAGTTTCAATAGTCCGTATGGTTTCAGCGGATGCTGAAATGGGTGGGGCAAGCGAAAGATGCTGAAATCGGGGGAGATTCGGCGGCAGGCGGTCCAGCGGCTCCGCGAGCTCTTCCCAAAGGCGAAGGACTGGGCAGAGACGCCCAATGTTCAGGCCGGCAATCAGGCCGCGGACTTGCGGATCACCTTTCGCTTGGGGGAGCAGGAGCACTGTCTCGTGCTTGAGGTCTGCTCCCTCGGCCAACCGCGCCAGATTCGGGCGGCGGTGACCCGGCTGAGCGAGCTCCGCAGGGAGCTCCCGGCGGCCTACCCCATGGCCGCCGCGGTCTACATCGGTCCGCAGAGCGCGCGCATTCTGAAGTCCAACAACCTCGGCTACATCGACCTGTCCGGCAACTGCTACCTCGCTCTGGAGAACGTGCATATCGAGAAGGAGGGGAAGCGGAACGTCCGGCCCTCCACACGCCCCCTCCGCTCGCTGTTTGCTCCCCGGGCCACCCGCGTCGTGCGTGTCCTCCTGGCCGAGCCGGCGCGCGCCTGGAAATTAGAGGAACTGGCCCGGGCGGCCGAGGTCAGTCTCGGCCACTCCCACAATGTGATCAAGCGCCTCGAGGAGCTGGCCTGGATCGATCGTGATGACCGGCAGCGGATCCGGCTCGCCAAGCCCGCTGACCTGCTGGAGAACTGGGGGGAGTCCTACACGTATCGCGAGAACGAGATCTCCTCCTACTTCGTCCCGACGCGCGTCACCCGCACCTTCCTGGCCGATGTAGCTCGGGCGGCGACCGCGGCCGGCCAGCGCTACGCCTTTTCCCTCAACGCCGGGTTGTCGCTGGTGGCGCCCCACATGCGCACCCCGGCCGTGCACTGCTACCTGGAGGGCGATCCGGGCTCGTTGGCTGCCGCCCTCGGGCTGCGGCCCACGACGGAGGGCGAAGGCGGGCTGCACCTGCTCACTCCCTATGATCCCGGTGTCTTCCACGGGACGCTGGAGAAGGCCGGTCTCAAGGTGGTCTGCCTGCCCCAGCTCTACGTCGATCTCCTGCACTACGAGCGCAAAGGTGTCGAGCAGGCTGAGCACCTGCGCCGCGAAGCGATGGGCTACTGACGGCGGAAGAAGGGGGGTGAACGCATCCATGGCCAAGAAGAAGGCGGCCAAGAAGAAGAAGAAGTAGAGCCGCTCGCGGCTCGAGGCGATGCCCCTGGTGAGAGGAGGTGAGAGCGTACATGGCCAAGAAGAAGAAGGCCGGCAAAAAGAAGAAGTAGCGTCGTTCCCCGGGTGGGGGGTGGCGGCCTCCCACCTTGCAAAAGACCGGGAGGGGGCGAAGCCCCCTCCCGTTGTGCCGCCGGTGCTTAAAGAGCTTTGGTGACCTTTCCCGCCTTGAGACAGCGAGTGCAAACGCGGACACGCTGCGGTCTACCGGCGACGAGGGCCCGCATCGAGACCAGGTTCGGCAGCCAGCGCCTCCGCGTGAGCTTGTGGGCGTGGCTGACGCTGTTTCCGACCGCGGGGCCCTTCCCGCAGATGTCGCACCGCTGGGCCATGCTCACTCCTTCGGTATGAACGGGTTCGCGTGGGGCGGACTTTGCTTATAGCACGGCCCCCGGGATGACGCAAACTTCGGGGAGCCCGGCCCTGACCACGCCACTGCAGTATCTCAAGGGCGTCGGGCCTCGACGGGCGGCACTGCTGACCAAGAAGGGCCTCCACACCGTGGAGGATGCCCTCTTCTTCATGCCGCTGCGCCACGAGGATCGCACCCGGCTCACCCCGTTCCAAAAGCTCCAGCCCGGCCAGGCCCTGACCTGCTCCGGGGTCATCGTGGGGCTCAGCCCGCCTCCGCCCGGGCGCGCCCGGATGCCCTTCTCGGTCGTACTGCGCGACGAGAGCGGCTTCGTGACCGCGAGCTGGTTCAAAGCCGCCTACCTGGGGCGGGTCCTCAAGCGCGGCCAGCGACTGGTCCTGCACGGTCGCGTCGGCCGCTACCGAGGCGCCATCACCCTGCAGCATCCGGATTTCGAGATCGTGGAGAACGACGACGAGGACCGCCTGCACACCGGGCGGCTCGTCCCCGTCTACTCCACCACCGAGGGGCTCACGCAGCGGCCCCTGCGCCGGCTCCTGTGGAGCCTGGTGGAGCGCTTCGCCGGCGACGTCGCCGAGATCCTGCCCGAGCCGGTGCGCCGCCGGCGCCGCCTGGTGGCCCTGTCGGTCGCCATCCGCGACGGGCATTTCCCGGAGACGGAAGAGGCCCAGGCGGCAGCCCGGCGGCGGCTGGCCTTCGATGATTTTCTCTTCCTCCAGCTCGGGCTGGCCATCCTCAAGTCCCGGACGGCACGGGCCCCGGGCATTGCGATGAACCCCCCGGGCGCGCTGGTGGCCCGGCTGCGGGCCCGCCTGCCGTGGTCGCTCACGGGCGCCCAGGAGCGCGTATGGGAGGACATCCGGCGTGACATGGCCGCCCGCGCGCCCATGCATCGATTGCTCCAGGGTGACGTGGGCTCGGGCAAGACGGTGGTAGCCGCGCTGGCCGTCCTCACCGCCGTGGAGGCCGGGTATCAGGCCGCGGTGATGGCCCCGACCGAGATTCTGGCCGAGCAGCACTTCATGACACTGCGCCAGCTGCTGGAGCCACTGGGGGTCACCGTCGCCCTGTTGACCTCGTCGGTGAAGGCGCGGGAGCGCGCGGCCCGCGTCGCCGAGGCCGCGGCGGGGCGCGTGGATTGCGTGGTTGGCACCCACGCGCTCGTGCAAGAAGCGGTGGAGTTCCGGCGGTTGGGCCTGGCGGTGGTGGATGAGCAGCACCGTTTCGGCGTCGCCCAACGGGCGCGGCTCCGGGCCAAGGGTGAGCATCCGGATCTCCTGGTCATGACCGCGACTCCCATTCCCCGCACGCTGGCCCTCACCCTGTATGGCGACCTCGACGTGAGCGTGCTCGACGAGCTGCCGCCCGGGCGTCGGCCGGTGAAGACGGTGGCCCGGACGGAGAGCAAGCGGGGCGAGATCTACGCCTTCCTGCGCGGGCAGGTGAAGGAAGGGCGGCAGGTCTATGTGGTCTACCCGCTGATCGAGGAGTCGGAGGCCGTGGACCTCAAGGCGGCAACCGACATGGCTCACCATCTCGCCCGCGACGTCTTTCCCGACCTCAGCGTGGGCCTCATGCACGGGCGCCTGGGTATCGAGGACAAGGAGGCGATCATGCGCCGGTTCAAGGCCGGCGAGATCCACATCCTCGTCTCGACCACCGTCATCGAGGTGGGCATCGACGTACCCAACGCCGCCGTCATGCTGGTCGAGCACGCCGAGCGCTTCGGATTGTCCCAGCTCCACCAGTTGCGGGGACGGGTCGGGCGGGGCCCCTGGAAATCCTATTGCATCCTGCTCCACGCCAGCCACCTGAGCGAGGACGCCCGCCAGCGCATCGAGGCCCTGGTCGCGACCCAGGATGGGTTCCGCATCGCCGAGGTCGACCTCCAGCTCCGGGGCCCCGGCGAGTTCTTCGGTACGCGGCAGTCGGGGCTGCCCCAGTTCCGTGTGGCTGACCTCCTCCGGGACGCGCCCCTGCTCGAAGAGGCACGACGCGAGGCCGCCGCGCTGGTGGCCGCCGATCCCGAGCTGCGCGACCCCGAGCACCGGGCTCTGCGCCAGGGGCTCCTCGCCCGGTGGCGGGGCAAGCTCGCCCTGGCCTCGGTGGGCTGAGCTTCATGAAAATCATCGCCGGCGCGTTCAAGGGGCGTCGCCTGGTGACGCCGCGAGGGTCGACGACCCGCCCGACCGCCGATCAGGTGCGCATCGCCCTCATGGACACGCTGACGCCCTGGCTCGAGGGTGTCCGCTTCCTCGACCTCTTTGCCGGGGCCGGTGGCGTCGGCCTGGAGGCCCTCTCCCGCGGCGCCGCGCACGCCACGTTCGTGGAGCGCGACTCCCGAGCCGTGGCCGCGCTGCGCCGCAACATCGCCACGCTGGAGCTCGAGCGGATTGCTCGGGTCCTCGCCGCGGAGGTGCGTCGCGCGCTGGCCTGGCTGGAGCGGCAGCGTGAGCGGTTCGGCGTGGTGTTCCTCGATCCCCCCTACGAGACGGAGCTGATGCCGGACCTCCTCGCCGCGCTGGGCACGGGCCGGCTGCTGTCACCACCCGCGCTCGTGGTCGCCCAGCACCTCACCAAGCGTCCGCCGGCTGCCGAGGCCGGCATCCTGCGCGCCTACCGCACGCGGCGATTCGGGGAGACAACCTTGACTTTCTTTCGCGAGCCAGCCTACGATGCCCCGTCGGAATCGCCGCCAGCGGGAGAGTCCTAGTGGCCAAGCGCGCGGTGTACCCGGGAATGTTCGATCCGATCCACAATGGTCACAGCGACGTCATCCAGCGGAGCCTGCGGATCTTCGACGAGCTCATCGTGGCGGTGGTGGCCAATCCCGCCAAGGCGCCGCTGTTCTCGGTCCAGGAGCGCATCGAGATGATCGACGAGGCCACCGCCGATCTCAAGAACAACTTCCGCATCGTGGCCTTCGACGGGCTCCTCATCGACCTGGTGGCTCGCGAGCGGGCCGACTGCATCGTGCGCGGCATCCGCGCCGTCTCCGACTTCGAGTACGAGTTCCAGATGGCCCTCATGAACCGCAAGCTGTCGGCTACGGTGGAGACGGTCTTCCTCATGCCCCACGAGAAGTACACCTATATTTCCTCGCGGTTGATCAAGGAAGTGGCCAGCTACGGCGCCGCGGTGGCCGGACTGGTCCCGCCGGTCGTGGAGAAGCGGCTGGCGGAGAAGTTTCCCCCCAAGTCGCCGGCCTGACGCCGGCGAAGGAGCCGCAGCGTGCTCGCGGATCGGATGAAGACGCTCGCCCCGTCGTCGACCCTGGCCGTGCAGGCCCAGGCCAGGGCGTTGCGAACACAGGGCATCGATGTCATCTCCTTCGGCGCCGGTGAGCCCGACTTCGACACCCCCCAGCGCATCAAAGACGCGGCGATTGCCGCCATGCGGCGGGGGCAGACGAAGTACACCGAGGTCGGCGGCATCCCCGAGCTCAAGACGGCGGTGTGCGCCAAGTTCAAGCGCGACAACGGGCTGGACTACGAACCCCCCGACGTCCTCGTCTCGGTCGGGGCCAAGCACAGTCTCTTCAACGCCGCGGTGGCCCTGCTCAACCCCGGCGACGAGGTGCTGGTGCCGCAGCCCTACTGGGTGTCGTACCCGGAGCAGATCACGCTGATCGGGGCGGTGGCCGTGGCCGTCCCGACGGAGGAGGGGACCGGATTCGACCTGGACCCCGACCGGCTGCGGGCCGCCGTCACGCCCCGGACCAGGGCCGTGATCCTCAACAGCCCGAACAACCCCACGGGGGCGGTGTTCTCCCGGGCCGCGGTCGAGGCCGTCGCCCGCCTGGCCGTCGAACGGGGGCTGTGGGTGATCTCCGATGAGTGCTATGAGGCCCTGACCTTCGAGGGGCGCCACGTGTCCATCGCCCAGCTCGGCGGGGACATCAAGGCGCGCACGCTGGTCGTCAACACGTGCTCCAAGGCCTACGCCATGACCGGCTGGCGCATCGGCTATGCGGCGGGACCTCGGGAGCTGATCCGGGCCATGACCGACGTCCAGAGCCAGGTGACCTCCAACCCCTCGTCGATCGCCCAGTGGGCGGCGGTGGAAGCTCTGACCGGCCCCCAGGACGAGGTCGCCGCGATGGCTGCCGAGTTCGATCGGCGGCGCCGGATCATCGTCGCGGGACTCAACGCGCTGCCGGGTGTCCGCTGCGTGATGCCCAAAGGCGCGTTCTACGCCTTCCCGAACATTGCCGGTCTCCTGGGTCGGCGGACGGCCGACGGCAAGCGGCTGGCCTCCTCAACCGACGTGACCGCGTTCTTGCTGGAGCAGGGCCGCGTGGCCGTGGTGCCGGGCCTCGACTTCGGTTCCGACGCCCACGTGCGCCTGTCGTACGCGACGAGCGAGGAGTTGATTCGCGAAGGCCTGGCGCGGATGGACCGGGCGCTGCGCCGCCTCGAGTAGGCGCCACCGGCGGCGGCGCCACAGTCTACCGCCATGACCTCCTCTCGGCGGCGGCGTGGGGATCCCATCCGCGTGCCTCCCGAATGGCAGGAGGCGGTCCGGCGGGCCCAGCGGGCCGCGGTCACGATGGTCATCGGCGAGACCGACACGGGCAAGACCACGCTGGTGACCATCATCGCCAACAGCCTGATCGCCCGTGGCGTCGGTGTCGCCGTGATCGACGCCGACCTCGGCCAGTCCGAGATCGGCCCGCCGACCACGATCGGGCTCGGCCGGGTCCCTCGCCGGCTGGGGCGGCTGGCCGACGCCGAGGTCGTCGCACTGCATTTCGTCGGGGTGACCTCGCCCGCTCGGCATCTGCTCGGCACGGTCGTCGGCGCGCGCCGCCTGCTGGACCGGGCGCGCGCGGAAAAGCTCCGGCGTGCCGTCATCGACACCAGCGGTCTGGTCAGCGGCCCTCTCGGGCGGACCCTCAAGCAGGCCAAGATCGAAGTGACGGATCCGGACCTGGTCATCTGCCTGGAACGGGCGGCGGAGTGTGACCACATCGTGGCGGCCTATGCCGCCACGGTGCGGCCAGCGGTGATGCGGGTTCCCGCCGCCCCGGCGGCGCGGGCCCGCAGCGCTGACGAGCGCCGTCGCTACCGGCAGGGGCGGCTGGACGACTACTTCGCCTCGGCGCGCCGGGTGGTCCTGGCCTCGGCTCGGGTGTGCGTGAGAGGGCCAGGGGGCGAGCGGCTCGCGCCGGGCCCGGGAGCGCACGGCCTGGACGGGGCGCTGGTCGGGTTGCTCGACCCCAGGCGAGCGACCCTGGGCCTCGGAATCGTGCGCGGGATCGACGTCGCCGCCGGTGTGATCCACGTCGACACCCCGGTTCCCGCGGCCGAGATCGCCACGATCGTGATGGGGCGAGAGCCCGCCCCGGTCTAGACGATCAGGGGCCCGCTCGCCCTGTGCCACGTCCGGCTTGCCTTGATACACTAGGCGCCCCGGAACGCACGCTCGGGTAAGGAGACTGCGATGAAGATCGAAGGTTCCCATGACGTCCCCGCGCCTCGGCAGAAGGTATGGGACGCCTTCTTGAATCCCGAGCAACTGCGCCAGGCGATCCCCGGCTGCGAGAAGCTCGAGGCCCTGGGCAATGACGAGTTCAAGGCCACCATGAAAATCGGTGTCGCCGCCGTGAAAGGAACGTTCGAGGGCAAGGTGAAGCTCGCCGAGAAGAATCCGCCCAACTCCTACCGCATGGCGGTCGAAGGCAGCGGTGGCCCGGGCTTCGTTCGCGGCGAGACGTTGATCACGCTGACCGACATCGAGGGTGGCACCCGGGTCGGCTACACCGCCGACGTGCAGGTGGGCGGGCTCATTGCCGGTGTCGGCCAGCGGATGCTGGGCGGCGTGTCCAAGATGCTGGCCGATCAGTTCTTCGGTCGCATGAGTCAGCTCCTCCAGGCGAGCTCATGAAGGCGGCCTTCTTCAAGGAGCACGGCGGCGCCGACAAGCTCATCTACGACGACTACCGCGACCCCATCCCTGACGCGACCGAGACCCTCGTGCGCGTGCGGGCCTGCGCCCTGAACCAGGTCGACATGCTGCTGCTCGACGGACGATTTCCCCCGCCCGAGGGCCTGCCCCACATCAACGGCTGCGAAGTCGCCGGCACGCTGGAGGCGCCCGCGTCCGGGCTTCCCCGCGGCCAGCGCGTCGTGATCTTTCCCGGCCTGTCTTGTGGCCAGTGCGAGTTCTGCCAGCGCGGGGAGCGGACGGTGTGCCTGCGCTACGGATACCTCGGCGCCCACAAGGACGGCGGGTACGCCGAGCTGGTGAAGGTCCCCGCCGCCAACGTCGTGGCGCTGCCCGACGGGTTGGCCTTCGAAGCCGGCGCGGCCTTGCCGCTGGCGATGCTCACGGCCTGGCACGCCCTGGTGGTCCAGGCTCCGGTGCGGCCGGGCCAGAGCGTTCTTGTGCAGGCCGCCGGGAGTGGCGTCGGCAGCGCGGCCATCCAGATCGCCCGGCTGGCCGGCGCCCGGGTCATGACCACCGTCGGCAGCGACGACAAGATCGAGTTCGCCCGCGCCCTGGGGGCCGAGCACGTCGTCAACTACCGGCGACAGGATTTCGTGGAGGAGGCCAAGCGCTGGACCGGCAAACGGGGGGTCGACGTGGTCATCGAGCACATCGGTGGCGAGACCTTCGAGCGCTCGACCTACGCGCTGACCCGGCTGGGCACGCTCGTCTCCATCGGCTCCCACGACACCCATTGGGGCCGGCTCGACCTCCGTCACGTCTACTCCAAGAATCTCCGGATCGTGGGGACAAATCTAGGATCGATCCTCGAGCTGCGCGCCATCCTCGACCAGGTGCTGGCCGGGCGGCTCCGTCCGGTCGTCGATCGGGCGTTCCCGCTGTCCCAGGCGCGGGCCGCCGTGCAGTACGTGCTGGACCGCAAGAACAAGGGAAAGGTCATCCTCGTCCCGTGACGCTCGCCGGCCTGCTCGAGCGCGCCGTCCTCCGCCAGCCCCACGCCGACGCCGTCGTGGATGGCATGACGCGGCTCAGCTACGCCGACCTGGATCGCCGGACGGCGGCCCTGGCGCGGGGCCTGAGCCGGCTGGGCGTGGGTCTGGGGGACCGGGTGCTCCTGGCGCTCCGGAACCGCGTGGAGCATGTGCTCGCCTACTGGGCGCTGCAGCGCCTGGGTGGGGTGGCGGTGCCCGTCAACTTCCGGCTCACGTCGGAGGAGCTGGCCTACCTCGTCGAGGATTCGGGGGCACGGCTCGCGCTCTTCGAAGCCGCCACCGCGCCGGCCGTGCTGGAGGCGGCCCGGGGTCGCGCCCTGCGGCTGGTCTTCGTCGATCCCGATGTCCCGCCGGCGTGCTTGACGTTGACGGCGGTGATGGGTGACCGGCCGGAGGCCGAGGGGGCGGGGCCCGCTCCACGCGAATGGGGTATTGAGCAGGGGAGCGGGTCCCGTTTCCCCGGACCCGCGGAAGGGGACCTGTCGCTGATCCTGTATACGTCAGGCACCACCGGGCGACCCAAGGGCGTGCCCCGCACGCATCACAACCACTACGCGGGAGCGCTGGCCCACGTGATCCAGTGCGGCTACGAGTGGGGCGAACGCACGCTCGGCGTGATGCCGCTCTACCACACGATGGGAATTCACGCGCTCACCAGCATGGTGGCGGTGAATGGCTGCTTCGTGTGCCAGGCCGACTGGTCCCCGGGGCCGGCCCTCCGGCTGATCGCGGCCGAACGGCTCAGCGCCCTCTACTTGATTCCCACGCTGTTCTACGACCTCGTGCACGCCCCCGAGCTCGCCGGCACCGACGTGTCGACGGTGAGGAAGCTGGCCTACGCGGGCGCGCCGATGCTGGCGCCGCTGACCGAGGCCTGCCTCAAGGCATTCCGGCCCCGGGTCTTCGTCAACCACTACGGCTCCACCGAGATCTACACGTTTTCCGTGCGGCCCGACGTTCACCTCAAGCCGGGCTGCGCTGGCCGGCCCGGCGTCCACTCGACGCTGCGCGTGGTGCGGGCCAGCACCGAGCATCGCGTCGGCCCCGGCGACCTCGTGCCCGAGGGTGAGAAAGGCGAGATCATCGCCCGCCTCGACTCCGACGAGGCGTTCGCCGGCTACTGGAACCGGCCCGACGCCGACGCCCGGGCCCTGCGCGACGGCTGGTACTTCACGGGCGACATGGGGTACCTCGACGGCGAGGGGGAGCTGTACGTCGCCGGGCGGGTAGACGACATGATCATCAGCGGCGGCGAGAACATCCATCCCGTGGAGGTGGAGGAGGCCCTGGCCCGCCATCCCGGCGTGCGCGACGTGGCGGTGGTGGGCGAGCCCGACGAGCGGTGGGGCGAGCGTGTCGTGGCCTTCGTCGTGCCCGCCCGGGCCGACCTCACCCCCGCCGGGCTGGATCAGTACTGCCGGGAGAGCGCCGCGCTGGCCCGCTTCAAGCGGCCGCGCCGCGTCGTCTTCGTAGCCGAGATCCCCAAGACGGCCTCGGGCAAGATCCTGCGACGGCTGCTGCGCGAGGGCCGCTATACGGAGATCTCCCGATGAGCGAGCTCCTCCGGCTGGAGCGGGCGGCGCCCGTGGCCACCATCTGGATCGACCGCCAGGCCAAGATGAACACGATGACGGTGGCCATGCGCAACGAGTTCCCCGCGCTGTTCCGTGAGCTCGACGCCGACGACGCCGTTCGCGTGGTCGTGGTGCGGGGAGCCGGCGGGCGCGCCTTCAGCGCCGGCGGCGACGTCGCCGAGTTCCTGACCCTGGCGGCCGCCGACCTGGAGGAGTGGGGGGACACGCTCTCGTGGGCCGAGCGCTGCCGCAAGCCGGTGATCGCCGCCATCGACGGCTACACGATGGGCGCGGGTCTGGAGCTGGCCCTGGCCTGCGACTTTCGCGTGGCCACCCTCCGGTCGGAGTTCGCCTTCCCCGAGGTGCGGCTGGGCATGATCCCGGGCAGCGGCGGCACGCAGCGGGCCCTGCGCCTCATCGGCATGACGCGGGCCAAGCTGTTCATGATGACGGGCCAGCGCATCGCGGCCCCGCAGGCCGAGGCCTGGGGGCTCATCACCCAGGCGGTGGCCGACGACAAGCTCGACGAAGCCGTGACCGCCCTGGGCCGGGAGCTGGCCGACCGGCCGCCGCTGGCCCTGCGGACGCTCAAGACCGTCCTGAACCGGGGCGCCGACGCCCCGCTGGAGACGGCGCTGGAGCTGGAGCGCAAGGCCTACGCCTGGCTCCGCTCCACCCATGACTACGAGGAGGGCGTGCGGGCCTTCCTCGACAAGCGCCCCCCCAACTACACCGGGAGGTGAGGGAAAGATGACCCGTTCACCGTTTGGGCTCACGCTCACCAACCGCGCGGTCGTCCTCGGCGTCATGAAGGCACGCGATCTGATCGACCTCACCGTGACGGCCGAGGCCTCGGGCGTCTTCGACGCCGTGTGGGCCGGCGACAGCCTGCTGGCCAAGCCGCGGCTGGAGTCGGTCACGCTGCTCTCGGCGCTGGCCGCGGTCACGACCAAGGTGCGACTGGGTGTCGGCTGTCTGGCCACCTTCGTGCACCGCCACCCCGTGCTCTTCGCCCAGCAGTGGGCGAGCCTCGATGTGCTCTCGAACGGCCGCGCCTGGCTGGCCGTGTGCCTGGGCGGACCCGACGAGATGTCCCGAGCCCAGGCGCTCGAGCACGCGGTGATGGGCGTGCAGTCGAGCGAGCGGGTGCCGCGGCTGGAGGAAGGCATCACCGTCCTGCGCACGCTGTTCGGCGAGCGGAACGCCTCGCACGCCGGACGCTTCTACCGCTTCGAAGGCGTGACGCTGGAGCCGCGACCCATCCAGCAACCGTGCCCGATCTGGATCGCGTCGAACCCCACCGGGCTCACCTGGAAAGGCGGCGCCAGCGCGTCATCGGCCGCCGTGGCGCGCGGGTTCCGCCGGGTGGCCCGCTACGCCGATGGCTGGATGACCAACAAGGTCTCCCCGACCGAGTTCGGTCAGCAGTGGGCCGAGATCACCCGCATGGCGCGGGAGGAGGGACGGGATCCCACCCGACTGGGCAGCGCCCTCTACCACAACATCAACATCAACGAGGACCGCGCGGCGGCGCTCGAGGAGTCCAAGCGCTTCCTCGACGCTTACTACACCTCGAGCTTCAGCCCGGCGTTCGTCGAGGGGTGGACCGTGGCCGGCGGGCCGCAGCAGTGCGTGGAGCAGCTCCGGGCCTATCTCGACGCCGGCCTCGGCCACATTGCGCTGCGCCTGGCCTCGTGGGACCAGCACGGGCAGCTCAAGCGCTTCCTCACCGAGGTAGCTCCGGCGTTCCGCGACGCCCGCCGAGGCGCCTGAGCATGCTGCGGGGCATCGATCACATCGTCATCGCCGTGCCCGACCTGGCCCTGGCCCAGAAGAGCTACGAGGCGCTCGGCTTCACCGTGGTGCCGGGCGGGCGGCACCCGGTGGGGAGCCACAATGCCCTCATCGCGCTGGCCGACGGGTCCTACATCGAGCTGATCGCGTTCTACGAGCCCAGCCCTCGGCACAAGTGGTGGCTGCCGCTCCAGAAGGGTGGGGGGCTGGTGGACTTCTGCATGCAGACCGATGACCTGCTCGGGGACACCGCGGCCTGGCGGCGGGCCGGCGTCGCTATCGACGATCCCTCGCCGCTGTCACGCGTCCGTCCCGATGGCTACCATCTCAAGTGGGTGCTGTCGATCCCCCGGGACGCGCACAAGGGTGTTGTGCCGTTCCTGATTCAGGACGAGACGCCGCGCGAGGAGCGCGTACCCCGGCAGCACCGGCATCCCAACGGCGCCACCGGGATCGGCGTGCTGACCGTCGCGGTGGACGACGTCGCCACCGTGCGCGGGTGGTACGAGAACAGCCTGGGTCGTCCCGGCCAGCCCGTCGTCCGGACCGACCTGGCCGCCGGCGGGGTGCGATTCCCGGTGGGCCCGCACACCATCGAGCTGCTGGCGCCTCGCGAGCCGGCCAGCCCGCTGACCGGCTGGCTGGCCCAGCGCGGTCCCTCGCCGTACGCGGCGACCCTGACGACGGCGGCCGCCGCCCCGGGCCCGCTCGATCCGGGCCGGACGCTGGGCGCCCGGCTCTCACTCGTGGCAGAGGAGACGACACGATGAAGACGACGCTTGCCCTGATTCTGGCCGTGGCGGTGGGGGTGACGGGCGTGTGGGCGCAGCAGCCGGTGACGCTGGCCTTCTCCAGCCTCAACGCCGGGACCGCCTGGTACGTGTACGGAGCCACGATGGCCGACCTTCTCCGCAAGGCGCTGCCCCCTGGCTCCAACGTGGACGTCAAGCCATTCGCCGGCGGTGTCGGCAACGCCAAGCTCGTGGCCCGGAACGAGACGCCCCTGGGCCTGTCCTTCACGGTGACCAACCGCTGGGCCTTCGAGGGCACGGAGGCCTACGACACCAAGCTGGACAACTTGCGCGGGCTGGTGGGCGGCCTTGACACGTACTACCTGCTCGCCGTCGCCCAGAAGAAGCTCAACATCCGCTCGCTGCGCGAGATCAAAGACAAGAAGCTGCCGGTCCGGCTCTACTCGCTGCCGGTGGGGTCGCTGGGAGAGTTCGGCGGCCGACAGCTCCTGCGTGCCTACGGCATCTCCTACGCCGACATCAAGGCCGCCGGGGGGTCGACGACCCACGTGGGCTACAACGTCATCGTCGACGCCTTCAAGGACGGTCGCGCGGATGTCTTGCTGGCCGTGATCACGCCCAAGCACCCGTCGGTGTCCGAGATCGCCACCTTCACCGACGTGGTGTTCCTGGGCCTCGAGCCCGATGTCGTCCAGGGGCTGGCCCCCCTCGGGTACACCCCGGCCACCATGCCCGCGGACACCTTCAAGAACCAGCCGGAGCCGGTGGGCACGGTCGGGTTCCCCACCGTGCTCATCACCAACAAGGATCTCCCGGAGCCGGTCGCCTTCACGGTGACCAAGACGCTCATCGAGAGCAAGGACGCCCTCGTGCGTGGTCACGCCGGCCTCAGCGCCTTCGATCCCCAGACGGCGTGGCGGCCGGAGAAGCTCGGTATCCCGCTTCACCCCGGAGCCGAGCGGGCGTACCGCGAGAAGGGGTGGATGAAATAGCGGCCGACTGCATCCTCCAGAACGGCCGCGTTCTCACGCTCGATCCGCGGCGTCCACGCGCCTCTGCGCTGGCGATCGCCGGCGGCCGCATCATCGCCGTGGGGGCGCGAAACGACGAGCGGGCCTGGCGCGACCGCCGGACGCGCGTGATCGATCTGGACGGCGCTACCGTGGTGCCAGGCCTCGTCGACGCCCACGCCCACCTCGATCGCGAGGGCCTCAAGAGCCTGAACCCCAGCCTGGCCCACTGCCGCTCCATCGCGGACATCCAGACGGTCATCGGCCGTTGCGCCGCGCGGCGAGCCAGGGGCGAGTGGATCGTCACGATGCCGGTGGGGCGCCCGCCGTTCTACCTCGACCAGACCGGCGGCCTGGCGGATCGCCGCTGGCCCACGCGGGCCGACCTGGACCAGGTGGCCCCCGACCATCCCGTGTACGTCCGTGGTATCTGGGGCTACTGGAACAAGCCGCCCATCTACTCGGTGGCCAACAGCGCTGCCCTGCGCCGGGCCGGCGTCACGAGGGACACCGTCGCGCCCAAGGGCATCGATATCCTCAAGGACGCCGCCGGCGAGCCCACCGGTGTCTTCGTCGAGCACAACCTGATCCAGGTGATCGAGTTCACCCTGATGAAGGCGGCGCCGCGCTTCAGCCATGCCGACCGCCTGCGGGCTCTCGCCGAATCCCAGCGCCGCTACGCGGCCCGGGGCGTCACCGCCGTGTACGAGGGGCATGGCGTGGCGCCGGAGGTCTTGAGCGTGTATCGCGAGGCCCACGAGCGCGGGCGCCTTGGTCTCCGCATCACGCTGGCGCTCAGCCCCACGTGGGACAGCCTCGACGAGGCTCGCCGGGTCATCCCCCAGTGGGCCGCCTGGGCCGGGGGCCGCGGGGTCGGCGATGACCGGCTGCGGCTGGGCGGCATCTGCCTCCATTACGGCGGCGATGCCGACGTCGCCCGCATCCTGCATGCCGGGCAGCCCTACACCGGCTGGGCAGGCTTCGTGGAGAGCGCGAACTCGCCGGACGAGTACCGCGAGCAGGCGCGGCTCGCCGCGCGGCACGGGCTGCGCGTGGGCACCCTCGTCACGCGGTGCCTGTCCCCGGTGCTGGACATCTGGGAGGCGGTCGCTGCCGAGACGCCGATCTGGCACCTGCGCTGGGTGGCTGTCCACCTCAACGTGGCCACCGGCGCCGATCTGGCGCGTCTCAAGCGCCTGGGCGCCGTGGTCACGACCAACCCCATCTCGTATCTGTGGCGCTCGGCCGCCGAGGAGGTGCGCCGGGTCGGTGGCGCCGCCGCGACGCTGATCCCCCACAAGAGCCTCGGGCGCCGCCACATCCCGTTCGGCGTCGCCACCGACAACAAGCCGGCCGACCCCTGGTTGGCCTTCGCCGCCATCGTCGCCCGCCGCGACATGACGACGGGCGACGTGCTGGGCCCGGGCGAGCGGCTGACGCGCATGGAGGCGCTCCGGGCTCTCACCGTGGGCGGCGCGTGGGTGACGTTCGCCGAGCGCGAGCGCGGGGTGCTGGTACCGGGCTTCCGCGCCGATCTGGCCGTGCTGGAGCAAGATCCACTCACGCATCCCCTCGAGGACATGGCCTCGCTCGCCTGCCGGCTTACGATGGTCGGCGGGCACATCGTCCACGGCGATGCGTAGCCCGCACGGT
Organism: Candidatus Methylomirabilota bacterium; assembly: GCA_036556905.1. Lineage (GTDB taxonomy): Bacteria > Methylomirabilota > Methylomirabilia > Rokubacteriales > CSP1-6 > 40CM-4-69-5. Next base: position 19,996 of record DATBIM010000125.1, read on the forward strand.
TGGCTGGCGGTCGCCTGGTCCCTGTTCCAGCTCTACACGGCGTACGCGGGGATGTTCGACCTCCTCGTCCAGCTCCCCGTCCACGTCGCGTTCGCGGTCGCCCTGGGCTTCCTCACGCCGCCGGGCGGGGCCAGTCCGGGGCCCGGGCGGCGGCTGCTGGACGGCGCGGGGGCCCTGCTGGCGCTCGCCTGCGCGGCCCACTTCATCGCCCACAACGAGCGTCTGGCCAGTCGCATGGCCATGGTGGACGACCCCGGGCGGATCGACGTGGCCGTCAGCGTGCTCTTCGTGGCGCTCTTGCTTGAGGCCTCACGACGTCACATCGGTAGCGCCCTGGTCATCCTCGCCCTGGCCTTCGTGGTCTACGCGTTTGTCGGGCCCTGGCTGCCCGGCTTCCTCTCTCACGGCGGCGTCAACGCGCTCAAGCTGATCGATCAGCAGATGCTGACGACGCAGGGCGTGTTCGGGATCCCCGCGCTGGTGTCGGCCACGTTCATCTATCTCTTCGTCGTCTTCGGCGCCGTGATGCAGCAAGGCGGCCTGCTGCGCTTCTTCACCGACGTGGCGTTGGCGGTGGCGGGATGGACCAAGGGCGGAGCGGCGAAAGTGTCCGTCATCTCCAGCGGGCTTTTCGGCACGGTGAACGGGAGCGCCATCGCGAACGCGGTGACGACGGGAAGCTTCACCATCCCCTTGATGATCCGTTCGGGCTACCGGCCGTCCTTCGCCGCCGGCGTCGAAGCGACGTCCTCGATGGGTGGCCAGCTCATCCCCCCGGTGATGGGGGCGGCGGCCTTCATCATGGCCGAGACGCTCGGGGTGCCCTACGCCACCATTGCGCTCTCGGCGGCCATCCCCGGCGTGCTCTACTTCGTCGCCGTCGGCGCGATGGTGCACCTCGAGGCGGCGCGGGCGGGACTGCCCGTGCTGCCGCGGGCCGAGCTCCCCCGTCTGGCGCCAGTGCTGCGTCGCGACGTGCACCTGCTGGCCGGGCCCGGCGTGCTGCTGTGGTTCCTGGTGGAGGGGCGTTCGCCGCTCTTTGCCGGCTTCTGGGCGCTCGTGGTGGCCGTCGTGACGAGCTGGATGCGGCGCGAGACGCGGATCGGTCCTGGCGGTGCGCTGGCCGTGCTGCGGGACAGCGCCCGGAACGCGATGCCGGTGGCGCTGGCCTGCGCCACCGTCGGCATCGTGGTCGGGGTGGTGGCGCTCACCGGGCTCGGCCTCAAGCTGGCCACCGGAATCGTGGGTATCGCGCAGGGCAGCCTCTTCGCCACGCTCACGCTCACCATGATCGCCGCGCTCGTGCTGGGCACGGGCCTACCCACCTCGGCCACCTACATCATCACGTCGATCATGGCGGCGCCGGCCCTGGTCCAGCTCGGCGTGCCCACGCTCGTCGCCCACATGTTCGTCTTCTACTTCGGCATCCTGGCTGACCTGACGCCGCCGACCGCCATCTCGGCCTACGCGACGTCGGCCATCGCCCGGGCCAACGTCTGGGAGACCCAGTGGAAGGCAATGATGCTCGCGTTGTCCGGTTTCATCATCCCATTCTCCTTCGCCTACGATCCGGCGCTGCTGCTGATTGGCGCCGGGCCCGTCGGGATCGCGCTGCGGACGGTGGCGGCGACGCTGGGGATCCTGATGCTCGGCGCAGGCGTCATCGGCTATCTGCTCGCGCCCACGCGGCCGTGGGAGCGCGTGACCCTGCTCGCCGGCGCAGTTCTCCTGATCTTCCCGGGGCTGGTCAGCGACCTCACCGGCGCCGTCTGTTTCGTAACGGTGCTCACCAGCCAGCGCCTGGCGGGCCGCCGGGCCGCGGCGCCGGCCCTCCGCTGACGCCGTCCCCGCCGGAGTAGCCGATCCCCCTACGCCGCGATCCGTGGCGGGATCAATCCCCGTACAGATAGCGAGGCAGCCAGAGGGTGAGCTCCGGGTAGTACCAGGTCAGGAACAGACAGATGAGCTGGATGGCCAGGAACGGGTACATGCCGTTGAAGATCTGGTTCAGCGTCACATGGGGCGGCGAGATCCCCTTCAGATAGAACGCCGACATGGCCACCGGGGGCGACAAGAACGCGGTCTGGAGATTCACCGCCACCAGGACGCCGAACAGCAGCGGGTCGACTTTGAAGTCGTCGAGCATGGGCAGGAAGATCGGGACAAAGATGATGATGATCTCGGTCCACTCCAGCGGCCAGCCGAGCAGGAAGATGACCACCTGCGCGAGGATCAGGAACTGCAGCGGCGTGAGCTTGAGCGACAGCACCCACTGCTCGAGCAGCTGCTGGCCGCCGAGAAGCGCGAACGCCGCCGAAAAGATCGAGGAGCCCACGAGGAGCCAGCACACCATGGCGCTCGTCTTGGCGGTCAGGTAGACGGCTTCGTTCACCGAGGACTTCACTGGCAGCTGCAAGTAGGCGAGCGCGGCGAGCGCGGCCACGCAAATCCAGGCGCCGGTAATAGCCCAATCGGGCGGGAACCAATCGAGAAGCAGCGTGCCGCCGAACACGACCAGCACCGCGGCGATGAGCGGCGACCAAAGCGCAAGGAGGCGCGCCGCGCGTCGGCGCGGCTCGCGCGCGAGCGCGTACGCCGCCGTGAGGAGAAACCCGCCCGCCGCGCCGGCGGCCGCGGCTTCGCTCGGCGTGGCGAGCCCGAAGACGATGGATCCCAGCACCGCCGCGATGAGCACCGCGAGCGGGAAGAACGACGTGGCGAGCATCTTGAGGACTTGCGCGCGCTCGAGCGTGAGCCAGAAGTAGAGCGCGACCAGCGCCCCGGCGCCGACGCCGGCCGAGGGCCAGAACCAGCCGGGCAACTCTTCGGGCGATTGCGCCGCGGGCTGCTCGACGTAGAAGCCGAGCGGCTGCGGGCCGCCTTGCAGGGCTGCCTCCGGCAAAGGCGCGACGCCGAGGTAAATGAGCCAGAAAAGCGTGGCGAGCAAGGCCGCCGGAAGCAAGGCGGCAGCGAGGTTGCCGGCGAGCGCGGCGCGCGGCGCGTGCGGCTGGAAGAGTGCGCCCACGAGCGCCGGCAGCGCCGGCCACTTCGCGCGCAGCTGCCGCAGCGCCGGCGGTAGCGCCACGCGGCGCTCCTCCTCGGGGAGCGGCGGCGCCGCCTGCGGCCGCAGCGCGGCGAGCACGATCACGTAGAGCATATACAGCCCGGCGAGCATCAGTCCGGGAAAGAATGCGCCGGCGTAGAGCTGCACGACCGAGACGCCGGCGGTGGCGCCGTAAAGGATGAGCAGCACCGAGGGCGGAATGAGGATGCCCAGGCAGCCGCCGGCGCAGATCACGCCTGCCGAGAGGCGCACGCTGTAGCCCGCGCGCAGCATCGCCGGGAAGGCGAGCAGCCCCATGAGCGTGACCACCGCGCCGATGATGCCGGTGGCGGTCGCGAAGAGCGCCGAGGTGAGGAGCGCCGCCACCGCGAGCGACCCGGGCAGGCGCGCGAGCGCGACGTGCACGGCTGCGAACAGCCGCTCGATCAGGTTCGCACGCTCGACGAGGTAGCCCATGAAAATGAACAGCGGCACGGCGATCAGCACGTCGCTGTACATCACCGAGTAGGCGCGGTGGACCATGAGGTCCAGCGTCCAGCCGAGGGCGCTTTCGGGGTCGGTTTCGCGGTAGGCGAGCCAGGCAAAGAGCACGCCCATGCCCATCAGCGTGAACGCGGTCGGGAAGCCGAGCAGGATCGCGACCACGATGAGGGCGAGCATCAGCATGCCGAGGTGACCCGAGGTGAGCTCGGCCGGCGGCGGCAGCAGCCACAGCACCGCGGCGACGATCGCCGCCATCAGCGAGAACCCGAACCACAGCTCTTTTCTCACCGCCGCAGGACCTGCTTCATTTCCTCCACGTCGACTTCCCGCACGTCGTGCGCCCGCGGCGGCCAGGCGCCCCGCGCGAGGCAGGCGATGCAGCGCACGATCTCGGCGAGCCCCTGCAGCAGCAGGAACGCGCCCGCCAGCGGGATCACCGCCTTGAAGGGGTAGATCGGCGGCCCCTCGGCGGTGATCGACGAGTGCTCATCGATCGCCCATGACTCGGCGGCGAAGTAGTAGCCCGCCCAGACCATTGCCGCCACTCCGGGGATGAAGAACACGAGGTACAGCGTCAGGTCGATCGCGGCCTGGACGCGCGGCGAGAGGAACCCGTACAGGATGTCACCACGCACGTGCGCCGCCGCGGCGAGCGTATACGCGCCCGCCAGCATGAACAGGCTGCCGTAGAGCATCGCCTGGGCGTCGAAGGCCCACGGGTGCGGATCGCCGAAGACGTACCGCGAGCCGACTTCCCAGGCGATGAGCGCGGTGAGCGCCACGATCAGCCACGCGAACGCGCGGCCGATCCGGGTGCTCAGCGTGTCGATCGCGAGGAGCGCTCTTTGCACCTTGCGGCGGCGCGCAGCCTGCGCTGGGTAAGGGCGCTCCTGCGTGTGCGCGGTGCGACCGGTGCGCGGCCCCAGTCCTCGCGCTTGAGCAGTTTGACAACCAGCGCTCTACTCATCTCCATGGAGGGGTCTCCTGCGATCGCGGTTCGCCGCCGGCGCGCTTTTGCATGTCGTCGCCAGTCCCAACCGAGGAGGGCCCATCAGGCAGACGCGCCGGCGGTTCCGCTTGGCCGCACAATGCACCCGCGGAGCTTAAGAGCCGCTTAACGGCCGCGTCCGTATGGCCTATCAAATCCGCGTGGAGTCCGCGGCCGGAAGCCTTAAGCGGTGCTTAAGCCGGCGCGCCGCAAGCTCGGCACGAATCATGCGATGGATCCCGCCGTGGGAAAGGCAGCGCTGCTGGCACTCATTGGACTCACACTTCCCGCCGCGGCTGCGGACCTCGATCCGCCGCAGCTCGACCGGAAGTTCGGCGAGGGCTGCTGGGTGCGCTTCTTCGAGGACGCGGACCTCAAGCGGCCGCTGGGCCGCCTCGCCGGCGCCTTGTACATCAACTCTTTGTCGGGGCCGTTGCTGATCGGCCAGATGAACGAAGAGGAGTTCTTCCGCCGCGCCCGTGGCGCGGTCGTCGGTCCCGAGGCCAGGCTGATCGCGTACGCCGAGCGCGGCTTCCGCGACGAGCTGTTCACGCTCGAGCCCGGCCGCGAGGTGAAGGATCTGCGCGCGCTCGGCTTCGCGGAGAAAGTCGCCTCGCTAAAAATCCTCTGCGACTACCAATAGCGTTGGCGCGACCGGGCATGAACCTTGTATGCGTGCGGCAAAGGAGGCGCTCGTGCCCGGATGCGGAAAGCTGCAGTAATGCGCAAGGCGCTGCTCGCCGCCGCGGTCGCGGGCACTCTCGCCGTGCTCTATGCCGCCGCGGGCTACTGGCTCGCGCCCCGCCTCGTGCGCGCTGCGCTCCTCGATCGCGCCGCCGGCGCGGGGCTGGAGCTGCGGCTCGCGCAGGTGCGCACCGACCCGTTCGCTCTCGGGGTTCATCTGGACGGCGTCGAGCTGCGCGATGCGAAGGGCGGCATGCTCGCAGTCGCCGCCGGCGCGAGCGCCGATCTCGCCTGGGCATCGCTCTGGCGCCGGCAGTGGATCGTGCAGCACGCGATGCTGCATCAGCCGGCAATCGATGTGAATTGGCGGCTCGCGCGCGGGGGGCAAGGGCAGACAGCGCAACCCGCGTTCACGGTGGAAAAGGTTTCGATTACCGAAGGCGCGCTGCGCTTCGCGCACGGCACGCGCAGGCTCGTGCTCGAGGGCATCGCGCTCGAAGCGAGCGGGCTTTCCTCCCGGGCGGAGGCGCCGGCGCGATACTCGCTTTCCGCGCGCGTTGCCCCGGGCGGCACTCTCGCCTCGCACGGAACGCTCGCGCTCGCGCCGCTCGCCGCGCAGGGCGAGCTGCGCGTCGAGGCACTGCCGGTGGCCACGCTCTGGTCGCAGGCCCAGGGACGGATTCAGGGCTCGGGCAAGTACTCCTACGAAGGCGAGCGGCTCGTGCTGCGCGAGCTCGGCGTGCAGGGCCGCGATGTCGCCTACGGGGGAATCGAGCTCGAGCAGCTGGCGCTGCAATCGCCGAGGCTCGCCCTGCCCGCGGACGAGGCGTTCGAGGTGAGCGCCACGGCGCAGCTCGCGCGCTGGGTGCCCGAGGACATGGCCGTGAGCGTCTCGGGCGCGCTCTCGGCGAAGGGCCGCCTGCGCATCGACGAGGCGGCCGGCTACGAGGGGACGCTCTCGGTGCGCGATGCGCGCTTCGAGGAGCGCGGCTCGGGCAAGCCGCTGCTCGCCTGGCAACGCCTCGAGTCGGCGGAAGTCAGCCTGCGGTTTTCGCCGCTCGCGATCGAGGTCGGCGAGCTCGTCGCGCACGCGCCTTCCGGGCGCCTCGCCATCGCCGAAGACGGCCGCCTCAACATCGCGGAGATCCTGAAAGGCCGCAGCGACGCGCCGCGTGAAGGGCGATCCTTCCAGGCGGCAGTGCAGCGGCTGCGCATCGAGAACGGCACCCTCGACTTCGCCGACCGCTCGCTCGACGAGGATTTCGCCGTCGTGGTGGGCGGGCTCTCGGGCGCCGTTACCGGCTTGAGCACCGCCGCCGGGAATCCGGCGCGCGTGCAGCTCGCCGGCCGCGTGGCGAAGTACGGCGCCGCGCGCATCGAGGGCACGGTGAACCTCGACGAGCCCAAGTCGCTCACCAATGTGACGGCCAGCCTGCGCAACATCGATCTCGCCGCGCTCACGCCGTACGTCGTCAGGTTCGCCGGCTACCGCGTGCAGTCCGGGCGGCTTTCGGCGAAGCTGCGCTACCGGGTGCGCGAGGGCCGCTTGGTCGGCGCGAACGACCTCGTGTTCGAGCAAATCGTGCTCGGGGAGAAGGTGCGCAGGGCAGGCGAGCGCGACCTGCCGCTCGAGCTAGCGGTGGCGCTGCTCACCGACGCGCAGGGACGCATCGACCTGGATATCCCGGTGCGCGGCGACCTCAACGACCCGAAGTTCGACCTCGGCGGGCTCGTCGCCCGCGCCATCGGCAACGTCGTGCAGCGCGTGGCCTCGGCGCCTTTCCGCGCGCTCGCCTCGCTAGTCGGCGAGCGCGGCACGGACCTCGACCGCGTGCGCTTCGAGCCGGGCTCGGCCGCGCTCGGCCCGCCGGCACAGGAGCGGGTCGCGGGCGTCGCGAAGGCGCTCGCGGCGCGCCCGCAGCTCGCGGTGACGGTGCAGGGCGGCTACGATCCCGAGGGTGACCTCGCCGCGCTGCGCCGCGACGCGGCGCGCCGCGCGATCGCCCGGCGCGCGGGCTACGAGGGCGGCGCGCCGCTCGATTTCCGCGACGCGAAGTTGCTGCGCGCCGCCGAGGCGCTGTTCCTCGCGCGCGCCGGCAATCTCCTAGACCTGATCCGGCTGCGCGCCGACGAGCGGCCCTACGGCCGGCTGCTTTTCGAGCGGCTCGTCGCGGCGACGCCGGTGGAGCCGGGGAGCGCCGAAGCGCTCGCCCGCGCGCGCGCCGAGGCGGTGCGCGCGGCGCTGCTGGAGCACGGCGTGGACGCTGCGCGCGTGCGGCTTGAAGGCCCCGCTTCCGCGCAGGCCGCGAAGGACGGCGTGCCGACGCTGCTCGCCCTGGACGCCGAACGCGCCGCTTCCGCCGGCGCTACCGGGCACCGGACAGGTCCCTAAGCGCTATATTGGCGCATGGCCCGGGCCCTCGCGTTCCTGCTTGGCGTCTTGGCGCTCGCCTGCGCGAGCGCCGCCGAGGGGCCGGTCGCGCTCGTGCCGCTCGAGGGCGCGATCGGCCCGGCAAGCGCGGATTTCGTGCGCCGCGCGATCGAGCGCGCCGCCAAGGACGGCACGCAGCTCGTGGTGCTGCGCATCGACACGCCCGGCGGGCTCGACGCCTCGATGCGCGAGGTGATCAAGGCGATTCTCGCCTCGCCGGTGCCGATCGCCGCCTACGTCGCGCCGAGCGGCGCGCGCGCGGCGAGCGCGGGCACCTTCATCATGTACGCCTCGCATGTCGCGGCCATGGCGCCGGGCACGAACCTCGGCGCGGCTTCGCCGGTGTCGATCGGCGCCCCGAGCGCGCCCGCCGACAAGGAGGGCAAGAGAACCGAGGACACCATGACGCGCAAGGTCACCAACGACGCGGTGGCCTATATCCGCGGGCTCGCGCAGATGCGCGGCCGCAACGCCGACTGGGCCGAAAAGGCGGTGCGCGAAGGCGTGAGCCTCTCGGCGCAGGAGGCGCTGAAGCTAAAGGTGATCGACCATGTCGCGGCCGACCTGCCCGCGCTGCTCAAGGCGCTTGACCGGCCGCAGGCCGAAGTGAGGGAGGTCGAGCCCGACTGGCGCACCAAAGTGCTCGCGGTGATCACCAATCCGAGCATCGCCTACATGCTCGTCCTCGTCGGTATCTATGCGCTCATCTTCGAGTTCCTGAACCCGGGCCTGGTGGCGCCCGGCGTGGTGGGCGCGATCGCGCTGCTCATTGCGCTGTACGCGCTGCATCTGCTGCCGGTCAACTATGCCGGGCTCGCGCTCATCGCCCTCGGCATCGGTCTCATGACGGCCGAGGCTTTCCTCCCCGCCTTCGGCTCGCTCGGCATCGGCGGCCTGATCGCCTTCGTGCTGGGGTCGATCATGCTGATCGAGGACACCGAGTTGCCCGGCTTCGAGATCCCGTACGCGCTCATCGGCGGCCTCGCCGCCGCGAGCGCCGGATTCCTCATCTTCGTGCTCGGCATGCTCGCGCGCAGCCGCAAACGCGCGGTGGTGAGCGGGCGCGAGTACCTCATCGGTGCCGTGGGCGAGGCGCTTGGCGACTTCGAGGCCGAGGGCTGGGCGCGGGTGCAGGGCGAGCAGTGGAAGGTGCGCTCGAGTCGCCCGGTGCGCCGCGGGCAGAAGCTGCGCGTCACCGCGATGAGCGGCCTGGTGCTGAGCGTGGAACCCCAAGGAGACTGAAGAATGTATTTCGCCATCGGCTTCGTCGTCGTCGTCGCGGTGCTGATCGCCGCCTCGGTAAAGGTGTTCCGCGAGTACGAGCGCGGCGTGGTGTTCTTCCTCGGACGCTTCCAGAGCGTGAAGGGGCCGGGCCTCGTGATCATCATCCCGGTGGTGCAGCAGGTGGTGCGCGTCGACCTGCGCGTGCGCGTCTTCGACGTGCCGGCGCAGGACGTGATCACCCGCGACAACGTCTCGGTGAAGGTGAACGCCGTGGTCTACTTCCGCGTCGTCGAGGCACAGCTCGCGATCATCCAGGTGGCGAACTTCATCGAGGCGACGAGCCAGCTCGCGCAGACCACGCTGCGCGCAATCCTCGGCAAGCACGAGCTCGACGAGCTGCTCGCCGAGCGCGAGAAGCTGAACAGCGACATCCAGGAGGTCCTCGACCGGCAGACCGACGCCTGGGGCATCAAGGTGTCCAACGTCGAGATCAAGCACGTCGA
>DATBIM010000126.1:0-14105 GCA_036556905.1 Candidatus Methylomirabilota bacterium
GCTGTCGCGGTTCACCGTGATGCCGACCTACCGCGACTTCGCGCCGCTGCCGGCTGCCCTGCTGGCCCGCGGCTACGGCGAGGCAGAGCTGGCCAGGCTGCTCGGCGGCAACCTGATGCGCGTGTTCGAGGCGGCCACCGCAGCGCGCGCCTGAGGCGCCCGGTGTAGTAAGCTCCCTCCCCGGGTGTCGCCGGACACCCGATCACCACCCAGCCGGGGAGATCACATGAGCGAGAAGACGACGCGGCCGCTGGCCGTAGGGCTCACGTACGCGCGGACGATCACGGTCACGGACGACATGACGCCGGCCCACCTGCGCAGCGAGCCGATCCGGGTGCTCTCCACGCCCGACATGATCCGGCTCATCGAGCAGACCGCCATCGAGGCCGTGAAGCCCTATCTCGCCCAGGGCCAGGCCACGGTGGGCACCCGCGTGGACGTGGCCCACCTGGCGGCCACGCCAGTGGGGATGGCCGTCACCATCACCGTCGAGCTCACGGAGATCGACCGGCGCCGGCTCGGCTTTCGCGTCGAGGTCCGGGACGAGCTGGACGAGGCCGGCCGGGGCACCCACGAGCGCTTTATCGTCGATGGCGCCCAGCGAATGCCGAGGCTGCAGGACAAGCTGAACCGCTGGAAGGCCGCGGGGGGAACGACGAGATGAAGGCGATCGTCTTTGCGCAGACGGGTGGTCCCGAGGTCCTGAGCCTGGCCGAGGTGCCCCGGCCGGACGTGCGTCCCGGCGGGGTGCTGATCCGGAACCACGCGATCGGCGTGAACTTCGCGGACACGCGCTTTCGCCAGGGCACGTACGTGGTGAAGCCCAAGCTGCCCGACACGCCAGGGATGGAAGCGGCGGGCGTAATCGAGGCCGTGGGCGAGGGCGTGACGGAGTTCCGTCCGGGAGCGCGCGTGGCCGCCTTCACCAGCCGGGCCTACGCGGAATACTGTGTGAGCCCGGCCTCCATGGTCGTCCCGCTACCCGACGCCGTGAGCTTCGTGGACGGCGCGGCCTTCCTGATCCAGGTGCTGACCGCCTACCATCTGCTCCACACGGCCGATACCACGGGCCCCGGGCGCAGCGTGCTCGTCCACGCCGCCGCCGGCGGCGTGGGGCTGGCCGCGGTGCAGCTGGCCCGGGTGGCCGGGGCTCGCGTACTGGGCACGGTGTCGAACGAGGCCAAGGCCGCGCTGGCGCGAGCGCACGGCGCCGAGATCGTCATCAACTACGCCGGCGGGAAATTCGCCGACGAGGTGCTGGGGGCCACCGACGGCCGCGGGGTCGATCTGATCCTGGATGCCGTCGGCAAGCCGACCTTCGAGGAAAATCTAAGATCTCTGGCCACCTTCGGCCACCTCATCCTCTACGGGCGCGCCGGCGGGCCGATCGATCCCTTCAACCTGGCCGCGCTCTCGCCGAAGTCCCAGAAGATCAGCGGCTTCATGCTGCCGACGGTGACGCGGGGGTTTCCCGAGAAGACGCGCGAGAGCGCCGACCGCTGCTTCGCGCTCATGCGCGAGGGCCGGCTCAAGCTTCACATCGACAGGACGTACCCGCTGGCCCAGGCCGCCGAGGCGCACCGCTACCTCGAATCGCGGCAGTCGGTGGGAAAGCTGCTCCTGACACCCTGACTACTTGAACGCCGGCATCACCTGCTGGGTGAGGATCTCCAGGCTCCGCAGCTCCTGCGCCGTGGGTAGGAGGCCGCCGGGATTCAGCTCGGCGGCGATCCCGTTCACCCCGAGCTCGTGCCGGAGCTGGCCCAGGCGCTCGATCAACCCCTTGCTGGAGCCGAAGGCCACCTTCCTCGTCAGGATGTCCTCGTAGGACAGGGCCGACAGCCGCTCGGCCTGTTGCTGTCGTCGCTCGACCGGTCCGGTCCCGGCCCGCCCGATCGGCGCCCTCGTCAACTCGGCCTGGCGCTGGAAATAATAGGTGATGGTCTCCTTCGGCTCGTCCCGGGCGGCCTGCTCGGTAGGCGCCGCGTAGAGCGGGATGCGCAGACAGGCGTTCCCGTCGCCGGGATGCCCGGCCTCCCGCCACGCCTGGCGGTACGTGCGCAGGCATCCCGACAGCTCCGGGATGTCCATGCCGCGGAGCCCGACGAAGATGGGGATGCCCATCCGCCCCACCCGGGGAAAGGTCTCCGGGGTCGTGGCCGCCATCCGGATCGGCGGGTGCGGAGTGCGATAGGGGCGAGGGGTGACGGTGACGTTGGAGAACCGGTAGAACTTCCCCTCGTAGCTGAATGGCTCACCCTTCCAGGCCTGCAGAATGATCTCCAGCGCCTCGAAGAAGCGCGCCTGGCTCTCCTCGTAGGGGATCCCCAGCGCGTCGTAGGCCCGCGGGGCGCCGCTGCGCCCGATGCCGAAGTCGAAGCGTCCCTGGCTCAGATGATCGAGCGTGGTGATCTCACCGGCCACGCGCAGCGGATGGTTCAGCGGCAGGAGCTGGACGGCGGTGCCCACGCGCAGGCGCTTGGTCCGGGCCGCGATCCAGCCCGACATGATCAGCGGGGCCGAGAGCACCGAGCGGGTAGGGTTGACCAGCATCTCGGCCAGCCACACGATGTCGAGCCCCCACCGCTCCGCCGCGTCCGTGAGCTCGAAGATGTCGCGGAACGCCTGGGTCTGGCTGGCCCCGCGGCGCATCTGCTCGACGAACACCCCGAAGTCCATGGGTCCTCTCTCTGACAACGGCCTCCGACTGTGCGCCTGGCTCTGTCCCCTGTCAAGGACTACCCATCCTTTCCAGCTGAGCGAGAACGCTGTCGAGCGACTCGTCGACCTTCAAGGCGACTCGTCGGGCTTCAGCATACAACTCCGACAGCCGCGGAATCGCGGATGAATCCACAATTACCAGCACACGATCGAAGTCGTCTCTCAGCGTGAGCGTCTCGGTGTCCCGCCAGGCGCCCACGGTGAATGACACGCGACCGGCCAGGGTGGAAACGAACTCGTCGTTCTTCGCGGTTGGCTCCCACGTGAGGCTGCGGCTTCGAGTCTTGTCGAGGAGCTGGTCAACGAGCCTGATCTCTTTTTCGATTATCATGACTACTGACCCCCCTCGCTACGACGCAGGGATTCGCCGAGCTCCGCTGCCAACAGCTGACCAACTCTGCCTTGTGCTTGCGATATCCGCTCGATATCCGGGGCCGTCGGGGCCGCGCCGGCAACCCGCAGCGCCACACTTGCGATGGAGTTCGCAAGTTGCTGGCTCCGAAGCAGATTGTCCTTGGAGTCTGCGCTGAGCTCCAACGGCCAGCGGGCCAGGCTGAGACTGGCGACGTTCGCCGTCTCCTGGGCACGCAACCAGACGACATCCCACTTTCGCTGAGCCAGGAAAAGGCCGACTTGCTCGTTCTTCCGGACGGCATCCTGAAGGACCTCGGTAAGGCTCTGTCTCCGGCCGACGGCTCTCGCCGCTTCTGCGGCTTCGCGTGCTTTGGAGGCGACGGCCAGCGTCGCCACGGACACGGCCAGGCCAAGGACGCTGGCGAGGTTACCCCAATGGTGCACGACGAACTCCCAGGCGTGAGCCCAGCTCATTGGGTGTGATTATGCATCTTCAGTAGTGAAGGTCCATGTCCTCAAGAGGATTCACCAGTCGGCCGTCCGCCGCGCGTTCGTGGACTTCGTCCACCCCGGGGACGGCCTCGGGCTCGGCAGCCGCCTGCAGCTGCACGGCCACGTGCGCCACACGCCCGGTCATCTGGTCGGCGCGAGCATGGAGGTGATCGAGCAGCTCACCGGGATGACCGCTTTACCCCAGCCGCCCTGCAATCTCCCCGACGACACGCTCGGCGAAGACGGCGGGCAGACCTCGCTCTACGCGCTGCCGGGCACCTTCGGCATCGCTCGCGGCCAGCTGGCCCGGCTCTCCATCGTCAATCACGGCCACGGGCTCGGGCAGGGGCTGCCAAGCTGGGTCATCGAGATCATCGGCGCGAACGGGCAGGTGCTGGCCGAGCACAAGGGCCTGGCGCTCGGCGTGGGCGAGGGCGCCTTCGTGGACTTCGTGCATCCGGGCGACGGCAAGCTGGGCCTGGACGGGCGGATCGAGCTCTTCGGGCGGGTGCGCCACACGCCCGGCTTCCTCGTGGGCGGCACGCTCGAGCTCGTCAACCGGCTCGCCGGCGCCACCCAGGCGGCCGGCCCCGCCGCCATCTTCCCCGATCCCGCGCTGCCGGCGGTGTAGCGGGGCACCGCCGCGGCCCCGTCGGCGGTCGGCCGCTGTTGCGGCGTGATAGTCTGCGTGACGATGCCACGCCGGGCCGTCCCGCTCTCCGCCGTCAGCGCGCTCTTCCTGGCCCGCCAGCATCTGAGCCGGCCGCGCACGGCGCGCCTCACCACGCGGCTGCTCGGGCGCTTCGTCGAGGACGTGGGCGGGCTGCAGCTCGACTCCATCAACGTCCTCGATCGCGCCCACTACCTGACGCTGTGGAGCCGCTTCGGGCCCTACGACCGGGCCTGGCTCGATCGCGCCGTCTACCGGCGCCGGCTCCTCTTCGAGTACTGGGCGCATGCCGCCTGTCTGGTGCCGACGACGACGCTGCCGTGGTGGCGCCGGGCGATGCTCGACTATCGGATCAAGCACACGGGCTGGTCGGCCTTGCTGCGCCGGAATTCCAAGGCGCTGGGCCAGGTGAAAGCGGCCATCGCGGCCAACGGGCCGATGGGGGGCGCGGACTTCGACGGACGCCGCCCGCGCAGCGGGGGCGGGTGGTGGTCGTGGCGGCCCGTGCAGCACGCCCTGCACTATCTGTGGATGACCGGCGCGCTCACCGTCCACTCGCGCCAGCACTTCCACAAGCGCTACGACCTGCTGGAGCGCGTCATCCCCGGCGGCCTCGACGGCCCGCCAGTGTCGCCGGAAGCGTTTACGCGCTGGCATGTGGAGCGCTCGCTGCACGCCATGGGCGCGGCCACCGAGCGCGACCTGGCCGGCTACCTGACGTTTCCCCGGTTTGGGCCGGGCCCGCGGCGGGCCGCCCTGCGCGCCATGCTCGAGCGGGGCGAGATCGAGGAGATCGCCGTGGAAGGCCGGCCCGAGCGCTGGTTCGCGCTCACGCGCGACCTGCCGGCGCTGGATCGGGCGCGGCGGGCCTCCGCGGCCGCGCGGGGGACCACGCTGCTCTCGCCGTTCGATTCGCTGCTCTGGTACCGCGAGCGCGTGGCCCGCCTCTTCGCCTTCGACTATCGCATCGAGGTCTACACGCCGGGCCACCAGCGGGTGCACGGCTACTACACGCTGCCCATCCTGCACGACGGCCGCCTCATCGGCCGCGTGGACGCCAAGGCCCATCGCGCCGAGCGCCAGCTGGAGGTGCGCCACGTGCACTTCGAGCCGGAGTTCGTCGCGGGCGCCGGGGCGCCGGCGGCCGAGGCCATCGATCACGACGAGGCGCTGGCCGGGCTGGCCGGGGCGCTGCGCTCGCTGGCGGCGTTCGTGGGCGGGGAGGAGCTGGTGCTGCGTCGGGTCACGCCCCGGCGGCTGCGTGCTCCGCTGGCCCGAGCGCTGCCGGGGGCGTGACGCGCTACTCGATCGCGTCCGCCCGCCGCCCGTGCTCGGTGCGGCGGCGCCACACATCGATGAGGGCGTCGGTGACGGACAGGATCACCGGGCCCACCACGACGCCGGCCGTGCCGAAGAGCGAGACCCCGCCCAGGATCGCGAAGAAGACCGGGAGCGTGTGCAGCCGCATGCGCTTGCGCACCAGGAACGGGTAGAGCAGGTTGTCGATGAAGCCGATGGCGATCGCCCCCCAGGCCACGAGGACCACGGCCTTGCCCCACTGCCCGCCAAGGGCCAGGAAGATCGCCGCCGGCCCCCACACCAGAAAGGTCCCCAGCATGGGGATGAGCGCCAGGAGCGCCATGACGAAGCCCCAGAAGACCGGCGCGGGCAGCCCCAGGACCCAGAACATGAAGCCGCCCAGCGCGCCCTGGACGAACGCGACCGTCAGCGAGCCGAAGATCGAGGCGTGGATCGTGTCGGCGATCCGGCCGAACACCTCGTCGGCCTCTCGCTGGGAGAGCGGGATGAGCGACCGCAGCATGCCCAGCGCGGGCCCACCGTCGCGGAAGAAGAAGAACAGGATGAAGAGGGTCATCAGGAGTCCGGCTACGGTCCACGCCGAGCCGACCACGACGGAGGGCACGTACGGCGCCAGGACCTCCCCGGCCCGGCCGGCCACCGCGGCCGGGTTCACCTCGGCCTCGAGCCAGGCGATCAGTCGCTCCAGCCCGCCATAGCGGCCCGCGACCTCGCGCCAGTGGCCGCTTTCGACCTCGGCCTGCAACGTCTTGAGCCCGGCGGTGAGCTGGACGACGAGCGAGCGGCCGACCACGATGATCGGCGTGATCACGAGCAGGCCGACGGCGCCCACGGCCAGGCCGGCCGCGAGGTTGGGCGGGCGCACGTACCGCGCGATCGCCTGATACATGGGGTAGGTGACGACCACCAGGGCCAGGGCGAAGCTCAGCGCGGGCAGGAACGGCTGCACGAGCAGGTAGCAGAGATAGAGCGCCAGCACGGTGAGGGCGAGCAGGGTGAGCGTGAGGACCCGCTCCCGGGAAAACCACCCGTTATCGTTCACGCTCATCGCTTCGCTCCTCAAATTCCGTGATCTGTGCCATCATCCTGGCCCGTGAGCTTCGGCGATCATGTCATCGTGCCGCACGCCAGCGTCAAGGATTTCAGCGAGACCGTCGCCCCGCCGATGGCGGTGCAGCGGCGGGGGAGCGGGCCGGACCTCGTCCTCTTTCACGGGGGCATGGGCTCGTGGAAGCACTGGATCCGCAACATCGAGCCGCTGGCCACGCGCTTCACCGTGCACGCCCTCGATCACCCGTCCTATGGGGCCTCGGCGTCCGTGGCCCGCGAGATGACCGGCCCCGCCTACCTGGATCTCGTGCACGAGCTCTTCCTCGACATGTTCCCGGGCACGGGCCCGCTGCGGCTCGCCGGGTTCTCGTTCGGCGGGGCCATCGCCGCGAACCTCGCCCGCCGGCTGGCCCCGCGGGTGACCCACCTGTGCCTGGTCTCCCCGGGCGGCTTCCCGACTCGCCGCTTCGCCGACCGGCCCACCCGGAGCTACCGGGACGCGGGAGACGACGAGCAGCGCTTCCGCGAGGTCTGCCGCCACAACCTGCTCGTCAACATGCTCAGCGACCCGGCCAGCGTCACCGAGGACACGGTGGACATCCAGGCCGAGTGCGTGCGGCGGACCCGCTTCAACAGCCGCAAGGTGAGCGGCGGCGGCACGCTCCTGGGGGATCTCGCCCAGCTCCGGTGTCGGATCCGGCTGCTCTGGGGTGAGCGCGACGATTCGCCCTTCCGGCCGGCCGCGCTGCTGATCGGGGAGATCCGCGCGGCCGTGGGCACCCTCGACCTGCACCGGGTGCCCCGCGCCGGCCACTGGTGCGCCTACGAGAACGCCGGCGAGGTCAATCGGCTGATGCTAGAGTTCTTCTCGAGCTAGGAATACCCATCGCCCGAAGGAGGAGAGGATGCGTCCGATTCGCTCAGCCATCTGCGTCGCGCTCGTGCTGCTCGCCCTCGCCGCGCCGGCCACGGCGGCCCCGGAAGGCCAGCTGACGTGGGGCGTTCACATCTCGCTGGCGCCGACGTGGTTCGATCCCGCCGAGACGCTGGGCATCATCACGCCCTTCATGGTCATGTACGCGATCCACGACGCGCTGGCCAAGGCCATGCCGGGAAACCCGACGGCGCCGAGCCTGGCCGAGTCGTGGCAAGTCTCGCCCGACGGGCGAGTCTACGACTTCACCCTGCGCAAGAACGTGAAGTTCCACAACGGCGACACCCTGACCGCCGAGGACGTGAAGTTCTCCTTCGAGCGTTACAAGGGGACCGCCGCCAAGACCCTCAAGGACCGCGTCGCCGCCGTGGAGATGCCAGGCCCGCTTCACGTGAGATTCCGTCTCAAGAACCCCTGGCCCGACTTCATGACCTTTTACACGGCGGCCAGCGGGGCGGGCTGGATCGTGCCCAAGAAGTACGTCGAGAAGGTCGGCGACGAGGGCTTCAAGAAGGCCCCGGTGGGTGCCGGGCCGTACCGGTTTGTCTCGTTCACGCCCGGCGTCGAGCTGGTCATGGAAGCCTTCGAGGGATACTGGCGCAAGGTGCCCAGCGTGAAGCGGCTGGTCTTCCGCGTCGTGTCCGATGAGGCGACCCGGCTGGCTGCCTTGAAGCGCGGCGAGATCGACATCGTGTACTCGATCCGGGGCGAGCTTGCCGAGGAGCTGCAGCGCACGCCCGGGCTCACGCTGAAGCCCACGGTCATCCAGGCGCCCCAGTGGGTCGCCATGCTGGACCAGTGGGATCCCAAGTCGCCCTGGCACGATCGGCGGGTGCGCCTGGCCGCCAACCTGGCCATCGACCGCAAGGCCATCAACCAGGCGATCACGCTCGGCCACTCCAAGCTGACCTACAGCATCATCCCCAGCACCTTCGATTTCTACTGGCAGCCGCCCGCCTATCCGTACGACGTCGGCCAGGCCAAGAAGCTGCTCGCCGAGGCCGGGTTCCCCAACGGCTTCGACGCCGGCGACTACTACATGGACCTTTCCTATGCCAACGTGCAGGAGGCCATCGCCGGCTACCTGCTGCAGGTCGGCATCCGCACGAAGCTGAAGACGGTCGAGCGCGCCACCCACTGGAGCACCTACGCGGACAAGAAGTACAAGAACCTCGCCTACACGGCGAGCGGGGCGTTCGGCAACGCGGCCACGCGCCTGGAGGCCTATGTGGTCACCGGCGGCTCCTACGTCTACGGCACGTACTCCGACCTCGACGCCCTGTTCAAGGATCAGGCGGCCGAGCTCGATCGCAAGAAGCGCACGGCCCTGCTCCACCGGATGCAGCAGCTCATGCACGAGAAGGTGATGAACATCCCCATCTGGGAGCTGGCCTTCATCAACGGGCAGGGCCCCCGGGTGCAGGAGTCTGGGCTCGGCCTCATTCCCGGCCACGCGTATTCGGCGCCCTACGAGGACGTGACGCTCAAGGCCAGGTGACAAAGGAGCGAGAGCGATGGCGGTCATGACGGGCGGCGAGGCGATCGTCAAGACACTGGCCCGCGAAGGCGCGCGGGTCGTCTTCGGGCTCCCGGGCGTGCAGCTCTACGGCGTCATCGCCGCCCTGCGTGACGAGCCCGCCCTGCGCTTCATCACCTGTCGCCACGAGGGGGCCACGAGCTTCATGGCCGACGGCTACGCCCGGGCCGGCGGCGGGGTCGGCGTGGCGCTCGTGGTGCCGGGGCCGGGGCTGCTGAACGCCGCCTCCGGACTCAACACCGCCTACTCGGCGTCGTCCCCCGTCCTCATGATCGCGGGGGAGATCCCCCGCCACCAGATCGGCAAGCACATCGGGGTGCTCCACGAGCTGGACAACCAGCTCGACGCCATGGCCGGCGTGAGCAAGTGGCGCGCCAGCATCCGCCAGGTTGCCGACGCGCCGCGCCTGGTGCACGAGGCGTTCGGCCAGCTGCGCCAGGGCCGGCCGCGGCCGGTGATCGTGGACATGCCGTGGGACGTGATGGAGGAAGAGGCCGAGGCCGAGCTGGTGGCGGCGGGGCACCCGCCCCGCCCGGCCGCGCCGGCCGCCGAGCTGGACCGCGCGGCCGAGCTGCTGCTGGCGGCCCGGCGCCCCGTCATCTACGCGGGCGGCGGCGTTCACCTGTCCGGCGCTCACGAGGCGCTGGCCGCGGTGGCCGACTATCTGCAGGCCGGCGTGGCCACCACCGCCGAGGGCAAGGGCGCGGTGAGCGACGCCAGCGACCTGTCGCTGGGCGCCGGCCTCTGGCCCAAGAGTCCGCTGCGGGCCTACCTCGACGCTGCCGACCTCGTGCTCGCCGTGGGCAGCCGCCTGGCCCTGGCGGCGCTCGCCGCGGAGCAGCAGGTGATTCAGCTCGACGCGGATGCCGGGGAGATCGGTCGGAACCACGCCAGGACGATCGGGCTCGTCGGCGATGCGCGGGCCACGCTGGAGCGGCTGCTCGAGCGGCTACGGGCCGGTGGTCCCCCCCGCGCGACGCGTAAGGCCGAGCGCGAGGCGCTGCGGGGTGAGATCGCCTCGCACATGACCCAGGAGCCCAACACGTCGATCTTGAGGTCGCTGCGGGCGGGGACGCCCGAGGACGCCATCGTCGTGGCCGGCATGACCCAGATCGGCTATTTCTCGCGGCCCTTCTGGCCCGTGTATCGGCCGCGCACCTATCTGACCTCGTCCTACTCCGGCAACCTGGGCTTCGAGTACCCGACCGCGCTGGGGGCCAAGGTCGCCTGCCCCCGGCAGCCCGTGATCGCGATCTGCGGCGACGGCGGCTTCCTCTACAACGGCCAGGAGATGGCGACGGCCGTCCACCAGCAGATCAACGTGGTGACCGTCGTGTTCAACGACAACGCGCTGGGCAACGTCGCCCGCGACCTCGACGAGCACTGGGGCGGCAAGTTCGCCGCCGACCTGCACAATCCCGACTTTGTTCGCCTGGCCGAGGCCTACGGGCTAGTGGGCCGCCGAGCCAAGGAGCCCACCGAGGTCGGCCGGCTCGTGGCCGATGCCGTCCAGATGGACCGCCCGGTGCTGATCGAGGTGCCCGTGAGCCGCATGGCCCGTCCCGTCTTCTTCGGGCCCCTCAAGACGCTGCCGCGGTACCGGCGCTAGCGCCGGTACCAGGCCGCGCGCCGTCCCCGCGAGGAGCAGCCCCGGCTCACACAACGCCGGCGTCCGGGCCAGACGGCTCGAGATCATCGAGATGGGCGGCGCAGTTGAGCACCCGCACGTGCCACGGCGCCGGCCCGTCCACCTCGGTCACCGACGCGTTGGCCCAGCGCAGCGGCACCTCCTGCCCGGCGGGCAGGAGGAGATGACGCGCGGCCAACGAGCGGCAGACGAGGCCGTGGGTGACCACGGCCAGCGAGCCGCCGCCCCGCGCGGCCAGCACTTGCACGAGCGCCCAGGCCCGATCGACCCGGGCATGGAAGACGTCCCAGCTCTCGCCGTTCGGCGGCGCGTACTCCGGCGCGAAGATGTCGAATCCGATCTCGGCGTAGGACCGGCCGCGCAGATCCCCGAAGTTGCGCTCCTGCAGGAGGGGCTCGATCTGTACCGGCACGCCGGTGGCGCGCTGCAGGTGCTCGGCCGTCATGGCGGCGCGGGGAAGATCGCTGGCCACGATACGGGTGATGCCGGCGGGGGCCAGGCGCCGGGCCAGCCGCTGGGCCTGGGCCACGCCGCGCGAGGACAGCGGGCTGTCCGGGAGCTGGACGATGCGCGCGGCGTTGCCGAGCGTCTCGCCGTGGCGAATCAGGAAGATGGCCACGGGCGTATGATACGCTGCGCGCACCACCGAGGGCACCCTGAGGAGAGCACGCCATGACGCTCGACACGGCGCAAATGGTCCAGATGCTGCGCACCATGATCCTCATTCGGGAGTTCGACGAGCGGGCCATCCAGCTGAGGGTGGCCGGCAAGATCTACGGATCGCTGCATCCCTACGTCGGCCAGGAGGCGGTCGCCGTCGGCGTGTGCTCCCAGCTGACCGCGAGCGATCGCGTCACCAGCACCCACCGCGGCCACGGCCATTGCATCGCCAAGGGCGCTGACATCCGGCGCATGATGGCCGAGCTGCTCGGCCGCGCGGACGGCTACTGCCGAGGCAAGGGCGGGTCCATGCACATCGCCGACTTCTCGGTGGGGATGCTGGGCGCCAATGGCATCGTGGGCGGCGGGCTACCCATCGCCTGCGGGGCGGCGCTGGCCGCCCAGCTCGAGGGCCAGGGCCGCGTGGCCGTCTGTTTCTTCGGCGACGGCGCCGCCGCCGAGGGTGAATTTCACGAAGCCCTCAACATCGCCGCGGTCTGGAAGCTCCCCATCGTCTTCGTCTGTGAGAACAACCAGTACGCGGCGAACAACGCGGTGGCCGTCCAGCACCCGGGCCCGGACATCGCCGCCCACGCCGGCCCGTACCAGATGCCCGGTGTCGTCGTCGACGGCAACGACGTGCTGGCGGTGGCGGCGGCCACCGGCGAGGCGGTCGCCCGCGCCCGCCGCGGCGAGGGCCCGAGCCTGCTCGAGTGCAAGACCTACCGCTGGCACTTCCACTTCATGCGGGCCACGCTGCCGCCAGAAACCCGCCCGCCCGCCGAGGTGGCGGCCTGGAAGGCCCGTGACCCCATCGCGCGGCTGGCCCAGCGCGGGCTGGGCGAAGCCTGGCTCACCGCCGCCGACCTCACCACGCTGCGCGAGCGCGTGCGGGCCGAGCTCGCCGAGGCCGTGGCCTTTGCCGAGGCCAGCCCCTTTCCCGATCCCAAGGATCTCCTGGTCGACATGTTCGCCGAGTGAGGCGGGGGAGCGGAGCATGCGCGAGATCACGTTTCAGAAAGCGCTGGAGGAAGCCCTGGCCGAGGAGATGCGGCGCGATCCGCGCGTCTTCACCATGGCCACCGACTTCACGGGCGATCCCGCCGCCGAGTTCGGTCCCGCCCGGGTGCGTTTCACCCCGATTTCCGAGGCGGTGCTGACGGGCATGGGGTTGGGGGCCGCGGGGTGTGGTTTCCGTCCCGTCGTGAACTGGCGGATGGTGACGTTCTCCTTCGTGGCTATGGATCAGATCGTCAACCAGGCGAGCAAGATCCGTTACATGTTCGGGGGGCAAGCCGACTTTCCGGTGACGTACCGCTGCACCACCGGGGGCGGCATGGGCCTGGCCGCCCAGCATTCGCAGAGCCCGTACTCGATGTGGATGCACCTGGCCGGGCTCAAGATCGTGCTGCCGGCGACGCCGGCCGACGCCAAGGGCCTGCTCAAGAGCGCCATCCGTGACAACAATCCCGTGGTCTCCTTCGAGTGCAGCCGGCTGGCCGCCACGACCGGCCCCGTGCCTGACGGGGATCATCTGGTGCCTATCGGGGTCGCCGAGGTGAAGCGCCGGGGCACCGACGTGACGATCGTGGGCCTGGCCTACTACGTGTCAGAGGCGCTGGCGGTGGCCGAGGAGCTGGCCCGGGAGGGCCTCTCCATCGAGGTGGTGGACCCGCGGACCCTGGTTCCCCTGGACGTCGAGACCTTGCGAGCCTCGGTGCGCAAGACCGGCCGCGTGGTGATCGTGGACGAAGCGCCGGCGACCTGCTCGGCGGCGTCGGAGATCGCCGCGCTGCTGGCCGAGGATCCCGAGACGTTCCGGGCGTTGCAGGCCCCCGTCCGACGGGTCTGCGCCGCGCCCGTCCCGGTGCCCTACAGCCCCGCGCTGGAAGGGGCGGCCCTGCCCAGCCGCGACGACATCAAGGCGGCAGTCTACGACGTCCTCAAGGAGTCTTCGCGGTAACCTGCGCGGCGGCCAGGCGCTCGATGATCATGAGGACCGAGCTGGTGTCCTGCTCGCCCAGGCCGGCCGCCAGCGCGGCCTGCTCGTAGCGCTGGGCGACGTTGGAGAAGCTCACGGGCACGTGCAGCTCCCGGGCGATGGAGTTGAACGTGTCGAGGTCCTTGTTCATCAGCGCCACCTTGAAGCCCGGCGCGAAATTACGGGGGAGGATCGCGCGGGGAATGCGGTCGAGCGCCTTGCTGCCGCCGCTGCTCGCCTTCACGACCTCGTAGATCGTCATCGGGTCGAGGCCCGCCTTCACGCCGAGGACCAGCCCCTCCATCATGGCCAGGGCGTTCACGCAGGACATCATGTTGTTGATGGCCTTCATGGTGTTGCCGGCGCCGACGGCACCCACGTGAAAGACGTTGGGGCCGATGGCCCGCAGCACCGGCTGGGCGCGGGACAGGGGCTCGGCGTCGCCGCCCACCATGATGGCCAGGGTGGCCGCGCGGGCGCCGGTCACGCCGCCGCTCACCGGCGCCTCCAGGAAGTGCACGCCGCGGGCCTTGGCCCGGGGCTCGATCTTCTTGGGTGTCGAGGGCAGCACGCTGCTCAGGTCGATCAGGATCGTGCCCGGCCGGGCGCGCTCCACCAGGCCGCCGCGGTCCAGGTAGACGGCCTCGACGTCGGGTGAGGCCGGCAACGAGGTGAGCACGATGTCGGCGCCGTCGACGGTCTCTGACGCCGAGCCGGCCTTGCGGGCGCCGGCCTGGA
>DATBIM010000127.1:0-49600 GCA_036556905.1 Candidatus Methylomirabilota bacterium
CGCAGGCGGTGGTAGGTGGGATAGGGATCCGCCAGGAACTCCGGATCCATGGGGTTGAAGTGCAGCTCGGCCACCTAGTCGATCGCCGCGTGCACGCTGTTGGCCACGACATCCAGCCGCGCGCTATGCCAGGGATCGGGGATGCGGCTGTTGGTGAGGTAGGCGAAGCTCACCCCGGAGTCGGGATCGCCCCAGCAATACGATGAGCCCACCCCCCCGTGACCGAACGTGCGCGGCGAGGCCAGGCTGCCCAGGCCCCGGATGGTGTCGGTGGTGCCGCGCAGGTGCGGGCCGAGCCCGCGGTGCATGGGCATGCCCATGTAGCCATCGACCATGTCGCCGGTCACGTTGCGGGTGACGTACTGGATCAGGCGCGGGGAGAAGAGCCGCACTCCGTTGAGCCGGCCGCCGGCCAGCATCATCTGATAGAAGGCCGCCATGGCCCGGGCTGTGGCGTAGCCGCCGCTGGCGGGGGCCCCGGCCCGGCGGAAGGCCGGGTTGTTCTCGTCGGCGCGCTTGACCTGCCGGGTGCCGTCGGGGGATGGCTCGTGCATGTCCACCGCCCGCCCGTGCTGGCCGTCGGGCAGGCCGACGAACAGCTCCTCGCCCAGGCCCAGCGGGACGATGACGTTGTCGCGGATGAAGGCCCGATAGTCCGTCTTGGTGACGGCCTCGATCATCGCCGCCGCCGTCCAGTGGGCGGATCGTCCGTGATAGTGCACCCGCGTGCCCGGTGTCCACTCCAGGGTGAACCCGCACACGGCGCGCCGGAGCAGCTCGTGATCGTCCCAGGCCTCCCGGGGAACCTCGGCGTTGGGGAAGCCGCCCCGGTGCGAGAGGAGCTGGATGATGGTGATCTCCCCCTTGCTGTTGGCCTCGAAGCCCGGCAGGTGCTCGGCCACGCGGTCCGTGAAGCGCAGGGCCCCGCGCTCGGCCAGGAGCCATACAGCAGCCGCCGTGATGACCTTGGTGTTGGAGTACAGCAGCCACAGGGTGTCGTCCCGGGCCGGCTGCCGCTGGGGGTCGAGCCGGGCTTCACCGTACGTCTTCACCAGAGCGAGCTTGCCCCGGCGGGCCAGGGCGATCTGGGCCCCCGGATAGCGGCCCTCGGCGATGTGGCGGTTGATCAGCTCGTCCAGACGGGTCAGCGCCGCGCCATCGAAACCCAGCTCGGCCGCGGTCGAGCTCTCGAGAGGAAATCGCTGCGTCATGGCCAAAGCCTCCTCTGTGGGGGAATCGCCTACGACAGGGGCCAGCCCAGCCATTCGCATACGCCGCGCCCCATGACCCATTCCAGGTCGTCACCCTTGAGCCAGTCCAGCTCCTTCGTGAAGAGATCGATGCACTCCCGGTACGTGCACGGCATGCGGGTGAGGTCCGTGCCCCAGAAGGTCCGGCGCGGGCCGAACGCCTCCACCAGCGCCCGGATCGCCGCCTGCACGTCGCGGAACGGATAGCCTTGCCTGGACCACGACGGCATGCCCGAGGCCTTCACGGCCACGTTGGGATGCCGGGCCAGGGCGCAGACGTTCGGCAGATCCGCGAAGACCTGGGGGGCCTTCTCGCGGAGGCTGATCCCCGCGTGGTCGATCACGAGCTTGAGACCGGGATGCCGGCCGGCGATGCGATCGAGCGTGTCGAGCGCCCCCGGCATCAGCACCATGAGGGGGATGCCGTGGCGCTCGGCCGCTGGCCACAGCCAGTCGGTCGATCCATCGGTCAGCAGGTGGCGATAGTGCTCGTTGTGGAAGGTGAAGCGCATCCCCAGCATGCCGGGCTGCTTCTTCCAGTCGGCGACCAGGGCCCGACTCTCGGGCTTCTGCACGGCCAGCCGCCCCATGACCGCGAACCGATCGGGGTAGCGGCGCGCCGCCTCCAGGGCCAGGTCGTTGCGGTCGCCTTCCCAGGAGGGGGGCACCAGCACCGCGCGGTCCACCCTGGCCAGGTCCATCTGGAAGAGCAGCGCTTCTTTGGAGATCGGATAGGGCTTCTGGGCGTCGGCCGCGCGGCCCGGCGGCCACGGGCGGTCGGGCGTGTCGGCGCCCCAGACGTGCACCTGTGAATCGACGATGGGCATACCGTGGCTCCCTCGGGTGGAGGAATTCTCTCTCAGCGCGGGCGCGTCGTCATCTGTCCAGGATCCATGCCGTAGAAGAGCGGGGGGCCTGCGGCCCCGGGCCGGGGCCAGGGGTGCTCATGGAGCACCCGCTCGTCGATGTCGGCGCCCCAGCCCGGCCCGTCGCCCAGCATGATATGTCCGTCGCGAATGACGGGCGGCTTGGTGACGAGCGCCCCCTTCCAGGGCACGTCGTCGATATCGATCTCCATGATCCGCACGTTGGGCAGCACGGCGCAGAGGTGCAGCGAGTGCAGATCGGCCAGATGGCTGTAGTAATTGTGGGGCGCGATGTTGATCTCGCAGGCCTCGGCCAGCCGCCCGATCTGCACGGCCTGCGAGAAGCCGTTCCAGGGCACGTCGATGATGGCGACGTCCACCGCGTGACGCTCGAGGAACGGCCGGTACTGCCGCAGCGTCACCAGGCTCTCGCAGGACGCCAGCCGGGTGGAGGTGGACTGCTTGATCTGGAGCAGGGCCTCGGGGTCCCAGTTGTCGTACTCCAGCCACTGGAGGTCGTACCGCTCCAGCAGCTTGGCGATGCGCAGCACGCCCTCGGTACGGAAGTTGTAGTTCAGGTCCAGGCAAAGGCCGACCCGGGGACCGACCGCCTGGCGAAAGGTTCCGATGAGGCGATCGATGGCCTCGAGGATCTCGACGGTGGGAGCGCCGTCGGTGGTGTTGATCCCGCTGGCGAAGCCGGGGAAGTACACGGTGGCCGGCTCGCCGGGGATGACCATGTTGGTCTTGAGCGCGGTGAACCCTCGCGCCACCACTTCCCGCCCGAGCGCGGCGATGTCGTCATAGGTCTTGAGCGGCGGGGTTCCCAGCACGCTGCCCATCCGCGCCCGCGTCGTCCCGCAATGGGACCAGTACAGCCGCACCCGATCGCGCAGCGGGCCACCAAACAGCTCGTAGACGGGCACGCCCAGGGCTTTGGCCTTGAGGTCCCACAGGGCCAGCTCGATGCCGGCGATGGCCTTGTGGGAGACCCCGCCGAGATTCTGGCGCACCCGGCGCAGCATGTCCCAGTACAGGCGCTCGACGGGGCGCGGATCCTGGCCGATCAGGAGGTCGGCCAGGTCGTGGACGCAGCCGGCGATCCCGTGCGGGCTCCGGTTGTCGCTGCATTCGCCCCAGCCCACCAGGCCGTCGTCGGTCTCGAGGCGGACGAACGTCCACGGCCGCCAGCCGCCATCGCAGTGGCGCGCCTCCACGCGGGCGATCTTCATGGACCTACCTCCGCGCGATCAGGCGCCGGAACGCCGCCCCGAACTGAAAGCCATAGCCCTCGGCCAGCTCGGCGGCGTGGCGCCGCAACCGCTGCCCGATCGTCTCCCCGGCCGCCACGTTGAAGCCCGGCAGCTGGCTCTCGTGACGGATCAGGGCGGCGATCTGCTGCTCGATCGAGTCGGAGACGTCCACGATGACGTTGGGCTCGTCCATCCCCCAGTACCACAGCTCGCGCACCTTGTGGGGCTCCAGGCCGTCTCGGGTGACGTGCTCGGCGAAGTGCAGATGATCGCGGGCATACGGGTACACCGCGTCGGTCGTGGCGATGCCGGCCTGGCGGTGGTCGCGATGCTGGAAGCCGTTGACCCGATAGGGGTCGTGGACGAACACGGTGTGGGGGCGATACTGGCGGATGGCGCGCACCACGTCGCCCCGGAACTGCCGGGTGTCCTCCAGCTCGCCATCGGGATAGCCGAGCATGACGAGGTGCTTCACGCCCATGAACTCCGCAGCGGCCCGCTGCTCCTCGGCTCGCTTCTGGGCCAGGGCGGCCGACGTCAGCGAGCGGTCGGCGGTGCCGGCCTGGCCGTCGGTGCACAGCACGTAGGTCACCTCGCACCCGGCGGCCACCCATCGGGCCACGACCCCGCCGGACGCGATCTCGGCGTCGTCGGGGTGGGCGAAGATCACCATGGCGCGGTCGGGAACCTCGGTCACGACCTCGAGCTTTCTCCTGCCGTCCGTCACGGGATCTCCTCTATCGGCCCCGGCGCTGGCTGGCCAGGGCCGCGCCGTCGTTGAGCGAGCGAAGCTTGGCCCACACCACGCTCTCCGCGCAGTTCTCCGAGCCGGCGAAGGTGCCGAAACCACAATCGGTCGACGCGATCACGCGCGTGGGGTCACCGATGGCCGCCACGGCCTGACCGATGCGATCGGCCACGACCTCGGGATGCTCCACATAGTTGGTGGTCGAATCGATGACCCCGGGCAGGAAGAGCATCGCGTCGGGCAGCCGATGGCGCGCGATCACCCGGTACTCGTGCTGGTGGCGGGGGTTGGCCAGGGGCAGCGAGAGCGCCCCCACCCGGGCCCCCAGGATCGCGGGCAGGATCGCCTCCAGGGGCACGTCGTGGACGTGGGGCCCGTCGTAGTTGCCCCAGCAGACGTGCAGGCGGATCCGCTCGGCCGGAATGGCAGCCGTGGCCTGATTGATGGCCTCGACGTGGAGCTCGACGGCGCGCACGAAGCCGGCCAGGGACTCGTGCTGGAAGAACCGCGTGCGCTCCATGGCGAGATCGGGGCAGTCGATCTGTACGATGAGGCCGCGAGCGTGGATCAGCTCGTACTCCTTGCGCATCTCCCGGGCCAGGGCCATGACGTAGCGCTCGTGAGAATCGTAGTGGGCGTTGAGGAGCACGGTGGCGATCGTGCCCGGGGAGGCGGCCGTCATGAACCGTTCGGCGAACGGCCGCGGGGCGGCGTCCGTCGCGGCGAGGAAGAGATCGCATTCCCGCGCCGCCTCGCTCAGATCGTCGTAGCGGACCTCGGCGATGGCCTGAGGGGCATTGGTGATCCGGGCCCCCGCCCGGCGCCGGAGCTCCAGCATCGCCGCATAGTCGGGAAACTCGGCCATGTCGCGGGCGACGGGACGCTTGCTCTCGCCACCGAAGCCCCGCATCCGGCGCGCCACGTACGTGGAAAAGCCCACCCGCGGCTGCTCGCCATCGTTGCCCACATCGATGCCCACCTCGAGCTGCCGGGCCACCACGGCCCGCACCGCAGCCTCCACCTGACGCTCCAGCTCGCGCTCGTCGATGGGTTGGCCCCGGTCCTGCTGGACGAGCAGGTCGCGCAAGATCGGGTTGCGGGGGAGGCTGCCGACGTGAGTGGTGAGGAACCGGCCGTCGCTCTTGCGCATGGGTCGAGGCGTCCTGAAATCATAGCAGAGATCTCACCGCCGTTCGCCGGCGGCCGCGGTATGCTGACGGTGAGGAGAGTGAGATCCATGAGCGACTGCAAGCACGGCTTGCGGCACGGCTGCGCCTACTGTCACGCCCCCCGGTCGGAGCCGGTGCGACAGGCCGCGCCGAAGAAGCCGGTCAAGACCCGCCTGTCGGAGCAGATGAATGATCGCATGACCGCGTTGAAGCGGCGCCTGCGCGAGATTCGCGGGCAGATGGGCGGGGAGACTCGCGAGGAGTAGCGGCGCCGCCGAGGCGGCGCCTCAGGCCAGGGCGCCGACGGGCTCCGGCGCCAGGTCCCGCACGAAGCACCGGACGTCGCCCAGATAGTCATAGCGCTCCGTGTGGGCCACCAGGCCCGCCCGGGCCGGGTCGATGCCGATCCAGCGCAGCGCCGCTTCCGTGAGCATGAGGTACGCCCGCCGGGTAGGCAGCCGATTCTTGAGGAGCCGGTGGGCCAGGATGACGTCGACACCGGCCACCTGACTGTGGCCGCCCACCGCGTGCCGCAGGAAACTGCCGTGGTGGGCGACGATCTTGAGGTCGAGCTTCGCGATGTTCGCGCAGGCATTGCACGAGCACGTCTCGTCAGCCTGCATCTCCTGCTGGCGCTGGCGGAAGGCGGCGAAGGCGCCCTCCAGCACCTCGAGCAATCCCTCCCGCGGGACCAGCACCCGATCCGGCCCCAGAGCGAAGACCGCATCGCCCTCCACCTCCTGGATCTCCAGCGGCGGCGAGAGCTTTCGGATGACCTCCTCGAGCAGGGCAGCAATGATGGGTGGCCCGTGCTCGAGCTCGGTGGCGGTGACGAAGGCCGTGAACCCGGAAATGTCGGCCAGGACCAGCGCTCCGTTGTCGATCTGTGCCATGCCTATGAGACACCGGCGGCCGGCGTTTGTGAAAAGGCCGCTGGGCGGGGGATCAGGCCTGCAGCCCGATGACCCGGGCGAAGGCCAGCAGCTCGCGGGAGGTCTTGACCATGGCCTCGTCGACCATGTCGCCCTGGTAGGTGACGGCGGCGATCCCCTGGCGCTCCGCCGCCTCCATGGCCTGAATCAGGCCCTGGTGAAAGGCGATTTCGTCGGCGGTGGGTGTGAAGACGCGGTTGACGATGGGAACGTGGGAGGGATGCATCACGGTCTGACCGCGATAGCCGAGCGACCGGTTCCACCGCGCGTCCCGCTCCAGCCCCTCCAGGTCCTTGATGTTCCACCAGGAGCTGATCGTCGGGTACTGGATGCCGGCGGCCCGGGCGTCGAGCACGACCTTGGAGCGCAGGAACAGCGTCTCCATGCCCTCCCGGGACCACTGATAGCCGATGGCCCGGGCCGCATCGCCGCCCGGACCGGCGGCCAGGCTCACCCGCTTCACCCGCCGGCAGCGGGTGGCGATCTCGTAGACGTTGCGCATGGCCTGGGCCGTCTCGCACCCCAGCGGCGTCTCGACCTGGCCGTCGGGAATTCCCAGGCGACGCTCCAGGTGCGTGAGCAGCGCGTCGAGCTGGTCCAAGTCGGCCGCCGTCTCCACCTTGGGAAGCAAGATGCGCTCGAGCTCGGGGCACAACACGCCCTCGAGGTCGTCCAGCGTGAGCCCGGTGGCGAAGGCGTTGATCCGCACGGCGCAGGCCTGCCCCTTGGCCCGGAGCATCTTGACTCCGGCCTTGACGGTCTCGCGCGCCGCGGCCTTCTCGCGGTCGGGCACGGAATCCTCGAGGTCGAGGATCAGGGTGTCGGCTCCGGAACTCACCGCCTTGGTGATCCACTCGGCGCGGTTGCCGGGCACGAACAGGGCCGAGCGCGACGGGGTCATTGGGCCTTGTAGTCGGCCTTGCGCTTCTCGGCGAAGGCCCGGGGACCTTCCCGGGCGTCCTCGGTGGTGCGCAGGAACTCCTGGAAAGACTCCTCGAGGCGCAGGCCGTGCTCCAGCGGGATGCTCTGGCTCCGGATGGCGAGCTCCTTTACGGCCCGCAGCGCCAGCGGGCCGTTCTCGCACAGCCGGCGCGCGTACTGCTCGGCCGTCGGCATCAGCTCGGGGAGCGGGACGACCCGGTTGACGAGCCCGTAGCTCAGAGCTTCCGGGGCGGTCAGGCGCCGCCCCAGCAGCAGCATCTCCATGGCGATGGCGTAAGGGAGCTGCCGGAGCGCCCGCTGCGTCCCCCCGTTGCCCGGCAAAATGGCGCGCTTGACCTCCGAGATCTCGAAGACGGCGTGCTCGGCGGCGATGCGGATGTCGGTGGCGAAGAGCAGCGTCATGCCTCCGGCCAGACAGTACCCGTTGACCGCGGCGATGACCGGCTTCCAGACCTCCAGGCCCCGATTCAGGATCATGTTCTGCTGGGTGAGGAAGAAATCCGCGCGGGCCCGCGAGCGCGTGATCATGGCCTTGAGATCGGCGCCGGCGGTGAAGGCCTTCTCACCCGCCCCGGTGATGATGGCCACCCACACGTCGGGGTTGTCGCGCACGTCGATCCACGCGTGGGAAAGCCCGGCGTAGACGTCGGGGTCCATCGCGTTCATGGCCTCGGGGCGGTTGATGGTGATGCGGGCCACCCGATCCTTCACGTCGTAGATGACCTTCATGGGTGGCGTCACCCGGCCAGGCGCGCTTCGAGCGCAGCGATCCGAGCCTGCAGGGCGGCGACGTTCCCTTTGAGCTCGGCGAGATCGCGCTCGAGCAATTCCCGCCGGCGACTCTCCCCCACGACGGTCGCCTCGATGCGCCGCAAAGCCTGCGTGATGGCCTGGTATTCCTGCTCCAGGCGCTCGAAGCGACGGTAGATCTCGTCGAGGTGCCCGAGCATCTCGTGGCGAAACTCCGTGAACCGGTCCTCCAGCCTCGTGAGCCGGTCGTCGATCACCGCGACCCGGCCGCTCAGGTCGGCGACGCGACCGTCCAGTTCCACGATCCGATCCTCCAGGACCGTGAAGCGGCCGTCGACGGCATCGAACCGACGGTCGATATCGGCAAAGCGGCGGTCGATCTGCTCGAACCGGCGGTCGATCTGCTCGAAGCGGCGGTCGACCTGCTCGAACCGGCGGTCGACCTGGTCGAATCGATGATCGACCTGGTCGAACCGGGCGCCGAGGAACTCGATGAGCTGCTGGTACTCGGTGGGACTCACGGTCTATGTCTACCCCAGCTCCCCAACACGCTTCAAGCGTCGACTTGTGTCGACATCACTACGCGTGGCGACCCTTCCCGAGAATCTCGTCGTTGTGCTCGCCGATCTTCGGGGGCGGCCGGCGGATGGGTGGTCGCTCACCGTTGAAGGACAACGGCAGGCCGACCAGGTCCATCTCCTCGCCGGGGACCGGCTGCAGCAGCCCGAGCGCGTCGGTCTGCGGCTGGGCCAGGACCTCGGGCAGGCTGTTGATCGGGGCGCACGGGACGCCGGCCGCCTCCAGGAGGTCGATCCACTCGCCCTTGCTGCGGGTGAGCACGATCTGACCGATCTGGCCGAGCAGCGCCGTCTTGTTGGCCTGCCGGGCCGCGTTGCTCGTGAAGCGCGCATCGCTCGCCCACTCGGGGTGGCCCAGCACGCCGGCCAGCTTGGCGAAGAGCCGATCGTTGCCGGCGGCGATGAGCACCGGTCCGGTCTTCGTCTCGAAGGCCTGAAAGGGAATGAGCCGGCCGCTTCCCGTACGGTGGCGGTCGGGCACGGCGCCGGTGGTCTTGAAAAGCGCGATGGGCCCCTTGAGCCAGGCCAGGCCCGTTTCCAGCAGCGAGGAGTCCACCACACAGCCGCGTCCCGTCTGCGCGCGCTGGAAGAGCCCGGCCAGAGCGCCGATCGCCGTCCACATCCCGGTGCCATAATCGAGCGCCGACACCCCGATGCGCGTGGGCGGGTCCCCCTCCGCGGCATTCATCATCATCAAGCCCGCGAAGGCCTGCACGACCGGCTCGTAGGCAGGCTTGAGAGCCAGCGGTCCCTGACGTCCGAAGGCCCAGACCGAGCAGTAGACCAGTCGCGGGTACCGTCGGGTCAGCGCCTGGGGTCCCAGCCCCAGCGCGTCGAGCGTGCCGGGACGATGGTTCTGGATGAGGACGTCGGCCGTGCCGATGAACTCGGTGAGCCAGGCCACCGCCGGCCGGTCTTTGAGGTCCACCGTGATCGAGCGCTTGTTAGCGTTCACGGCCAGGTAGCTCGGCGCCACTCCCTTGTAGAACGGCGGGCCCCAATGGCGGGCGTCGTCCCCTTCGGGCCGCTCGATCTTGACCACGTCGGCGCCGAGATGGCCGAGGACCTCGGCCGCATAGGGTCCGGCCAGGTTCGCCCCGAGCTCGACCACCTTGACGCCGGCCAGCGGCAGCATCGGCGGGCTCAGCGGAACAACGAGCGAGCGATGACCATGCGGTGCACCTCCGACGGCCCTTCCCCGATCCGGCGCACGCGGGCCTCCCGATACCAGCGTTCCAGCGGAAATTCCTTCGACACGCCGTAACCCCCGTGGATCTGCACGGCGGCGTCGATCACGCGGCCCAGCACCTCGCTGGAGTAGAGCTTGGCGATGGAAGCCTCCACGCGCGCATCCTCACCGCGGTCGGCCTTCCAGGCGCCCTCCCAGATGAGCCAGCGGCAGGCCCGCAGCTCCACCTCGGCGTCGGCCAGCATCCACTGGATGGCCTGGCGCTGGCTCAGCGGGACGCCGAAGGTCGAGCGCTGCTTGGCATGGGCGATGGCCATCCGGTGCGCCGCCACGGCCACGCCCAGGTTGCACGCGGAGTACGGGAAGCGGTTCTTGACGAGCAGGTCGAAGGCCAGGTCGAGCCCCTGGCCCTCGGCCCCGATGAGGTTCTCGGCCGGAATCTCGCAGTCCTCGAAGACGACGTCGTTGGGGATGGCCGAAGTCCGGATGGTGCGGATGTTCGTGGCCGTGAAGCCCGGCGTCCCCGGCTCCAGGATGAAGCAGGAGATGCCGGCCCGCCCCTTGGCGCGGTCGGTGCGCGCCCAGACCACACCCCAGCGGGCGTTGTGGGCATTGGAGATGAAGACCTTGCGCCCGTTGAGCACCCAGCGATCACCTCGCCGCTCGGCCCGCGTCTGGATGGCGCCGGCGGGATCGGAGCCGCCGGAGGGCTCGGTGATGGCGAAGAAGGTCCGCCAGCCCTCGCGGATCGTGGGCACCGCGTACTTCGCGATCTGCTCCTTGCTGCCGGCCCAGATCGCCGGGGGCGGGTAGCGCCCGAAAACCCCGCAGCCGGGGCTGTAGAGCCCCATGCGGTGCTGCGACATCTCCTCGAGGACCACCGACATGCTGAACGTGTCGAGCCCGCCGCCCCCGTGCTCCTCGGGCGCCCCCAGGGCCCACAGCCCGGCGGCTTTCGTCTTGGCCGACAGGCGCTGGAAGTCTTCGTCGGGGATCCCCGGCGCGTCGGGGTCCAGGCGCTGCTCGAGCGGGATGATCTCGTCGCGGATGAAGCGGCGGACCTGGTCGCGGAGGACGCGGAGCTCGTCGGGTAGCGTGAACCCGGGAAACGCCGTCACGGCGCGCGCGCCGTCAGGAGCCGCCGGCGACGGGGGCAGGCTCCGGGAGATCGAGGGTCGTCACCCGACGGAGCTCGCGGCGATAGGTCGTGTCCTCGAAGGGGCGGGCGCGATGCATGGTGGCCCGGTTGTCCCAGATCACGAGGTCGCCCACGCGCCAGGCGTGACGGTAGACGAACTCGGGCTGGGTGGCATGCTCGATGAGATCGCGCAGGAGCAGCCGCCCCTCGGGCACCGGCCAGCCCAGGATCCGCGAGGCGTGGGAGGCCACGTAGAGTGACTGCCGGCCCGAGCGCGGGATCGTGCGCACCAGGGGATGGACCGCGCCCTTCAGCCTCTCCTGCTCGTCCTCGGAGAACTCGAACCCCAGGGTTTGACGCGAGTGGGCGATGGAGTGGTGGACGCGCAGGCCTTCCAACCGGGCCCTGAGCTCCGCCGGCAGCGCGTCGTAGGCGGCGCGCATGTCGGCGAACTCGGTG
This sequence comes from Candidatus Methylomirabilota bacterium, assembly GCA_036556905.1. Classification (GTDB taxonomy): domain Bacteria; phylum Methylomirabilota; class Methylomirabilia; order Rokubacteriales; family CSP1-6; genus 40CM-4-69-5. The sequence continues at coordinate 11,275 of DATBIM010000127.1, forward strand.
TCCGCCGCCACGGGCGGGACGACCTTGGCCGAGAGCATGGAGTACCGACCCGGGGGATCCACGAACGACGCGTCGGTGTGCCACAGGCGGTTGCCCAGCGAGTACATGCGGCGGCGGTCGCCGGTCTGCTGGATCTCACCGTGCTCGTCGAGGTTGGAGATGTCCGAAAGTGCCTCGTCGCCCAGCCGGCTTTTCCCGAGGGCGGCGGACCCGGTTCTGGTGTGAAGCTCGCCGTCGAGCCGCTGGGCGAAGGCCAGGTGCTCCTCATCGGTGAAGGGCTGATCGTGAAAGATCAGGACGGCGTATTCGTCCATCCCCGCCCGGATCTGGGCCAGCGTGTCAGCATCGTGTACCCGGCGCAGGTCCACCGGGCCGACCTCGGCGACGAAATGCGGATGCCGCTTGCGAAACGTGAGGGTCATGACCCACTGAGACTAGGCCGACGTCGGGGCGGCCGTCAAGCGGTCGGGCCGTTTGACGCTCTCGCGACATCCCCACTAGACTCTCGGCGGGAGGTCCGTCGATGGTCGATCCCAGGATGGAGGCCGCCGCCGACATCGCCAGAGCCCAGGCGGCCCTGGACCAGGCGCTGGCCGAGCTGGACAAGCTGCCAGCGACCGATGCCAAATCCATCGGGCTGGCCGCCCACGCGCTCAACAACTTCCTCATGGTGTCCGGGGCCGTCGTCAGTCTCCTGCAGCGGACGCTCCGAGACCATCCCAACCCTCAGGTGAAGGTGTGGCTCGAAGGGCTGGGGCATGCCACCAATCTCATGATCCACACGGTCAGCCGGTTGATCAGCAACTCGACGGGAGGCGAGCTGACCCTGAAGCTCAACGACATCGAGCTCCCCCGGCTGGTCGAGAAGGCCTGCGCCTATTATCAGCAAGCCGCCGCCCAGAAGGGTCTGCAGCTGACCTTCACCGCGTCCGGCGACATTCCCACGATCCGGACGGATGGTGTCGTCGTCGCCGCCGTGCTGGACAATCTCCTGTCCAATGCCGTGAAATACTCGCCCAGCGGCAAAGGGATCCTCGTCCGCGTCCAGGGGGAGCGCAACGGTGTCGTCTGCAGCGTCCAGGACGAGGGCCCCGGACTGAACTCCCAGGACCAGGCGCGCCTGTTCCATCCCGGCACTCGCCTGGGGCCGGTGCCCTCGGCCGGTGAACCATCGACGGGCTATGGATTGGCCCTGGCCAAGCAGTTCGTGGAGACGCTGGGCGGCGAGATCTCGTGCACGAGCGCCCCGGGGAAGGGCGCCACCTTCTCGTTCTGGCTCCCCCCGCGGGTCCCCCAGAAGGCGGCCTGAGAGGCCGAGAGAGGAAGCGCGATGGCTGAGGTGCTCACGGTGGTCGCGAAGATCCGCGCTGCGAAGGGCAAGGGCGACGTGCTGGCCGCGCTCCTCCAGGAGCAGGCGGCGGTGGTGCGCAAGGCCGAGCCGGGCTGTCTCGTCTACCGACCCCACCGCTCCCGGAAGGATCCCGACCTGTTCCTCTTCTACGAGCAGTACACGGACGACGCCGCCTTCGATGCCCACCGCAAGGCCCCGCATCTGGCCGCCTACCGGGAGCGCCGGGAGCGGGAAGGCCTCACCGAGGGGGCGGTCGAGGTCGAGATCTACCGCTCGCTCACCGATTGACCACCCGTTGACAGGGATGCCTGGCCCCTGCTAGCGTCCGCTGCCAACTTTTTCCCGTCCTGTCCCGTCACTGTCCTACGTCCCCGGTCCGTGGGAGGTATCAGATGGCGGAAGGCTTCCGAATTGCGGTCCTGACGGTCCTGGTCAGCTCCCTGCTCGTTGTGGCGCCACCGGCAGCCGCCGCGGCGGAGACCCCCCGGCGCGGCGGCGTCCTGCTGGCCGTGATCGGGGCCGACCCACCGAGCCTGGATGCCCACCAGGAAAGCACGTTCGCCAACATCCAGCTGGTGGCGCCGCTCTACAGCCTGCTGCTGCAGATCGACCCCTACGGGTATCCCAAGATCATCGGGGACGTGGCCACTGAGTGGAAGATCTCACCGGACTCGCTGACCTACACGTTCAAGCTTCGTCCGAACATTCGCTTCCACGATGGGTCGCCACTCACCGCCGCCGACGTCAAAGCCACCTACGACAAGATCATCTGGCCGCCGCCGGGTGTCCGCAGCATCCGGAAGAATTCCTACTCGGCAGTCGCGAGCGTCGAGGCGCCCGACCCGAGCACGGTCGTGTTCAAGCTCAAGTTCCCGTCGGCGTCCCTGCTGGCCAACCTGGCCTCGCCCTGGAACGTCATTTATCCGAAGAAGTACCTGGACCGTGACCCGAACTACTTCAGGACGAACGTCGTCGGTTCCGGACCCTTCAAGCTCAAGGGCTACACGCGCGGATCGACGTTCGAAGGCGAGCGGAACCCCGACTACTTCATCAAGGACCGGCCCTACCTCGACGGCTACAAGTTCTTCATCAGCTCGGAGACGTCGGTGCGGGCCGCGGCCATCCGATCCGGGCGTGCCTACATCGAGTTCCGCCACTTGCCCGGGTCCGAGGTGGACGCGATCCGGAAGCACCTCGGCGACAAGGTCGTCGTCCAGGAAACACCGATGGTGGGCCAGTTCGGGATCGGCATCAACAACAACGTGAAGCCGTTCACCGACATCCGCGTGCGCAAAGCCCTCACGCTCGGGTTCGATCGCTACACGGGCGGCAAGGTGCTCTTCCAGCTGACCGGCCTCCGGGACGCGGGAGCGATGATCCGTCCCGGCACCGAGTGGGCCATCCCACCGGCCGACCTCGAGCAGCTCGCCGGCTTCGGCAGGGACGCCGAGAGGAATCGGGCCGAGGCCCGCCGACTCCTGGCCGAGGCTGGCTACCCCAACGGCTTCAAGGTGGTCTTGAAAAACCGCAACGTGAAGCTCCCGTACCAGGACTTCGCGGTCTACGTGATCCAGGAGTGGCGCAAGATCGGGATCGAGGCCGAGAACCGACCGCTGGAGACGGCGTCCTGGTACGCGGACGGACGCGACCAGGGCAACTTCGAGCTCATCGTCCTTCCCACCGCCGAGTTCATGGACGATCCCGACCTGTTCCTCCGGCGCTACACCTCGAGAGACCCTCAAAACTGGGGCCGGTTCTCCGATCCCGTGGTCGACGACCTGTTCTCGCGACAGGCCCGAACGCTCGACCCGGCCGAGCGGAAGAAGCTGGTCATCGAGGCCCAGAAGCGAGTGCTGGAGAACGCGTACTACATCCCGGGGCTCTGGTGGAGGCGAAATGTCGTCCACTGGGCGAAGGTCAAGAACTACGTGGCTCCGCCCAGTCACTACGTGAACCAGAAGCTCCAGGACGTCTGGCTGTCGGAGGATTGACCTACGGGGGGCGGGCTTGACAGGAAGCACCGGTTGACAGGTGCGCCCTTCCGTTGGTAGCGTCCGTCAACTGTACCTCACGTCCATCGACCCTGGGAGGCATCAGATGGCGACAGGAATCCGGCGTGGTCGGGCGGTCCTCACCATCGTTACCCTGGCTGTTCTGGCGAGCGCGCTGACGCTGCCGGGCACGTCCGCGGCGGCTGAAACCCCTCGGAAAGGCGGGGTCCTGCTAGCGGCCATCGGCGCCGACCCGCCGAGCCTCGACCCGCACCAGGAGAGCACGTTTGCCAACGTCCAGCTGGTGGCGCCCCTCTACAGCACCCTGCTCCAGTTCGACCCGCTGGATTCCTCGAAAATCATCGGCGACGCCGGCACTTCGTGGAAGACCTCGCCCGACGGGCTCACCGTGACCGTCAAGGTTCGTCAGGACATCAAGTTTCACGACGGCACCCCACTGACCTCGGCCGATGTCAAGGCGAGCTACGACAAGATCGTCTTCCCGCCCAAGGGGACCAAGAGCATCCGCAAGGCGCATTACGAGGTGGTCAAGGCGATCGAGGCGCCCGATCCCGCCACCGTGGTGTTCAGGCTGAAGCACCCGTCGGCGGCGTTCGTGTCCAACCTGGCCTCGCCCTGGAACGTGATCTTCCCGAAGAAATATCTCGACAAGGACCCGAACCACTTCAAGGCGAACGTGGTGGGGTCGGGACCGTTCAAGTTCAAGGACTACACGCGCGGCGCCACGTTCGAAGGTGAGCGCAACCCCGACTACTTCATCAAGGACCGGCCGTATCTGGATGGCTACAAGTTCTATATCAGCCCCGAGACAGCCGTGCGCGCCGCCGCTGTTCGCTCCGGCCGGGCCCACATCGAGTTCCGGGGCCTGCCCACGTCCGAGGTCGAGGCGATCACGCGGCAGCTCGGCAACAAGGTCGTCGTCCAGGAGGCGCCCACCCCCGGCTGGTGGGCGGTCTCGTTCAACCACAAGGTCAAGCCGTTCGACGACGTGCGCGTCCGCAAAGCGCTCACGCTCGCCATCGACCGCTACACGATGAGCAAGGTGCTGTTCCCCCTCACCGGCCTCAAGGGCGTTGGCGGCCTGGTGCGTCCGGGCTCGGAGTGGGCCATGTCGCCGGCGGAGCTCGAGAAGCTCCCCGGTTTCGGGCGGGACATGGAGAAGAACCGCGCCGAGGCCAAGAAACTGCTGGCCGAGGCCGGCTTCCCGAACGGCATGAAGTTCGTCCTGGCAAACCGAAACGTGAAGCTCCCGTACCAGGACTTCGCGGTGTTCGTCATCCAGGAGTGGAAAAGGATCGGGGTCGAGGCGACGAACCGGCCGCTGGAGACGGCCGCCTGGTTCGACACCGGCCGGGTCACGAGGAACTTCGAGACGATCGTCGATCCCCATGTCGACTTCATGGATGAGCCCGACCTGACGCTGGTGGACTTCGTCAGCTCCAGCCCGCTGACGAACTGGAGCCAGGTCGCCGACCCGGAGCTCGACGATCTGTACGAGCGGCAGGGAAGGACACTGGACCCGGCCGAGCGCAAGAAGCTCGTGAACCAGTTCGAGCGGATCGTGTTCGAGAAGGCGTACTTCGCGCAGGGTCTCTGGTGGGTGCGCTCCATCGTGCACTCGGCGAGGGTGAAGAACTGGAAGGCCGCGCCCAGCCACTACTCGAACCAGAAGCTCCAGGACGTGTGGCTCGCTGAAGATTGATTGGATGAGGTGACCGAGGCGTGCGCACGTACATCTTGAAGCGCTTGCTCCTGGTCGTCCCCACCCTCCTCGGGGTCGCCACGATCGTGTTTCTGATCATGCGTGTGATCCCCGGGGACGTGGCCCTCCTGATCCTCGGCGGTGACGACGGGGGCCAGATCGATGCGCAGCAGCTCGCCGCGGTGCGGCAGCAGCTGGGGCTGGATCAGCCGCTGATCGTCCAGTTCGGGACGTGGCTGTGGGGCGTGCTGCAGTTCGACTTCGGCAAGTCACTGTGGACGGGCGCGCCGGTCCTCGACGAGTTGCTTATCCGGCTGCCGCTGAGCCTGCAGCTCGCCCTCATGGCGACGTTGGTCTCCGTGATCATCTCGATCCCCCTCGGCATGCTCGCTGCCGTCCGGCAGGACACGTGGGTGGACTACGTCATCCGCGTGATCAGCATCGGCGGCCTCGCCATCCCGGGGTTCTGGGTCGGCATCCTCTGCATCCTGTTCCTCGTGATCGTGTTCGGTTGGGGGCCCCCGCTGGAGTACCATCCGCCCTGGGTCGATCCCTGGGCGAACCTCTCGATGATGGTCTGGCCGGTCGTCACCGTGGGTTATCGCTACTCTGCCGTCACCACCCGTATGACGCGCTCGACGGTGCTGGAGGTGCTCCGGGAGGACTACATCCGCACGGCCTGGGCCAAGGGCCTGGCCCAGCGGGTCATCGTCATCCGCCACGCCCTGAAGAATTCGATGCTGCCGGTAATCACGCTGATCGGCACGGAGTTCGCGTTCCTCATCGGCGGCCTCGTGGTCACCGAGACGGTGTTCACACTCAACGGCATCGGGCGGTTCGTGGTGGACGCCGTGGCCCACCGGGACTACCCCGTCGTGCAGGCCCTGGTCTTCCTCATCGCGTTCAGCTTCGTGATCGTGAATCTCCTCGTCGACCTGACCTACGCGTGGTTCGACCCACGCATCCGCTACCGCTAGCGATGGCCACCACGGATTACGCGCTGGCCCACGCGCGCGCCTCGGCCCCCATGGCGCCACGGCTCACCACGGCTGCCGCGGTGATGAAGTTCGTCCGAACGAAACCGCTGGGTGCGGCGGGGGGGGCGATCATCCTGGCCATGCTGGTCGTCGGCGCCTTCTCCGAGGTGCTGGCGCCTTACGATCCCTATCAGGCCGACTACGGTCTGCAGTTCACCCGGCCGAGCGTGGAGCACTGGTTCGGCACTGACGAATTCGGTCGCGATCTCATGAGCCGGCTCATCTACGGGGCCCGGATCGCCCTGTTCGTCGGCTTCAGCGCGTCGTTCATCGGCTGTACGATCGGTGGCCTGCTGGGTGTGATGAGCGCCTACGCGGGCGGACGGGTGGACCTTTTTCTCGAGCGGCTGATGGACATGCTCCTGGCCTTCCCGCAGCTGATCCTGGCCCTGGCCATCGCCTCGATCCTGGGGCCGGCCGTCCAGAACGTGGTGATCGCCATCTCCATTCCCATCATCCCGCGAGCGGCCCGGGTCGTGCGGGCCACCGCGCTGTCGGTGAAGGAGAATGTGTACGTGGAGGCCGTGCAGGCGCTCGGCGCGTCTCGGCCCCGGGTCGTCCTGCAGCACATCGTCCCCAATGTCGTGGCGCCCTACATCATCCTCCTGACCGCGCAGCTGGGAGGGGCCATTCTGGCCGAGGCGGCGCTCAGTTACCTGGGCCTGGGGGCGGCCGAGCCCACGCCGTCGTGGGGACTGATGCTCTCGGGGTCGGCGCTGTCGTACGCGGAGAAGGCACCGTGGATCGCTATCTTCCCCGGCATCGCCATCAGCCTGGGGGTGTTCGGCTTCAACCTCTTCGGCGAGTCCCTGCGCGACGCCCTGGACCCCAAGCTCCGGGGGCGGTGAGGCGGAAGACGTAGGCCGCGCCACCCTCGCCCTCGGCCTGGCCGCGCTGGTTACCCTGAGCGCGCCGGGCCGCGTGCCCGCTCACCGGACCCGCCTGGCAACGGGCGAGGTGCACATCTCCGGGGATCTCGTCGCCTACCAGCTCCGCGTGTCGGGCTATGACCTGGCCGTGGCCCTCGGCATGGAGACGGATCTGGCCACCCCGGTGCCGGCGGCGGCCTTCGAGCGGCGGCGGGCCGCGCTCGAGCGCTACCTCACCGAGCGGCTGGTGGTCACTACCGGCGACTCACGGTGTGTGGCTGATTCGCCGCTCCTCGACGACGCGGACCTGCCCGAGGATCTGGTCCTCGTGCTTCGCTACCACTGCCCCGAGGCGGTCGGCCACCTGGGCATTCGCTACGGTCTCTTCTTCGACCTGGACCCCGCGCACCGCTCGGTGGGGCGCGTGGTGCTGCCCGGCCGCGATGAGCCGTTCGTCTTCGACACCGCCCACCGCTGGCTCGATGTGGACGTCACCGCCGCGCCGTCTGGCCCGCGGCGGCCGGCCGCGGGGCGAAGCCGATCAGCCAGCTCGCCTTCGCCCCGCCTGCACCGTCACTTGACGCCGGCCGGCCTGGCCGCCGCCGCGGCGTCGGCCTTCTTGAAGTCCGCCTCGGTGAAGCCGTACAGGTGCGCGCCGCCCATGAGGATCTGGGCGGCGATGGGACGGGGGACGTTCTTGAGCAAATTCTCCGACACGTGCGGGAAGTTCGAGTCGAAGTGCGGGTAGTCCGTGGAGACGCACATCCGATCGGCTCCGATCAGCCCCGCGGTGGCCTCGATCTCGGGCTCGCTCCCCTCCACGGCGGCCCAGCAGTTGCGCCGGAAGTACTCGCGCGGCGTGAGCGCGAGATAGGGCGCGTGCGAGTCACGATACTGGGGATAGTCCCACTCGATGCGGGACAGCAGCCCGGGCACCCAGGAGTTCTGGGCCTCCAGGAAGCCCACCCGGAGCTTGGGATGGAACTCGAACACGCCGCCGATGATCATGGCGATGAGGGCCTGCTGCATCTCGATCCAGTGGCTGGCCACGTGACGATAGAACCGGTTCTCGCCGTAGAGCTCGATCATGCGGGAGTACACGGCGCTCACGCCCTCGTGGAAGCCCCACGTCACGTCGAGCTCCTCGTGCAGGCTGTAGAGCGGCTCCCAGTAGTTCGAGTGCCAGTAGTGGCCGTTGACCAGGTTCGGCCGCATGAACGACCCCACCGCGCCCAGCTCCCGCACGCAGCGCACGAGCTCCTTGCACGCCAGGTGCACGTCGTGCACGGGCAGCATGGCCACGAATTTCAGACGCTCGGGGCTGTACTGGCAGAACTCGTGGATCCAGTTGTTGTAGGCCCGGCAGAGGGCCAGGGAGATCTGGGGATCCATCCCGTTGCGGCCGAGCAGGGCCAGCCCGGTGGTGGGGTAGAGCACCGCGATGTCGACACCTTCCATGGCCATGCCCATCACCTGGGCCTCGGGGTTGTACTGGCGCTGGATGGCGAAATCGAGCCGGTCGCTCTCGAAGAGGCGAGAGCCCGAGAGCGGCTGGCTGCTGTTGGCCGAGGTGCGATGCCGCTTCCGGTACTGCTGCAGGTCGGAGTCCGAGATGGACACCCCGTCGACCACGATCATGCCGGCGGCCCAGCCCCGGGTGGGACGCCCATCGGCCCCGATGGGCACGCTGACCCGGTCCTTGAACTTCGGATCCAGGTAGCGCTCGAACAGATCCGGGGGCTCCATGATGTGCATGTCGGAATCGACGAAGCGGAGTCCATCTTTCATGGTGCGCTCCTTCCCAACTGGGGGCTCGAGGGTGATGGCACTATAGCTCCCCCACACCGGGAGTCAATACTGGTCAGACCGGTTGCGACCCGGCCCGGCCTGGTGGCTGACCGAGGGCATCGCCGGAGGACTGAAGAATGAAGTATGTGCGCGAATTCGTGATCAACACCCTCGTCCCGGCCTGGTGGCAGGGATGAGAAGAGAGGGCCCATGAGGAAGACTTACCTGGAGCCGAGCGAGTTTCAGAAGACGCGGGCGTACTCGCCCGCCGTGGTGACCGAGGGCGGGCGAACCGTCTGGCTGGCCGGCCAGACGGCCACGCTGGACGCCGACGGCAAGGACATTGCCGGCAACTTCGAGGCCCAGACGCGCCGCGTGTTCGCCCTCATGGACCAGACGCTGCGGCGCGCCGGAGGCACGCTGGCCGATCTCGTCACCATGACGGTATTCATCAAGGAGCCGCGATACGGCGACCGTTTCGTGGAGATCCGCAAGCAGCTGTTCCCCGACGGCAACTTTCCGGCCAGCGCGCTCATCACTGTTTCGAACTTCGCCCGTCCCGGCATGGAGATCGAGATCCAGGGTATCGCCGTGATCGGCAGCGCCGTTCCCCCGGCCCCGTAGGCCGGGCCGGCCCTCACTTGCCCTTGAGCTTCACGTCCTCGTAGGGCGCCGACCACAGGTACCCGGCGATCGCTCCGATCCCCGACTCCTGCACCCGCGGCCCGATGCCGTTCATGCCGGCGTTCAGATAAATCGGCGCGACGATCGCCTTCTCGTGGATGAGCTGCTGGATGCGCTCGAGGGTCGTCGCCCGCCGCCGGGGATCGAGCTCGGCAGCCTGCTCCTGGACGAGCCCATCGATGTCGGGGTAGCTGCCGTAGGCGTAGGTGCCGCCGCCGGCGATGAAGGCTTCGATCCGGGTGGCGGCGTTCCCGAAGGCCCCGCTGGCGCCGTGGACCAACCCCCGGTACTTCTTCTCGGCGAACCCCTTGAAGTACGCCGCGCGCTCGATCGGCCGGAGCTTCGCCCGGATGCCGGCGGCGTTGAGATAGTTGACCACGGGCTCCCCGAGATTGGTGAGCGCGGCGTCGCAGAAGTAGTCGCCCGCATCGAAGCCGTTGGGATACCCGGCCTGGGCGAGGAGCTGCCTGGCCCTGGCGGGGTCATAGCCGTAGCCCGGCGGTTGCCAGTAGAACTCGAAGCTGCTGGGGATGATGCTCCACCCTATTCGGGCGTGCCCGAGCGCATCGGCTTGATTGATCGCCTGCCGATCGATGGCGTGGTTGGCGGCCAGGCGAACGCGCCGATCGTGCCAGGGCGACTTCGGATCCCACTGCTCGGTGAAGTACACCCAGTGGGTCGCCAGACCGACCTGGGGCTTCAGGGTCAGACCCGGAGTCCGCTGGATATCCTCCGCCAGTGGGCCGCGGATCGCGTAGCCGATGTCCACCTCGCCCCGCTTGAGCGCAGCCAGCCGGGTGGCCTCGTCGGGAATGGACTTGAGGACCAGGCGCTTCACGTTCGGCACCTTTCGCCAGTACTGATCGAACGCCTCGAGCACGAGCTCGACTCCGGGCGTGAACGACACGAACCGGTAGGGACCGGCCCCGACCGGAGCCTTCTTGAATCCCTCGTCGCCGACCTTCTCGACATACTTCTTCGGCACGATCCAGGCCGCACCGGTGGCGTTGAAGTAGAACGTCATGAAGTCGGGCCACGCGCTCTTCAGGCGGATGCGGACGCGCGACGGATCTGGAGTCTCGATCGCCGCGACGCGTCCCTTGAGCAGCTTGTGGGAGGCACCGCGGTAGCGCTCCAGCGAGAACTTCACGTCCTCCGCGGTGACGGGGTCGCCGTTGTGGAACTTGACGCCCTTTCGGAGGACGAACTCATAGACGAGCCCGTCAGGGGACATGGACCAGGCCTCGGCCAAACTCGGCGCCGCGGGATTGCCCGGCATGGGCTTCACCAGCGCGTCGTGCAAGGCGTAGAGCATCATGTAGGGCGTGATGATCCCCGAGGTCTCGGCCGGGTCAAACCAGGTAGGCGCCAGGGAGACGTGCACGGCCCAGGTCATCTGCCCTTCCGGCGCCGCGGCGGCCGGCACGGGTTCAAGGGCCGGGATCAGGAGGACCAGCAGTATCGCGAAGAGGCCTCGAACGTGTCTCATGAGGGAAGCCTCCTTCCTCACTTGCTCTTCAGTCTTACGTCCTCGTAGGGCGCGGAGAACGCGAAGCCGGTGATGAGCCCGAGGCCCGCCTCCTCCACGCGCGGACCGGAGGCGTGGATGAAGCCGAGCTCCCAGACCGGGGCGTACATGGCCTTGTCGTGGATGAGCTGCTGGATCCGATGCAGCAGCGCCTCGCGCCGCTTGCGGTCCGGCTCGCCGCCCTGCTCGCGGAAGAGCCCATCGATGTCGGGATAGCTACCGTAGACGTAGGGACCGCCGGCGGCGACGAAGACCTCGAGGCGGGTGGCCGCGTTCCCGAAGGCGCCGCTGATGTTGTAGGCCAGGTTCTTCAGCTTCTTGTCCTGGTAGCTCCTGAAGAAGCCGGCCCGCTCCAGCGGCCGGACCCGGGCGCGGATCCCAGCGGCCTGCAGGTAGCCGGCCACCGCTTCGCTCATGGTGGCGGTGGCAGCATCGCACCAGAGGTCGCCGGCGTCGAACCCGTTCGGGTAGCCGGCCTCGGCGAGGAGCTGCTTGGCCCTGGCCGGATCGTAGGCGTACGCCGGGGGCTGCCAGAAGAAGTCGAAGCTCTGGGGAATGACGCTCCAGGTGATCCGGGAGAACCCCAGCGTGATCGCCTCGTTGATGGGCTGGCGGTTGATCGCATGGTTGGCGGCCAGGCGAACGCGCCGGTCGGCCCAGGGCGACTTCGGGTCCCACTGGTCGAGGAACACCAGCCAGTGCGTCGACACGATGGGGGTCGGGCGCAGCGTCAGGCCGGGCGACCGCCGCACCTCTTCGGCCAGCTCGCTCTGGAGCAGGTACACGACGTCGGCCTCGCCGCGCTTGAGCGCGGCCAGCCGCGTGGCCTCGTCGGGCAGGGACCTCAGCACCAGCCGCTTGACGCTGGGGCGCTTTCGCCAGTAGGTCTCGTTCGCCTCGAGCACCAGCTCGACGCCGGGGGTGAACGAGGCGAACCGGTACGGGCCAGCCCCCACGGGCGCCTTCTTGAACCCCTCGTCGCCGACCTTCTCCAGGTACTTCCGGGGAACGACCCAGCCGGCGCCGGTGGTGAGGCTCCCGTAGTAGGTCATGAAGTCGGGCCACGGCTCCTTGAACCGGAAGCGCACGCGGTGAGGGTCCACGACCTCCACCGCCGCGACCTTGGCCTTCAAGAGCTTGTTGGCGGCACCCCGATAACGCTCGAAGGAGAACTTCACGTCATCGGCGGTGACGGGATCGCCGTTGTGGAAGCGCACGCCCTGGCGCAGGACGAACTCGTAGGCGAGGCCATCCTTCGACACCGTCCACGACTCGGCCAGGCTGGGGGCCATGGCGTTGCCGGGCATGGGCTTCACCAGCGCGTCGTGCAGCGCGTAGAGGATCATGAACGGCGTGACGATTCCCGGGGTCTCCGCGGGATCGAACCACGTGGGGGCCAGCGAGATGTGCGCGGCCCAGGTCATCTGCCCCTCGGGAGCCGCCGCACCGCGTGTGGCCCCGAGCACCAGGACTACGAGAATGAGCGCCACCGTGGAGAGGCTGCGAAGGATCCTCATGGAATCCTCCTTGGTTGCACCGGGAGCTTACGCTGATTCGGCTCGCTCCGCCTCGGACTCCAACAGTCCGTCCTTGACCGAAAGACCAGATAAGTGCATGCTAAGTGCATGGCCGTCAAGACCATCACGATCGACCTCGAAGCCTACGAGATCCTGGCCCGCCACAAGGGCCCGGGGCAGTCCTTCTCGGAGGTCATCAAGGAACGGCTCGGCCGGCAGATGACCGGGAAGGATCTCCGGGCCGTGGTGGCGCGGGCGGGCGTCAGCGAGGACACGCTGAACGCCATCGAGGCCCAGCTGCGCGGGCGCCGGCGCCACCCGGCCCGATCAGCCAGGCTGTGACGCATCTCGACACCTCGTTCCTGGTCGATCTCCTGCGGGAGAGCAGCCGTCACGTGTCCGGCCCGGCGACGTCGCTGCTGGACACCCTCGAGGGCGAAGAGGTTCGGGTCGGGGTTCATGTCGTGTGTGAGCTGCTAGCCGGCGCCGAGCTCAGCCGGCAGCCAGGGGTCGAGCGCCAGCGCGTTCGCCAGCTGTGCATGAGCCTCCAGGTCGTCTACCCGGACGAGCGGTTTCCGACCGTGTACGGGCGATTGCTCGGGGACCTGGAGCGACGACGCCAGCGTGTCTCCACGATGGACCTGCTCATCGCCACGGCCGCCCTCGTCGACGAGGCCGGTCTCGTGACCCGCAACGCCAAGGACTTCTCGCGGATTCCGGGGCTCGAGCTCGTCACCTACTGACCCGGCCGGGAAGCTACCCCTTCACGGCCCCCGCGGCCAGGCCCTGGACGACGAAGCGCTGGGCCAGGAAGTAGAGGATGGCGATAGGTACCGAGGCCAGGACGGCGCCGGCCATGAGCTGGCCCCAGATGTACTGGTCGCCCACCACCATCATCGAGAGCTTGATCGGCACCGTCATCGTGGTGTGGTCGCTGGTGAAGACCAGGGCCAGGAGGAACTCGTTCCAGGCCAGGGTGAAGGAAAAGATCGCCGAGGCCACGATGCCCGGCGCCGACAGCGGGAAGAGGATGCGGAACAGCGCGCCAATCTTGGTGCAGCCGTCGACCATCGCGTGCTCTTCGAGCTCGGGCGGAATGCTCCGGAAGTAGCCCATGAGCATCCAGGTGCAGAAGGGCACCGTGAACGAGAGATAGGTCAGCATGAGCGACTTCAGCGTATTGCCCAGGCCCAGCCCGACTACGATCGCGTAGAGCGGGACGAACAGCATTGCCGTCGGCAGCAGGTACTTGAAGAGGATGAGGCGTCCCACCCAGTCCCGCCCCCGGTAGCGGTAGCGAACGATGCTGAAGGCGGCGAACGCGCTCACCACCACCGTGACCGCGGTCGTCGTCGCCGCCACCGCGAGGCTGTTCCGGATGTTGGTGAGGAGATCTTCGCGCGTGATGACGCGGACGAAGTGCTGGAGGGTGGGCCTGGTCGGCAGGTAGCTGAAGTCCTCGTAGAGATCCTTGTTCGTCTTGAGCGCGGTCGCCAGCATCCAGAACAAGGGCACCGCCACCAGGAACACGAAGATCGCCAGCAGCGTGTAGGTGGTGACCCGGATCGAGAGCGGCTCACGCATGGTGCTCTCTCTCCCTCACGCGTTGGCTTTCCTTTGTAGAAGAATGGTCACCACCAGCACGAGACCGACCAGCAGCGGCAGGAAGAGGGTCGAGACGGCCGCCGCCTGGCCGAGGTGGAGGTTCACGATCCCCATCACGTACACCAGCATCGTGTAGACCATGGTCGCGTCCGACGGGCCGCCGCCCGTCAACAAGTACACCGGCTCGAACGCGTTCGCGGTCTGGATCGTCGTGAGCAGCAAGACCACGCCGATGATGTGGTAGAGCCCGGGCAGGGTGATGTGGCGGAACTGCTGGACGCGCGAGGCGCCGTCCACCTGCGCGGAGTCGTAGAGCTCCTGGGCGATGGTCTGCATGCCGGCCAGGAACGAGATCGCGTAGAACGGGAAATTCCGCCAGGCGTGGGCGACGATGACGGAGGCCATGGCCGTGCTGCGGTCGGACAGGAAGGCGATCGGGCCGGCGATCAGCCCGAGATCCATCAGCGCGTAGTTGATCAACCCGGCCAGCGGATCGTAGAGCCAGCGCCAGACCAGGTAGACGACGAACGCGGGCATGACCCAGGGGAGGAGCAGGAAGGCGCGAAAGAAGTTTCGACCCCGGATATGCTGGTTGAGCACGAGGGCCACGGCCATGCCGAGCCCGAACTTGATGGCCACGGCACACACGGTGAAGACGACCGTGTTCATGACGGCCGTGCTGAACTGGGGCCAGCCGAGCACGTAGATGAAGTTCCGCAGGCCGACGTATTGCCCGGGGGACCCCACGGCCTTGTCGGAGAACGCCAGCCAGATCGCGTAGAAGAACGGGTACAGCACGAGCCCGATCAGGAGCAGCACCGTCGGCAGGAGGAGCCCCATGCCGGCGAGCGACTCGCGCGTACGAACGGACGGCCACCGCCCCGATCTGGTCGGGGCGGGAAGCGCGACGGCGACGGAGCGGTGCCGGACCGCCACGATCGCCCCCTACGTGTACTTCCCGTAGATCTTACCGAGAACGTCGAGCGCTTCGGCGAAGGCCTTGTCGCGGGACCAGTTGTCGATGACGGTCCGCTGGAGCATCCGCGAGATCGTCGTGTTCGTGAACTGCTCCCGCCACGCGTCATTGAAGACGTCGGGATAGCCCTGCGGCTCGCCGCGCAGCGACAGGTCGATCAGGCCCTTCATGAACGGCTTCTTCTTCCAGACGTCGAACCCGAGGTAGGCCTTCAGCACCGGACCCCACTGGCTGACGCTGAGCTCCTTGTCCATCTTGCCCGGCTCCATCGAGTCCCACAGGAACTGCTTGGCCAGCTCGGGGACTTTTGTGTATTTCATGATCGAGCGCGAGCCGAACGTGACGGGCTGGATGAGGGCTTTGGGCCCTCGGGGATACGTGTAGTGCCCCGTCTTGGCCAGCAGCTCGGGATTGTTCTCCTCGAGCCACAGCGACAGCGTGATCGGGTTGAGGATGAAGACGGCCTTGCCCGCCTGGTAGGTGGAGTTGTTCATGGTGTTGTCCCAGGTCGCGACCCCGGGCGGAAGCACCCCGGCCTTCCACACCTCGGTGAAGAGGTCGAGGAACTCCCAGACTTCCTTCTTGTAGTCGCCCAGGATGATGCGCTTGCCCTTGTCGTCGGCCAGCCGCGCCCCGTAGCTCTTCATCATGTCTTCCCAGACCTGGGAGTCCGTCTGGTTGCTGACGGGGATTCCCATCCCGAAGACCCGCGGGGGCTTCTGGGCCTTCTTGGCGTACGTCAGCATGTCGGCCCACGTGGCCGGCGGCGGCGTGAGACCGGCCTCCTTCACCAGGTCGTCCCGCGACATCAGCATGAAGCCCTGGAACCCATACATGATGTGGTGGACCCGTCCGTCGGGCTCCAGCATGATCTTGGGCGCGTTGCCGACCCAGCCGCCGTACGACTTCTCGAGCTTCCTGTAAGTGTCGGTGACGTCGAGCAGCTGGCCGCGGGCCCGCAACTCGACCGCGTTGGACTCGACGATGTCCGGCGTGGCCTTGGCCTCGATGGCGGCCGTAATTTTGGGCAGGAACTCCTTCAACGGCACCATCGAGATCTGCAGGTCGACGTTGTTCTTCTTCGCCCATTCCCGGGCAAAACCCGCGCGCGCGTCGTCGCTGGACTTGAGGAACTGGTAGCACCAGTAGACGAGCCGGGGACGCTGGGCCCGGGCCGGTGCCGGAAAGGACATCGCCGCGGTCGCGCCGGCAACGAGCGCGCTCGAGGTGGTGAGGAACTCGCGACGGGTCGGCAGAGTCGTCGAGCGTGCCATCGACCGTCCTCCTTCATCGCCGGCAGGCTCGGGCTCGGTGGCCCACCGGGTGCGAGGCCCGTGCCATCCAGAAGGTGTCTCGTTGGTGGGGACTATGCCGTCGGGCCGGGAGGGCGTCAAGGGCCCCCCGGCCCCGGGTGACGGACTACCCCATCCTCTCGTCCTGCGCTACCATGCCGGCCGTGGACAGGGCTCGCCCGCGGGGGCGTCACCGGACAACTTCGAGAGGAGCCACGGCATGACCTACGACCTGCTCGTCAAGAACGGCCGCGTCATCGACGGCTCGGGCCGGCCCGCGTTCCACGGCGACGTGGCCGTGGCCGGGGGGACGATCGTGGAGCTCGGGCGCCTGAGCGGGCCTGCCCGGCGGGTCATCGAGGCCGATGGGCGCGTCGTCGCACCGGGCTTCGTGGACAACCACTGCCACTACGACGCCCAGGTCGCCTGGGATCCCCTCTGCACCTTCTCCTGCCACCACGGCGCGACCTCCGTCATCATCGGCAACTGCTCCCTGGCCCTGGCTCCGGTCAAGCCCCACGCCCGCGAGAAGCTGGCCGGGATGCTCTCCTACGTGGAAGCGATTCCCATGGACGTCTTGCAGGCGGGGGTGCCCTGGGGATGGGAGACGTTCCCCGAGTATATGAGCGCCATCGGACGACGCCTGGGCGTCAACGTGGGCACGCTGGTCGGCCACTCGGCCGTCCGGCTCTACGCGATGGGTGATGACTGCTCGGAGCGCGCGGCCACGGAGGCCGAGCTGACGGAGATGCGCCGCGTGGTGCGGGAAGCGCTGGAGGCGGGAGCGCTGGGGCTGTCGATCACCCGCAACATGAACCACTTCGATCTGGCCGGCAAGCGGATCCCGGCCGCCTGCGCGCCGGAGTCGGAGCTGTTCGCGCTGGCCGACGTGCTCCGCGAGGTCGGCACCGGCGTCATCCAGTGCGGGGGCGGCACCAACCCCGAGCTGAAAGACCGCCTGCTCAGCCGGCTGGCCGAGGCCTGCGGCCGTCCCATCATGTACAACACGATCCTCGAGCAGGCGCGCCAGCCGGGGCGGTGGCGCACGCACCTGGCCCACGTCGAGGAGACGGCCCGGCGCGGCGTCCGGGCGATCCCGCTCTGCAACCCCGGCAGCATCGTCAACCGGTTCACGATGAAGAACTGCCAGGTCTTCCGCAGCATGCCCACCTGGCTGCCGATCCTCCAGGGCCCCGACGCCGACAAGCTGCGCGCCTATCGTGACCCCGAGATCCGTCGGAAGCTGCGCGCCGAGGTCGAAGCGCCCCTGGGGCCGGACTCGACGTTCTCCAAGCGCTGGGACCTGATGATCGTGGAGGAGGTCCAGCGACCGGCCAATCGCGGCCTCACCGGCCGGAGCATCGCCGAGATTGCGAAGAGCCAGGGCAAGGACCCGCTGGACGCCTTCCTCGATCTGGCCGTCGAGGAGGAGCTCGACACGGTCTTCAGCCTGGGCGAGATCAACATGGACACGGAGGCGGTGGCCCAGATCCTGGGAAGCCCCTACGCCGTGGTGGGGCTCTCCGACGGGGGCGCCCACGTGCAGTTCCACTCGAATGTGAGCAACCCCACCCGGCTGCTGGGGTACTGGGTCAGGGAAAAGGGGATCATGTCGCTGGAGACGGCCGTCCGCCGCCTCACCTTCGATTCGGCCTCGGCCTTCGGCATCTACGACCGGGGGCTCGTACAGCCGGGGATGGCCGCGGACCTCGTCATCTTCGACCCCGACACGGTGCGGCCGGAGAAGGAAGACATCGTGCACGACTTCCCGGCCAGCGGGTGGCGGGTCCGGGAGCTGGCCGAAGGGATCCACTACACCGTGGTGAATGGCGAGGTCCTGCTGGAGAAGGGCACGCACACGGGCAGCTACCCGGGACGCGTGTTGCACAACGCCCGGCATCACGCCCTCTCCGGCGGGCGGGCCTAGCGCGGCGTCAGTCCGGGATGCACGCGGTGACGGTGATCTCCACCAGGAGGTCGGGCGAGTTCAGCATCGCCGACACGGTGGTGCGGGCCGGCTTGCTCGTCGGGAAGTACTTCGCGTACTCCTCGTTGTAGGCGGCCACGTCCTCCCGGCGGGTCAGGTGCGTCGTCACCGTCAGCACGTTGTCCAGTGACGTGCCGGCCGCCGCCAGGATCAGCTTGATCCGCTCCAGCACGTAGCGGGTCTGCTCGCGGACGTCTTTGCCGACCTCGCCGGTCTTGGGGTGCCGGCCGGTCTGGCCGGCTACGAAGACGAGGTTGCCGAACCGGGTGGCCGGCGACAGGTGGGGGTTGGCGTTGGCGAGATCGACCTGAACGACTTGCTTCTTGGGCATACGTTGCTCCTTTCGCGAGCTCCGCACGTTCTCGACACGGACCGGAGGGTCCTATGGCGTCACCCCAGCCACACCGCATCGACGTCCACCACCACCACACGCCTCCGCCGTACGTGGCAGCGGTCACGGCGAAGAACGTCCCGGGCCCCGTCCGCGACTGGACGCCCGAGAAGTCCCTGGCCGACATGGACAGGGCCGGGGTGGCCACGGCCCTGACCTCCATCACGACGCCGGCGCTCCGGTTCCTGGACGAGGCCGGCGCCGCCAAGCTGGCCCGCGAGTGCAACGAGTACTCGGCGAAGCTCGCCGGCGACTCCCGGGGGCGGTTCGGCATGTTCGCCGTGATGCCCATGCCCCACGTGGAGGCCACCCTGCGCGAGATCGCCTACGCGCTCGACGCCCTCAAGGCCGACGGCATCGGCCTGCTCACGAGCTACGGCGACAAATGGCTCGGCGATCCGGCCTTCGCACCGGTGATGGACGAGCTGAACCGCCGCCGGGCCGTCGTCTACACGCACCCCACCACCGCCAACTGCTGTGGCAACCTCATCCCCGACGTGCCGGAGTCGATCATCGAGTGGGGAACCGACACCACCCGGACCATCGCCAGCCTGGTATTCAGTGGCACCGCCGCGCGGTGCCGGGACATGAAGCTCATCTTCTCCCACGGCGGCGGCACCATGCCGTTCCTCACCGAGCGCTTCGTCCGCCTGCCCCTGATCAACAAGAGCCTGGCCCCGCGTGTGCCCAACGGCGTGGAGCACGAGCTGCGGCGCTTCTACTACGACACCGCCCAGGCCGCTCACCAGTTCGCGCTGGCCTCGCTCCTGAAGCTGGTCCCGGTCTCGCAGGTGGTCTTCGGGACCGACTTCCCCTATCGTACCGCCGCCGATCACGTCAAGGGACTGACGGAGTACGGGTTCAGCGCGAGCGATCTGCAGGCCATCGATCGCGGGAACGCGCTGCGGCTGCTCCCGCGTCTGGGGGCCTAGCCCGCGTCAGCGCAGGGCCTGGCGCCCGAAGTCCTCGGCCCACGCATCCCAGGCCAGCGCCGCGTGGTGCGAGGCCCCGTGGGCATCGCGATGAAAGCGCTGAAGTGGATCCGACTCGAGGACAGCGCGGGCCCCCCCGGCCTCGAAGAGCCGGTCCACGGCCCGCACACAGAGCCGGGCCAGAAAGGCCTTGTCGCGCCGGTAGCGGGCCCGCTCCAATGGGGTGAACTCCTCCCCTCGACCGGCCTTATCGAGCATCTCACGGACATCGTTGCGATGGATGGCGCGAGCGGCATCGACCTCGGCGGCGGCCTCGGCCAGGCGTAGCTGCAGCGCCACGGAATCCGCCGTCCGGCCGGGGCCGGCTGTGCCCCGCAGGCGCGCGGTGAACTCATCGACGGCGCCCTGGGCGATGCCGATGAGGGGAGCAGCGAGATCCCATCCCGTCAGACACCGCAGCGGTACCCGATAGCTGAGCCGCCGGTGCAGCTCCCACCCGGTCCAGTCGCCGTCGCCCGCCCGGTTCGGATCCAGGGCACGGTGGTCGGGCACGAAGACGTCCTTGACCAGGATGTCCTTGCTGCCCGAGCCCCGCATTCCCGAGGCGAACCACGTGTCCAGGATCTCGTAGTCTCCGCCCGGGATCATGAGCCAGAGCAGGGAGTCGGGCGTGGGGCCGGGCACGGCCACCATCACCCAGGCGGCCGGGTCACAGCCGCTGGAGAAGCCCCAGCGTCCGGACACCCGGTACCCGCCGTCCACCCGCTCGCCTTTTCCTCCGGCCGGGTTGAGGGCGGAGGAGAACAGGGTGTCGGGCCCCGCGGCGAAGAATTCCTCCTGGACCTGCCCGGGGAAGTGACCGAGCCACCAGTTGTGCACCGTCCAGAGGGAATAGCACCAGGCGGTCGAGCCGCACCCGCGGCCCAGCTCCCAGGCCACGGCGTGCGCCACGTCGGGCTCGAGGCCGTGTCCACCGTAGCGTTGCGGGTTGCCGATGCGGATGAGCCCTGACGCGATCAGGTCCTGGACGGTCTCGGCGGGAATCTGGCGCAGCCGCTCGGCCTGGGCCGCCCGTTCCTTGAGCAGGGGCACCAGCCCGGCCGCCCGCTGGAGCAGCTCCGCGCCCCTCGTCGGCTCGCCTCGGCTCACCGCGAAACTATACAGGGCGCCCCTTGCCTTGGCGAGCGGCCGGTGGTACACGACGGCCAGGTGTCTGGCCGTGTTGAGCGAGGAGCAGAACAGGATCCTGACCGAAGTCGGCGCCGGCACGCGCATGGGCGAGCTGCTGCGGCGGTACTGGATGCCCATCGCCGCAGTGGCCGAACTGGAGGACACGCCGACCAAACCGGTCCGTCTGCTCGGCGAGGACCTCGTGCTGTACCGGGACAAGCGCGGCATCTTCGGTCTTCTGGACCGGCACTGCGCCCACCGCCGGGCCGACCTCGCCTACGGCTTCGTCGAAGAGTGCGGCCTGCGCTGCCACTACCACGGCTGGCTCTACGGTGAGACGGGGCAGTGCCTGGCCCAGCCCTTCGAGGAGATCGCGCACCCCGAGGCCCGCTACAAGGACCGCATCAGGATCACGGCCTATCCGGTGGAGGCCAAGGCCGGGTTGCTCTGGGCCTATCTGGGCCCGCCCCCGGCGCCCCTGGTGCCGACCTGGGAGCCGTTCACCTGGAGCAACGGCTTCGTCCAGATCGTGTTCGCGGAGATTCCCTGCAACTGGTTTCAGTGCCAGGAGAACTCCATCGACCCCGTGCACTTCGAGTGGCTGCACGGCAACTGGTCACGCGCGCTGCGCGGTGTCGATGGGGCGAAGCCGCCCACCCACCTCAAGATCGGCTTCGACGAGTTCGAGTACGGCTTCGTCTACCGGCGGGTCCTCGAGGGCCAGGCCGAGAACGACGAGCTGTGGACGGTGGGGCGCACCTGCCTGTGGCCGAACTGCCTGTTCACCGGCGGCCACTTCGAATGGCGCGTGCCCATCGACGACGAGCGCACGCTGAGCGTGGGCTGGTTCTTCGACCGGGTGCCCAACGAGATGGAGCCGTTCACGCAGGAGCGTATTCCCTACTGGTCTAGCCCCACCAGCGATCCCCTGACCGGCCGCTGGATCACCAGCCACATCATGAACCAGGACTTCGTGGCCTGGACCGGCCAGGGGCGGGTGGCCGACCGGACTCGCGAGCGCCTGGGCGAGAGCGATCGGGGCATCGTCATGATGCGGCGGACGCTGCTCGAGCAAGCCGAGATCGTGCGGGCGGGCGGGGAGCCGAAGGCTGTGGTGCGCGACGCCGTGGCCAACCGCTGCATCAGCCTGCCCATCATCGGCCGCGAGCGCTTCGTCAAGGGCTTCCCGCGCACGGCCCTCTTCCACGAGGCTCGCCGGACGCCCGGCGCCGTGCTGCCACAGGGTTTCCCCTTCCTGGCTGGCCAGCCGCAGGAGATCGGCAAGGCCTATCGGCAGGCCATGGGGCTGGACGACTAGACCATGGCCGACATCGTCCTGGGCCTCGGCACCTCGCACACGCCGCTGCTGACGCTACCGGCCGAGCTGTGGCCCGTCTATGCCAGGCGTGACGAGAGCAACCGGGAGCTGGCTTTTCCACCCCATGGGCTGGTGATGTCGTACCAGGAAGCGCTCGACTCCGTGGCTCCGGAGATCCGGGCGCGCTACCGCGGGCCGGAGGCGTTCGCCAAGCAGGCCGACACCTGCCAGCGCGCGCTCGACGAGCTCTCGCGGACGCTACGCGCGTCCAAGCCCGATATTACGATCATCATCGGCGACGACCAGGACGAGTGGTTCTTCGAGGACAATATGCCGGCCCTGGCTGTGTACTGGGGCGACACCGCACCGCTGATCCCGCGCCAGCGGTCGGCCGACGCGGGGAACCGCGCGATGGCCGAGGCCATCATGCGCGGCTACGGCGACGTCGCCATGGACGTCCCGGTGGCCAGCCGCTTCGGCCGGTTCCTGATCGAGTACCTGACCGAGCACGACTTTGACGTCGCCCACATGCGCTACGTCAGGCAGCCCTACGGGGGGCGCGTGGCCCGACGGTATCCGACCCGCAACGGAGAGCTCGATTACGTGCGGGAGACGGAGCCGCGCGAGCAGGGCCTGCCGCACGCGGCGGCCTTCGTGGTCAAGCGGCTCTTCGACAACGCCCCCGGGATGATCCTGCCCATCTTCCAGAACACGTGCTACCCGCCCAACCAGCCCACGCCCCGGCGCTGCTTCGCGGTGGGAGAAGCCATCGCCGACGCGGTGGCTGCCTGGTCGGAGCCGGCGTCGGTCGCCATCATCGCCTCCGGCGGCCTGAGCCACTTCGTGGTCGACGAGGAGCTCGATCGCGCGCTGCTGAACGCCCTGGAGCGGAAGGATCCTCAGGCGCTGTGGGCGCTGCCCCGTCACCGCCTGCATTCGGCGGGCTCGGAGACCCTGAACTGGGTCGCCCTCGGGGGCGCCCTGCACCGCACGCGGCTGGCCATGGAGCTCCTGGCCTACGTCCCCGTCTACCGGACTCCGGCGGGGACGGGCGGCGGCTGGGCCTTCGCCCGCTGGCAGTGACGGTGGGCGGCTCGCCTCGCGTCAGCGCTCGAGGTCAGCGTTTGGTCAGCTCGTAGTCGAAGGGCCCGGCCTCATTGCGCCCCGCGCCGGAAATCACCTGCTTGCCGCCTTTGCTGGTGACGGTGAGCTGGGACTTGCTGACTCCGGCCGCTACGCCAGCCGGGCCACTGAGGTGACCCTCGGCCATGATCTTGCCGCCCTCGATCTTGATCGAGCCTTTCCCGGTGGTGGCGCCGATCATGCTGGTGTAGGAGCCGTCGGGCTGGATCTGGACCTCCACGGGGAACGCCTTGCCGCTCGGGGGCCTCGCCGTGCCCGTCCACTTGCCGGCGAGGCTCTTGACGTCTTTCACCGCTGGCTGGGCCAGCGCGTACACCGCCGTGGCCACAAGCACCATCAGGGTCAATGCCAGGAGCTTCTTCGCTCGATCCATTGCCGCCTCCCGTTCTCGGCTTTCTGACTCCCCTTGCCTCGGCCAGTGACGCCCGGACGTCGGACTCAGCCGTCGAGCCCGACCAGGAGCTCGCCCCCTTCCTCTTTGAGCGGATAGCCCTTGAGCCCGGCCTGGGCGTCACCCATGGGCGCCCCGGTCTTGAGGTCGAACTGCCACATGTGCTCCAGGCAGGTCAGGACGCAGCCGTCGTGGATGCCGAGCTCGAGCGGCACCGCCTCGTGGGGGCACAGCGACTGGAAGGCGAGGAATGCGTCGCCGGCGTTCACGATGAGGACGTCGACGCCGTCCACCGAGAACTGCTTCATGCCGTTGACCGGCACGTCGGCCGACCGGCACACTCGCTTCCACGTGCCCGCCGCCCGGCTCGGCTTGGCCGGGGCCGTGTGGCCGGCCTCGATGGCCTTGAGCTCAGCCTCGCTCTTCTTGTTGGCCCCGGCAACCCCGGGCTCGTAGCGAAGCCGCTCCACCGGCCGGCCCTCCACGATATGGGAGGCCAGGATCTCTTTCAGATCCGCCTCCTGCACCCCCGCATACCAGACGTTCTCCGGATAGACGACGACCATGGGACCGTGGCCACACTGCGAGAAGCAGCCGGCCTTGTTGACGCGCACGTCGACCTGACGGCCGGCAGCCCTCACGCCTTCCCGCAACAGCTTGACGTAGCGCTCGACGTCGCCCTGGGCCGGGCACGTCTCTCCGCTCGTGCACACGAACACGTGACGCTCGTACTGGCCCATCGAGAGAGGCTCCTTTCTGAAGGCGTCAGCTGAACTTATCGTACCGGATATCGGCCGGGGGCAACCGGGCCTCCCGGAGGAGCAGCCGCAGGCTCGCATCTACCATAGGGGGTGGCCCGGCCACGTAGGCCCGGACGTCGGCGAATTGACCTTTCATACTCTCGCCGGCCACGGCGTGGACGAAGCCTCGCGCGAACGCGAAACCAGGATACGCGGCGGGCAGCGACGGGGGAACGTCCTCGTCGGAGAGCGCCACCGTCACGGCCAACCGCGCCGGATACTGCGCGCGGAACGCTTCCAGCTCGTCCAGGAAGAAGGCGTCGCGTGCGGTGCGGACGCCGAAGAAGACCCGACCGTCCCAGCTCGCGAAGTGGTCCTCCCCGCAGGCGAGCGACAGGATCGACATCATGCCCGCGATGCCGCTGCCCCCGGCGATGCAGAGCAAATGCTTGCCGGTACCCGGGTGGAAGGTGGCGTGACCGAGCGGGGCGAAGAGCCCCAATCGGGCGCCCTCCACAGCCTCCCCGAATAGCCACTCACTCACCGCGCCCCCCGGCTTCTTCTTGACCACGAAGGCCAGGCGCTCGGCGTGGCGGTCGAAGTTGACCATCGAGTAGGCGCGGGCGCCCACGATTCCCGGCACGGTGAGGAGAGCGAACTGGCCGGCGTCGAAATCGAGGGCCCCGTCGAGCTCGAGGTCGAACGCGACCACGTCTGGCGTGAGGCGGCGGAAACCGCGCAGCACGCCGGCGAGAGCCCGCGGGCGCGGAGGAGGCGGCTCGCTGGCCTTCAGCGGTCCGCCGACCTCGAGGGCGCAGTCCTCGTAGGCCAGGCTCTGGCAGGTGAGGAGCTCGGCCGCGCCCTTGAGATACCGGGTCCCCGGCGCCTCGGGCCACTGGCTCTCCGCCCGGCCACTGACGAGCCGAGCCTTGCAGGTGCCGCAGGTGCCGGTGGCGCACTCGTAGGGCAGCTCCACCCCGCTCCGGAGGCCGCCGTGGAGAATCTTCTCGCCGGGATCGCACTCGAAGTCGCGGGCCCCGTTCCTGGCGGTGACGGTGACCTTCACGGACGCGCGGTCACCGTCTTCAGGCGCCGGTAGACCTTGCGGGCGTTCCCCTCGAAGATCTTTCGCCGGTCGCCATCGCTGAGCGAGGCCACGGCGTCGATGTACCGCTTGGTGTCGTCATAGTGGTGGCCGGTCCCGGGGTCGATCCCCTTGACAGCGCCCACCATCTCCGATGCGAACAGGATGTTGTCGATGGGTATGACTTTGATCAGCAGGTCGATCCCGGGCTGATGGTACACGCACGTGTCGAAGTACACGTTGTTCAGCAGATGGTCACGCAGCAGGGGCCGACCCATGTCCTGGGCCAGACCCCGATAACGGCCCCAGTGGTACGGCACGGCGCCGCCGCCATGGGGGATGATGAGCTTCAAGGTGGGGAAGTCCTTGAAGAGGTCGGCGGTGATGAGCTGCATGAAGGCCGTGGTGTCGCCGTTGATGTAGTGGCCGCCGGTCGTGTGGAAGTTCGGGTTGCAGGAGGCGCTGACGTGGATCATGGCTGGGACGTCGAGCTCCACCATCTTCTCGTAGAAGGGGTACCACCACTTGTCGGTGAGCGGCGGGTCCTTCCAGTAGCCGCCGGAGGGGTCGGGGTTCAGGTTGCAGCCGATGAAGCCCAGCTTCTTCACGCAGCGCTCCAGCTCCTCGATGCAGTTGGCCGGGGGGACCCCCGGCGATTGCGGCAGTTGGCAGACGCCCACGAAGTTCTCGGGATAGAGCGTGCAGACACGGTGGATCAGGTCGTTGCAGACCTGGGCCCAGTGCAGGCTGGTGGTGGCGTCGCCGACGTGGTGGGCCATGCCGGCCGCCCGGGGGGAGAAGATCGTCACGTCGGTGCCGCGCTCGCGCTGCAGCTTGAGCTGGGCCTGCTCCAGCGACCCCCGGATCTGATCGTCGCTGATGCTCAGGGTGCCTTTGGCCCGGGGGGACGGCTCTTTCAGGCCGGCGATCTGTCGCTGCCTGTAGGTCTCCAGCTCCTTCGGCGCTGTCGTGTAGTGACCGTGGCAATCGATGATCATCGGCTCCTCGCGAGGGATGCTAATCCCCGGCTCTTCACCTCGTCAAGCGATGAGCCGTCATCCATCATTCGATGATGTGGTCCGCGCGCAGCAACAGGGTCTGCGGGATCGTCAGCTTGAGGGCCCGGGCCGTCCGCGCATTGATGATCAGCTCGAAGCGCGTCGGCTGCTGGATGGGAAGATCGGCCGGCTTGGCGCCTTTGAGGATCCTGTCCACGTAGATGGCGGCTTGGCGATACGAGTCTTCGAGACTCGCCCCGTACGCCATCAGGCCGCCGGCATCGGCGAACGACTTGAAGTAGTACATGGCGGGCAGGCGCTTACGCGCGGCAAACTGGACGAGCTTGTCGCGGTTGGGAGTAAAGAAGGGATCGTTTGTGACGATGATGGCGTGCGCGCCGCGGGCGTCAATGGTGGCGAACGCGCTGTCCAGGGTCGGGGTGTTCCCGGCGTCGAGCACGTCGAGCTTCACCTTCATGCTCTGCGCCGCCGTCTCGATTTCTCGTACTGACGCCGCGCTGGCGGGATTCGCCGAGTTCCAGAGCACCGCGATTTGCGAAGCGTGGGGTACGGCTTCCTTGAGTAGCTCGATCCATTTGCCCCCGAGACCCGATCCACCGACCCCGATGGCGGCGCCGGTGATGTTGCCTCCCGGTTGCGCGAGGCTCCTAACGACGCCGGCACCGACAGGATCGAACAGGCTCGCGAAGACGATGGGAACACTCGTGGTCGCCCTCTTGGCGGCGAGCGCGGCGGGGGTCGAGCCGACGACCAGCACGTCGATGTTCCGCCGAAGCACGTCGGCCACGAACTCGGAGAGACGCTCGGATCGACCTTCCGCAAAGCGGGCCTCCAGGGTGACATTCTTCCCCTCCACGTAACCGAGGTCCCGGAGCCCCCGCCGGAATGCGCTGAACTGGGGAGCGGCCGTGGCCGAGCCAACGAACCCGATCCGATACACGCTGGGCACCGGCTGCGCGTGAGCGGCACCAGCTCCGGTGAGAAGGAGAAGGGCCACGGCGAAACGGGCGGCCGTGGACTTCAGGATCACGCTGCCCTCAGCACCGGCCGCCCGGGGCGCCCTACTCCAGCTCCAGCGTGCCGGCAGCGAACATCTCCTCCGGCTTGACGGCGCGCGGCAGGATCCGCTGATCGCGGGCGAACCGGATGACGGCCTCCAGGGCCGGCCGATTGGGGGCCAGACCGTAGGGGAGCGGGTCGTCCCCCACCACGCGGCGGCGCTGGGCCAGCGTCTGGGCCTCGGCGGACAGCTCGCCCCCGGCGGCGAGCTGCCTGAGGAACACGGCCTTGGCTTCGACGAAAGCGCGACAGAGCCGTGCCGCCAGCGAGGGGTCGGCTCGCAGCAGCGAGTCTTTGACGACAACCGTGTGGTTGATGGGATAGATGCCGGTCCGGCGATACCAGGCCGCCTCGGCCTCGCGAGCATTCGGGATCAGCGGTTTGACGTCCGGGGAGTCCACCGGGCCCACCCCGATGGCCGCGGCCAGCTCGCCACGGGCCAGCATCTCGGCGAGGTTCGCCCCCGCCTCGTATCGCACGTTGGCGGGATACGCCTTCTGGTACTCCTGGACATGCTCCTCGTCGACGACGACCCAGGTCACCTTGTCGAGGTCGACGCCATACTCGGTGGCCAGGATGCCCCGCGTCCAGACCCCGGTGGTGACAGTGTAGGCGCGCACCCCGACTCTCCGACCTTCCAGGTCCTTGGGGGCCACCACTCCCGATTTCACGTTGTACACGATGGGGGCGTGGTGGAACTGGCGCATGACGAATACGGGCAAGGCCGTGAAGGCCTTGTCGTAGGCCCGGGCCGTCAGGTAGGTCGTGATGGCCATCTCGGAGACATCGAACTCCAGCGCGCGAACCATCCGCCGGAACGCGCCGACGATGGGGGTGACCTCGACGTGCTCAAGATGGAGGCCCTCCACCGCCACGGTGCCATCTTTGAGCGCCCGCGTGTGCGGATAGGTCGCGATCGCCGTCTTGAGGACGGTCACGTCAGCCCCCGGTGTTGACCGCCGGCGCCACGGGCGCCGACGCGGGCGGAACGAACGCCTGGCGCAACTCCTTGGTGGCCTCGAGCCAATCGGCGCCGCGGGGCAAGATCACCCCGCCGGACCGATAGCGATAGACCCTGGGATCGTCGACCCCCGGCGGCGCCGTGCCGGCGTCGCGAAGCGCCCGGGCCGCGTTGATCACCCGGCGGCGTGTTCGGATGATCATGGCATCCGAGCTTCCCAGGTGCTCCTGCGTGCGATCGATGATCGGGCCCATGCTCTCGGTCACCGCCTGGTCTTGCTGGTGGATCCCGGCGATGCCGGTGAAGCTCTCGGTACGCTGGGCCTCACGGTCGATGAGGTAGTCGTTGTCCTTGTTCTGGGCGAGGCGGAAGTTCCCCAGCCAGTCCGTGGTGGCGGGCAAGTACTCGAAGCCGCCCGGCCGGCTTCCGGCCGCCGCGACCGGCCGCCCGCCCGCCGTGAACCCGACCGCGCCACCCGCGCTGCCCGCGCCCTGCCGGGAGCGCGGGGCCGCGATGCTCCAGAACATCGTGTGCCCGTCGTCGAGGGGCACCCAGGCCCGGACGAGGATCTGCATCCCCAGGACGCCGGTGGGAATCATGGTGAAGCAGGGAAACAGGAAGTGGGCGATGCGCCAGTAGTACGTGTCGGTCTCGGCCGGACGGTAGGCGCCGTAGGAGGTGCCGAACGGGGTATCGACGACCTCGTAGCGGGGCGCCCGCTCGGCCACGTTGTAGTAATCGAACGTTCCGGGCGCCGTGTCCTCGGGCTTGACGGCGCCGAGGTGAAGGAATCCCAGGTGACTGGTATCGATGTCCCCTTCGAGGGCCTGGAACCAGTTGCACTCGCGCAGGACCTTCTGGACGGCGTACTCGCCCCGGGGCAGCATGTTGGGCTCGAGGTCCGGCAGGGGCGGCGGCGTGGGCCGTGGCCCCAGGTAGGCCCAGATGACGTCGTTCCGCTCGACGCACGGGTAGGCCGTGGCCCGGATCTTCGCCGCGAAGGCGCTCTCGGGCGGCTCGTTGGGCATCTCCACACAGGCGCCGGCGCAGTCGAACTTCCAGCCGTGGTACACGCAGCGCAGGCCTTCCCCTTCGTTGCGACCGAAGAACAGGGACGCGCCCCGATGCGGGCAGTGGTTCTGGATCAGCCCCACCTTGCCGGAGGTGACCCGAAAGGCGATCAGGTTCTCCCCCAGGAGGCGGACGCGGACCGGCGGACCGTCCGGCGCCGGCAGCTCGGCGGACAGCAGGGCGGGAATCCAGTATTGCCGCATCACGGCACCCATGGGCGTGCCGGGCCCGACACGACAGAGCAGCTCGTTGTCCGCTTTGGAAAGCACCGGCCTAGCCTCGGTCGGTTGCGGCCGCGCCGGCGGTGGCGAAATCGGGCTTGTTCACCGCATGGCAGGCGACGAGGCGCCCGGGGGCGGCCTCCTCGAGCAGCGGCTCCAGCTCCGAGCAGATGGCCATGCGCAGGGGACACCGAGGATGGAAACGGCACCCCGAGGGTGGGTTCAAAGGGCTGGGTACCTCCCCCGAGAGGACGATGCGGCTCTTGCGGAAGGACGGGTGCAGGGGCAGGGCTGCCGAGAGGAGAGCCTGGGAGTAAGGGTGCAGCGGGTTGCTGTAGACGTCCTGGGACGGGCCGGTCTCGACGATCTTGCCGGCGTACATCACGTTCAGGCGGTTGCTGATGTAGCGCATGGTCGCCAGGTCGTGGGAAATGACAAAGTAGCTGAGCCCCAACCGCTGCTGGATGTCCTTCAAGAGATTGAGCACCTGGGCGCGGATGGACACATCCAGCGCACTCACCGGTTCGTCCAGGATGATCGACTTCGGGTAGGTCACCAGGGCCCGAGCGACAGCGATGCGCTGGCGCTGACCGCCACTGAACTCGTGGGGGAAGCGGTCGGCGCTGGCGAGGCTGAGCCCCACCTCCGCCAGAACCTGGGCCAACCGCTCTTTGACCTGAGACCTGGGGGTCTCACGAGGGAGGGGCTCGGCAATGATGGTCGCCACCCGCATCCGGGGATTGAGAGAGCTCCACGGGTCCTGGAACACCGCCTGCACCGTCTGCCGATACCGGGCAAAGTCCTCGCGAGTGAATTGACCGAGGTCCTTGCCATAGAAGCGCAAGGTGCCCTCGGTAGGCCGCTCCAGCAGCAGGAAGAGCTTGGCGAGGGTGGTCTTGCCCGACCCGGATTCCCCCACCAGCCCCACCGTCTCGCCCTCCTGGAGGCTGACGTTCACCTGGTCGACGGCCTTGATCCATCCCGTGACCTGGTTGAACACCAGTCCCTTGGTGACGGGAAAGTGCTTGCGGAGCCCTTTCCCTTCCAGGATGGTCTGCGCGCTCACGGCTCCTTCACCGCCAGCCAGCACTTGGTCACGTGCCCGGGCGAAACCTCCACCTCAGGTGGGTACGCTTCCCAGCACCTGTCCATTGCTTTGGGACATCGCGGGGCAAAGCTGCATCCGGATGGAAGGTTGGCCAGGTCGGGCGGCTGACCCGGGATGTCGACGAGCCGGGCCTCCAGGCGGTCGG
Organism: Candidatus Methylomirabilota bacterium; assembly: GCA_036556905.1. Lineage (GTDB taxonomy): Bacteria > Methylomirabilota > Methylomirabilia > Rokubacteriales > CSP1-6 > 40CM-4-69-5. Next base: position 42,376 of record DATBIM010000127.1, read on the forward strand.
AGCGGGGCACGCAGCGCAGCAGCGCCTCCGTGTAGGGATGCGCGGGGTTGTCGAAGATTTCCTCGGTGGTGCCCATCTCCACGATCTTCCCCGCGTACATCACCGCCACCTTGTGGGCGGTCGCGGCAACGATGCCGAAGTCGTGCGTGATGAAGATGATCGAGATCTGAAACCGCTCCTGAATCTCCCGGAGCAGCTCCATGTACTGGGCCTGGATGGTGACGTCGAGGGACGTGGTGGGCTCGTCGGCGATGAGCAGCCGGGGCTGGCAGGACAGCGCGATCGCCCCGCTGACCCGCTGTCGCATCCCGCCGGACATCTGGTGGGGGTAGTCGAACATCCGGGACTCGGCCGAGGGAATCTTGAGTCGGGAGAGGGCCTCAGCCACCCGGCGACGCAGCTCTCCGCCTCCCACCCCCTGATGCAGACGCACCGCCTCCCCGACCTGGTCGCCGATGCTGAAGGCGGGGTTGAGGGAGGTCATGGGATCCTGCAGGACCATGGAGATCCGGCTCCCGCGGATGCGGCGCATGTCGCGGGGCCTGAGCTTGAGAATATCCTGGCCCTCGAGGAGGATCTCGCCCTCGATGATCCGTCCCGCTGGCTCGGGAACGAGGCGGAGCAGCGAGAGGGCGGTCACGGACTTGCCCGAGCCCGACTCACCGACGACGGCCAGGGTCTCGCCGGGCGCGAGAGAGAACGAGACGCCGTCAACCGCCTTCAGGGTGCCGCGGCGGGTAAAGAAGTACGTCTTGAGGTCTCGCACCTCCAGAAGAGGGACGGGACCGGCCACGGGCCTACACCTGCCGCAGCTTGGGGTCCAGCTTGTCCCGCAGCCAGTCTCCGAACATGTTCATGGCCAGGAGGGTCAAGCCCATGGCGATCCCCGGGAAGGCGGCGACCCAGGGCGCGGTCCACACCAGCTGCCGTCCCTCGGCAATCATCAGGCCCCACGCGGGATGCGGCGGAGGCACCCCCACGCCGAGGAAGCTGAGCGAGCCCTCTACCAGGATGACGTAGGCCACCTGAAGGGTGGAGACGACCAGAAGGCTCGGGATCACGTTGGGGAAGATGTGGCGCCAGACGATGTAGGGACCCGACCGCCCGGCCACGCGGGCCAGCGCGATGTAGTCGTTCTCCTTGATGGACAGGGTTTCCCCCCGAACCTGCCGGGCGAACCGGGGCCACAGCAGAAATCCAATGACCAGGATGACGTTGCGAAAGCTGGGCCCGGTGACCGCCGTGACGACCACGGCGATCAGAATGAGGGGCATGGAGAGACCGATGTCGGCCAGGCGCATCAGCAGAGCGTCGACCAGGCCGCCTTTATAGCCGGCAATGAGCCCGATGGCTGTCCCGAGGGTCCCGGCGAGCAGGACGGCCGTCAGAGAGACGGCCAGCGAGATGCGGCTGCCGTAGATGATGCGGCTCAGGATATCCCGCCCCTGGTCGTCGGTGCCCAGCAGGTGCGTGGCGCTGCCCCCCTCCACCCACGCGGCCGGCATGGTCCGCATGCGGAGCTCGCCCTCGGTGGGGTGGTGGGGAGCCAGCTGTTCGGCGAAGAGGGCGCCGAAGATCACCAGCGACAAGATGAGGGTGGGTGTCGCCGGAAGCTGACGCACCACGCCCCACGCCTTGCGCAGGCCATGCCCGACCAGGACGGGACGCTGGGCCTCTACGGTCGCCATGGACTAGCCTCCCGGCCGGGCAAAGCGGATCTTGGGGTTGAAGTACGAATAGAGAACGTCCACCATGAGGTTGGCCAGGAGATAGATGGCGCTGAAGACCATCACGCCTCCCTGCACGATCGGATAATCCCGGGTGTTGATGCCCTCCAGGATGAGCCGGCCCAGGCCGGGCCAGGCAAAGACCGTTTCCGTGACCACGGCGCCACCCAGAAAGATGACGAAGAGCATCACGGAGAAGGTCAGCACGGGGATCGTCGCGTTCTTCAGGGCGTGCTTCCAGACGACCACTTGCTCGTGCAGGCCCTTGATGCGGGCGAACTTGACGTACTCCGCCCCCAGAACCTCGAGCATGCTGGAGCGGGTGAGACGCATGATGGCGGCGGCGGTGAAGTACCCCAGGGTGATGGCGGGCAGGATGAAGCTCTCCGGCCCGCTCTTGCCGCCCGGCGGCAGCCAGGCCAGCCACACTCCGAATATCAGAATGAGCATGATGCCGAGCCAGAATGTGGGCACCGCCTGTCCCATGACGGCGAACACCCGTGCCACGTGATCCAGGACGGTGCCCCGCTTCACCGCGGAGTACACCCCGATCGGTACGCCGATGGCAATGCTGAAGAGGATGCCCACAGCGCCCAGCATCAGGGTGTTGGGCAGCCGTTCCCAGATGTGCTCCAGCACCGGGCGTCGGCTCAGGATGGACCTGCCGAAGTCCCCCACGAGCATCCCCTGGAGGTACACCCCGTACTGCACCGGCAGAGGCTTGTCCAGGCCCAGATGCACGCGGAGGGCCTGCTTCTCCTCCTCCGTCGCACGGACGTCCAGCATCAACTGGACCGGATCGCCGGACAGGCGGGACAGCAGGAACACGAAGGTCACCACCACCAGCAGGCTGACGACGAGCTGGAGGATGCGGCCCAGAATGTACCGCTGCATCAGCCTCTCCTAATCGACCCGCGTGATGTACTCGGTGTAATGGGGCACGCCCTGGCCCGGCACGAGCGGCCACTTACCGACGCGCTTCGAGACGCCGAAGAGGGCTACCGTACCGCCGAGCTCGATTCTGGGCACTTGCCGATAGGCCCATTCGGCCATCTGCTTCTGGAGCTTGGCCCGGGCGTTGGGATCCGCCTCCCGAGAGATGCGGTCGAGGAAGTCGTCCATCGTGGGGTGCTCGAATCCGGTGATCTGGGCTGCTCCCTTGCTGTGGCCGATCCGGATCCAGATCTCCCAGGGCTCGGTGCCCACCTGGGGGAAGGCGTAGGCCAGGGCCTTGCCCGGATACGTCCGGGCGCCGAAGTGGCGAGAGAAGATCGCCCGGTCCATGGGCTCCCGGGTGATCTTGCACCCGAGATTCTTCTCCAGCATGGAGGCCACGGCCTCCCCCGCCCGGGGCCCGTAGCCACGGCCGGGCCAGGTCACCATCAGCATGGTGAACTCGAAGCAGTTCGGGTATCCGGCCTCCTTCATGAGCTGCCGGGCCTGGGCCACGTCGAAGCCGTACGGCTTCAGGTTCGGCGTCCACGGCTTGCCGGGGAAGAACATCGTCACCGCCGTCGGGTCGAGGAAGCCGCCGAAGATCTGCTCCCGGATGGCCTGGACGTCCACCGCCTTGTTGAAGGCCAGGCGCACCTTCCGGGCGCGCTCATCGTCCAGGGGCCCCCAGGGCAGCTTGGCCATCGACGTCCCCGGGCCACGATCGGGCCACATGCCGCCGAGCGTGATCCCTATGGACGCGAACTCGGGAATGGCGCGGGTCTCCACCTTCGCCGCTTTCAGCTCCTTGATGAAGTCCACGCCCACCTCGGCGATATCCACCCGGCCCGCGGCCACCATGGCGATGCGAGTGGCGGCCTCGGGGACTTTCAGCAGGACCAGCCGGTCGAACTCGGGGGTCTTGCGCCAGTGGTTGCGGACAGCCTTGTACTCGACCCGATCGCCGAAGGTGTGCGAGACAAACTCCCAGGGACCGGTGCCGATGGGATGCCGGTTAGCCGCGTCGTCGCCCCGCTCGAGGGCCTTCTTGGAATTGATGTAGGTCACCTGGGCGAAAACGCCGGAGTTGACCTCGTTGAGCATCATGGGATGCGGCGAGTTGAGCTTGACGACGGCGGTGTAGGGGTCCGGGCACTGGACCTCCTTGAGCTTCTTCAGGAAGGTCGCCGTGTTGGCGGAGCCCGGCCGGGCTCCCTTCACGAAGGTAGCCTTGATGTCCTCGCAGGTCATCTCCCCGAAGCCGCCGTGGAACTTGACCCCGCGCCGCAGCTTGAAGACCCAGGTAGCGGCGCCGTCCTGAGCCTGCCAGCTCTCCGCCAGCATGGGGAGGTTCTCACCGGTGTTGGGGTCCCGACGGACCAGGTGCTCGAACATGTAGTTGCTGAAGACCATCTCCGCGCCCGGCGTGCTGTCGGGCAGGAACGTCTCGTTGGCGAAGGTGGCCAGCGCAATGTTCAGGGTTCCCTTCGGCTCCTGGGCGTCAGCGGCGATGGGATACCACGCGGCAGCCAGTACCGATCCGAACGTCAGCACCGACAGTAGTCCCAGGCGGAAGCGACGACGGCGTGCGAGCGGGTGAACGATCATCGGTTACCCTCCCTCCGGTCACCGTTCTCGACGTGTCTCCAGCGCGATTTCGGGTGGCCGCACCCTTCCTCGGCCCGTTCAGCGCAACGATCTCCAGCGGACCCCTGCGCTGGGGTGCGAGTTCTCAAAAGCGTTGCGAAAGCGTAGGCGTACGACGCCGGCCTGTCAAGTGAGTGAACCTGTCAAGGCTGTACCCCGCGGAGCCCGGTGGACGGCGCGTCCATCGGGTGCAGGCGCAGCTCGAGGATCTGCCGTGAATCCGCGGTGATGGGGGCCTGGGCGCCCCGGCGCAGTCCCCCCACCCACACGATGCTGCCGGCGGCCTCGACCAGCGGCACGCGCTCCCGCTCCCAGCGGGGCACCCTGGCGTCGATCAGCAGGGTCTTGAGCTGACGCTCGCGGTCCGAGCCAAAGGGCTGGAAGCGGTCACCGCGCCCTCGCCCGCGGACCACCAGCGGGCCGGTTAGCCGCTCGGCGTCGAAGGCCACACGTTCCGGCTCCCGCGGCACCTGATAGCCAGTCGCCGGAACCAACCGGGCCTCGAGACAGAGGCCCACCTCGGGCAAGGCGACCGTGCCGGGCACAGGAACAGGCCGCCCCGGCAGCGGAGGCGAGGTCGCCCGCCCGATCCGGACGAGTGACCCGCTGACCTCGATGGCTACGCCACCGACCCGGACGGGACGACGCGGCGGGGGGCCGGCCAGCACGCGGGCCAGAGCCCGGTGAGCCCAGGACCGGAGCGCTGCCCGGCTGCCCAGTCGGGCCGCAGCCTGGCGAAGCACCTCCGTCGCCACCGGCCGTGGCAGCGCCACCAGCGGCTCCCGGGGCAGCGTGAGCGCGTCCGCGTTCTCCCGGACGAGACGATCGAGCTCGAGGGTCGCCATCCGCTCCAGGGCCTCCACCACCTCGCGAGCCCGACCGGCGACATGGGTCAGCGCGGTGACCAGGTCGCCGTCGTGGACGGCGGCCAGCATCGGCAGGAGCTCGTGCCGGATGCGGTTGCGCACGAACTTCGGGTCAGCGTTGGTGGGATCCTCCGTCCAGTCCAGTCCCGCCTCCTCCAGCAGGGCCACCAGCGCGGCGCGACGGACGGCGATGAGCGGACGGATGATGCGCCCGCGCACGGGTGGAATCGCGGCCAGCCCGCGAACGCCGGCGCCCTCGAGCAGGCGCATCACCACCGTCTCGGCTTGATCGTCGGCAGTGTGGCCCACGGCGATGCGCTGGGCTCCCAGCCGCTCGGCGTGCGCCTCCAGCGCCGCATACCGGGCCGTTCGGGCCGCTTCTTCCAGCGACCCCCGCCGGGACACCGCGACCCGGACCGCATCGACGGGAATCCCCAGGCGCTCACCCAGGCGCTGGGCGACGTCCGCCTCGTGATCGGAGCCCTCCCGCAGTCCGTGATCTACGTGAAGGCCATGAAGCCGCAGTCCCCAGGCCGGGCCCAGACGGCTCAGGAGGTACAGGAGCGCGGTGGAATCCGACCCGCCGGAGCAGGCGATCAGGACAGTTTCGCCGCCCGCGAGCATCGCGTGGCGGCGAATGGTGTCCTGCACCAGAGCGAGAACATCAGGGGTCACGGCACGTCAGCCGCCCTGCAGACCCACCCAGACCTCGCCGTCCTCGAAATGCTCCTTCTTCCAGACCGGGACGGTTTGCTTGAGCGTATCGATGGCGAACTTGCAGGCCTCGAAGGCGTCCTGACGGTGCGCGGCGGAGACGCCGATCAGCACGCTGGCCTCCCCGATCTCCAGACGCCCGACCCGGTGCCACATCGCCACACGCTTGACGCCCGGCCAGCGGGCCCGAAGGGTCTGGCCGATCTCGCGCAGCTTGGCCTCGGCCATCGGCGCGTGGGCCTCGTACTCGAGGAACTTGACGGGACGGCCTTGGGTCTCGTTGCGCACGACTCCCGAGAAGATGACGATCCCCCCCGCGGCGGGGTCGTCGACGGCAGCCGCTGCCGCGTCGGGCGACAGCGGCTGTTCGACCACGCAGTACGTGTCGGCGTGTTCGGGCGCGGGCGTTGCCTGCGCTCCGGAGGCCCTGGTGCTTCCGCCGCTCACCGGCGGAAAGAGGCAGAGCTCGTCCTCGGACTTGAGGGGATGGTCGGGCGACACGTAGTCATGGTCTACGGCGAAGAGCGTGTAGGCTCGGTACTGCTTCAGCTCGGGATGGCGATGGACGACCGCGGCCCAGGCGCTGTCGACGGTACCGCCGTCGGGAAGGTCGACTTCGAGCCGCTCTCGCCCGGTAGCCTCACGGAATCGGGCGAAGAGACGGACCCGAATACGCACCGCACGCTCAGAAGCGGTGGGACTGGCCGCAGCCGCAGCTCGACTTCACGTTCGGATTCTTGATCGCGAAGCCGGCGCCCATCATGTTGTTGTCTACGAAGTCGATCTCGCTGCCCTGGAGATACGGCGCGCTGTGCTGGTCGACGTACAGCTTGATGCCGTGCGCCTCCGTCACGTTGTCGCCGGTCGCTTCCTGGTCTTCCCAGCCGAGCTCGTACGACATCCCCGAGCAGCCGCCGCCAACGATGCGCACCCGCAGACCCCACTCGGGCTTGCCTTCCTCGAGGCGGAGATCCGCGATCTTCTTCGCGGCGGTCTCTGTCAGCGTAACCATGCGAACCCCCTGAGTTCTTCGCTCGATGCGGTTACTCGAATGGTATCACAGGATGCCGCCTGCGGGCAGGAGGGTGACTTCCTCCAGGGTCGCGCCTGGCGGCAGCGTGGCCATGAGCACGGCGGCGCGAGCCACATCTTCGGGGCGCAGCATTCGAGCCCGGTCCGGACCGCCCGGAATGGAGTCCCAGAGCGGCGTATCGACGGCTCCGGGGACGAGCACGCCGACACGAACGCCACCCGCGCGCAGCTCCTCGGCGAGGACACGGCTGAAACCGACCACACCGGCCTTCGTCGCGGTATAGGCGGCGGCGCCGGGGATCGCCC
>DATBIM010000128.1:0-66424 GCA_036556905.1 Candidatus Methylomirabilota bacterium
GCGGTGTCGCACCTCAGCCAGCAGACCGCCGTGATGTATCTGGGCAAGCTCGTCGAGGTGGCCGACAGCCTGGAGCTCTGCACCACGCCGCTTCATCCCTACACCAAGGCGCTGTTCGCGGCCTCGCTCCCCTCCCATCCCGACGAGCCCCGGGAGGAGATCGTGCTGTCGGGCGAGGTCCCCACCGCGCTGAACCCACCGCGCGGCTGCCACTTTCATCCGCGCTGCCCCTTCGTCATGCCGCGCTGCTCGGAGCAAGAGCCCGAGCTGGTCGAGCAGGCCCCCGGGCACCGCGTCGCCTGCCACCTGTATTGACGTCGAACGGCTCGTCCCAGCGAGGAGGAACCACACGATGACATCGGTCAGCCCACGCTACAACGTCGGGGGCGTGCTCCTGCCGCGGCCCTTCAAGATCCGCCGATTGGGCCATTTCGGGTTCAATCTGCTGAAGCTCGCCGACGGGATGGCGTTCTATACGGACCTCCTCGGCTTCAAGCTCTCCGATGTCCTCGACTTCGGCAAAGCCCCCTGGGTGCCCAAGAACGTCGACCTGGGCGACACCCGCGGGTACTTCACCCGCTACGGGACGGACCACCACGCGCTGGTGCTGTTCAACCGGAAGGTGCTGGACCACCGCCCCGACCGGAAGTTCGCGGCCGAGGTCACCATCAACCAGATCACCTGGCAGTGCGGCAGCCTCAAGGAGATCGTGGACGCCAACACCTATTTCCAGAACACCGCGGTCACCATTCAGCGCGCGGGCCGCGACATGCCGGGATCGAACTGGCACGTGTACGTGTACGACCCCGACGGTCACACGAACGAGCTCTACTACGGCATCGAGCAGATCGGCTGGCAGCAGATGAGCAAACCCACCGACATGTACTACCGGGGCTTTCGCGAGAGCCCGGCGCTCCCCCAGGTCTCCGAGGGCGCCGAGATCGCCGAGGCGCTCGACAAGGGCATCGACATCTTCGCCGGCCACCGCTCCCGCTCGACGCTTCCCGAGACGTATGACGTAGAAGGGGTGTTGCTGCCTCGGCCGTTCAAGGTGACCCGGATCGGTCCGGTGGCCCTTTTCGTCGCCGATGTGGAGCAGGCCGAGCGCTTCTACGCCGAGCGTCTGGGCTTCGTGAAGAGCGAGGAGACCACCTATCAGGGCGGCCGCTGCGTGTTCCTTCGCTGCGGCACCGAGCACCACAGCCTGGGGCTGTTCCCCCGGGAGCTGCGGCGCCGGCTGGGACTCAGCGAGCACACCACCAGCATGTCGCTGGGAATCGAGGTGGGCAGCTACACCCAGCTGCGGGAGGCGGTGGCGTTCCTCAAGTCGCACGGGGTCACGTTCCTCGACTCGATTCCGCCAGAGCTCTACCCCGGCATCGACTACTCGGCCTTCGCCCTCGACCCTGATGGTCACTGCATCCAGCTCTACTACTACATGGAGCAGGTGGGCTGGGACGGGAAGGTCCGGACGCCCGGGCAGCGCCGTACCGTAGCGGCGAAGTGGCCGGAGGCCCTGGAGCCGCTCTCGGATACCTACGCCGACCAGGTCTTTCAGGGCCCGCTGGGCTAGGCAGGAGAGCCCGGGGGGCCGGCCCGAGGCTGCCGGCACCCCCGGGGAACGCCGGAGCTACTGCAGCGGTGAGAAGGCCGCCGGCAGCAGGATCTTGTTCTCTTGCGTGAGCAGCCGGTCAGCCCCGCCCGGCGGCGGCCACACGCCCTTGGCCCGGGCCTCGTCCCGGATCTTGCCACGCTGATCGAGGCCCGAGTAGGCCCAGATGTGTACGAAGCCGTTGGCCTTGCCGAACTCCACGCTGCCGGCCAGCACGAGGGGTGAGAGCTTCACGCGCTCGGGGATCTTCGCCTCCCAGCCCTTGGCCAGATCGGGCAGGGTGCCGGGCTTGAGGGTGTAATAGCGGAGCTCGAAGATCGGCCCCACCTTGCCGGGCCGGGCCGGGGGCAGGAACGAGAAAGGCGCGATGATCTCCGAGCGCATCTCGCGGATGAACTCGCCGATCTTGGGCGGCCAGTTGGCATCCTTGGCCGCCTCGCCCCGGATCCGCGCGCGCTCGGCGAGATCCTGGTAGCCCCAGATGTGCACGATCTCGTTGAGGGGCCCGACCTCCGTGTGCAGGAAGGCGGTGAGCTCCGAGTATTTCTTGCGGTATTCGTAGGCCTCTCCGAACCGCTTCTCCACTTCGGCCAGACTGCCGGGGGCGATGCGATAGGTCCGGATCTCGTAGATCACTGGTGCTCTCCTTTCACGGGATGGTGAGGCGGGTTCCCGGCGCCGCGAACTCCTTGGGCCACACCACGACCCACTTGCCGTCCTGGACCTGCTTCACCTTGGACAGGTCGTCGCCGTAGTTGTTGGCCCCGTCGAAACGGAGCTTGCCCACGATGGTGTCCACGCGATTGGCCCGGAGCCACTGGGCGATCGCCTTGTCGTCCAGGCCTTTGGTCGCGGTCACCCCGGCCTCCAGGAGCTGCCAGGCCGCGTACGACACCGCCGCCTGGACGTCAGCCGACTGGTAGGGCAGCCCGGCCTTGGCCGCCCGCTCCCGGTAGAGCTTCACGAACTCCGCGGCCACCGGGGGCGACGTGAACGGCGGGTGCTCCTCGAAGATCGTCGTCGAGAGCGCGTACTTGCCGTCGGGGGCCACCGCCAGTGGCCCCGGCGCCGGATAGAGGTAGAAGTGGCTCTTCGGCGTGTAGTCCAGCTTCTTGAGCGCGTCGAGGAGGAGGTTGCCATCCAGACCGACGGCGCCCACCCACAGGAAGTCGGGGTTGGCATCGCGCACTCGCGCCGCGATGGGGCCGAAGTCCCGGTTGCCGAACTCGAACTCGAGGTAGAGCACCTCCTTCAGGCCACGCTTGGCCGCCACCTCTCGGGCGCCCACCGACATGAAGTGGACCGAGGGAAATTTGCTCGTCGCCATGGCGATCGTCTTGGGGGGCTTCCCGGACGCCGCCAGGGCATCGAAGAGCGTGTTGGGGAACGTGCGGCCCGGCTCGGGCCCGATGGCCCAGGTCGGGAAGTGCATCTCGTACTTGGCCAGATGGGGGATGCCGAAGGTGTGATGGACGAGCACCTTGTTGTGCCGCTGGGCCACGGCCATGGCCGAGAGGATGTTGCCGGTCCCGTAGGGTCCGAGCAGCAGATCGACCTTGTCGACGGTGATCAGCTTCTCATAGAGCGTGCGGGCCAGGTCGGGCTTGGACTGATCGTCGAGCAGGACCCACTCCACCGACCGGCCCAGCAGCCCGTTCTTCTTGTTGAGCTGCTCCACGAAGATCTCCCCGGAGATCTTGTGCACGAGCGCGGTGGCGGCCAGCGGTCCGGTCAGGGCCAGCGTGCTGCCGATGCGAATGGGCGGCCCGGACGGCGCGGCACTGGACCCGCCGGCCAGGGCGAGGCACCCCAGCCCGGCGAGCGCGAACACGAGGAGGCGGCGACGGTCGAGCATCATGGCAGGCCCTCCGGGCAGCGGGGATTCAAGTGGCCGAGACTATACCGAGCCGGTTTCGGGATCGCAAGGAGGAAGGATCTGTGCTATAGACCGACGACGTGAGCCAGACGGCGACCCTGCTCATCACGGGCAAGGACCAGAAAGGGCTCGTGTACCGGATCTCCGAGTTCATCTACCGCCACCAGGGCAACATCCTGCACGCCGACCACCACATCGACTTCGAGACCGGCCTGTTCCTCTCCCGGGTCGAGTGGGACCTCGACGGCTTTCAGCTGGCCCCCGACGAGGCGGCCACCGCCGTGCAGGCCCTGGCCGAGGAGCTCGAGATGCGCTGGGAGCTGCGGTTCTCCGACCGGCCCCTGCGCACGGCCATCTTCGTCTCCCGCTACGACCATTGCCTGGTCGATTTGTTGCACCGCCACGCCATCGGGGAGCTCCCGGCCAACGTGGTCGCCATCGTCAGCAACCACCTCGAGCTGCAGCCGCTCGCCCACCGCTACGGAATTCCGTTCCACCACTTTCCGATCACGGCGGCGAGCAAGGCGGCCCAGGAGGAACGGGAGCTCGCGCTTTTGGCCGCCCTGCGCGTGGATCTCGTGGTGCTCGCCCGCTACATGCAGATCCTGACAGCGGAGTTCGTCGCCCGCTACCCGAACCGGATCATCAACATCCATCACTCGTTCCTGCCCGCATTCAGCGGGGCCCGCCCCTACGCCCAGGCCCACGCCCGCGGCGTCAAGATCATCGGCGCCAGCAGTCACTACGTGACCGCGGTCATCGACGAGGGCCCGATCATCGAGCAGGACACCATCCGGGTCAGCCACCGGGACACGGTGGAGGACCTCGCCCGCAAGGGTCGGGACCTGGAACGGGTGGTGCTGGCGCGAGCGGTCCACCTGCACCTGCAAGGCCGGGTCTTGCCCTGCGGTAACCGGACCGTGGTCTTCGACTGACATGCGGCGCAGCACGGCGCGCTTTCTGACTACGCACACCGGGAGCCTGCCCCGTCCCGACGACCTCATCCAGATGATGTTCGCCAAGGAGGAAGGCGTGCCCGTCGACGCGGCGGCCCTGGCCGCCCGCGTCCGGTCGGCCGTGGCCGAGGTGGTCGGCAAGCAGGCCCAGGCCGGTGTCGACGTCCTCAACGACGGCGAGCTCAGCAAGCCCAGCTACGCCACCTATGTCAAGGATCGGCTGGACGGGTTCGGCGGCAGCAGCCAGCCGTTGCAGTACCAGGACCTCACCGACTTCCCCGGGATGGCCCGGCGCGTGTTCGGCGATCCCGGCCGGGCTCGGCGCAAGACACCGGCCTGTACGGGCCCGATCCGCGTGCGCGATCCTCGCGCCGCCCAGGCGGACGCCGACAACTTGCGGGCGGCGCTGGGCCCGGACGCCGCCGCGGAGGCCTTCCTGAGCGCGGCCTCTCCCGGCGTCGTCTCCCTGTTCTTCCGCAACGACCACTACCCCAGCCACGAGGCGTACCTCTTCGCCATCGCCGAGGCCATGAAGCACGAGTACGAGACCGTGGCCAGGGCGGGGTTCGTCCTGCAGGTCGACTGCCCGGACCTGGCCATGGGCCGCCACATCCAGTTCGCCGCCTTGCCCCTCGAGGAGTTCCGGCGGATGGCGCGCCTGCACATCGAGGCCCTCAACCACGCCCTGGCCAACGTGCCGCCGGACCAGGCACGCCTGCACCTGTGCTGGGGCAACTACGAGGGGCCGCACCATTACGATGTGCCCCTGGCCGACATCATCGACGTCGTCTTCACGGCCCGCCCCCACGGCATCTCGTTCGAGGCGGCCAACCCTCGCCATGCCCACGAGTGGAAGCTGTTCGAGCGCGTGAAGCTGCCGGCGGATAAGGTGATCATTCCCGGCGTCATCGATTCCACCACCAACTTCATCGAGCATCCCGAGCTCGTCGCCGAGCGCATCGGGCGGTACGCTCGGCTGGTGGGCCGAGAACATGTCATCGCCGGCACCGACTGTGGTTTCGGCACCTGGGTCGGCCAGGCAGCCGTCGATCCGGATATCGTCTGGGCCAAGCTGGCCAGCCTGGCCGCCGGCGCCCGCCTGGCCTCCCGCGAATTCTGGTGATCCAGGAGCGACCCATGGCACACGCACGTGGGCTCCGGTCGGTCGGATACTTCGATTGCCCGGGCGGTGGTCAGGTCGTGGTGAGCGGGGCGACGGCCTACGTCGCCCACATGAAGGCCCCGCACGGGACGAGCATCGTCGACGTCAGCGATCCCGCGCATCCACGGAAGCTGGCCGAGCTGACCATTCCCTCCGACGTGCACTCCCACAAGGTGCGCGTCGTGGATGACGTGATGCTGGTCAACCGGGAGGCGCCGCCCCGGACTGCGACGGGGCCAGGCTTTCGCGGCGGCCTCGGGATCTGGGACGTGAGCCATCCCGAACGACCGCGCGAGATCGCCTTCTGGGAATGCCAGGGTGTGCACCGGTTCACGTTCGACGGGCGGTACGCGTACTTCTCGCCCGAGCTGGAGGGCTACCGCGGCAACATTGCGATGACGCTCGACCTGAGAGATCCGGCCCGGCCGGAGGAGGTCGGGCGCTGGTGGATGCCGGGCCAATGGATCGCCGGCGGCGAGACGCCGACCTGGGAGGGCCGCGCCCATCGCTGCCATCACCCGATTCGCCTGGGCAACCGACTCTACGTCTCCTACTGGCACGGCGGCTTCGTGATCCTGGACATCGAGGACATGGCCAAGCCGCGCCTCGTGTCCGGGCTGGACTGGAGCCCGCCGTTCTCGTGCCCGACGCACACCGCGCTACCCATCCCGTTCCCGCTCGGCGGGCGCCGCGTCATGCTGGTGGCCGACGAGGACGTGCTGCGCATCGGGGCCGGCGTCCCGGCGTTTCTCTGGATGGTCGACATCACGGACGAAACGCGGCCGGTGCCGTTCGCCAGCTTCCAGGTCGACGGGATCGACGGCTCGCCGCAGCCCGAGTTCACCGGCTGCCACCAGCCCTGCGAAGAGGTGCGGGGAACGGAGATCCCGGTGGCCTGGTTCGCCCACGGGCTCAGGATCGTGGACATCGCCAATCCGCGCGCGCCGCGCGAGGTCGCGTCGTTCGTGCCGGACGTGGCGCCGGGGGCCGACCGCGTCTGCAGCAACGACGTCTGCTACGACAGCCGCGGCCTGCTCTACCTCATCGACCGCCACCGCGGCCTGCACATTCTGGAGCGCGTCTGAGTGTCGCCGGTCCGCGTCCTCAGGCTCGGTATCCTGATGGCGTCGCTAGCCCTGGGAGCGTTCGCAGTGGGGGCCGACGCCCAACCGGCCGGGTCGGCGAATCGAGTGGGCTACCTGGTCGCGACGTCGTATCTGCACCCCAACTTCTCGAGTCTCTTTCATAATGCGCTAAACGACCTCGGCTACGTCGAAGGTCGCAACCTCGTCGTAGAGTCCCGGCTGAGCGCCGGACGCGACGATCGCCTCGGGGCCTTGGCCGCCGAGCTCGTTCAAGCCAGGGTCAAGATCATCGTCGCCGATGGGATCGCGGCGGCGCTCGCGGCCAAGCAAACCACGAAGCACCTCCCGATCGTGGTAGCCATCGGAGGCGACCCCGTCGCCACGGGGCTCGTGACGAGCCTGGCGCGGCCGGGCGGGAACGTCACCGGAGTTACGGTGCTCGCCCTGGACCTGCTGGCCAAGCGGCTTCAACTGCTGAAGGAAGTCAATCCCCGCTTGACCCGGGTCGGGGTGCTCTGGAATCCCCTGAACGCCGAAAAAGAGCTCGAATGGCAGCAGCTATCCGCCCTGGCCCCCAGACTGAACCTCACCCTGCAGTCGTTGGAGGTCCGCAGCCCGCAGGACATCGACCCCGCGCTGAGGTCCGCGCCGGCACAGCGGGTCGGCGGATTGTTGGTCCTCGACGATTCCCTCGTCCTCGCCAACGCGTCGCCGATCGTCGACGCCGCTCAGAAGTATCGGCTCCCGACGATCTACGCGTGGCGGCTGTTCGTGGATGGCGTGGTCATCCAGCCCGGGGGGCTGATGTCGTACGGACCAAACCTGTTCGATGTCGCTGCGACCGTCGCCGGCCTGGTGGACAAGATCCTCCGAGGCGCCAACCCCGCCGACCTCCCCATCGAGCAGCCGACGAAGTTCGAGCTGGTGGTCAACCTCCGGGCCGCCAGGGCCCTCAACGTCACGATCCCACCATCGCTCCTGGTGCGCGCCGACTCTGTAGTCCGGTGATGTTGCCGAGGAGGGCGTGGACGTCGAGGATCAGCCTCCATAGAAGACCTTCTCGCCGAGATCCTTCAGCCACAGCGTGGCGTCGTCGGCCCGTCCTTCGGGCGCTCGGCTGAAGCCAGCCTCGACCACGCGGCCGATGAAGACGGAGTGATCACCCTTCTCGACCGTCGCCTCGACCCGGCATTCCACGAACGCCGGGGTGTTCGTGAGGATCGGCGCTCCCGTGGCGCCCGGACGAAATGATTCCCCGGAGATGGTCTGGCCCTGCCGCTCGGCGGGCTTGAAGAACGTGAAGGCCAGGGCCTGCTGGCCTTTGCCGAGCACGTTCAGGGCGAAGGCGCCGGTCTCCTTGATGAGCGCGTGCGCGTGGGAATCGGCCTTGACGCCGACGGCGACCAGGGGTGGCTCGAACGAGGCCTGGGTGACCCAGTTCACCGTGGCCGCCGCCACCCGGCCGTCGCCGTGCGCGGCCGTTAGAACGTAGAGCCCGTACGGGATCATCCGGAGCGCCGTCTTCTTCGCGTTGGGGTCCATCGAAGCCTCCTCTCCGCCGGGAGGATACAGCGAGAAGGCCCTTTTGCGCACGCCACGCCGTTTCGCGTACCATCGATCCCGGCCAGGTCGGCTGGCTCCCGTCCAGCGGGGCGGGAGTCGAGGAGATTCGACACCGAGGAGGGCGCTATGCCGTTGACGGAACTCAATCACTACTTCGTGCGGGCCAACGACCTCGAGAAGACCAAGGACTTCTACTGCGACGTGCTGGGCTTTTCGGTCATGCCCCGACCGCCCTTTCCCTTCCCGGGCTACTGGCTCGGGGTGAACGGCAAGATCCAGGTGCACATGGGCCAGGACGGCATCGACAACGCCGACCTCTACTACCTGGGCACCCCGAAGAACGCCGTGACCGACCACGCCGGCGTCGTGGACCACATCGCCTTCCTGGCCACCGACCCCGTCGGCTTCACCCGGCGGCTCGAGGAGCGCGGCATCGAGTTTCGGCCGCGGTCGCTCCCCGAGTTCGACCTCTACCAGATCTTCTTGAAGGATCCCAACGGCCTCACCATCGAGCTCAACTTCTTCGGGCTCAAGGACGTCAAGGACTGGGGAGGCGAGAACTACTCGAAGATGCCCCAGGTCGCCGGCATGCCGCGATGAGCCCGGCGGGCGACCGCGCCCGTGGCTTCGTCGACGTCAGCTACGACGCGGCGATGGAGCGGGCCGGCGCGCTGGTGCCGGTCCTGCGCGAGCGGGCCGGGCGCGCCGAGGCCGGGCGCGAGATGGAGACCGCCACCATCGACGATCTTCACCGCACCGGGCTCCTCCGCTTCCACCAGCCGCGGCGGTGGGGCGGCATGGAGTTGCCGTTCGTCTCCCTGTTCGACATTCCCGCCGAGATCGCTCGTGGCTGTGCTTCCACCGGTTGGAACGTCGCCAACCTCGGCGTCCACCACTGGATGCTGGCCCTCTATGACGAGCGCGCCCAGGACGAGGTGTGGGGCAAGAACCCTGACGCCCTGATCGCCTCCGGCATCGCCTATCCGCAGGGACGCGGGCGCCGGGTGGACGGCGGCTTCGTCGTCAGCGGGCTGTGGAACTTCTCGAGCGGCGTCGACGCCTGCGACTGGAATATGCTGGCCGTCACCGTGCGCGACGGCGAGCGGGTCGTCGATCACCGGATGTGCCTGGTGCCGCGCACCGATTACGAGATCGTCGACGACTGGCACGTGCTCGGCATGCGGAGCACGGGCTCCAAGTCGGTGCGCGCCACCGACGTCTTCGTCCCCGAGCACCGGGCCCTCTGCATGTACCTGGCGCGGGGCGGCAGCGAGTTTCCCGGGGCCCGAGTCAATGCCAATCCGCTGTATCGGGTGCCGCTGTCGGCGCTGGGCTCGCACTGCCTGGCCGCCGCCGGTGTGGGCAACGCCCAGGCCGCCCTGGAGCTGACCCTCGAGGCCATCAAGGAGCGGAGCACGAGCTACACGGCCATGCGGATGCGCGATTTTCAGGCCGTGCAGCTCCGGGTGGCCGGGGCTGGGGCCAGGATTGACGCCGCGCGGCTCATCTTCCGGGGCGACTGCCAGCAGGCCGAGCGGATCGCCACCGACAACCGCGCGCCCACGGTCGAGGAGAAGCTCCGCTTCAAGCGGAACGCGGCCTACGCGATGGAATTGTGCACGGAGGCGGTCGATGCGCTCCACGCCCTGGCCGGGGCCAACGGACTCTACGATCGATATCCCATCCAGCGGCTCTTCCGGGACCAGCACGCCCTGGCCGCCCACATCGGCTTCAGTTGGGACGCTCAGGGCTCGCCCTGGGGGCTGGTGGCGCTGGGCGGAGAATTCTCTTCCCCGACTCTCTGAGATCGGAGGGGGGAGACGCCCCCTCCGCTGCCTCCCCGTTTTGCGCGCCGTGAGAGTCCGCGCTCATCCAACTGGGGCTGGATGCAACTAGGGCTGGACGGCCTCGCGGGCGGCGTCCATGACGGCCTCGGGCGTGTCGGGATTGATCGAGCAGTCGGGACCGAGCAGAAGGAAGCGCCCGTTCATCTCGACGATGGCCCGGCGACCCCGATCCCGCACCTCGGTGGGCGACAAGCCGCCGATCAGGGGCTTGGCGGGCAGCCCGCCGACCACCGCTCGGCCCGTGCGCCGATGGCCCTCGGCCAGCGAGGGATTGCCCGGGAGAGTGGCCCAGCTCCAGGCGGTCGCCGGATAATCCACGAACTCGTCGAAGTGGGCGCCTTCGCCGCAGACGTGGAGCAGGTTGAAGGGCGCGTGCTGGACCCGTCCCAGGATGCGAAGATCGTGCGGGCGCTGGAATCGCCGGCACTCGGCGGCCGTGGCCAGCTCGTGCGTGGCCATGTTCGTAGCGTAGAACAGGCCGTCGGCGCCGGCTTCCGCCGCGGCGAGGGCATAGGCCTCCAGCGTCACCGTCATTGCCGCCAGCGCGTGGTCCACCGCCAGCGGGTCCGAGCGCATCAGGTCCAGCGCCTGGGCCCGGCCACCCGACAGGAGAAACGGCAGGACCATGAGCGGCGAGAAGACCGTCCATATGATCGGGGTGTCGGCCCCCATCGCCTGACGGATCGCCCGCAGCGCCTCGAGCTGCTCGCCGAGCGCTCCCGATTTGGCATCCGCGGGCTCGAGGCGCCGCAACCCCTCGACGCTCGAGACCGGTGCCCGCGTCACTGTGTAAGGCGTGGCCGGCTCGCGGGAGGGCGCGTAGCCGAGCCCCCACATCTCGGCGAAGCACTGGGCGCGAGACTGGGGTTTGAGAAAATCCCATTCGAAGCGACGGGCCAGGCGCAGGGTCTCGGTGGTCAAGTCCGCGGCCGAGTTCTCCATGGCGAAGTTGTGGAGCCACAGGCACACCGGTACCCGATCCACTGGCGCCCCGCGCAAGGCCGCCATGACCCGCTCCCGTCGTGTCATCCGGGCTAGTGTAGCGCCGGGGAGGCTTCGATACGACCAAGGTCCTCTTGTGTCACTCGTCGCTCTCACGACACCCTTGCGCCAGAGGGAGGAGGCCGTCATGATGCTGACCCGTGCCTTTGTCGCGCTCGTCCTCGCCAGCAGTGTGGTCGGCGGCTGTCTGAGCTTCGGTGGGGGGTCCGACACGACGACCGTGAACCAACCCACCATCGGTCAGCAGCTCTTGGACCTCAAGAAGGCGCACGATGCCGGAACGCTCTCGAAGGAGGAGTACGAACGGCTGCGTGAGGCCCTCATTCGGGGCGAGCGCTGAGAGTCGCCCGGGGCGCCCACCGGGCGAGCTCAGCCGTCCCTGACGCTGGTGCTCTCCCGGGAGAATCTGACCAGTCCCCGGCCGGCTGCTCGCCGCGCTCGGGTCGCGAGATCCCGACCAGCGTTCGGCGGCGTGAAGAATGCCCAATAACAGCGCCTAGTTAAGCCTCCCCCGGACAACGACGAAGGTGCCTGGCCCCGCACCGGCCGAGCCCTGGCCCCGGTCTTGCCACTGATGAGCCCCCGGAGGGCACTGCCTGTGACGACATCCGTGCGCGACGTGAAGATCGGCGAACTCCTCGTGGCCGAGGGGATCATCACCGCCAAGCAGCTCCAGGAGACGCTGGCCCTGCAGGCCGAGCTCGACCGCTATGTCCTGCTGGGCCAGCTCCTCGTGGCCCGCAAGATCATCACGCGGAAACAGCTCAAGTCGGTGATGCAGCTGCACCGGCGCCGGTCGCGCCTGGGCGACATCCTCGTCAACTCCCGGTGCATCACCCGGGATCAGCTCCTGCTGGCCCTGGCCGAGCAGGAGCGCACGGGCCAGCCCGTGGGGGAAACGCTCGTCCGTCTCGGCCACGCCACCGAGGAGGAGATCCGGCGGGCCCTCTGCATGCAGCTCAACATCGAGTTCTTCGACCTGAACCAGGTTCCCCTGGACTCGACCCTCAAGAGCCTCATCAACCCGCGCTTCGCGCTGAAGCACCTCGTGGTGCCGCTGGCGCGGGTGGGCTCGACCCTGATCGTGGCCATGGACGACCCGACTCAGACGAGGATCATCGAGGACCTGCGGGCGGGGACCGGCTTCGATATCGAGGTCGTCACCTCCACGACCAGCGGGATCCGGCAGGCGCTGGAAGCCCTGTACCACGGACGCGTGCCGTCGCCGGCCAACTCCTGGTCCGAGCCGACGCCCATCGTCGACGAGCCCCACGTTGCCTCGCTGGAGAACATCGGCCAGCTCTCCACCGAGTTGGCCGTCCGGCGGGATCGGCACGAAGCCCTCGACCCCCAGAGCGGGTTCGAGAGCGCCAACGAGGCGCTCCGGGTGCTGCTGCGCATGGCGATCAACCACGGCGCCTCCGACATCCATCTGGAGATGGTGGACCGGCGCCTGCAGACACGCTTCCGGATCGACGGGGTGCTCCAGGAGTTGCCGCTGGGAGCCCTGGAGGAGCAACTCGACCTGGACCGGGGCAAGATCCTGTCGCGGCTGAAGATCCTGAGCAAGCTCGACATCGCTGAAAAGCGGCGACCCCAGGACGGGAGCTTCCGGGCCCGGGTGGAGCGGGACGGCCTGGCCGCCAACGTCGACTTCCGCATCTCCATCATCCCCGGGTACTACGGGGAGAACGCCACGATCCGCATTCTGGACCCGCGGGGGCTGCCGCACTCCGTGGATGCGCTGGGACTGGCCGAGCACGTGACCGCTGGGTTGCACCAGCTGCTGCGCTCGCCAACCGGGATCATCCTGGTCACCGGGCCCACCGGCTCGGGCAAGAGCACCACGCTCTTTGCCGCGCTGAGGAGCCTGTACCGGCCCGGCATCAAGATCCTCACGGCGGAAAACCCGATCGAGTACGTGTGCGACGGCTTCAGCCAGCACGAGGTGAACGACCGCCTGGGCAACACCTTTGCGAAGTACCTGGGCGCCTTCCTGCGCCACGACCCCGACGTCATCATGATCGGTGAGATCCGCGACAGCGAGACGGCGGAGCTAGCCTTCCAGGCGGCCCAGACCGGCCATCTGGTGCTCAGCACCCTGCACACCAACGACGCCATCAGCGCCCTGACCCGGCTCTCGGATCTCGGCGTCGACCCGAACCTCATCACCTCGTCGCTCCTGGGGGCGCTGGCCCAGCGGTTGGTGCGTCAGGTGTGCGCCGAGTGCAAGGAACGCCACACGCCGGCCCCCGAGCTGCTCGCCGCGCTCTTCGAAACCCCGCCCGTGGACGTGGAGTGGGTGCGGGGTGGCGGCTGCCGGGCCTGCCACTTCACCGGTTACCGGGGCCGGCTCGTGCTGGCCGAGCTGTGGACGCCGACTGACGGCGACGTCGTGCTGATCAACCGGGGCGCGCCCATCGAGGATATCCGGGCCCACGCCCAGCGGACGATGCGCTTCATGGCCGAGGACGCCGCCGAGAAGCTGCGCCGGGGCCAGACAAGCCTGGAGGAGCTGATCCGCGCGCTACCCCACGCCACGCTGCGCGGTCTTCGCTCCGTCAAGCTGTAGATGCGACCGCCCGCGGGGTCACTGCAGCGCGCGGCCTACTGGTAGATCTCGTTGAACCGGGTCTTGAGGTTCTTCGACTCCTTCTCGATGTAGTCGTAGTCGACCGGCATCAGCTTGATCTGCGAGAGCGGTGGATTGCCGGGCGGCGGCTCCACGTCCGAGCGAGCGGCGTAGATGCCCTCGCTGGGAAACAGCTTCTGCACGGTGTCGCTGATCATGAACTCGGCCAGAGCCTTGGCGGCATTAGGGTGGGAGGACCCCTTGATGATCGCGGTGGGCGCGGCGATGGCGAATGCTCCGTCGGTCGGCCAGATCGTGCGCACGTTGTGCCCGGCCTTGCGATCCTTCCACGCGTACTGGTCGGCCCCTTCCGCCGCGATGATCCGCTCGCCGCGGGTCAGGGTGTCCGACACCTGCTGGTGACTCTGCACGATCATGATGTCGTTGGCGCGCAGCTTCTGGTAGAACTCCCAGCCATACTTTCGCGAGAGCGTGCCCACCACCATGAGCTGGATCGCGGTGTAGGACGGATCGGGCATCACCAGGAGCCGCTTGTACCTGGGCTCGGTCAGGTCAGTCCAGTTCCTCGGGAGATCGACGTTCTTGTCGCCGCGGGCGATGATCCCAACCAGGTTCAGCCTCTGGGCAATGTGATGGCCCTGGGGATCCTTCACCTCGTCCCGGACCTTGTCGAAGTTCCGAGGCCGGAAGGGGATGAGGAGGTCGCGCTTGATCAGTGCGCTGGCGGCGGCGGGATCGGAGATGGTCATCACGTCGGCCACCACCCGCCGGGCGTCGATCTCCTGCATGAAGCGTCGCAGCACGGCCGAGCCGCCGGACCGAAAGAGCTCGACCTTGATGCCGGTTTCGGTCTGGAACAGATTGGCGATCCTCTGGGCAGTCGCGACCGGCGTCGAGGTGTACCAGGTGACCGCGCCCTCCTTCTTGGCCGCGGCCAGATCCACGGGGTCGGGCGTGAAGGTCTGGGCCGCCACGGGTCCGGCCAGCAGGAGCGCGACAGCGCCGGCGACGAGGCGAAGAATCCGGTTCACGTGGTCTCCCTCTCAGGCCCCCGGTAGATCGGAGGAGGCTGGGTGAAGAAGCTGTGGAGGATGTGATAGGCGATCTGGAAGTTCTTTTGATGGAAGCTCGCGTGCGCGATGCCCGGCATCACGGCGAACTGCTTGTCGGGGTTGGGCAGCCGCGCGAAGAACTCCAGGAGATCCTCGACGCTGGCGATACCGTCGTACTGGCCCCGCATGATGATCGTGGGCGCGGTGATACGGGCGGGATCCACCACGGGCAGGTTCGCGCACATATCGACGTAGGTGCCGGTGGGCACCGAGTCGTCGAGAGCCAGGATGGCGTCGGCGAAGGCCTCGATCACCGTCTCGTCGGCCGTCCCCGGATGGTCGCGAGTGAAGATGCTCCGCACGAAGGCCCGGTCGATGGGCCGGCGGTTGCGGCTCTGGAATTCGGGCAGCCGCTTGCGGCGTTCGGCCAGCGTGGGGCTCCCCTTCCCCGTCCACACGAAGGCGTCGAGGGCCAGACGCCGGACACGCTGGGGGCGGCGCTGGGCGAAGAGGGCGGCACGCAGGGCCCCGGACGAGATGCCATACACCAGGAACGATTCCACCCCGCGCGTCTTGGCGATGTAATCGGCGGCGGCTTCCAGGTCGTCGGCGCCGGTGGCGATATCGGAGTTGATGTCGCGATGCTTGTCCGACCGGCCGTAGCCCTCCATGTCCACGCACCACGTGTCATAGCCCAGCCGGGCGAAGTGGTCCATGGCCGAGGCCTCCGGCCGTCCCGGGACTTGCAGGTCGAAGGTCGGCTGCGAGCCCATCGACGAGCCGTGGACGAACAGGAGCGTGCTGCGCGGACCCGGCGACGCCCCGGCCGCCTTCTCCCAGAGAAAGAGCTTCACGGGACCTTTGTGGGTCCAGTGCTCGCGACCGGTGATGGCGGGCTCGGCGACCATAGGTGTCCTCGTTTCGAGTGATTGCCGCGTCGGCGCGGCCGTCGGACGGCCTTACCTCCTGCTCCCATTCGCGCTGAGAATTGCCGCTACACTACCCGACTGGCAGGGCAAACGCACCTGGTGTGCTACGATCGCCGTCGTGATCGAGGCAGGCGCCTAGCGTGGAGGTCGGGCTCTTCACCGAATTCCAGTGTCCGCCCGGGATGGACGAGGCCCCGGCGTTCGACGAATCCTTGGCCGAGATGACGGCGGCAGAAGATCTCGGCTTCGACGCCGTGTGGCTGGCCGAGATCCACTTCCAGAAGGGCCGCTCGCTGCTGGCCTCCCCGCTCATCATCGCGACGGCCATCGCCCAGCGGACGCGACGAGTGAAAATCGGCCTGGCCGTGCAGATCCTGCCGCTGAGCCACCCGCTGCACCTGGCCGAGGACGTGGCCACTGTCGACCACCTGAGCAAGGGGCGGCTCGATTTCGGGGTGGGCCGCAGCGGGCTGCCCGATCATTATCGCGGCTTCAACATTCCCTACAGCGAGAGCCGCGAGCGGTTCCAGGAGACGCTCGACATCCTCATCAAGGCGTGGACCGAGGACCGGTTCACGTACGAGGGCAAGTATTTCCAGTTCCGGGACGTGTGCGTGATGCCCAAGCCCTACCAAAAGCCCCACCCGCCCCTGCGGGTGGCGGCCACGACCGACGAGACCTACCCGCTGGTCGGTCGCCGGGGCCTGCCCATCTTTCTCGCCGTCCGTACCACGTCCATCAGCGACCTCAAGCGCTCCATCGGCGGCTATCACGCAGGCTGGCGTGAGGCCGGCCATCCCGGCCGCGGCGAGGTGACGCTGATCGTCCCCGTCTACGTGGCCGGCACCGAGGCGCGGGCCCGCCAGGAGCCCGAGACGAGCACGATGCACTTCTTTCGCACCGTGTCCGACCAGCTGGCCCGCGGAGGCACCCAGCGGGAGGAGGACGCGGCCCGGCTGGGCCGCCTGAGCTACGACGAGATCCAGAAGGAGCTCGTCGTCTATGGCACGCCGGAGGCCGTGGCCGAGCGACTGCTGGAGCTGCGGGAGGCGCTCGGCGTCACCGCGCTGTCGGTCTGGATGAATGTCGGCGGGCTGATTCCTCACGAGCGCGTGCTCGGCTCGATGCGGCTCTTCGCCGAGCGCGTCATTCCCCGCCTGACCTGACGCCTCCGCCGGGGCCCGGCCGCTCGCCCTCCGCGGTGCGGTTCGCCGCGCTGCACGTGCGCGATTACCGCCGCTACTACGTCGCCACCCTGCTGGCCATGACCGGCGACAGCATCGAGCACGTCATCAGCTACTGGGTCATCTTCCAGCAGTTCCACTCGCCCACGCTGGCCGGCTTCGCCGTGCTCAGCCACTGGGTGCCGTTCCTGCTCCTGTCCGCGTACATGGGGGCGCTGGCCGATCGCTACGATTGCCGCAAGCTCATCCACGCGTCTCAGGGTCTCTACGTGTTGGCCACGGTGGCCTGGGGCGTGCTGATCCTCACCGATCGTCTGGAAGTCTGGCACGCCGTCGTCATCCTGCTCGTCCACGGCCTGGCCGGCGTGGTGGGCGGGACCGCGTCACAGCTCGTCATCCACGACATGGTAGGCCCGGGCCACCTGCACAGCGCCGTCCGCCTCAACGCCAGCAGCCGGCACCTCTCGCTCTTGCTGGGCCCCGCGTTGGGCGCCGGGCTCATGCTGCTGGCGGGCCCGGCGGGCGGGCTGCTCGCCAATGCCCTGACCTACCTGCCGTTGACGGTCCTGCTGCTCCGCATCCCCTACACCGGTCACGCCGAGCGATCGGGATCACCGGCACGACGCTCCGGCCTGACCGAGTGGCTGGCCCTCCTGCGCGAGGCCGGCGCGGATCGCCGGATCATGACGATGATGGTGCTCGGCGGCGCCACCTCGTTCTTCGTGGGCAACGCATTTCAGGCGCAGATGCCGGAGTACGCGCACGATCTGGGGGCCGACGAAGCGGGCATCGGCTACAGCGCGCTCCTCGCCGCCAACGCCGTGGGCGCCGTGCTGGGGGCCGTGCTCCTCGAGAGCCTGAACGTCCTGCGCCCGAGCACCCGGGCCGCCATCGCCGGCGCCGGCGCCTGGGCCGTGACCCTGGCCCTGTTCGCCGCCACCCCCCGTTACGGCCTGGCCCTGGCGCTGCTCGGGCTGGCCGGCGTGTTCAATGTCGCCTTTTCGGCCATGGCCCAGACGCTCGTGCAGATGCTGGCCCCGCCGCGCGCGCGCGGCCGGATCGTCGGCCTGTTCAACACCGTCGTCCTCGGCCTGCGCGCCGGCAGCGGGGTCACTGTGGGGATGCTCGGTGCCGTCACGGGCATCCATGGCTCGCTCGCGCTCGGCGCGGCCGCCGTCGTGGTGACCGCCGCGAGCCTGTTCGCCTGGGAGAGCCGGCGCCTCCGGGCGGATCGTTCACTCTGACCGCTGCTTCGCCTCAGCTCGACTCCGTGCCGCGGGAATCGCGGGTGGCGATGGCTTCGATCTCCACCCGGGCCCCGCCCACCAGGGCGGCGCACTGAAACGTCGTGCGGGCGGGCGGAGCGACGGCGAAGTACTGGCTGAAGACGTTGTTCATCGCCATCAGCTCGCTGAGATCGGTCATGTAGATGGTGACCTTCACCACCTCGTCCAGCGACGATCCGGCCGCCTCCAGCACCGCTCTCAGGTTCTCGCAGACCTGGCGAGTCTCCGCGGCGATCCCGCCCTCGACCAGCTTGCCGGTCTTGACATCGGTGCCGAGCTGGCCCGAGGCGAACACCCACTCGCCGACCCTGATGGCCTGGGAGAGCGGCACCCGCGCGGGCGCCACTTTCGGGGTATGCACGACCTGCTTGCGCATGGCTTTCTCCCGATTGTTTGGCTGGAGGGAGCACGCGGCGCGCCCCCTCCAGACCTCCCCATTCACGCGGCGGGCAACGACCGGCGCGGCCAACTCGCGCCAACCCGGTTACCAGAGGCTTTTCAGGCGCCCGCCGTCGACGTTCAGCGAGACACCGGTGATGAAGCTCGCCCGCTCGGAACACAGGAACGCGATGGCGTCGGCCAGCTCGGCCGGACGGCCGAATCGCCCGACGGCGTTCTTGCCGGCCGCCAGCCGGCGCGCCTCCTCCTCGGAGCCGACGCCCAGCTCGGCGGCGAGACCGGCGGCGTTCCGCCTCCAGAGGCCGGTGTCCACCCACCCCGGGCACACGGCGTTGACGAGGACATTGTCGGCGCCGAGCTCGGTGGAGAGCGCCTTGGTCAGATTGAGTAGCGCGCTGTTGGTCATGCCGCTGCCCAGCATGTAGGGATCGGGCTCCTTGCCGGCGCCGCCGATCACGTTGACGATGCGGCCCCAACGGCGGGCCCGCATCCCCGGAGCCACCAGACGGATCGCCCGCATGAATCCGAACACCTTGGTGTCGAGCTGAGCTTGCAGACCGGCGTCGGTGAGCGCCGCGAAGCGACCCGAGTACATGGTGCCGGCGTTGTTGACGAGGATGTCCACACCGCCCCCACGGGCACTGGCCTCACGCACGACCCGCTGGACGTCCGCCTCCACGGCCATGTCGGCCACGACGGCCAGCACCTCGCCGCCGGCCTTGGCCTGCAGTTCTGCGCGAGCCTGCTCCAGCGTTTCCCGGCCTCGCGCGCAGATAGTGACGTGGGCGCCGGCCTCCAGGAGCACGCGGGCCGTCTCTCGACCGATCCCGCGGCTGCCGCCGGTGACGATGGCTGTCCGGCCCTGGATGCCAAGGTCCATGCTCGCCTCCCCACGCCGCTCCCGATTGTACGGGACCGGGCGGCCCACGTGTTGGTGGACGGAGGGGACGGCGGTATGATCGCCCGCATCCGCATGGGGAAGCTCGACGGGCGCGTCGCGCTGGTCACAGGCGCTAGCCGGGGGATCGGCGCCGCCATCGCCCGCGCCTTCGGCCGGGAGGGCGCGATGGTTGCCGTCAACTACCATCGCAGTGAGACCCAGGCGCTGGCCGTCGCAGCGGCGATCGAAGCGGCGGGGAGCAAGGCCATCGCCGTGCAGGCCGACGTCGCCGAGGCGGCGGCGGTGCGCGCGCTGGTCGACCGGACGGTGGCCGCCTTCGGGTCCATCGACGTTCTCGTGAACAACGCCGGCATCCTCAACGCCTGCCCGCTGGAGCAGATGTCTGAGGACGTCTGGGACGCGATGCTGGCAACCAACCTTCGCTCGGTCTTCCTCTGCACGCGCGCGGTCCTGCCCGCGATGCTGGCCCGCCGGCGCGGGAAGATCATCAACGTCACCTCGCAGCTCGGCCAGAAGGGCATGGCCAATCACGCCCACTACGCAGCAGCCAAGGCCGGGGTGATCGGGTTTACGCGGGCGCTGGCCCGGGAGGTGGGACCGCGCGGCGTCCACGTCAATGCCATCGCGCCCGGCCCCATCGAAACCGACCTGATGGGGCCGGTGACCGACGAGTTTCGCCGGGAGAAGAGCGCCATCTTCGCGCTGCGCCGGCTGGGACTGCCCGATGAGGTGGCGCCCACGGCGGTGTTCCTGGCCTCCGACGACTCCAGCTACTACGCCGGTCAGACGCTCTGTCCGAACGGCGGCGACATCATGGTCTAAGCGGCAGGATCAGAAAGGAGCCAGATCGATGAAGCGGTGGTTGAGGGCCCTTCCCACGCTGTTGCTCCTCGCGGGGTGCACCGGGCCACAGCACGACACGGGACACGGCGGCGCTCCGCCGGGAAGCGAGCGCGCCGTCCTCTACGATTCCCTGGGGGCGTACAGCTATCGGATCACGACCACGGTGGCGCAGACACAGCGGTGGTTCGATCAGGGCCTGCGGCTGGTGTACGCGTTCAATCACCACGAGGCTCAGAAGGCCTTCCGGGAAGCGGCCCGGCTCGATCCCGCTTGCGCCATGTGCTACTGGGGCATTGCCCTGACCGAGGGCTCGTGTACCTGAGCGAAAGGAGCTGACGATGAGCATCAAGCGCCTCAATGTCGGTCCACGTCTGAGCCAGGCCGTCGTTCACGGCGACACGGTGTACGTGGCAGGTCAGGTGTCCGCGGAGCCCATGGCCTCGGCCAAGGGACAGACCGAGCAGATCCTCAAGAAGATCGACGCCGTGCTCGCTGCCGCCGGCAGCCACAAGTCCAAGCTCCTGTCGGCGACGGTCTACGTGGCCAGCATGGCCTACTACGACGAGATGAACGCGGCCTGGGACGCCTGGGTGGACCCCGCGAACACGCCGGCCCGGGCCACGGTCGAGGCGCGTCTGGCTTCGCCCAAGTACCTGGTGGAGATCATGGCCGTCGCCGCGCTCTGAGGCCCCAGCCGCGGGAAGCTCGGGCTCAGGGACTCTCGACGCAGAAGAAGTAGATGAGGGGGCGCATGTCCTTCTCGCGCGGATCGCTGAGGCACCGCACGCGCTGACCCGACGGTGGTGGCGGGCTGGGGTTCGACGTCGCGCAAGCGGTGAAGACAAACAGGCCGAGCAGAGCGAGAGCCAGGGCTCCGGTGGTGTTCACGGCGCCATTCTAACGCGGCTTGACCACGCCCCGGCCCGGCGTTATGAATGCGTCCGCCACCCGAAGGAGGAAACGCCATTGCGCGCAGCGTGGTACGAGCGGAACGGGCCGGCGGCAGAGGTTCTCAAGATCGGCGAGTTGCCGGTTCCCGAGCCCGGGCCGGGCGAGGTACGCGTGCGCGTGGTCGCCTCCGGGCTCAACCCCACCGACGTCAAGGCACGGGCCGGCTCTCGACCCATGGGGTATCCGCGGGTGGTTCCCCACCAGGATGGGGCCGGGATCATCGACCAGGTCGGCGCCGGCGTGCCGGCCTCGCGGGTGGGTGAGCGCGTCTGGCTCTACATCGTGCAGTGGCAGCGGGCCTGGGGAACCGCCGCGGAGTACACGGTCGTCCCCGCGCGCCTGGCCGTGACGCTGCCCGCCAACACGAGCTTCGCCGAGGGCGCGTGCCTGGGCATCCCGGCGGTGACCGCCCATCGCTGTCTGTTCGCCGACGGCCCGCTGGCGGGGCAGACCGTGCTGGTGACCGGTGGCGCCGGCGCCGTCGGTCACTACGCCGTCCAGCTCGCCAAGTGGGCCGGAGCCCGGGTCATCGCCACCGTCAGCTCGGCCGAGAAGGCCAAGCTGGCGAGTTTGGCCGGGGCCGACCACACCGTGAACTATCGGGCCGGCGATACCGCGGCCGAGATCCTGGCGCTGACCGGCGGAGCCGGCGTCGACCGCATCGTGGACGTCGACTTCGGCGCCAACCTCCCCGTCAGCGTCAAAGTGCTCAAGACCAACGGCACCATCGCCACCTACGCGTCCATGGGCGAGCCGGAGCCCAAGCTCCCCTTCTATGCGCTCATGGCCAAGAACGCGACCATCCGTGCCGTGCTGCTCTACACCATGCCCGAGCGCGCCAAGGACGAGGCCGCCCGGGACGTCGGGCACCTGGTGGACACCGGCCGGCTCGTGCACGTCATCGGCGCCCGCTTCGCCCTCGAGCGCATCGTGGAGGCCCACCAGGCCCAGGAGAGCAACACGGTCACCGGCAAGATCATCGTCGACGTCGCCGAGGGCGCCGCGTGAAGCACCGCATCGCGGTCATCCCCGGCGACGGCATCGGCAAGGAGGTCCTGCCCGAGGGCATGCGTGTCCTCGAGGCGGCGGGCCGGCACTTCGGCTTCGAGCTGGAGTGGACGCTCTTCGACTGGAGCTGCCAGCGCTACGCCCAGACCGGACGGATGATGCCCGACGACGGCCTGGAGCAGCTGCGGGCCTTCGAGGCCATCTACCTGGGCGCGGTGGGCTGGCCCGGGGTGCCCGACCACGTCTCGCTGTGGGGCCTGCTCATTCCCATCCGCCGGGGTTTCCACCAGTACGTGAACCTCCGGCCCGTCCGGCTGCTGCGGGGCGTGCGCTCGCCGCTCCGCGACCGCGGGCCCGCCGACATCGACATGCTCATCATCCGGGAGAACAACGAGGGGGAGTACTCGGAGATCGGCGGCCGGCTCTACCGGGACACCGCCGAGGAGCTGGCCATGCAGCAGGCCGTGTTCACGCGGCGCGGCTGCGATCGCATCATGCGCTACGCCTTCGAGCGCGCCCGCCGGCGCCGGCGGCACGTGACTTCGGCCACCAAGTCCAACGGCATCATCCACTCCATGCCGTTCTGGGACGAGCGCTTCGCGGCCATGGCCACGCAGTACCCCGACGTGAAGACGGCCCAGTACCACATCGACATCCTCACCGCCCACTTCGTGCAGCACCCGGACTGGTTCGACGTGGTGGTGGCCTCCAACCTGTTCGGTGACATCCTCTCGGACCTCGGCCCCGCCATCGCCGGGTCGATCGGCATCGCCCCCGGCGGCAACATCAATCCCGAGAAGGAGTACCCATCGATGTTCGAGCCGGTGCACGGCTCGGCCCCGGACATCGCGGGCAAAGGCGTGGCCAACCCCGTGGCCCAGATCTGGACCGGCGCCATGCTCATCGAGCACCTGGGCCACGCCGATGCCGCGGCCGCCATCGTCACCGCCATCGAGAAGGTGGTCGAGGAGGGACGCACGGTCACGCGCGATCTGGGCGGCCAGGCCACCACGCGCGAAGCCGGCGAGGCCATCGCCGCCCTGCTCTGATCGGCATCAGAGCGCTGCAACCGCATGAGGTCGCCCTCCACCGCGATCTCCGCCTGCGGGCTCTGGGGGACGCTCCGGACTCGTTCGGCGAAACGTTCTCCGACGCGGCGGCCCGGCCTGCCTCCTACTGGGAGGAGCTGACCCGCTCCGTCACCGAGCCCGGGCGCCACGTGATGTTCCTCGCCTGTGACGGCGACCAGGTACACGGCTCGACGTATGGGCTCGTCGATCGCGAAGGGGAAGAGGTTGGCCGGGTCGGTGGCATGTGGGTGGACCCCGCCTGGCGACGGCGCGGCGTTGGTCGTGCCCTGCTCCAGGCTGTGCTCGGCTGGGCGCGTCAGCGCGGGTTGCGCCGTCTCGCGTTGTGGGCCCCGGCCGGGAGCCCGGCGGCCGTGGCCCTGTACCGGCAGGCGGGCTTTCGCGAAACCGGACATCGTCGATCGCTGCCGACCAACCCCGCGCTCGCGATCGTCGAGATGGATCTTCTTCTGGATGACGGCGCGGCCCGTTGATGGCACCATGGCGGGAGCGATGACGCGGATTCGCGAATACCTCACCGGCTCGCTGGTCCTGCTGGGCGCGCTCGTCCTGGCGGCGCCGGCGGACGCGGCGACGTCCTCGAATGGCCCCCTCGTTCACGTCGAGCTGGTGAGCGAGGTCGCCAGCGTGCAGCCGGGGGCGCCCTTCTGGATCGCGCTGCGACAGCGCATCCCGCCGGGCTGGCACACGTACTGGGCGAATCCCGGCGACTCCGGCGAGCCGACGAGGCTCGAGTGGACGCTGCCGTCCGGTGTGACGGCGGCGGCGATCTCCTGGCCGGCCCCCGAGCGGATCCCCAGCGGCCCCGCCGTGAGCTATGGCTATAGCGGCGAGGTGCTGCTGCCGGTCCGCATCGACCCGTCCGCCGAGCTGCGCCCGGGCCATGCCCTGACCTTGCGCGCCGCGGCGGCGTGGCTCGTCTGCGAGAAGGAGTGCATCCCCGAGGAAGGGGCGGTCGAGCTCACGCTGCCGGTAGCCGCGACTCGACCCGCGGCTGATCCGCGCTGGGGCAACGCGATGGCCCGGACGCTTGCCGCGCTGCCGCGTCCGAGCCCGTGGCCCGTCACTGTCTCAGCGACCGCTGACACCGTCACCCTGACCGTGGCCGCGACCGGCTTGCCGCCGGCGCGGATCCAGGACGCGTGGTTCTACCCGCTCGAGTGGGGGTTGATCACGTACGCGGCGCCACAAGCACTCGCCGTCTCCCCGCAGCATCTCACGCTGAGCGCCGCGCGGGGCCCTCTGGCCGATGCGGTCACCCGTCCCGTCGAGGGCGTGCTCGTCATCACCGAACGGCTCGACGCCGGTCCTGTGCGCCAGGCCTTCGTGGTGCGCGCGCCGGCGCCCGCCGCGGGAACCGCCGCCGTGTGGTCGTGGCCGACCCTGCTCACGGCAATGGCGCTCGCGCTCCTGGGCGGGCTCGTGCTCAATCTGATGCCCTGCGTGCTGCCGGTGCTCTCGGTGAAGGCGCTGTCCCTGGTCGCGCACGGTGGCCGCGGCCCCGCGGTGATGCGACGCCATGGACTGGCCTACACCCTGGGCGTGCTGGTCTGCTTCGCCATCGTCGCCGGTGGGCTCATCGCGTTCCGGGCCTCCGGCGAGCAGGTCGGCTGGGGCTTTCAGCTCCAGTCGCCCCTCTTCGTCACGTTGCTCGCGTACGTGCTCTTCGTCATGGCGCTCGCGCTGTCGGGCGCGGTGACGATCGGCGGTGGCGTGACGGGAGTGGGAAGCTCCCTGGCCGCCCGGTCCGGCTACACGGGATCGTTCTTCACCGGCGCGCTCGCCACCCTGGTCGCCACGCCCTGCACCGCGCCGTTCATGGCCACGGCCGTCGGCTATGCCCTGACCCAGCCAGGGCCGGTGGCGCTGGTCGTCTTCGAGGCCCTCGGGCTCGGCCTGGCCCTGCCCTACCTGGCCCTCTCGCTGGCGCCGGGCTGGGCACGGCTGCTGCCCAGGCCCGGGCCCTGGATGCAGCGCCTGCAGCAGCTGCTGGCCTTTCCCCTGTATGCGACGGTGGCCTGGCTGGTATGGGTGTTGAGCCTGCAGGTGGGACCCGCGGGGCTCACGGCCTGCCTGGCCGGCCTTGTGCTGGTGGGGCTCGGCGCCTGGCTCTACGAAACCACGCGACACGCCGTCGGCAGCGCGCGGGGCATCCGGGCGGTGGCCGCGCTGAGCGTGCTCATCGCCCTCGGGCTTCCGGCCCTGGGCGACGCGCCCTCCCCTCGCGCCGCGCCCGCGGAGCGCGGGGAGACCGGCATCCCGTGGGAGCCGTACACGCCGGAGCGGGTCACCGAGCTGCGTGCCAGCGGCAACGCCGTCTTCGTGAACTTCACCGCGGCCTGGTGCATCACCTGCCTGGTGAACGAGCGCGTGGCGCTCCGCTCCTCCGAGGTGGCGGCGGGCTTCGTCGACAAGCGCGTGGCCTACCTCAAGGCCGACTGGACCCGCCGGGACCCGGAGATCGCCCGGGCGCTGGGCAGCTTCGATCGGAGCGGCGTGCCGCTCTATCTCCTCTACCCGGCGAACGGCACCGGGGCGGAGCAGCTGCACGTGCTCCCACAAATCCTCACGGAACGCATCGTGCTCGAGGCCCTCGAGCGGCTCTGACGCGTACCCTTCCCGACAAGGAGCGCAAGATGACGTGTGATCGCGCAACGGACCTGACGCGACGGGACCTCTTGATCGGCGCCGGCGCCCTGGCCGGCGTTGTTACGCTTGCCACCGCCAGCGGCCCGGCCCAGGCCGCCGCCACCGTGGGCCAGCCGGCCCCGCCGTTCACCGCCTCGGCGACGAACGGCGCCAACGTGAGCCTGGTCGACCATCGCGGCAAGATCGTGGTGCTCGAGTGGACGAACCACGAGTGCCCCTATGTGCGCAAGCACTACGAGACGGGAAACATGCAGGCGCTGCAGAAAGCGGCGCGGGGCAAGGACGTCGTGTGGCTCAGCGTGATCTCCTCGGCGCCGGGCGAGCAGGGCCACGTGACGGCCACCCAGGCTGACGAGCTCACCCGGATGCGCCAGGCCGCGCCGACCGCCGTCCTGCTCGATCCCCGGGGCACAGTGGGGCGGCTGTACGACGCCAAGGTCACCCCGCACATGTACGTGATCGACGCCAAGGGCGTGCTCATGTATGCGGGCGCCATCGACGATCGGCCGACGACGCGCCGGGCCGATGTGCAGACCGCCCAGAACTACGTACGGGTGGCGCTGGAGGCGGTGATGGCGGGGCAGCCCGTCAAAACTCCGGTCACGCGAGCATACGGCTGCACGGTGAAATATCCCTGATGCGCCATGTCATCGGTCGCCGGCGGCTTCTCCACGGTGCCACGGCGACAGCGCTGCTCCACGGCCTGAGCCCCGTGCGGGTCGGGGCCGAGGCCGCCGGGCCTGAGGCCATGGCGCGAGCGGCGAGCGCGTTTCTGGCCACGCTGGAGGCCGGCAAGCAACAGCGGGCGGCTTTTGCGTTCGCCGACGCCGAGCGTCGCAACTGGCATTATGTTCCGCGTCGCCGTCAGGGATTGCCCTTCAAGGACATGCCAGCGCCCGCCCGGGCGGCGGCCCACGAGCTACTGAAGTCGGCGCTCTCCGCCGCCGGCTACGAGAAGGCCGTCAATGTCATCCGGTTGGAGGAGGTCCTGCGACAACTCGAGTCGCTGGGGTTCTTCCGGGACCCGGAGAACTACTGCCTCTCGATCTTCGGCACACCCGGGACGGCCAGCCCCTGGGGCTGGCGGCTGGAGGGGCATCATCTGTCCCTGAACTTCACCCTGGTACCCGGGCGCCCGGTCGCGGTGACGCCGGCCTTCATGGGGGCGAATCCAGCCAGCGTTCCCAGCGGCCCGCTCCAGGGCCTGCGCACCCTCAAGGACGAGCAGGACCTCGGCCTCACCCTGGCCCAGAGCCTCGGTTCCTCGCTTCACCCGAAGCTCATGATCGCCTCGAGCTCGCTCGGCGATATCGTCAGCGGGCCGGGACGGATCGAGAATCTCAAGGCCCCGGCCGGCGTCGGGTTCGGCGAGATGAATGCCGAGCAGCGCGGGCTGGCCCTGCGCCTCGTCGAGACATACGCGCGCAACATGCGGGCCGATATCGCCGAGCACGAGCTCCGGGCCATCCGCGAGGCCGGCCTCGAGCGGATCCACTTCGCCTGGGCCGGCCCGATCGATCCGGCGCGGCCTCACTACTATCGGGTGCACGGCCCCACCGTGCTGATCGAGTACGACAACACCCAGAACGACGCCAACCACATCCACTCCGTGTGGCACAATCCCCGCAACAGCTTCGGCGCCGATGTCCTACGGGCCCACTACCTGACCGGCCACCGCCACGCCTGATCAGGGAATCGTTCCGGTCAGCTCGATGACCTTCCCCGCCCGCAGCGCCGTTCCCGTGAACGTCCCTCCCGAGCCCATTCCGGCCAGCGTGTCACGGATCTTGACGAGGTCGGCCACACCGTTGATCTTGATGCCGGCGATGCTCAGGAGGATGTCGCCGCCGACCACCAGGGACTCGCCGTCGATGGTGATCGTGGTCGTGCCGCCCCGGAGCCCCGCCGCCTCGCCCGGGGAGCCCTTGGCGACGACCTTCACGAGGTAGCCGAGGGCGCCGGGCGGCAGGTTCAGGATGTCGGCCTGGCGCTCCGTCAGCATCTGACCTTCCAGGCCGCCCCAGAACGACCGCTTCTCCAGCAGGAGCTGCCTGGCGGTGTTCCCGGTGACGACAAAGCCGAGGCCCTCGCTGCCGCCGCTCTTGGAGATGTTGTGGCTAACGATGCCGATGACCTCGCCGGCCATGTTGAACATCGGCCCTCCCGAGTTGCCGGTGTTGATCACGGCGTCCGTCTGGAAGAACTCGGCGAGCGGCATCGACCGGTACATCGTGTTCGGCGCCCAGCGCGCGCTGATCCAGCCCACCGAGAGCGAGTAGCTGAGGCCGTAGGGCGCTCCCACGATGACCACCTGATCGCCGACCTGGACCTTGTCAGAGTTCGCGAGCGGGGCGACCCGCGCGTTGG
The DNA here is from genome assembly GCA_036556905.1 of Candidatus Methylomirabilota bacterium. Taxonomy (GTDB): domain Bacteria; phylum Methylomirabilota; class Methylomirabilia; order Rokubacteriales; family CSP1-6; genus 40CM-4-69-5. The sequence continues at coordinate 28,354 of DATBIM010000128.1, forward strand.
CGGGAACCCGCTCGAGCAAGAGCAGTGACAGGTCGGCGGCGGGCTCCGAGGCGATCACCTTGGCCTTGACCGCCTCGCCGCCCATGAACTCCACAACGATCTCGTCCATGGTGTGGACGACGTGGGCCGCGGTCATCACCTTGCCGTCCTTCGAGATCAACACGCCCGAGCCAGTCTCCGTGTAGCGGGCCTCGCTCTGTCCGCTCACTTCCCGCCCCCGGGCCCGGATGACCACGACCGAGGGATTCACCTTCCGGAAGACCTCGCCGACGCTCTGGGCCTGGGCCGGAGGCCCGGCGCCCAGGAACGTGACGGCCACCAGCGCAACCAGCATCGCTCGCTTCATCCTTCCCCTCCCCGGGCCAATTGCCATCTCCTCTCGAATGTCAGCGAGCACCCATGCCCGAGCGCAGCTGCTCCTCGATCTTCCCCAGATTGAAGGAGCCAGGGGTCTGGCTCGGCGGATAGTCCTTCATGCTCAGCAGAAACCTGGCCGCGAGTGCCTGTAACGGCACGATCACGAAGGGCCGATCGAGGAACCAGTCGTTGTAGGTATTCGCATTGTGCTGGGCGCGCTCGAAGGGATCGCGGCGCAGGTGGAAGAGCAGCGGCACCCGCAGCTCGGTGAACGGCTCGCGCCAGACCCCGAACGCCTGGCCCCGGTTCTCCAGGAAGACCACTTTCCAGTCCTCGTACCGGATGGCCACGATCTGGCCGTCGTCGTTGACGTACATGAACTCCTTGCGCGGCGACGCCTTGGCCTTGCCGGCCAGGTAGTCGTTCAGGTCGTAACCGTCCGGATGGGCGCGGTACTTGCGACCGGCGAAGGTACTGCCCTTCTTCAGGCGCTCGGTCACGTCGGCCATGCCGGCGGCGGCCAGGAAGGTGGGCATCCAGTCCTCGTGGGCGGCGAGGCCGTTGAGCGTCACCCCCGCCTGCCATTTGCCCGGCCAGCGCGCGAACGCGGGCACGCGGTAGGCGCCTTCCCAGTTCGAGTTCTTCTCGCTCCGAAACGGCGTGGTGCCGGCATCGGGCCAGGTGTTGTAGTGCGGCCCGTTGTCGGTGGAGTAGAGGATGATGGTGTCGTTGGCGATGCCGAGATCGGCGACCTTCTTGAGCAACTCGCCAACGTGCCGGTCGTGCTCGATCATCCCGTCGCTGTACTCGTCCTGCCCCGAGATGCCCCGATTGGCGGCCTTGACGTGGGTGCGGAAATGCATGCGCGTGCCGTTCCACCAGACGAACCACGGCTTGCCCGCCTTGTGCTGCCGGTCGATGAAGTCCATGGCCGCCGCCATGGTCTCTTCATCGATCGTCTCCATGCGCTTCCTGGTAAGCGGGCCGGTGTCCTGGATCGTCTGGCCGCCTTTGCCATCCGCTTTGGCCCTGATGACACCACGCGGGCCGAACTTCTTCCGGAACTCCGGATTCTTGGGATAGTCGATGTTCTCGGGCTCTTCCTCGGCATTGAGGTGGTACAGGTTGCCGAGGAACTCGTCGAAGCCATGCATGGTCGGCAGGTGCTCATCGCGATCGCCGAAGTGGTTCTTGCCGAACTGGCCGGTGGCGTAGCCCTGGGCCTTGAGCAGCGCGGCGATGGTCGGATCGCTCTTCTGCCAGCCTTCCTTGGCGCCGGGCAGGCCGACCTTGGTCATTCCGGTGCGCACCGGCACGGTCCCGCCCATGAACGCGGCGCGGCCGGCCGTACAGCTCTGCTGGCCGTAGTAGTCGGTGAAGGCCACGCCTTCCCGGGCGATGCGGTCGATATTGGGCGTCATGTAGCCCATCATCCCGCGGTTGTTATGGCTGATGTTCCAGGTGCCGATGTCGTCGCCCCAGATCACGAGGATGTTCGGTTTCTTCGGTTGCGCCGATGCCAGACCGAAGGCGCTGGCGAGCAGGCCGAGGCCGAGAACGGCAGCCGCAAGATAGCGCATAGGCATTCTCCCTGACCGTGTGGAGTGAACGGGCATTATGTTCCCTTGTGCCGACACAAGGCTCGCGCGGCGACTACACCAAGCGGGCACGCCCGCGTCAACTGAGACTTTGGTCTCATGCCCGCATCACCAGCGAGGCCGGCGCAGCGCGGCCAACAGGTCCCGCGCCCGCGGGTCTTCGGGCATGACCGCGGCGAGGCGCTCGGCATAGCCCAGGGCCCGGGCCAGCTCCCCCCGCTCGCGGTGGAAGGCGGCCAGGCCGAAGAGCAGGTCGGGATCGAACGGGTGTCGCTGAACCGCGTCCTCCAGGACGCGAATGGCTTCGTCCCGGCGGCCGGCGTCGTGCAGGGCCACCGCGTACACGTAGCGGTAGCGGGCGACGGAGGGCGCGAGCGTGGCCGCCCGGCGCAACGCGCCGACGGCCGCATCGAGCCGCTTCTGCCGGGCCAGCGCGAGCCCGAGGGCGTGATGCAGTGACGGGTCGCCGGGCGCCACCGCGAGCCCGTCGCGGAGCACGCGCTCGGCGTCATCTTCCCGGCCCCGGAGGCGATAGAGATCGGCGAGGTTCACGTACGCGGGCACGTGGCCGCGCCAGAGGGAGATGGCGGCACGGTACTCCAGCTCGGCCTCGGGCGCTTGCGCCCGCTGGGCGTGCAGCAGACCAAGGTTCACGCGGGCCTCGGGACGGTCGGCGTTGAGCCGCTGACTGGCGATGTACTCCTCGATGGCCAGGTGTCGGGCCGCCCGTTCTGCCGAGCCGAGCGCGGCATCGGACACCGAGGCCAGGACGCGGCCGGCTTCGATCCGCACGGCGCGGACGGGATCGCCGAGCAGCGGTGCCGCGAGCGCCGGGCGCTGCTCGGGCGGTGCGGCCTCGAGGGCGGCGAGCGCCGCGCGCCGCAGGAGCGGGTCGGGGTCGCGAAGTCCCTGACGAACGGCTTCCAGCGCCGTCGGACCCGGGGAGCGCGAGATCAGGGTCAGCGCCGTGGCGCGAGCGACGGCAGGCTGGCCAGCGTCGCGGATGAGCTCGGCGAGCAGGGCCAGCGCCCCCGGCTGGCCGGCGCGGCCGGCGTGGAGGGCCCGCGCGTAGCGCTGATGGCCGCCAGGATCGCGACCGTACCATGCGCGCACCGCGTTTCTGGCCCAGGCCGGATCGCGGTCGGTATGACAGGCCGTGCACGCGTTCGGCATGCCCAGCTCCACGGACAGGTCGGGGCGCGGCACGCGCAGGCTGTGGTCGCGGCGGGGATCGACCAGCATGTAGGTCGCCGCCGGCATGTGGCAGCCCACGCACGCCGCTCCCGTCGAGCCGGGACGGTGGAAGTGATGGCTCGCCGTGTCGTACCTGGCCGGGGCGTGGCACTGGGCGCAAACGCCGTTGCCCGGGGCCCTGAGCCCGAGGGAGTGCGGCTCGTGGCAGTCGCTGCAGGTGACGCCCTCGCGGTACATCCGGCTCTGGAGGAACGAGGCGTACGTGTACACCTCGCCCTGCTGCTGGCCATCGGCGTGATAGAGCTCGGGGTCGAGGAGCGCCGGCAGGTGGGTCTCCATCAACCGGCGCCTGCTCGGGGCGCCCTCCGCGATGACGGACCGGCGCGAATGGCATACGGCGCAGACCTCGATCTCGCCGTCGGCCGCGCGGGGAGCGCTGCGCCGGGCGTTCCCGGTCGCGGGGTCCAGGCGCCACTGGCCGCGGTCGTGCAGCACCACCATCAGGCCCTTCCGGGGATCGCCCTCGCCCGTCCACCATGACGCTCGACGCTCGGCCCACGCCACGTGCCGAGAGCCCGGGCCGTGACACGCCTCGCAGGCGACGTTGACCTCGGCCCAGCCGGTCGCGTACCGGCCGAAAGTCGCGTCGTAGTTCTTGCGCACGCCGGTCGAGTGGCACTCGGCGCACTGATAGTTCCAGGTCTGCTCGTAGCCGGTCCAGTGCAGCGGATCGCCAGGCCGCAGCCGCTCGCCCGGATAGAGCGAGAACCAGCGCTGGCCGCCGGCCTCCCGCGGCCGGGTATCCCAGGCGATCGTGAGGGCCTGGAGCCGACCGCCGTCCAGCTCAACGAGGTACTGCTGCAGCGGCGTGACGCCAAAGGTGTACTTGATGTCGTAGTCCCGCACGCGCCCGTCCGGACCCTCGGCGCGCACTCCGAACCGGTTCCCGTCACGGGAGAAGGTGAATGTTCCTCCGGGCTCCGCGAAGCGGACGCCGCCGAAGTCCCCGCGCACGGTGTCCGCGCTTGCCGGCTGCATAGCCAGATCGTGATGGGAGCGCCGCCACCGCTCGTGCTCGCGGGAATGGCAGCCGGCGCAGGCGCGGACACCGACATAGGCCGCGTCGGCGGTCGGCGGGGGCGAGTCCCGTCCCTCCTGAAGCCCCAGCCACGGCCATGCGACGTAAAGAACCAGCGCGACGGCCACCGCGCTTCCAGCGCCGGCCACGGCCATCCACCACCATCTCGGGGTGTTGCCGGATCTCCCCAGCGTCATGGCCCGTTATCATAGTCACGAAGCCTCGGTCTGACTCGGGCGTTCCATGGTGTAATCGCCGGACAGGCGTCGAGGAAGAGCTCTGAAAAGCCCGGTCCGATCACTGGCATTCGTGACCGCCGCGCTGGTGGCGTTGGCCATCGCGGCGGCGCCCGCGCCAGCCCATGCGCAGGATCTCGAGCCGCGGGCGTATGCGAATACGCCGGTCGGGATGAACTTCGTGCTCCTGGGCTACGCGTACTCCGAGGGCGGCGTCACGACGGATCCCTCGGTTCCCCTGACGAACGCCGACATCCAGGTTCACCAGACCTTCCTCGGCTACGCCCGCGCGCTGAATCTCTGGGGCCTCTCGGGGAAGTTCGCCGCCGTGTTCCCCTATGCCTGGCTGTCGGGAACGGCCGAGTTTGCCGGACAGCCGGGGGACCGTGAGGTGTCTGGATTCGGAGACCCCAAGCTCCAGCTCTCGGTCAACTTCTATGGGGCTCCCGCGCTGTCGCTGAAGGAGTTCGCCGATTACAAGCAGGACCTCATCGTCGGAGCCAGCCTGCAGGTGTCGGTCCCCGTCGGCCAGTACGACCCCGACAAGCTCGTGAACATCGGCACCAACCGCTGGGCAGTGAAGCCGGAGCTCGGGGTCTCCAAGGCCTGGGGGCCGTTGACCCTGGAGCTCATGGCCAGCGCCACCTTCTACACCGACAACGACGACTTTCTTGGCGGTCAAACCCGGGAACAGGATCCCCTGTATGCCGTGCAAGCGCATCTCATCTATAGCCTTCCGTTCGGGATCTGGGCGGCGCTTGACGGCACCTATTACTTCGGCGGCCGCACGACCTTGAATGGCGCGAGGAGCGACGATCGACAAGAGAACACCCGCCTGGGCGCGACCGTCGCGCTCCCGGTCGACCGCCACAACTCGGTCAAGCTCCACGCGAGCACCGGCGTCACCGCCCGCACGGGAAGCGACTTCACCACCGTCGGCATCGCCTGGCAATTTCGCTGGGGGGGCGGGTTGTAGCGGTCCGTTGGCTCAGGGCAGGCCGGCCCGGATCCGCCGCGAGAAGTCGGGGGCCTGGTCGGCGGCCTGGGCCGCCGCGTTAATGTGAGCCCGCCGCTTCAGCTCGGCGAAGGGCAAGCTGCGGTCGAGGCGTCCCCCGTCGTACACGTACTCCGGTGCATAGCCGCTCAGCAAGATCTTCCACGAGTACGGGATATGGCCGGGATTCACGGCCGCATGGGCCAGGATCATGGTCGTGCAGTTGGTGGTCAGGGTGTTGTAGAACCGGGGCCGGGTCCGGAGCTCGTTGATGTCGCGGATGTAGTTTAGGAAGAGGCGACGACCGTTCTCGAGTGGCCCGACGGCCCGGAAGACGTAGACGTCTTCGGGCGGCGACCTCCGGTAGTTCGTCCGCACGCGGATCACGTCGCGCTCGTCGGCAACGACGTAGAACAGCTCGTACTGGCGGAAGAACCCGGCAATCGACGAATACTGCTCGGTCCGCTCCTTGCGGACCTCGATCGAGATGGCGAGGTGCTCGCCGCCGAAGCCGAAGCTGAGGAAGATGTGGGCGATGGCCGGGCCCATCCAGTAGACAGCGATCAGGTCGACCCGGTCGAGACGGCGCAGGTCGAACGTGCGATCGTAGTACGCCGGCGTGAAGTCGGTCTCCGTGCGGTAGTCGAAGTTCCGGATGTTGTGGACGGTCACGCGATCGCCGTCGATGGTGGCGTAGGGAAGCACGGCCACCTCTGGCTGCCAGTCGCGATCGTTCGACGACGTCGCGCTCCCCCAGACGACCAGCACCAGGGCGAAGGCCACGGCAAAGCCGATGGCGACCCGCCAGCGAGCCCGCCGCACGGCCAGGGCCGCCACGGCGACCAGCCCGAGCGCGGCGAAGCTCCAGGCGAGGATCGTGCGGATCACTTCTGATCCGGGCGCCAGGTAGAAGAGAGCCAACGCTCCCCAGCCGGCGGCGATGGCCATCACGAGGCCGAGCCCGAATAGACCAAGGCCGGCGGCGACCCGGCGGGTCATGGGCGAGAGCTGTCCGGTATCCAGCGCACCACTAGCTCAGCGAGCGGCGTCAGGCCGCCGGGGGAGACTCTGGTCGCGCCGCCGGTTGGGCCGTCTCCGCCGGCCTCCGACGCTCCATCAGGTGGCGCACGACGCCCTCCAGTGCCTTTCTGATGAGGGCCACCGCCGCGGCGTTCACGGCGGCGCGCGCGATCCTCATGGTGACCGTGGGCTCGGCGCCTCCGCGGACGGGTCCGGCCATCACACGACTCACCATGGGCGGGACGCGACTCAGCGGCGCGCCCGATCGCTGTCGGCGGCGGTCGCGCCAGATGCTCAGCGCCACCAGGCCGGCGGCGGCGCCAACCAGCGCGACGCCCGTCAGCGCGATCCCCGGTCCATGACGGCGCAGTTGCAGCTTCACGTCCAGCGCCTCGCGCCGGCGCCGGTCCAGCTCGGTGACGAGCTGACCCAGCTCGTCCCGCAACGCGGTGACCTCGGCCTGCCGCTGCCGTACTGTCTCGCGCGGCGAACCGGCATTCCCGGTGTCGTCGGGCGTCCTGACTCGCAGATCTAGGCCAGTCGCTCTTGCGTCCATTGCACGCCCTCTTTCAGTGTCTTGAGGGTAACGGCCAACGGCATGACCCGTCGCCTCCAGCTGATGGCCCCCATCACGGCGCCGAGAACCAGCAGTACGGCCGCAATGATGAGCGCCGCCAGCCAGCCCGGGATCCAGACGGCCAGGCCGAGCACCACCGCCATGAACAGCGCGTTCAGTCCCATCAAGACGCACGCCGCGGCGATGGCGGCCACCGTGACCATCGCCCGGTAGGCCTCCAGATCAGCCCTGATCTCGGCCCGGGCCAGCTCGGCTTCCTTCCGGACCAGAAGCGAGGCCTTGCCCAGGATGTCACCGATCAGCTCACGCGTGGACAGCACCTCCGCCACTTCTCGGCGTTGCCCGATCGTCGCCATATCCCCCTCCTCTGCGCTGATCATGCCGACCCACAACCGGCCCGCAGCCAGCCGATCAACCGCTGAACACGCTCGCCGCCTGACGATCGAAGCGGACCGCCACCCGCTGCCCGACCTCGAGCGTTTGCGTGGGATCGACCTGGATTCGAATGCGCGAGCCGTCGTCCAGAGTCACGTGGCAGTCGATCACGTTGCCGAGAAACGTCACGTCGGCAACCTTACCGGGGACTGCCGCCCGGGTATCGGTGGTCGGTCCCGAGGCGAGCGCGGCCACCCGGAGGCTCTCGGGGCGGATCGCCACCTGCACCGCCTGGCCTTCGGCCAGGCCCTCCGGTAAGGCCAGGCTGATCGGATGGTTGCCGCCGACGGCGACCAGGCTGTCGTCCCCGGCGGCCCGCAGCACCCGCCCGGCCATGAGGTTCACGAGGCCCATGAAGTCGGCGACCGTCTTGTTGGCCGGCCGCGTGTACACGTCGCGCGGCGCGCCGTACTGCATGGTCTCCCCCTGATGCATCACCGCGATCCGATCGGAGAGCGCCAGGGCCTCCGACTGGTCGTGGGTGACGTACACGAAGGTGATTCCCGTCCGGCGCTGCAGATCCTTCAGCTCCCAGCGCATGCGCTCGCGCAGCTTGGCGTCAAGGTTGGAGAGTGGCTCGTCGAGGAGGAGGATGCCGGGCTCGACCACGAGGCTGCGGGCCAGCGCCACCCGCTGCTGCTGGCCGCCGCTCAGCTCGCTCGGGTAGCGGCGCTCGAGCCCCGAGAGGTTGACCAGCTCCAGGATCTTCGCCACCCGCGTCCGCGTCTCCGCCCGGGCGACCTTGCGGACCTCCAGGCCGAAGGCGACGTTCTCGTACACGGTGCGGTGGGGCCAGACCGCGTAATTCTGGAACACCATCCCCATGCCCCGCTTCTCGGGCGGCACGACGGCCGAGGGGGTGGAGAGCGTGATTCCGCCCACGCGGATGGCGCCCGCGTCGGGCGTCATGAACCCGGCGATGAGCCTGAGCAGCGTGGTCTTGCCGCAGCCGCTGGGACCGAGCAGGGTGACGAACTCGCGATCGCGGATCTCCAGGCTCAGGTCGCGGACCGCCGTCACCGGCCCGAAGCGCTTGGTCACCCGCTCGATCTGGATTCCAGCCATGCTTACTGGGTCACGGTGGCGCGCTCGACGCGGGAGGGGCCGGCGACCCCGGCCCGGCCCAGCCGGGCGGCCAGCCCGATGGCCGCGGTGATGATCACCATGGTAACGATGGCCAGCGCGGCGACGGGCTCCAGGGCGCCCGTCTCGTAGAGGTTGTACACGGCGACGGCCAGGGTGATGGACTCCGAGCTGAAGAGCAGGATGGACGCGGACAGCTCCTGGATGGCCGGCACGAAGACCAGCAACCACCCGGCAAAGAGCCCGGGACGGGCCAGCGGCAGCGTCACGCTGCGGAACGTGCGGAGCCAGCCAGCCCCGGTCACGCGCGCCGTCTCCTCCAGCGAGGGATCGATCTGTCGGAAGGCCGCGTTGGCCGAGCGCACGCCCAGCGGGACGTAGCGTCCCGTGTAGGCCAGCAGGATGATGACGAGAGTGCCGTAGATGGGCAGCGGCATCCGGAGCCAGAACTGGATGAGGGCCACCGCGACCACGATCCCGGGCAGGCCGAGGGGGATGAGCGAGGCATAGTCGAGGAGTTTCCGCCCGCGGATTCCCGTGCGCAGGTCGATCCAGCCCACGAGGCTACCCAGCAGGACGGTCAGCGTGGCGGCCGCGGTGGCCAGGAGCAGACTGTTCCCGATGGCGCGCCGGGTGACGTCGTACTCGAACAGGACGAAGCGATAGTGCTGCAGCGTGAGGTTCTGCCAGAACCCGAGGCCCCACGACTTGCTCACCGATACCGCCAGCAGCGTCAGGTACGGGGCCAGCACCGCCACCACGAAGACGGCCACGCAAAAGGCCAGCACGGCCCAGCGGACCGCGCCCAGCGCGACGAGCTGGGGCCGGCTGCCCTTGCCCCCCAGGGTCACGTAGGAGCGCCGGGCCAGGTAGCGCCGCTGTAAGTACAGGGCCACCACCGTGATGGCCACGAAGATCAGCGCGATCGCCGAGGCCAGTCCGTACTGGGGCGGGTAGTCGAAGAGCGCGTAGATCCGAGTAGGCAGCGTGAAGACCCGACCGGGCAGGCCGATGATGGCCTGGGAGCCGAACAGCGCGATGGCATTCACGAAGGCGATGAGGGCGCCGGAGAGCACCGCCGGCGCGACCAGGGGCAGCGTGACCGCCATCGCCGTGCGCCAGCGACCGGCGCCGAGGATCTGGGCCGACTCTTCCATGGAGGCATCCACCGATTCCAGCGCGCTGGCGGCGAGGAGGTAGACGAAGGGAAACGTGTGCAGCGCGGTGACGAGGACCAGCCCGGACATCGAAAAGACGTTGAACGTGAGCCCGGGCACGCCCAGGACGTCACGCACGAAGCGGTTGATCAGGCCCGCGTTGGGGCTGAACAGATTGACGAAGGCGATCGCGGTCAGGTAGGGCGGCGTCACGTACGAGATGACGGCCGTCAGGTGCACGAATCGCTTGGCGGGAATGTTCGTACGGCTCACCGCCCAGGCCAGGGGCACGCCGACGGCGATGCTCAGCACCGCCGTCCACAGACCGAGGACGAGCGAGTTGCGCAGGGCCTGGACGTAGAGCCGGCTGCCCAGCGCCTCGCGGAAGTGGGCCAGGGTCGGCCGCCCGGCTTCGCTCACGCTGCCCCAGACCATCGAGGCCAGCGGGAGGACGACCAGGAGCAGGAGCGCCAGCACCGAGATCGCCATGACCACGTGCTCGATCCGCACGTGGCGCCGGGCCGCCCGGCGCGTCATGATTGCCTCGGCAACTGATGACAGGATGACCCCCTGAGACTGGCGGCGATTCTATCGTCTGGGCTATGGTGCGGCAACCGGGCCGCGCGCGGATTGCACGCGATGTCGGCCCGGTGAGGTAGACTGAGCCGCGGTTGATGGAGCCCCAGCCCCAGCTGCCCGCGCCGACAAGCGTCAACGACGCCCTGGTCAACGCCGATCTGGTGCGGAAGTGGCTGGCCACCGGGCTGGGCTGGCTTTTGCTCTTCCCCACCATCGGCGTCATCGTCTCGACCAAGTTCAACTATCCAGAGTTCCTGGGCGACACGTCGTGGCTGACCTTCGGCCGGCTCCGTCCCATCCACGTGAACGGCGTGATCTGGGGGGCCTTCTCCACGCTCTTCATCGGGCTCTGCCATTACATCGTCCCCCGCCTGAGCGGGGTAAGGCTCTGGCGGGAGGGCTGGGGACCCGTTCTCCTGTGGGCGTGGAACCTCAATCTGGTGGCGGCGGTGGTGCTGCTGGCCCTGGGGGGCAATCGCGGGTGGGAGGCGGGGGAGCTGCCGCTGGTCAACGTGGTGGTGGTGTTCCTGGTCCTGGTCCTGCTCACCGTGCAGTTTTTGATGACCATCGCCCGCCGGCGAGAGACGCCGCTGTACGTGTCGCTCTGGTACCTGATCGCCGCCTTCGTGTGGACCGACGTGAACCTCGTCCTCCTCATGATCGGCCCCTACAACATCCCCGGCATCAACAACGCCGCCTGGCACGGGCTCTTCATCCATTACGTCGTGGGCCTGTGGATCACGCCGGCCGGCTACGTCCTCATCTACTATTTCCTGCCGGCCAGCGTGCGGAATCCCATCTACAGCCACAAGCTCTCCCTCATCGGATTCTGGTCGCTGGCCTTCTTCTATCCCTTCGTCGGCATCCACCACTACCTCTACTCGCCCATCGCCGACTGGGCCGAGACGATCGCCATCGTCTCGTCCATGATGCTGATCATCCCGGTGTGGACGGTGCTGCAGAACTTCTTCGGCACCATGATCGGGCGCTGGTCGGAGTTCACGGGTAACCTGCCCGCGAAGTTCCTCATCGTGGGCTCGATCATGTACCTGGTGGGCTGCTTCCAGGGCTCGCTGGAGGCGCTGCGGGCCCTGCAGGAGCCGACCCACTTCACCGATTTCGTCATCTCCCACTCCCACCTCACCGTCTTCGGCACGTTCATCATCTGGGCCATCGCCGGCGCGATCTACGTGTGGCCCCGGCTGGCCCGCGACGCGCCGCTCTGGAGCTTCCGCCTCGGCAACTGGGGGTTCTGGCTGATCACGCTGGGCATCTCGGCCATGGGGCTGGTGCTCACGGCCCAGGGGCTCCAGCAGGGATTCATGCTGATGGCGGGCGTGGAGTGGGTCGATTCGGTCACCGCCATCCGGCCCTACTGGTGGGTGCGGACCTTCACCGGCATCTCTATGGATATCGGCATGTCGTTCGTGATCTACACCTTGATGAAGACGTCGCTGGCGACCCGGGCGGCTGAGGTGACAGGACTTCGATGAAATCGATCGGCTCGCTCGCCGTCGGCGCCGGCTTCTTCATGGTGACGCTGGCCATGTTCGTTCAGGGCTTCCTGCCTGCCCTCATTCCCGAGTCGCGCTCCCAGCAGGTCAGCCGGGCTGTGCGGACCGATCTGGGCGACATCAAGTGGGTGCGCTACAACGCCTCGGACTACACGCCTCTCGAGCAGCTCGGCCGCGCCGTCTACATCCGGGAAGGGTGCTGGTACTGCCACAGCCAGTACGTTCGGCCGGTGGCCGGCGAGGACCTGCGCTGGGGGCCGGTGTCGGAGGCCGGCGAATACGCCTTCGATCTCCCCCATCTGTTCTCGACGCGCCGCATCGGCCCCGACCTCACCCGGGTCGGGCTCAAGTACGGCGACGACTGGCACTACGCCCACCACTGGGACCCGCGCCTGGTGGCGCCCGAGTCCATGATGCCGAGCTTCAAGTGGCTCTACACCCAGCTCCGCATCGCCGTGAAGAAGTCCGACACCGGCCTGGCGCTGGAACCGAGCCCGGCGCTGCAGCGCTACTTCACCATGAAAGGGGACCGCGCGATTGCCCTGTACCCCAACGAGGCGGGCCTGACCTTCGTGTCGCCACCGCCCGACGGCCGGTGGCCTCTGGACGGCACGCCGGCGATCGACCTCAAGGGCTTCGGGGACCCGGCCCCCACGTTCGGCGCGGTGACCCTGGTCGTGCCCTCCGAGGAGCTGATCGGCCTCGTCCGCTACGTGCAGAAGCTCGGCACCAACCGGGGCGCCTGGCGAGAGGTCTTCGAGCCGCAGGCCGTGAACGTGTCGGTCATGACCATCCCCGCGAGCGAGGATCTCCTCACCCTGGGTCGCGAGATCTACGAGGGGCATTGCGTGGGCTGCCACGGGACTACAGGGGACGGCAACGGGCCGGCCGCGACGTTTCTCTCTCCGCGACCCCGCAACTTCACGCTGGGCGTCTTCAAGTTCCGGACGACGCCGTCGGGATCCCTGCCCACCGACGGCGACCTCTACCGCACGGTGACCCGCGGCGTCCGCTGGACGGCGATGCCCACCTGGCATGAGCTGCCCGACAAGGAGCGCCTGGCCGTCGTGACGTTCATCAAGACCTTCTCGACGCGCTGGAAGGAGGAGAAGCCGGAGCCGCCCGTCGTGATCGGCGAGCCGCCCAGGGCGACGCTCGAGCTGATTGCCCGTGGCAAGGACCTCTATCAGAAGGCCAAGTGCTTCCAGTGTCACGGCGATACCGGCAAGGGCGACGGGGTGTCGGCGCCGGATCTGACCGACGATCTGAAATTCCCGATCCGTCCCGCCGACTTCACCCGCGGCCAGTTCAAGGGCGGCTCCACCGTGCAAGATATCTTCCGCACCATGTCGCTCGGCCTGGACGGCACGCCGATGCCCTCCTACGCCGACTCCATGAACGAGCAGGAGCGGTGGGCCATCTCGTACTTCGTCCTCTCGCTCTCGGCCTTCAAGGACCCGCTCACCGGAGCGCCCCTCACCCTTCCCGCGGGGGCGCGGGCAGCGCTCAACTCGCCGCAGGTCACGGCCCACCATCCACGCCTGGCCCTGGATCCCGCACGGCCGGAGGCGGTGGCACAGGAGAACCCGGGCAAGCCGCGCGTCCTCTATCCGGGGATCCGCGAGTGAGGTGACAGAATGCTGGAGTATTTGACCCTCGGCGAGTTCGTGGTCGCCATGCTCATGTCTTTGGCCGCGCTCTGCGCGTTCGTGTGGGGCGCCGCCACCGGCGCCTTCCGGGGCGTGGAGTCGATCAAGCACCAGGTGCTCGAGGTCGAGGGCATCGCCAGAGACCAGCGATGAGCGCTGGCACGCCCGAGCATCACCCCAGGTACGGCGAGGTCGAGCAGTATGCCGGCGGGGAGATCCGGAGCTACCACGGTATTGTCAACAAATGGCTGCTGCTGGTCTACGCCATCCTGGCCGTGTGGGGGATCTACTACCTGTTCAGATACTGGGGCGGTCTGGGCCCCGGCCTGGCCGTGAGCCAGTAGGAGCGTCTCGTGTCCGCCGAACGCATCCTGATCCCGCTGGCCCTGCTGAACCTGGCTATTCTGTTGCTCGACGCCCTGTTCAACATCTTCAGCGGTCTGCTTCCCCTCGTGGCAATGCCATGAGCGCTGTCGAGAAGGTCGCGTTCGGCCTCTTCCTGGCGGGCACCGTGCTGTTCTTTCTCTGGGTGGCGATGCTCGCCATCCGCAAGTAGCCCGGGGCCTTCATGGCTCACGGCGCCGCGGCGGAGCTCGGCGCCGGGACGACCAGCCCCGGCTGGTCCGTGTCGCTGCTGAGCGCCGAGACCTGGAGCGCACGACCCGAGGTCGCGGCGCCGCTGATCCTCGTCGCTGGCCTCTATGCCTTCGGCTGGTGGCGGCTGTCCAGCCGGGGAGCGGCCGTCTCGCCGTGGCGGGTCACCGCTGCCGGCGCAGGGCTGCTGGCCCTGGCGGTGGCCTTGCTCTCTCCGCTGGACGCGCTCGCCCACGCGCTCTTCTCCGCCCACATGCTCCAGCACCTGCTGCTGGTATCGGTGGCGGCGCCGCTCCTGCTCCTGGCCGATCCCTTCAGCGCGCTCCTGTGGGGGCTCCCGGCGCCGCTGCGCGCTCTCGCGGGACGGCTGCTACGGCCCCGCGCGCGCCTGCGCCGGCTCTGGTGGGGACTCACGGCGATGCCGGTCGCCTGGCTCGTCCACGTCCTCGTGATCTGGCTCTGGCACCTGCCCATCGCCTACGATGCCGCCGTGGCCGATCGGCTGCTGCACGATCTGGAGCACCTGGCCTTCTTCGGCAGCGCCCTGCTGTTCTGGTGGCCGATCGTCCAGCCCGCCCCGCGGGTGCGGGTCCCGCCGGTCTACAGCCTGCGCGTGATCTATCTCGTGCTCGCCGCCGTGCAGACGGGGCTCCTCGGGCTCCTGCTCACGCTGAGCCCCCGGACATGGTACCGCTCCTACGCGAGCCCCGAGGACCAGGCGCTCGGCGGCGTGGTGATGTGGGGCGCGGGGGGAGCGCTCGACATGCTGACCGTGCTGATTCTCATGTTCTGCTATCTGTCGTCAGAGGAGAGCCCCGAGCGGACCCCCCATGTCACCGCTCCCACGCGCGAGACCTGAGGGCGTAGGTCTGGCGCATTGCTTCGTCTGGGAATATCCTTGCGCCACTAAAGTCCAGTGGCCGGGAACGCAAGCCGAAAGGGGACCACCATGCACAGGACAAGAGCGTTGTACTTGAGCGCCACGGCCCTCGCCATTGCCGCCCTTTTGGCCGCTGCTCCGGGCCGGCTCGCCGCTCAGCCGGCCGCTGGGGTCCCCATCGACAATGACGATATCGGCGGGGTCGTGCGCAGCCCGAAGGGGCCGGAGGCCGGCGTGTGGGTGATCGCCGAGACAACCGAGCTTCCGACCAAGTATGCCAAGTCCGTCGTCACCGACGACCAGGGCCGCTACGTCATTCCCGACCTGCCGACGGCAAACTACAGCGTCTGGGTGCGCGGCTACGGGCTGGTGGATTCGCCCAGGGTGCGCGCCAAGCCGGGCCAGCAGCTCGACCTCACCGCGGCGCCGGCGCCGGACGAGCGGGCAGCGGCGCACTACTTTCCGGCGATCTACTGGTACACGATGATGAAGATTCCGCCGGCGAAGGATTTCGGCGGCACCAGCGACATCCCCAAGAACGTCACCCAGGAAACCTGGCGCCACCGGATGAACAATACCGACTGCGTCGGCTGCCATCAGCTCGGGCAGGAGTCCACGCGGACGGTCCCCGCCCAGCTCGGTCACTTCAAGTCGGGGGCGGAGGCGTGGGCGCGCCGTGTCGCCTCCGGCCAGACCGGTGAATTGATGATGAACCGCCTCGCCGTGCAGCTCGGCGGCGTGCCCTTCAAGTATTTCGGCGACTGGACCGACCGCATCGCCAGGGGCGAGGTGCCCCGGCACAAGCCGCCGCGCCCGCAGGGCGTCGAGCGCAATGTCGTCGTGACCTCGTGGGAGTGGAGCACCGAGAAGCACTATCTCCACGACCTCATCTCCTCGGACCGGCGTTTTCCGACCGTCAATGCCTACGGTCCGCTCTACGGCTCGCCCGAGTACGCGACCGACGACATGCCGATCCTCGATCCCAAGACGCACAAGGTGACGTACTTCAAGATGCCGGTGGCGGATGCGAACGCACCCGAATCGTTGGGGCCACCCCTCCATGCCTCCGCCGCCATGAAGCCGATGCAGCCCTCGCCCTACTGGGGTGACGAGAAGATCTGGAGCACGCGGGCCAACAATCACAACGGCATGTTCGACCGGAAGGGCCGGGTGTGGTTCGCCGCGGCCGTGCGCGGCATCGAGAACCCCGCGTTCTGTAAGAAAGGCTCGGAGCATCCCTCGGCCAAGGTGTTCCCGCTCGACCGCTCGGGACGTCAGGTGACGGTGCTCGATCCGAAAACGATGAAATACAGCTTCCTCGACACCTGCTTCGGCACCCACCATCCCCAGTTCGGCTACGACGCGGACAACACCCTGTGGCTGTCGGGCAGCGGCCCGGTCGCCGGTTGGGTGAATACCAAGGTGTGGGACGAGACCGGCGACGCCGTCCGGGCCCAGAGCTGGGCGCCGTTCGTGCTCGACACCAGCGGCAACGGCAGGATCGACGAGTGGACCGAGCCGGGTCAGCCGGCGCAATCGGGCAAGGACATGCGGATCGCGGGCTCGGGGCCCTATGCCGTGATGCCGCATCCCAGCGACGGCTCGGTCTGGTACACCTTCAATGTGTTCGCCGGCGCGCCCGGCTTCCTGCGCTTCGACCCCAAGACCAGGCTCTCCGAGTATTACGTCATCCCCAAAGACGGCATCGGGGTGCGCGGCGGCGACATCGACAAGAACGGCGTGCTGTGGGGGTCGGGCTCGAATGGCGGCCTGATCAGCTTCGACCGGCGCCGGTGCAAGGGGCCGCTCAACGGGCCCATGGCGACCGGCAACCACTGCCCCGAAGGGTTCGCCTACCACAAGTATCCGGGCCCGGGCTTCGAGGGCTTCGAGAACACCAGCGCCGAGGCGAGCTACTACACCTGGGTCGACCACCACAACACGGTGGGCCTGGGCGAGAACGTTCCGATCTCGACCGCCAACCTCCAGGACGGCTTTGCCGCGCTCAAGGACGGTCGGATGGTCCTGCTGCGCGTGCCCTACCCCATGGGCTTCTACGCCAAGGGGCTGGACGGCCGCATCGACGATCCCAGCGCCGGCTGGAAGGGCCGCGGGCTGTGGAGCACGAGCGGCGACCGCACGCCGTGGCTGATGGAAGGCGGCAAGGGCGCAAAGCCCCGGGCCGTGCACATCCAGGTGCGACCCGATCCGCTGGCGAAGTGAGATCGCTCACGTCTGACGTTCGCGTGGGGCTCGGGCTCGCCCGCCCGGGCCCCTGCTTCAGGGCGAGCGTCGGCACGCCGGGGCTCGGTAAATACCCCGGCCCTTGGGAGCGTCTACCAAAGCGGGTACACTGGGCCTCCAGAAGAGTCGGAGCGGAAAGGAGGGCCGGCGACATGAAGAAACCCGCGTGTCTCATCCTTGCCACAGCAGCGCTCGTTCTCGTCGCCGTCCTGCCAGCTGACGCCCAGAGGAGCGGTTTCGGATTCAGGGGCAGCTCCGGCGGTCAGCAAGGCACCGCGGTCAGGGGCGGCAGCTTCAGTGGTCAGCAAGGTACCGGGTTCAGGGGCGGCAGTTTCAGCGGTCAGCAGGGTTTCGCGTTCAGGAGTGGCCACCGCCACAACGGCGGGCATAATCATTTCCACTCGGGGAGCACGTTCTTCGTCGGCGTGGGGGCTCCGCTCTGGTGGTGGGGATGGGGATGGCCTTACTACCCCTACTACCCGTACTACCCCTACTACCCTTCCTACTACTACTCCGACTACGGTTACTACACCTACAACCCTTATGACCCCTATTACCCTTACCGCTCCGTCTATCCAGGGCAAACGGTCGTTCAGCAGGCTCCCCCCGCGACTACCCAGCAAGGCCAACCGGCCGAGCCGTACTACTGGTACTACTGCGAGGGCGCCCAGGCCTATTACCCGTACGTCCAGCAGTGTCCGGCCGGCTGGATGAAAGTCGTACCGACGCCGTCCAACGGGCCCAACCCGAAATAGGACAACGCTCCGGCTAGCTCCAGCGCTGCCCGCGAGAGAAGAGAGCATCAGCCCTCGTTGAAAAGCGGGAGGGGGCGGAAGCCGCCCCCTCCGATCCTACCCGTGTCGCGCGAGACCTGCCTACGTGTCGGCCAGACCCCTTATTGCGTGTCGGCGTCGAGCGGCGTCAGCACGATCTCGATCCGGCGATTCTCGGCGCGGCCCTGCTCGGTGTCGTTGGCGGCTACCGGCCGGTGCGGACCATAGCCGACGGCCGAGAGGTACTTCCCGTCGACGCCGGCCTTGTCCTGGAGGTACCGAAGAACGGTCGTCGCCCGCCGCGTTGACAGCTCCCAGTTCGTGGGGAATTTGCTCTGGAGGGCGGGGCTGATCGGCACGGTATCCGTGTAGCCCTCGATGCGGATCTGCTTGTCGGTGACGCTGCTGAGGATGTTGCCCACCTTGTCCAGCACGGCCTTGCCCTGGGGCTTGATGTCGGTCTTGCCGGAGTCGAAGAGGATCTTCTCCACCAGCTGCACCGAGAGCCGATCCCGGATCTGCCTGACCTTGATCTCACCCTTGGCGATCTCGCTCTCGAGGTCCTTCACCAGGCTGTCGTAGGTGCCGCGCAGACGGCGGATCTCCTCGTCCTTCTGGCGGGCCAGCTCCGTGTTCTGGGTGGCCAGGTCCTCTTTCTGCCGGGCCAGATCGGTCGCCTGCCGCTCCGCCTCGGATACCCGATCGTTGAGCGTGGCGATCTGATGCTGCAGCGACATCTTCTGGGCCTCGAGCTCACTCCGCTGGGCCGTGCTTTCCTGGCTCAGGGTGGACAGCTGCTGATTCACGCCGGACAGCTCGGTCTCGCGCCGCTCCACCTCGTCGCGCAGCGAGCTGAGCTGGCGCTCGAGCGAGCTCTTGTGGCCTTCCAGCTCCTGCCGCTGCGCCCGGAGCGCAGCGATCTCCTGCTCCAGACTCACCCGTTCCGCGGTGGTCTGGGTCTCCAGAGTCTGATACTTCGATTGCGACACGCAGCCCGCCAGCAGACCTACCGCGATCAACAACACCGCAAACACTCTGCACATCGTCGTCGCCTCCTTCGTGGCCATGCTGAAGTCTTAGAAAAAATTCTACGGGGGCCGCTGTCCGGAACCGACATTACTTCGACGCGCACCGACACGCGCGGGCGGGCCAGCCGGCGTGAGCACGCCGGGAACGCCAGTTCGCTCATACCGGGCACGTTTGTCACGTCAACCTGGCACGCCGTGTCCGGCCATTGACGCGGGACTGCCGAAAAGTCAGCGATTTCGTCCGGCACCGGGGATTTGGTATTGCCCTTGCGTCGGCCGGCGCGGGGGTGCAGCCATGAAGACTCGCTGGGGTGCAGTGCTGCTGTTGACCGCCATCGTCATCCTGCCACCGATCGCCGTCCGTGCCGACGAGGCGAAAGCCGCGCCTGCGCACATCGCGACGGCCCACGCGTTCCTCATGGCGTGGGGACACGAGAAATGGGACGACCTGAGAAGCGTCTCCGCCGACGCGGTCCCCGTGAAGCTCGGCGACAAGGTCTTCAGCCTGGAGCCGGCGGCGCGGAAGTCGGAGGTGGCGATGCAGTTCCCCTTCCGCGGCCTCTCCACGGTCCGCAACGGCACGGAGGTGAAGGGCGTCACGGTAGGCGAGCTGGCCGTGCGCATCGGCGACAAGGAGCTGCGGGGCCCGGCCACGGTCATGCTGAAGGAAGAGGCGGGTCAGTTCCGGGTCATCGGCGTCGACGTGGACGGCGCTCGCTAACGCGTCAGACCTGACCCACCCAGGACGCGTCGGCGACCTCGCGCCAGCGCATCCGGATCCGCTCCAGATCGGCCGGCGGCAAGGGGCCGATCTGGAGCAATCGCGCGTTCTGTTCCCATCGCTCGGGCCGCGCCGTACCCACGATCGCGGTATGCACGCCCGGTACGCTCAGGGTGAACCGCAGCGCCGTGGCCACCGCCGTCTGCCCCGGGCCACGCAGGAAGGGATAGTCGAGCGCGCGCAGGCGTGACCAGTAGGTCTGATAGTAGGGTTCGCTCGGCTTCCGCGTGTAGCTCCAGGCCACGTTCGCCAGGGGACGCTTGGCGATGACGCCCATCCCGCGGGTCCTGGCCAGCGGCACCGTGAGCTCCAGGGCCTCCTGGTCGGCGATGCTCACCGATGTCTGGAGCGTGTCGAAGCGGCCGCACTCCACGGCGTAACGCGCCGCCTCACCGTCACCGCTGTAGCCGATGTATCGCGCCCAGCCCCGCTCGCGCGCCCGGTCGAGGGCCTCGATCGCGTCGCCGGCCTGAAGCTGGGCGCGCGTGCAACTGTGAAGCTGAATGAGATCCAGGTAGTCGGTACGGAGTCGGCGAAGGCTCCGCTCGATGCTGGCCAGCAACGAGGGCGGACGCCAGTCGCCACGTCCCCAGCCGTCGGGATGCCCGCACTTGCTCAGGAGATAGACGTCCCCACGCCGAGCGGCCACCGCCTGGCCGATCAGCGCTTCGCTGTTCTCGTAGCACTCCGCGGTGTCGATGACGTTGAGGCCGGCGTCCAGCGCGCTGCCGAGCAACCGGGCGACACTGCGGGCGCTCACCCGCTGGTAGCCGATCTCGGAGCCTCCGAAGCCCAGGACGCTCGTCTGGATGTCGGTCGTCCCGAGCCGCCGCCGCTCCATGAGCGACGACGGCGGCCTCACGTCTTGCCGGCGCTGCTCTGGAGGACGAAGTCGAAGGTGGCCAGTTTGCCGGCGTCCACATCACGGACCTTCATCACCAGCTCGGGAGTGAAGATGCCGTCCCGCTGGTTGGCGGGCTCGTCCGGGAAGTAGAGCTGGGTCGTGAGGACGGGCCCGTTCGGGGCCTGGACCCTCACGTGAAGGTGGCGGGTCCGTCCGGGATAGTGTCCGGGCACGATCGTCTCCAGGCGGTACCGCCCTGCGTCGTCGGTGAACTGGTGGCCGCGCAGCCGGTAGCCGGCGTTGTCGTACTCGCCCCGGTCGTCGGCCTGCCAGAAATCCACGAGCGCGCGCGATATCGGTCGACAGTCGGTCGTCAGGACCGAGCCCTCGATCACGATCCGCCTCCCCGGCATGCCCGGCTCCAGAAGCGAGGTCCGCGGTGGGGAATTGGGTTTGAAGTAGGGTCCCGCGGTCTGCGCCGGCGTGCGAACATTTCCCTCACCGCAGGCCGGGGTGGGACG
The DNA here is from genome assembly GCA_036556905.1 of Candidatus Methylomirabilota bacterium. Lineage (GTDB taxonomy): Bacteria > Methylomirabilota > Methylomirabilia > Rokubacteriales > CSP1-6 > 40CM-4-69-5. The sequence continues at coordinate 49,490 of DATBIM010000128.1, forward strand.
GGCTCCAGGCCTCTGGGCCCGGACATCGGAGCTCGCGGCGATCACGAGCACGGGTAGGGCCGCCGAAGCCCGAAGAAATTGCCGCCGCGTGTGGCTGCCTGCAGCCCGCATGCTCACGCCTCCTTGCCGGCGCCCACCATCCGACGGGCCGCCCCGATCTCGGCCTGGACGGCATCGGGGCCGGGGAAGGCGCGATCGGCCCTTCGGTACCAGTACCGGGCATTGTCGAGATCGCCTTCGAGGGTGTGGACGATGCCGTGAAGCCAGGCCGCCAGGGCGCCCTCCTCGCCCTGGACAATCGTATGGGCCTGCTGCCACGCTCCGGCGGCCAGAAGCTCGACCGCTCTGGTAAGAGCATCGGGGCGGCGTGCCGCTGCCATCGCTGGGCCCTCCCCCGGCATCCGGGACTCCACGACGAAGTGTAAACCGCTCGTCCACGTCCCGCACCTCGACAGGAGCGGGACAGGAGCATAGACTGGCGCCGTGCTGAACACCGTGCGGACCATGTGCCCGATGAACTGCCATCCCACCCTGTGCGGCATGCTGGTCACGCTCGAGGACGGCCGGGTCCACGACATCCAGGGCGATCCCGCGAACCCCGACAGCCGTGGCTTCCTGTGTCTTCGGGGGCAGGCTTCGCGAGAGATCATCGACAATCCCCGCCGTCTCCTCCACCCGCTCGTCCGGGATCGGCGCGACGACGGTGTCTGGCGACAGGCGAGTTGGGACGAGGCCCTCGACCGGATCGTCGGGGCCATGCGGCGGGCCGGGCGGCAGGCCGTCGGCCTCTGGTCCGGTCACGGGCTGTTCGCCAACAACTACGGCACCCGACTCCATGCCCAGCTGCTTCGACGCTTCGCCAATCTGTGGGGGTGCCAGTGGTGGAGCCCCGCCATCATCTGTTGGGGGCTTGGCGGATTCGGGCTGGGGCTCACCGGCGCGCTTCGGGTGAACACGAAAGAGGACATGGGCGAGCACGCCGCGCTCGTGCTGCTGTGGGGCGCGAACCTCGCGTCCCAGCCCAACACCGGGCGCCACCTGGCTGCCGCCCGTCGCCGGGGCGCCCACATCACGGCCATCGACATCCGGGAGACGGAGGCCGCCGCCCAGGCCGACGAGATGCTCGTGATCCGTCCCGGGACTGACGCCGCCCTGGCCCTGGCCATGATGCACGTGATCGTCGCCGAGGGGCTCTGGGACCGACGCTTCGTCGAACAGCACACGGTGGGCTTCGCCGAGCTCTCCGCCCACGTCGGCCGCTACCCGCCAGCCTGGGCCGCGCACATCACCGGTCTCGCCGAGGAGCGCATCGTGGCCCTGGCCCGCCGCTACGCGACCACGCGGCCGTCGATGATCCTCCTGGGCGGAAGCTCCATGCACAAGGGGGCCAACGGCTGGCACGCCGCGCGGGCCATCGGATGCCTGCCCGCCCTCACCGGAAACCTCGGCGTCGCCGGCGGCGGGTTCGGTCCGCGGCACGGCGCGTCTAGCCACGGCCAGGCTCTGGCCGACATCGTTGCGCTGGACCGGCGGCCGCCTGGCGACTACATTCCCAGCCAGATGTCCCGCATCACGGAAGCGCTCCTCGAGCGCCGCGTGAGCGTCATGCTCCTCTTCGGCACCGACATGCTCTCGTCGTTCGCCGATGCCGGGCGTCTGGCCGAGGGGCTGGCCCGCACCGATCTCGTGGTGAGCCAGGATCTCTTCATGAACGACACCGCCCGCCGCTTCTCCGACGTGGTCCTGCCCGGCACCAGCTGGCTCGAGGAGATCGGTTGCAAGAGCACCAACACGCATCTCTACCTGATGCCGCAGGTGCTGACCCCGGCCGGCGAGACTCGCTCGGCCGTCCGGGTGCTGCGCGAGCTGGCCGGTCGCCTCGGCGTCGACGACTTCTTCCCGTGGCTCGGCGAGGAGGGCGCGATCGACGCCATCCTCGACCATTCCTCGACCGGCCACGCCACCGTGGCGGCGCTCGCCGCCGAGGCGGGGATCCGTCCTCTCCAGATCTCGCCCATCGCGTACCCCGACCGTCACTTCGACACACCATCGGGTAAGGTCGAGTTCTACTCGGAGCGCGCGCGCGGCCTCGGGCTCCCCCCGCTGCCCGTCTACGAGGCGGTGGCAGTGCCGCCCGGACGGCTCGTCTTCCACCAGGGGCGCACGCTGACCCAGTTCCACGGCTTCTACGACCACGGGCGCGCCCTGCCCTCCCTGGCCGCGGCTGATCCCGAGCCGGTCCTGTGGATCTCGCCGGCCGACGCCGTGGCCCGCGGCGTCGAGGACGGCGGTCCGGTTCGCATCCACAACGAGCGTGGTGAGTTCGAGGCGAAAGCCCGGGTGACGCCCAAGATCCCGAGGGGGACGGTGTGGATGCGCGACGGCTGGGAGGGCCTGAATCGCCTGACGTCAGGCGCGGCGGTGATCCCCGATCACTCCGTGGATCTCTTTCCCTTCGCCGCCGGCCAGGCTGCCTTCGACGCGCACGTCGAGGTCACGGCCCTTCCTGCAGGGACCCGCCGCTGAGGATCAGCCGCTTCGATCGCACCAGCGAGGGGCGGACGGCGAAGCTCTCCTGCGGTGACCGGTCCGCGTAGGTATAGACGATCGTCCGACCTTCCACCGCGAGATCGATCGGAGTGATCCGATCCCCGACGCGCACCGCGTTGGTCCCGCTGTACCCGTACGCGGTCCTGACCGCGGCGGCGACGTAGAAGAAGACCCCGCTGCCCCCGGGATCATAGACCAGCACGACCGCGGCATCGTGGGCTCCGTCGCCGTTCAAGTCCGCGAACACGGGCTGCCCGAACACGTGGAGTCGCGATCTGGTCGCCGAGCCGGGAGGCCCCGCCATCTCGGCCCGTCCCTCCCGGAGCGTGAAGACCACTCCGTCAACGACGTAGGCGCTGTTGAGAGGATCCTCACCGACCGGCGCCGACCGCGTGCCTGGCGACTGCACCGAGCACGCCAGGCCACTCAGCAGGGTGAGGAAGACCCAGAAGGCCACCGCGCGCCGGACCGCCGCGGCGCCAGCTAGCCGACCGCCCCGAATGGATGATCCGCGGCCCCGGCACACTGGGCACGCCAGCGCGCGTTGGCGTCGGCGTAGACTCGTCTCGCCCGCTCCATGTCGAACGGACGCTCCTGAAGCGTGTCCGGCGTCCACTCGCTGCGCGGGGTGCCGAAAAAGTCACCGCCATAGACGTGAATCGCGCCCGTGAACACCCGGAGCGGATTCGCCACCGAGTGGATGACGGCCTGGCCGAGCACCGCGACGTCCCGCACCCCGAGCTGCTTGCCCCCGGCGACGGCGAGCCCGCCCGGGCCACGGCGGTAGAAGGTGTTGTCCTCCTGGCCACCGTAGAGCCCGATGACCGTCCACATCCGGTGGTCGTGGGGGTAGATGGCCATGCCCGGCGTCCAGATCACGTTGAGGACGGTGAGCTCCGGCGAGTGGTGCAGGGTCGTGATTTCCCCTTGCCGCGGGGTCCCCAGCACCGCCTCCACCTGCGCGGGCTCGGCGACCGCGCGCGCGACGAGCTCCTTGATCGACGCCTCGGGGGAACGTTCGGCCAGGACGGCGCGGCAGTCGGCGATGAAGTGGTCGAGGTTGAACATGGCGCACCTCGTGCCCACGATCATAGCTCAAGATCGAGTCGGCGTCCGGCCATCCCGCCCAGACGCCGGGCGCATGTTACCCTCGGATGGCCATGCGGATCGCCACCTGGAACGTGAACTCGCTGCGGGCCCGCCTGGACAAGGTCACGTGGTGGCTCGAGCGGGCCAAGCCCGACCTGCTCCTGATGCAGGAGACCAAGCTCGCCGACTCCGACACTCCGGTGACGACGTTCCGAGATGCCGGGTACGAGCTCGCCCATCATGGCGAAGGGCGGTGGAACGGCGTGGCCATCGCCAGCCGCGTCGGCATCGCGCAGGTGGTGACCAACTTCGGCGAGCCACTCCGGCCGGGGGCCACGCCCGATGTCGCCGACGATGAGCCGCTCGCGGAAGCGCGGATGATCTCGGCCGTGTGTGGCGGTGTCCGCGTGGTCAGCCTGTATGCGCCGAACGGCCGCAGCGTGGGATCACCCTTCTACCAGGCCAAGCTCGCCTGGTTCGACCGCCTGGCCCGCTGGCTCACCGAGGCCCGGAACCCGACGGAGGCCCTCGTCCTCGGCGGGGACTTCAACGTGGCCCCCGCCGACGCCGACGTGTGGGATCCCCAGGCGTGTCATGGGGGAACGCACGTCTCGGAGCCGGAGCGCTCGGCCTTTGCCCGGCTGGGCCAGTGGGGGCTGATCGACGCCTACCGTCGGCACCATCCCGAGTCCGGCCGCTACACGTGGTGGGACTATCGGGCGGGGAACTTCCACAAGAACTTCGGCATGCGCATCGATCACCTGCTCGTGAGCGAACCGGTCGCCAAGCGGGTGGTGTGGGCGGAGATCGACCGCGAAGCGCGCAAGGGCAAGCCGCTCCCCTCGGACCATGCCCCCCTGGTGATCGACATCGACGCGCCGGGGGCGCCGTTCGACGCGGGCTGGACAGCGGCCGAGGCGCGGATCGCCGGGCGGGTCCGCCCGGCAGGCGCTTAGCCGAGCCGCCCGGCTCAGAGCGCCATGCCCTCCCTGGCCCGCTCGCGATGACGCCACGCTGGGCGGTGGTGGCGGCGCTGTTCGCGGTCACCGCATCCGTGTCCACCTCGCTCACCGCCTTCGGCGTCTTCCTGCCGGAGCTGTCGCAGGCCTTTGGCTGGAGTCGCGGCGGCGTTTCGGTGGCGCTGACGATCAATCTCATCGTGGGAGGCCTGGCCGCGTTCCCCGTCGGGCGGCGGGCCGACCGCCACGGGCCCCGCGGGGTGCTGGCCCTCACCGTCCTGACCGGTGCCGTGGGCTTCGCGCTGAGCTCGGGCATCAGCCGCCTGTGGCACTTCTATCTTTCCTACGGTCTGCTCGTCGGGCTCGGGGTGTCGTCGATCTACGTCCTGGCCGCCGCGACGGTGTCGCGCTGGTTCCAGGAGCGCCGCGGCCTGGCCCTCGCCGTCGTGCTCAGCGGCTTCAACCTCGGCTGGCTCGTGGGCGGCCCGCTCGCCGCGTACCTGATCGGCGTGGGCGGGTGGCGCTTCGCCTACCTGGCGTTCGCGGTCTTGATCGCCGGGGTCGGGGTCCCCGCCAGCCTGTGTGTCCGTTACCCACCGGGACCGGGCGCCGCCCGATCCGGGGCCGCCGGGGCCAGCGAAGCCCTCGGCGATCGCCGGCTCTGGTACCTCGTAGGCGCCTGGGCGCTCCTGGGTCTCGTCTTCATGATGGTCGCCGTCCACAGCGTGCCGTTCGCCCGGGATCGAGGCTTCCCGCTGGAGCGGGCCTCCCTGGTCCTCACGGCGTTCGGGGTCGGGGCCGCCATCGGTCGACTCCTCGCCGGGGCTGCGTCCGACCGAATCGGCGCGGGCCCCACGATGCGGGCCTGCGTGCTGATCCAGGGTATCGCGCTGGTCGCCCTGGTCCTGCAGCCGCCTGGCTGGGCCCTGCCCCTGATTCTATTGATCTTCGGCGTGGGGGCCTCCGGCACCGATAACACCTTCGTCAAGGTCGTCCCCGACGTGTTCGGGCTGGCGGCGTTGGCCACCATCATGAGCATCCTGGGCATGGGCTGGCGCAGCGGCGCCGGACTGGGGCCGGCCGCGGCGGGATTCGTCCACGACCTCACGCACTCGTACACCGCCTCGTTCGTTGGCGGCCTGGCCGCCCTCACCGGCGGATGGACGCTGTTCCGGCTCGGCAGTGTCCGCTCGCGACATGCGCGGACGCTCGGCGGATAACCGGCAGGGCCGTGATCATTGACAGGGCGGGAGGGCCGGCAGGTTTATTTCCCGGGCAGCGGCAGGAGACCTTCCTCGGCGACGCGGACGCGGTTGACGAAATAGTTCGTGTCGCCGAAGCAGCTCGGCACGCCGACGTGCTCCGTGTAGTGCAGCACCACGCGCTTGCCCAGCGCCGCGTTGAGCTCGGCCAGCGCCCGTTCGTCGCGCACGCTGAAGTGCCAGATGGTGGGAATCACCCCGGGAATGATGGAGATGGCCAGCTCGCCCTCGTACGTCTTGCACAGCCAGCCCTTGCGGGACAGCTTCTGGAGGATGCCGGCCCGCTCCCCGTCGGAGTAGGCCCACGACAGCACTACCCACACGTAGAGCGCGACTAGCGCGAGGGGAATCGCGACCACCGCGATCAGGATCATCCAGCCTCGGGCTCTCATCGACGTCGCGTCTCCACGGCCGCAGACTGTAGCATCCCGGGACGCGGCGCGCGAGCGCGACGTGTCCGCACGGTATACTCCCGGACGTGGATTTCGGGCTCTTCTACTACTGCCAGGGCCGGGGGGCGCCGCACGATCAGGCGTACGCCGAGATGCTCGACCAGATCGCGCTGGCCGAGCGCCTCGGCTTTCGCGAGTGCTGGTTTGCCGAGCACCATTTCACCGACTACTCGATCCTGCCCAGCCCCAATCTCATGATCGCGGCCGGCCTGCAGCGCACCCAGCGCATGCGCTTCGGCAACTACGTCAACGTGCTGCCCTTTCATCATCCGCTCCGGCTGGCCGCCGAGGCTACCATGCTGGACAACCTGGCCCAGGGCCGCTTCGATTTCGGCATCGGCAAAGGCGTCCGCCCGGGTGAGTTCGTCAAGCTCGGCCTGAGCTTCGACGAGGCCCCGGCGATGACCGACGAGGCCATCGACATCTTGTTGAAAGTCTGGACGCAGGACACGGCCGTCCACGACGGGCGGTACTGGCACTTCCCCGAGCTCAGCCTGCGGCCCCGGACATTCCAACAGCCCCATCCCCCGCTGCACATGGTGGCGAGCCGCCCGGCCTCGGCGGCCCGCGTGGGCGCGCGCGGCTGGCCGGTGGCCATGCACTTCACGCCGACGGCTGTGGTGGCGCGCTGTGTCCAGGAGTATCGCGAGGCCGTGAACGCTCGCCCGGAGCCTGCCGGCACCGGCCCCTATCGCCCGCGCCTGCTGCTGTGCCGGGAGACCTATGTCGCCGAGACGCCCGCGGTGGCGCGCGCCGAGGGCGCGCTGGCCTTGCAGGGGTTCTGGTATCTCTCGTCCCTGGCCTCGCCACCATTGCCAGCCACGTTCTCCGACGCGCGCTTCAAGGAGCTGACGGGCCGGGTCTGGGGAGGCCAGAGCTACGACGAGCTGGACGCCCTGGGCGGCATGATCATCGGCGCCCCGGAGCAGGTGGCCGCGAAGGTCGCCGGGCTGGCCGCGATCGGCGTCGACACACTGCTACTCGTGTGCAGCTTCGGCAATCTCTCGCACGCTCAGGTGTGCCGCTCGCTGGAGCTGTTCGCCCACACTGTGATCCGGTAGCTCACCTCAGGGCCTTTGCCAGGAACTCCATCGTCCGTTTCCACGCCAGCTCCGCGGCCTGCGGGTGGTACTCGGTGACCGGCAGCTTCTTGGCGCCGATCTGGGTCTCGTTGGCGAAGGCATGCTTCGCCTGGTAGCGGTGAAACTCGAAGCGCACCTTTGCCGCGCGGAGCTTCGTCTCCAGCTCGTCCACCTTCGCGATCGGGAACGGCACATCATCGGTCGCGAAGTGCCCGAGGAGGGGGATCGTGATTCGCGTCGCATCGATGTACTCGAGCGGCGGGTAGCCGTACCAGCAGACGGCGGCGTCCGCCTCGGGCACGTTCACTGCCGAGAGCAGCGTCAAGGCCCCACCCAGGCAAAACCCGGTGACGCCAACCTTGGCGCTCACCGCCTTCAGGTGCCGTACCGCGCCGCGGATGTCCTGGCCGGCGGCGTCGCCGAAGTTCAGGTTGGTCATGAGGTGCTCGGCTTCCTTCGCTTCGACGGTCACCTTGCCACGGTAGAGGTCCGGCACCAGCGCACGATAGCCGGCCGTCGCCAGCCGGTCGGCCACGCCCTTGATCTGGTCGTTCAGACCCCACCATTCCTGGATCACGACCATCCCCGGCGCGGCACCGCTCTGCATCGGCTCCGCCAGGTACCCGGCGACATCCTTTCCATCCGGTCGTTTGAAGCTGATCATCTTCCCCATGACCGGTCCTCCTTGGGCTGCCATCATGAGCGGTGCCGAGGTGGGCTGTTCGCGTCGGCCTGCTCGAGCCAGAAGCGCATATCCATGTCGCGGTACATCGTCGCCGCTGTGGTGAAGTGCTCGCGAGCCTGGTCCGGCTTGCCGGTGCGTCGGAAGAGCTTGCCGAGGCCGAGGTGGCAGTGGGCCACGAGGGGACGCATGCCGCGAGGCTCGGCGAGGGCCAGCGCCCGGCGATAGTGGGCCTGCCCGCCCTCGGCGTCGCAGCGCGCGGGATGGGTCGCGATGTCGCCGAGCAGGTGTAGCGCATGGGCCCTGATCCCGAGGTGCTCAGGAACAGCCTCGATCGCGCGCTGGCCCAGGTCTTGCGCCTCGTCGAGGCGACCGAGCAGCAGACAGGCCCGCCCCAGCGAATGAATGGCCCAGCCCCGATAACCGATGACGCCACTGGCCGCGTACCGCTCGAGGAGCCGCTCCCCCTCCCGAAGGCGGCTCTCCGCCTCGCTCGCTTCGCCCAGCTGCGCCAACACCCAGGACGAGGAACAGAACGCCGTCCGCACCAGCATGACCACGTTGCCAGCCCGGTACACCGCGATGGGCTGCTCGATGAATGCGCGCGCCTTCGTCCAGTCGCCCTGCAGGAGATGGACGATGCCCATGGCGTAGTGGGCGATGGCCACGGTGTTCGTGTGGCGCGTGGCGTCCGCGAGGCGGATCGCCTCGGCGGCATGCGTTGCCGCCTCGGGGAACCGCCCGAGCTGGGCCAGGCTCTGGGCCAGCCAGTTGCGGTCGTAGACGGATACCGGGGCCACGTTCCCGAAGAACTCGTAGCTCCAGTCAGCCGGCAAGGCGGCCAGGTTATCGCTGGCAAGCTCGACGACCTTCTCATAATCGCCTCGCCAGAAATACGCCTGCTCGACATAATCCGTGGTGACGATGCGAAGCCTCAGGTCCCCGAGGCGTCCGGCGATCTCCAGCGCTCGGCTGCCCATCACCAGCGCCTCTCCGGGCGCGCTGGAGGCGTGAACGCTGGTCATGAACGCGTAGACGAGGCCGCGACGATGGTCGTCGTTCAGGCGCTCGGCCAGGGCCTGGGCTTCGAGCACGCACTCGACCGCCCGCCGCGCTTCAGCGAGCTGGCTCAACACCTGGCGCATCTCCAGGCGGATATCGAAGGCCTGCTCCAGGGTCGCCCGGCTCTCCGGCAGTCCCGCCAGGATGCCGAGCGCTTGCTCGAACGAGGTCAGCGCCTCCGGGAGCGCCGATCGGGCGGCCGCCTTGAGGCCGGCCTGCCGGAGGTAGGTGACCGCCTTGTCGCGGAGCTCACCCCGGAAGGCGTGGTACGCAAGCCGCTCGATCTCGCCGCCCAGGCGATCGGCGTAGCGCGTCTCGATCGCCTCGACGATTCGCGCGTGCAGCTCGCGGCGTCGCTCGTGGAGCAGCCCGCCGTAGGTAATCTCGTGGGTGAGGGCGTGCTTGAACGAATACTCCAGATCCGGGTAGAGCCCGGTCTCGTAGAGGAACTCCGCGGATTGCAGGGTGTCGAGACCGCTGCGCAGCGCCTCCTCCGGCAGGTCGGCAATGGCCTGCAACAGCGCCCACGGCACGTCCTTGCCGACGACGGAGGCGATCTGTAGCAGCCGCTTGTCCTCGGGGGCGAGCCGGTCGATGCGCGCCGCCAGGATGGCCTGGACCGTGGGCGGAACCCGGATGGCCTGGACCGGCTGTGTCAGCCGATACTGGCCACGCTCACCGGCCAGGGCCTTCGTCTCCACGAGCGTGCGGACGCTCTCCTCCAGGAAAAAGGGATTACCCTGCTTGACCAGGAGCTGCTTGAGCGGCGCCAGCCCGGGATCGTCCCCGAGGAGCGCATCGAGCAGGGCGCCGACGCTCTCGGCGGGCAGCGCGTCCAGCCGCAGCTGGTTGTAATAGGTCCGACCGCCCCAGGCGTGCTGGTACTCGGGACGGTAGTTCACCAGCAGCAGCAGGCGCGCCGAGGGCAGGCTGTCGACCAGGGCATCGAGCACGGCCTGCGTCTCGCCGTCGATCCAGTGCAGGTCCTCGACGATGACGAGCACGGGCTGCTCGCTCGCTTCCCGCAGCAGCAACCGCCTCACGGCGTCGAGCGTGTGCTGTCGTCGCTGGACAGGATCGAGGGCGCGCCACGCGGCGTCCTCGACGGGCACGTCGAGCAGCGTCAGCAGAGCCGGGAGCATCGGCCTCAGCGCCTCGTCCAGGGTGAGGAGCTTGCCCGTCACCTTCTCGCGAATCTCGCGGAAGGCGTCCCCGTCCTGGATTTTGAAGTAGCCCTTGAGGAGGTCGATCATGGGCAGATAGCTGGTGGCCTTGCCGTAGGAGACCGAGGCAGCTTCCAGCCCAAGCCAGCCGTGCAGGCGATGGGAGTGCGTGAACTCGTAGAGGAGACGTGACTTGCCTGCTCCCGCCTCACCCACGACGGCCACCACCTGACCCTGCCCGGCGCCGGCCAGCTGCTGGGCCCGACGCAGCTGGTCCAGCTCGGCGTCGCGGCCGACGAACCGGGTCAGCCCCCGCCGGGCGGCGGCCTGCAGGCGGGTCCGGGCCGGCCCTGCCCCCGTCAGCTCGTAGACCTCCACGGGATCGGCGAGCCCCTTCACCGGGACGGGGCCGAGCGGCTTCACCGCCACGAAGTCTTCCACCAGCGCCAGGGTCGCCGGCGTCAGGAGAATGTGATCCGGGCTGGCCAGCTGCTCCATTCGGCCCGCGAGATGCGTGGTCGGGCCGACGGCCGAGTAGTCCATGTGTAGATCGCTGCCGATGGCGCGGACGACGACCTCGCCCGAGTTCAGCCCGACCCGGATCTGTAAGTTCACGCCGTGGGCCCGCCGGGCCTCGGCGGCGTAGCCCTGCACCAGCTCCTGCATCCGTAGCGCCGCATAGCACGCCCGCACGGCGTGATCCTCGTGGGCCAGCGGCGCCCCGAAGAGCGCCATGATCCCGTCCCCCATGATCTGGTTGACCGTCCCTTCGTAGCGGTGGACGGCCTCCATCATGCGCTCGAGCACGGGATCGAGGAGCTTGCGCGCCTCTTCGGGATCGCGGTCGGCCAGGAGCTCCAGCGAGCCTTTGAGATCGGCGAAGAGCACCGTCACCTGCTTGCGCTCGCCTTCAAGAGCGGCCCTCGAGGTCAGGATCTTTTCGGCGAGGTGCCTGGGCGTGTAGGTCGCCGGTGGGGCTCCGGCGCGGGCTGCGGTCGGCGGAGTCGCGCCGACGGCCTGCCCGCACTCCTTGCAGAACTTCGCCCCGGCCGGCAGCTCGGTGCCGCAGGCCCCACACGAGAGTGTCAGTCGGCGACCACACTCCAGGCAGAACTTGGCATCGACCGGATTCTCGTTCCCGCACTGAGGACAGCTGCTCATGCGAGCTCCGTCAGCACCTCGACCGGGCGCTGGCTCTCGGTCGTCACACCAGCTGCACCAGCGGACCGTAGCCCCGCAGTACCGCGTCGTTCGTGAGCAGCGTCATCGGCTCGGCCAGCGACTGAGCGACCAGCAGCCGATCGAACGGGTCGCGGTGGATGGCCGGCAATCCGGCCACGCGCGCGGCATGCGCCGCCGTCACCGGCAACTCGGCAAATCCGCTTTGCGCGAGCGCGCGCACGAGCACAGCGGGGTTGGCCTTGAAATCCCGACGGCGCAGCTCGCTCTTGATGGCGATTTCCCATACGCTGGCGGCGCTGTAGAACACCTCGTTCGCCGCATCGAGGATGAGGGACCGCGCCTCCTTCGGCAGCCGGCGCGAGCTCGCCACGGCCCAGAGCAGCAGGTGCGTATCGACCAGGACCCTCACCGCCGCCGCCCCGCGAAGGCGGCGATCATCTCGTCGGGCAGCGGTCGATTGAAGTCGTCAGGAACCCGGAATTTGCCGTCGAGCAGGCCCAGCCGGCGCTTCCGTCCCGGCCGCGCCAGGGGCCCGAGCCGGGCCACCGGCCGGCCGGCCTTGGCGATCACGAACTCCTGGCCCTCCTGGGCTTTGTCCAGCAGCCGCGAAAAATGCGTCTTCGCCTCGTGGACATTGACGGTGTCCATAGTGGACTAAGTTTAGTCCATCTGATCCGGCGCGGCAAGGCGGGCGACCCGGTTGGGGCGGCGGTGGCCGTGGTCGGGATCACTTGGTGGCGCCGACAACGCGAAGTGCTCGCGCCGGCCCCGGCCCAGCGTACACTGTCGCGGTGCCCAAGGGCCGGGTGTTCTACGGATGGTGGATCGTCGCCGCCGGCTTCGTCCTGGAGCTGCTGATCGGGGCCCTGATGTTCCACACCTACGGCGCCTACGTCGTCCTCCTGCGCGAGGAGTTCGGCTGGAGCAAGACGATGCTCTCGGCCGCCTTCGCCATGGCCCGCGCCGAGAGCGGCATCCTCGGTCCCGTGCAAGGCTGGCTCACCGACCGCTTCGGCCCCCGCGTCCTCATCCGCGCCGGCATGCTCATCTTCGGCCTCGGCTTCATGCTCTTCAGCCAGATCACCGGGCCGGTCGCCTTCTTCATGACGTTCTTCATGATCGCGCTCGGCTCCAGCCTGGGCGGCTTCCTGCCCATCGGCGTTGCCCTCGTCACGTGGTTCCGGCGCCAACGCGCGATGGCGCTGAGCCTCAGCGGCAGCGGCATGGCCATCGGCGGCCTGCTCACCCCGCTCGTCGTGCTGTCGCTGCGTGGGATGGGCTGGCGGTGGACCGCTTTTGCCTCGGGGGTCCTCGTGCTGATCGTCGGCATACCCCTGGCCCAACTGGTGCACCACCGACCGGAGCCGCGCGGCTGGCTGCCTGACGGCGATCAGCCGCGCCCGCTGACCGCGGACCCCGCCAGGCCGCTACCGGCACGAACCGAGCCCAACTTCACTGCGCGCCAGGCCATGGCCACCCGGGCCTTCTGGTACCTGGCCATCGGCCACGGGACCTCGCTCCTCGTCGTCTCGGCCGTACTGGTGCACATGGTCGTCCACGTCACCGAGCGGCTCGGCTACTCGCTGCACCAGGCCAGCGCGGTGGTCGCGCTGTTGACAGTCACCCAGGCGGCCAGTCAGATCGGGGGTGGCTGGCTGGGCGACCGCTTCAGCAAGCGCCGGATCGCCGCCATCTGCATGCTCGGCCACGCCGTGGCCATGGTGATGCTGGCCCTGGCCACAGCGTTCTGGATGGTGCTGATCTTTGCCGTGTTGCACGGCGTGGCCTGGGGGCTGCGCGGCCCGCTGATGTCGGCGATGCGCGCGGACTATTTCGGCAGCCGCTCGTTCGGCACGATCACCGGCGTGTCCTCGATGTTCGTGATGATCGGCATGATGGCGGGACCCCTGGTGGCCGGCATCCTCGCCGACCGCACCGGCAGCTACGTCCCCGGCTTCAGCCTGCTGGCGGCGATGGCCGCGCTGGGCTCCATCTTCTTCGCGCTGGCCCGGCGGCCGCGCGCCGCCCACTGAGCCCGACCCGCGCCGTATTTTCGGCTTGATTTGTCGGGGCCGGCCGCGCACCCTCTTGCGCAAAGGAGCCCCTCATGGCCTACCGCGACCTGCGTGAATACCTCCAGGCTCTGGAAGTGCGAGGCAAGCTGCATCACGTCAAGAAAGAGGTCGATCCCGACTGGGAGGTGGCGGCGGTGCTGCGTCGCGTCTTCCAGCGGATCCCGCGCGATCGCCGGCCGGCCGTCGAGTTCGAGCGCATCAAGGGCCACACCATGCCCCTGGTGGCCGGCGTCCTGGGAGCCTCGCCCGAGATCTATGCCCTGGCCCTGGAGACCACGGTCGACAAGATCGCCGACAAGTGGGCCCAGGCCCAGAGCCAGCCGATCCCGCCGGTACGCGTGCGGACGGGTCCGGTCAAGGAAACGATCCTCCTCGGCGATCGGGCCGACGCCACCCGGCTGCCGCTCTGCATCTGGACGCGGGGGCAGGACCCCGCGCCCTACGTCACCGCACCCTGCGTCGTGTCGCGCGATCCGGAAACGGGCGAGCGCAACATGGGCACCTACCGGATGATGCTCAAGGGCCCCCGCAAGTTCGGGCTCTACCTCACCAACACCTGGCGCGACATGTTCGCCCACATCCGGAAGAACGAGGAGAAGGGGCTCGCCACGCCCTGCGCCGTCGTGATCGGCTGCGACCCGCCGGTGCCACTCACCTCGGTGGCCCGGATCCGGGGCGACGAGTTCGGGGTCGCCGGCGCGCTGCGGGGCGCGCCCCTGGAAGTGGTCCAGTGCGAGACCAACGACCTCGAGGTGCCGGCCCATGCCGAGATCGTCATCGAAGGCAGCATCCCGCCGGGCGTGCGCGAGCCGGAGGGGCCGTTCGGCGAGTACACGGGTTACATGGGCGCCGGTGGGCCGAGCTATGTGATGGAGGTCACCGGCATCACGCATCGGGCCGATCCGATCTACCAGGCCTTCTTCAGCCAGATGCCCCCGAGCGAGTCGAGCTGCATTCGGGGAACGGGCCGCGACGTCGCCCTCTACAAGTTCATGACCCGCGACCTCAAGCTGCCGGTGCGGGACGTGCACCTCCTCGAGGCCGGCGGCGGCGCGGCCTTCCTGGGCATCTCACTCCGCCGGGACAACCCCGCCCTGCCCCAGCGCGCGATGTGGGCGGCCTGGAGCTACGAGCCGTCCCTGTCCAAGTTCGTCGTGGTCGTCGACGAGGACATCGACGTCCGTGACTATTTCCAGCTCCTGTGGGCGATGTCCTGGCACGTTCAGCCGGAGCGGGACGTCTACGTCGTTCGCGACACGGCCGCGACTGGACTCGATCCCTCCGTGGCCGAGCACGAGGTGCTCTTTCAGCACCAGGACCTTCTCTCCTCGAAGGTCGGGATCGACGCCACCCGCAAGCACAAGTTCCCGGCGCGGTCCATCCCGCCCAAGGAAGATCTCGACCGCGTGGACGGTCAGTGGGGTGAGTACGGCTTCGAGTGAGGCCGCCCCGGGCCTGACTGCCGCGTGAAGCCGGCGTCGTTCGAGTACACGCGGGCGCGGACGATCGACGAGGCCCTGGGTGGGCTGGCGCGCGATCCGGACGCCAAGCTCCTGGCCGGCGGCCAGAGCCTCGTCCCGCTGATGAACCTGCGCCTGGCCCGTCCCTCGCGATTGATCGACATCAATCCGGTCGCCGGCCTGGCCTCCATCGCGGCCGCCCCGGACGGCCGGCTCGTCATCGGCGCGCTCACGCGCCACAGCGAGCTCGTCACCTCGGCGCTGATCCGCGAGCGCGCGCCGTTGCTCGCCGCCGCCGCCGCCCACGTGGGCCATCGGGCGATCCGCAACCGGGGGACCCTGGGCGGCAGCCTGGCCCACGCCGATCCCGCGGCGGAGCTGCCGGCGGCGGTGCTGGCGCTGGCCGCGACGCTGGTGGTGGCCGGCCCCGGCGGACGTCGGCGGATCGCGGCAGATGACTTTTTCCTTGGCCCGTTCGCCACCGCGCTGGCCGCTCACGAGATCCTCACCGAGATCGAGGTGCCGTCTCAGCGCGGTGGGCCCTGGGGCTTCGCCGAGGTGGCCCGTCGCGCCGGCGACTTCGCCATCGCCGGAGTCTGCGGCGTTCTCGAGCGTGAAGGACTGTCGCCGGCCGCGCCGCGCCTCGTTGCCTTCGGAGCCGACGACCGACCGATCCGTCTGACGGCGGCGGAGACGCTGCTGGCCAGCGCCGCCGGCCTCACGCCGGAGGTCACTGCCGCGGCGGCGCTCGCCGCCACCCGCGGCGTCGGTCCCGCCGACGACGTGCACGCGTCCGCGGATTATCGCCGCCATCTGATCGGCGTCCTCACCGAGCGGGTCCTGGGCGAGGCGGGGCGCCGGCGGCCGGGCGCCGCCGCCGGAGCGCGATGACGACCCCCGTCCGGCTCACCGTCAACGGCGCCCCCGTCGAGCGGGCGGTGTCGGCCCGGCGCTCGCTGGCCGAGCTCCTGCGGGAAGACCTCGGGCTCACCGGCACCCACGTGGGTTGTGAGCACGGGGTCTGCGGCGCCTGCACCGTCCTGGTGGATGGCCGCACCGCCCGGAGCTGCCTGCTCTTGGCGGCCCAGTGCGAGGGCGCGCAGGTGACGACCATCGAAGGCCTCACCCCGACCGAGGGGCTGAGCCCCCTGCAGCGCGCGTTCTCCCGGTGCCATGCATTGCAGTGCGGCTTCTGCACGCCGGGGATGATCGTGACCGCCCACGAGCTGTTGAGCGAGCGCCCGGCGCCGAGCCGGGAGGAGATCCGAGAGGCGATCGCGGGGAACCTCTGCATGTGCACCGGCTACGTCAACATCGTGCGGGCCATCGAGCTGGCGGCCCGGCAGCTCCCGGCCGCCGTGAGTCGCGACGGGGCCGGCGGCGAGGTGACGCGGTGAGCCCGTGGGTCGGCGCCGCGATCCCCCGCAAGGAGGATGCGCGACTCACCACGGGGCGTGGCGCCTATCTCGACGACATCGTCCGCCCGGGCCTGCTCCACGTCGCGATGCTCCGCAGCCCTCACGCCCACGCTCGCATCGTCTCGATCGACACCGCGGGAGCGGAGCGCCTGTCCGGGGTGAGCGCCGTCCTCACCGGCGCCGAAGCGGCCGCGACCTCGCAGCCGATCCGCCC
Organism: Candidatus Methylomirabilota bacterium; assembly: GCA_036556905.1. GTDB lineage: Bacteria > Methylomirabilota > Methylomirabilia > Rokubacteriales > CSP1-6 > 40CM-4-69-5. Next base: position 66,140 of record DATBIM010000128.1, read on the forward strand.
GCTCATCCCCACGCCGGCCCCGCTGCGCGACTGGTGCCTGGCCGTCGACCGCGTCCGCTTCGTGGGCGAGCCGGTGGCGGCAGTGGCCGCCCGCGACCGCGCCACCGCCGAGGACGCCCTCGAGCACATCCGGGTCACCTACGAGCCGCTGCCTGCGGTCGCCGACCCCGAGGCAGCCATGCGGCCCGATGCGCCGCTGCTCTACCCGGAGCTGGGCACCAACGTCCTCTGGCACGACGTGCTGAGCTACGGCGACGTGGACGGCGCGTTCGCGCGCGCCCACGG
>DATBIM010000129.1:0-3448 GCA_036556905.1 Candidatus Methylomirabilota bacterium
ATCGGCAGGTCGGTTCGCGCGGCCAGTCGGGCCAGGTCGAGGCACTTCTGCATCGCCGGATCTTTGCTGTGGAAGTCGTCCAGCGTCATGGCCGCCCCAACTCGCCGGCCTTCGGCGGCGCATCGGCCAGGCTCTCGCGGAGCTGGCGCAGCGGCTCGAAGGCGTAGGCGATGAGCGAACGCCGGCCGACGACGACGTCGGCCCGGCCGCCCATGCCGGCCGTGAGGAGACGCCGCTCGCCTTGCGACACGATGGCCTCGTCCTCGATGTCCGCGAAGGCCAGGAAGTCGGCGCCGACGGTGGCCGGGCTCACCCAGCGCACCGTGGCCCGGCGCACGCCGTGGCGCTGGTAGGGGAAGGTGTCGTAGAGGAGCTTGACCGGGTGACCCGGCTTGACCTGACCCACGCCCGCCGGGGGCACCGTGAGCTCGGCCTGCAGGCGGCTGCCCCCGCAGGCCAGGTCGGCCAGCGGCTCGCCTTCCTTGACGACGGCGCCGGCGCGCTGCACGGCCAGGCGCAGGATGACGCCCGCGCAGGGCGCCGGCACCGAGAGCTCGTTGCCCTGGCTCTGCTCCAGCGTGACGCGGAGGGCGGCGATGCGGATGGCGCTCTTCTGGGTGTCCTCGCGCAGGCTGCGCTCCAGCTCGACGAACGCGCTCCGGCGGGCGGCCATCTCGTGGCCCAGCTTGTCGAGCGCGGCCTGCACCTCCCGGCGCTCGCTGGTGAGCTGATCGAGCGTCAGCCGGGACTCGATCTCCCGCTGCTCCTCCTCGCTCTTGAGTTGGCTGACCTTGAGCCGGGCCGTGTCGATCTGGCGGTCGAGCTGCTCGAGCTCCGCCGCCACCTTGGCCGCCTCCAGCCGGCGGGTGTTGTACTCGAGCCAGCTGATGATGCCTTCCTTGTGATAGCGCTCGGTGCGATCGGCCAGCTCGCGGGCGACGCCGAAGGCCTGTTGCTTGAACTCGATCTCGCGGCGCCCGATCTCGATGTCATTCTCGTAGATGGCCAGCGTGTCGCGGTAGCGGGCCCGGGCCGTGGCCCGGAGCGCCGCCTGCTCGTCGATCTTCTGGGTCAGGTGGGCCGCCCGCGTGCGCAGGCGGGCCTGCTCCTCTTCGTCGGCCCGCTGCTGGCTGTCGTGGCGCCGCCGCTCGTTGGCCAGGCGATCGGCGGCGCCCTGGGTCTGCGTCTCCAGCGTGCGCAGCTCGGCCGAGCGATCGCCGATGACCGTCGAGCGGAGCACGAACAGGACCTGGCCGCGCTCCACCGGCTGGGCCACGACGGCGCGGATCTCCGCGAGGGTGCCGTCCCGGGAGGCGCGGAGCTGGTCCGCGCCACGCTCGGGCACCAGGACGAAGCGGGCCGAGACCGACTCCGGCACCCGGATGATGGCGGCGGCCACGACGGCGGCGGCGAAGAGCGCGAGCAGGAGCCAGGCCAGCCCCCGGGCCGCCCAGGGCGCAGGGGAGCCGCCCAGGAAGGGGGGCGCGGGGTCGGTCCACCTGTCGGCCATGGCTCAGAGCCCGATCTGCTGGCTGGCCAGGTAGTAGTAGAGGCCCTGGCGCGCCATCAAGTCGTCATGGGGACCGAGCTCGACGAGCCGGCCTTTCTCGAGGACGACGATCAGGTCGGCATCGCGGATCGTCGAGAGCCGGTGGGCGATCACGAACACCGTCCGCCCCTTGAAGAGCCGGCTCAGGTTCTCCTGGATGGCGCGCTCGGACTCGGTGTCCAGGTTGCTGGTGGCCTCGTCGAAGATGAGGACGGGCGGCTGGTGATAGAGGGCGCGGGCGATGGCGATGCGCTGGCGCTGCCCGCCCGAGAGCGCCAGGCCCGACTCGCCCACCCGCGTGTCGTAGCCGAGCGGCAGGCGATCGATGAACTCGTGGGCGTTGGCCAGGCGGGCTGCCCACAGCACCCGGTCCATGTCGGGCTCGTCCTCGCCGAAGGCGATGTTGCGGGTGATCGTGTCGTCGAAGAGATAGTTCTCCTGCAGCACGAAGCCGATCTGCCGACGGAGGTCGCGGTAGTTGAGCGTCCGGAGATCCCGGCCGTCGTAGGTGATCGTGCCCTCGGTGGGCTCCAGCAGCCCGGCCAGGCACTTCATGAGCGTCGTCTTGCCCGAGCCGCTCCGGCCCACGATGGCCACCACCTTGCCGGGCAGCGCCTCGAAGGTGATGTCGGCCAGGATGGGCGGGGCCTCCGGGCCGCCGTAGCGGAACCCGACACCCTCGAAGCCGATGCGTCCCTCCAGCGTGGGCACGGGCGTGAGGTGCGAGTGGTCGGCGCCCTGCTCGGGCTCGTGGGCGAAGATGTCGTCGAGCCGGCCCAGGAGCACCGAGGAGAGCTGCAGGTTGTCCCAGAGGTTCAGGAGCAGGACGATCGGCACGTTGACCAGCGCCACCAGCGAGTTGAAGGCCACCAGCGCCCCGATGGTGAGCCGGCCGGCCATCACTTGCTGGGCGCCCACCCACAGGAAGAGGGTGAGCGAGAGCAGCGTCACCATCTGGATGGCGCCGTCGTAGAGCATCATCGTGAAGTCGGCCCGGAACTGGCGCTGGGCCATGCCGTGGAACTGGCCGAGCATCGCCTGCCGGAAGCCGCGCTCGCCGCCCAGCGCCTTGACGGTCTCGATCCCCTTGATGGCGTCGATCTGGTGCGAGTGATAGCGGCCGAAGCCTTCCTCGAGGTTGTGGAAGATGGGTCTGAGCCACCGGGCCGAGAAGCGCATGAGGAGGAGGTAGAGCGGCGCGCTGGCCAGGAACACGCACCCCAGCAGCGGGCTGTAGATGAACATCAGGGTGACCGCGGCCCCGATCTGGGCGGCGGCGGTGAGGGCCACGACGCCGTGCTCGACCAGGAACTCGCGCACGCGGCGGATGCCTTCGAGCCGGCGCTGGATGTCGCCGGTCCGGCGGGTCGCGAAGTAGCCAACCGGCAGGGCCAGGAGCTTGCGCATGAGGAAGTCGAGCGTGGTGGCGTCGATGCGGACGGCGGCGAAGCTCAGCAGATAGCGCTGGACGACCAGGGCCAGCGTCATGAAGACCAGCACCGCCGCCATCGACAGGGCGACCACGTGGAGCAGCCCCACGTCGCCCTCGACGAGGACCTTGTCCACGATGACCTGGGTGAAGACGGGCAGCAGCATCTGCAGCGCGCTGGCGATCACCGCGAGCGCGGCCGCGTTGAGGATCGTCCCCCGGAAGGGGCGCAGGAAGGGCCAGAGCCAGGCCAGTGTCGATCGCTCCTGGGGCGCCTGGGCGAAGGCCTCCGTGTAGTCGAAGAGGGCCGCGTAGCCGGTCCACTTCCGCTGGAACTCCTCGCGGCTGAACCGGCGAAGGCCCAGCGCCGGGTCGGCCACGCGGACGTGTCGCGCGCGCACGTCGTAGAGGACGACCCAGTGGTTGCCCTCCCAGTGCACGATGGCCGGTAGGGGCATCTCGGCCAGGCT
>DATBIM010000130.1:0-5999 GCA_036556905.1 Candidatus Methylomirabilota bacterium
TTCCGGTCGCTCTTCTATGCCCCGCACAGCGTGGCGATTCGCGGCGGGCACTTCGCCGCCGAAGGGCTGGACGTGGAGCCGGTGATCGCCGATGGCCGCAGCAATGTCCTGCGCGCCGTCATCGAGGGCACGGCCGAGCTCGGCCTGGGCGGGCTCATGCGCAGCCTCGACGTCGCCGACCGGGGGGGCCGGCTGATCCCCCACTTCGCCGAGGTCAACAGCCGCAATGGCTTCTTCCTGCTCAGCCGCACACCCCGGCCGGACTTCACCTGGCGGGATCTCGTGGGCCGCACCGTGATCTCGTTCGCCGGGGCGCCCACGCCCTGGCAGTGCATGCTCACCGTCCTGCGCCGCCACAGCGTCGATCCCCAGCGCGTCACCTTCATCCGCGACCTGCACGGCGCCGACGCGGTCGCCGCCTTCCAGGGCGGGCGGGGCGAGTTCCTCGAGGCGGGGCAGCCGACCACCGAGCAGCTGGTGGCCGAGGGCGCGGCGCACCTGGTGGCCTCGATGGGCGAGGCCACCGGCCCGGTGCCGTTTTCGTCGTACCTGGCCACGCCCGACCGGCTGGGGCGCCAGCCCGACCTGCTCCTGCGCTTCACCCGCGGCGTCTATCGGGCCCAGCGCTGGATCGCCCGTCACTCCGCCGCCGAAATCGCCGACCTGATCGGCCCGGACTTCACCGACATCCCGGCCGACCTGCGGCTCCGGGCCGTCGAGCGCTATCTGGCGCAGGGCACGTGGGCGGCCCATCCCGTCCTCAAGCGTCCGGGATTCGAGTATCTGCAAGAAATCCTGCTGGCCGGGGGATTCATCAAGCGCCGTCACCGCTACGAGGACCTGGTGGACACCGTGTACGCCCGCCAGGCGATGGAGACCCTCAAGGAGTAGGCGGGACCGTCCAGGATTCCTCGACCAGCCGCGCCACGTCGGTGCCGGTGAGAGCCTCGAGAAACTCCACCAGCGCAGCCCGCTCGCTCTCGGTGAGCCCCAGCGGGCGGAGCCGTGGATCGAGCCCGGGGTGCGGGTGGGCCCCGCGGTCGTAGAACAGCACCACGTCCTCGAGCGTGCGCAGCGAGCCGTCGTGCATATAGGGCGCGGTGAGCGCCACGTTGCGCAGGGTGGGTGTCCGGAATTTCCACAGGTCGGCCGGGGCCAGCGTCACCTCGTGGCGCCCCAGATCAGCCGCCTCCGGATCGCCCACGCTCTCCACGGCCTCCCGGGGGAGCTGGGCGACCACCCCGGGAGCCAGCTCGACCGGCACCGGCGTGCGCTCGCGCGGACGGACGACCGCGTTGTGGTAGCCGATGCCCGTGTCGTGGAAGGCGCCGTCCGAGAACAGCGCGTGACGGGCCCCGATCGTGTGACAGGCGACGCAGCCCGCCTTGCCGGTGAACAGGCGGAAGCCCTCGACCGCCCGGGGTCCCAGCGCGGACGACTCTCTGCCGTAGTACCAGGAGTCGAAGGACGAGCGTCCGGAGAGCAGCGTGCGCTCATAGCTGGCAATGGCCTGGCCGATGCGGTCGGGGCTGGGGCCGGCGCCGAACGCGCGCTCGAAGAGGCCGGCGTAGTCGGGCAGCGACCGGAGGCGGGCGATCACGTGGCCGATGGAAGGGTTGCCCATCTCGCTACGCTCGACCAGGGGACCGATCACCTGGGTCTCCAGCGCGATCTCTCGCCCGTCGTGAAAGAGGCGGTCGACGTAGGCCACGTTGAACAGGGTCGGCGCGTTGCGGCGCAGGCTGCGGCCCTCGATGCCGACCGGGCGCGCCAGCTCGTTGTTCGTGAAGCCCTGCTCGGGGATGTGGCACATCGCGCAGGACATGGTGCCGTTGCCGGACAGGCGACGGTCGAAAAAGAGCTTGCGTCCCAGCACGACCTTGGCCGGGGTCGGCGGGTTGTCGGCGGGCACGGGAACCGGTGGCAGCCCCAGGGGTGGCGCGGCCACGCGAGCGACGGCCGCGGCCAGTCGCGGGTCGGCCGCGCCGTCGCTGGCCTGCCCGCCCGCGTGGGTGGCCAGGGCGGCGATCGCCACGACCAGCGCGCCCAGCGCCAGCACCGTCGGCCGCCTCCCGGGTTTCACGGCCGCCGACCCTGCTCCTCCAGGAGCAGCGTTCGCGCGTCGTTGGCGAGCAGGCGTGGATCGAGAAAGTCGAGACCGTACACGTTACGAATCTGGCGCCGGGCGTCGATCAGATAGACGCGGAGCAGATGGGTAGGCGGCGCCTCCACGACCCGGGGCCCGACCGGCTGGCCATAGGCCGCCAGGATCGACGAGAGCTCCGACTCCGACCTCGGCACCACGGCGACCCAAGGACTGGTCTGCGTCTTGCCGTTGCGGGCCGGCGGAACGAACCGTGCCAGCACCGCGGGCGTGTCGTGGGCGAGGTCGAAGCTCAGCGTCACCAGCCGGAGCCGGCGGGCCAGCGCCGGGTCGCGGGCCGCCACCTCCCGGAGCTGGTGCAGGACGGCTGTGGCCAGCGGACAGCCGTGCGCGTCGCTGCAGCGGGTGGAGATGAAGCTCAGCACGACGATGCGGTCGCCCGTCAGCTCGTGCAGGCGCCGCGGAGTTCCGGTGGCGTCCACCACCTGCCCGTCGGCGGCGGGCTTGACGGCGGGCAGCTGATAGGTCCCCGGCGCCGGAGGCTGGTAGTCGAAGCGCGGGTATCCCAGGTCGGCGGCGGTGGAGCCGGACGAGCCCCGCGGCCCGTGCGCCCACGCAGCCGGCACCAGCAGGCCGGCCACGAGGAGCGTCAGGGCCGCGGGCGTGGCGATTCGCATCACTTCGTGTAGAGGCTGGCGCTGCCGAAGCGCATGATGTGAGGTCGGCCCAGCCCGAGCTTGGTGAAGTCCAGGGCGAAGCGCTCCTCCAGGGCTTTGCCGTCCCAGGTGTAGGCCTTGAAGAACTGCTCGTTGTCGGCGCCCTTCTTGTCCCAGCGGGCCAGCAGCGAACTGGTGAAGTAGAGCCGCTTGCCGTCCCAGCTCTGCGACACCATGTTGAGCTGCGAGCCGATCCGCTTGGAGTAGATCTCCCGCGGCTTGTGGGGATCGGTGACGTCGTAGGTCCGCACGGTGCCGTCCATGAAGGAGTCCACCCACAGCGTCTTGTCGTCGGCGCTGAGCGTGATGGCCACCGGCAGCGGGATCTTGGCGGGATCGCCGATGTCGGCTACCGCCTTGCCCTGCCACTCACCTTTGTCGTCCTCGTAGATGAGCCAGATCTTCGAGGTCAGCGCGGTGGTGACGAAGGCGTAGTTGCGGCTCGGCTGGGTGGCGAAGCGGATCTCCAGCGGCGAGCCGGGCACGTGCAGCACCTTCTTGGGCTTGCGAGCGTGGAAGTCCCACACCACGACCGTCTGGCCGAAGCGCTTCATGGCCTCCGGGTCCTTGAGCATCTGCCCGAAGTCCATCATGTAGTTGGACCAGCCGGTGAAGGACGAGGTCAGCATCACGTTCTTGCGGGGCAAAACGCGGACGTCGTAGCCATAGCCGTCGGCCACCTTCTCGACCTTGGCGCCGTTGGCAGTGGTCGCCGTCGGGATCCAGTGGGTCGTCAGGTACTTGCCGTCGTTCGAGTACTCGACCAGCCCCGTCCGCCCGCCGTGGTCGCGGTCGTTGGACAGGGCGGCGATCATCATCCGTCCGGGCAGGGCGTAAAAGGTGTGCGGCCCCACCATCCCGCCGGAGACCTTGACGAAGTCGTCGATGGTCCGGTACAGGCGGGGCTTGGCCGGGTCGGTGGCGACATCGAAGATGAAGATCTTGCTGGTGTCGAGCCCACCCGTCCAGAAGTAGCGCCGGTCGTCGCTGAACCCGCCGTGATGAGCTTCGTGGCGCCCGCCCACGGACACACTGTGGATGACCTTGCCGTAGGTGGGCGATTTGCGGCGCACATCCACGGTGACGAGCTTGTCGGAGCCGTCACCCATGCCTTCCACCCCGAGCGTCCAGACGTGGACGAACTCCTCCTCGCCCGTGATCTTCTGCATGTAGGGCGACTGGCACGGCTCGTCGGCGCGGGCCACCGCGGCGGGCAGCGCTACCAGCAAGCCCGCCAGTGCGATCCACATCGCGATCTTGAATGGCCTCATCCTGTTGCCTCCTGTTCGATCGATCGTTTCAATGGCACGCGCGGCGGCCCGCTTGCCGTCGCCCGCAAGATGATCTGAGTGCAGTCCGGGTGCCAGCGATGATTGACTGGAATGATGCGTAGTTATATCGCGTCCGGCTCGGGCAAACAACCCGACCATACTGCCGGTTCGGCAGTTTCGGCAGTTTTCCAGCGGGCCACACGGCTTCGGGATAGGATGACGCGTCATGACCGCGCTGGCCGAGCTGCTCGGCGATAGCCCCGCCATGGCGAGCGTGCGCGATCAGATCGCCCGGGTGTTGCGCCCGCCCAGTGGCCCGATGCGACGGCCACCGCCGATCCTGATTCTCGGGGAAACGGGCACTGGCAAGGGACTGCTCGCCGCGTCCATCCACCGCGCCGGCGCTCGCGCGGCCGGGCCGTTCGTCGACGTCAACTGTGCGGCAATCCCCGAGACCTTGCTCGAAGCCGAGCTGTTCGGCTTCGAACGGGGCGCCTTCACCGACGCGCGACAGGCCAAGCCCGGGCTCTTCCAAGCGGCCAGCGGCGGCATCATCTTCCTCGACGAGGTCGGGTTGTTGCCGGTAGGCCTGCAATCCAAGCTGCTGCGCGCGATCGAGGAGCGCACCGTGCGCCGGCTGGGCAGCACGCGCAGCGAGCCGGTGGACGTCTGGGTGGTGGCGGCGACCAGCGAGGACCTGACCGCCGCGGTGCGGGCCCGCCGGTTCCGCGAGGATCTCTACCATCGTCTGGCTGTCGTCACCATGAAGCTGCCCCCGCTGCGCGAGCGCGGCGGCGATGTCGGGAAGCTGGCCGAGCACTTCCTGGCCCGGGCCTGTCAGGACTACGGCCTGGCGCCCAAGACGCTCTCCTCGAGCGCGCGGACGGCATTGCAGGAGTACACGTGGCCGGGCAATGTCCGCGAGCTGGCGAACGTCATGGAGCGGGCCGCGCTGCTGGCCGACGCGCGCGCGCTCGAGGCCAGCCACCTGGGCCTGCCCTCGACTCCCGCCGCCGGCTCCGCGGCCCCGGCCTCGCTGGCCGACGCCCGCGGGCTCGACGAGGCGAACGAGCGGGCCCAGCTCCTGGATGCTCTCTCGGCCACCGGCTGGAACATCTCCCGGGCGGCCGAGCGGCTCGGGCTTCCTCGCAACACGCTGCGCTACCGTCTGGAGCGTCATGGTCTGGACGCCGAGGGACCACCGGCCCGCCGGCGGGGCGGCCGGCCACCTCGTACGCCACGCCCGTTTGCACTGGCTCCATCGGCCGCCGCCCCGACCTCCCGGCAATGGGAGACACGGGTCACGCTGTTGCAGGTTCGCCTCGTCCCGGCTCGAGCCGACGCGGCGGCGTCCGAGCCATCACGAGCGCTCGACGCAGTGGTGGACAAGGTCCGGGCATTCGGTGGGAGTCCTCAGGAGCTCACCATCACCGAGATGGTCGCCGCCTTCGGCTTGGAACCGGCCGAGGATGCCCCGCGGCGCGCGGCCAATGCTGCCCTGGCCATCCGAGCGCTGGCCAGCCGGGCCAGGAGCGAGAACGAGAACCGCCCGGACGTGAAGATCGCCATCCACACCCAGCCGGTCACGGTCGTCCAGACGGGCGACAGCCTCGCCATCGATGCCGCAGGGCGCTCCTCGGGCTGGACGGCGCTGGCGGCGCTGCTGGAACGGACCGAGGCCGGCGGCATCGTGGTGAGCCGGGCGGCCGCGGGTTTCCTGGCACGCGCGTTCGACCTGATACCGTTGCCGGCCGCGGACGGCATCTACCGGCTCACGGGCCAGGCCGACCCCGCCCTGGCCGGCTTCGTCGGGCGCGACCGCGAGCTGGCGCTGCTCGCCGAGCGGTTCGAGCAGGTCCGGGCCGGCCAGGGTCAGATCATCGCGATCGTCGGCGAGCCCGGCATCGG
>DATBIM010000131.1:0-50190 GCA_036556905.1 Candidatus Methylomirabilota bacterium
GGCGTCGCGAACACGGTCGACCCGGTCGGCGGATCGTGGGCGATCGAGGCCGCGACGACGCGCATCGAGCAGGAGGCCCGCGACCTGATCGCGGAGATCGACGCGAGGGGCGGCGCGCTGGGAGCGATCGAGAGCGGGTTCGCCGCGCGGCAGATTCAGGAATCGGCCTATCGCGCCCAGCAGGCGCTCGACGGCGGGGAGGCGATTGTCGTCGGCGTGAATCGGTACGAGAGCCCTGTCGGGCCGCCTCGAGGGGCCCCCCGCGACGGTCCGGGGATCTTCCGGATCGATCCTGACGTCGAGCGGCGGCAGATCGAACGCGTCCGCGCGGTCCGGGCCAGCCGGAGCGAGCGCGACTGCCGTGATGCGCTGGCGGGCGTCGAGCGCGCGGCCCGCGGGGCCGACAACCTGATGCCGCCCATCATCGAGGCCGTCGAGAAACGCGCTACTCTGGGCGAGGTGTCCGATTCACTGCGCCGTGTGTTCGGCGAGTTTGAGGGCGGAGCGCAGCTGTGAGCGCGCCGCTGCTCGACGTGCAGGATCTGACGGTCACCTTCGACGGTCCGCGGTCGAGCGTCACGGCCGTCGATCGTGTCAGCTTCCAGATTGCCCCGGGCGAAACCCTCGGCCTGGTCGGCGAGTCGGGCAGCGGCAAGTCGGTGACCGCGTTCTCGATCCTCCGCCTGCTGCAGCCGCCCGGGCGCATCACGGGCGGCCGGGTGCTCTTCGAGGGGCGCGACCTGCTCACCCTCGGCGACGCCGAGATCCGGCACGTCCGCGGCAACCGGATCGCGATGATCTTTCAGGAGCCGATGACCGCGCTCAACCCGGTCTTCACCGTCGGCGACCAGATCGCCGAGGTCGTGCGGGTGCACTCCAAGGCGTCGAAGAAGGAGGCGTGGGAGCGCGCGGTCGAGATGCTCACGCTCATGGGGATCCCCTCCCCGGGCGACCGCGCGCGGGCGTACCCGCACCAGCTCTCCGGCGGGATGCGGCAGCGCGTGATGATCGCCATGGCGCTGTCCTGTAATCCCAAGCTGCTCATCGCCGACGAGCCCACGACCGCGCTTGACGTGACCATCCAGGCCCAGATCCTCGAGCTGCTCAACGAGCTCAAGGCCAAGTTCAACATGGCGGTCATGCTCATCACCCACGACATGGGCGTGATCGCCGAAACCGCGCAGCGGGTCGTCGTGATGTACGCGGCCCAGGTGGTGGAGGAGGCACCGGTGACCGAGCTGTTCAAAGAGCCGCTGCATCCCTACACCCAGGGGCTCCTTCGGTCGATCCCTCGGATCGACCTGGCCGCCACCCAGCGGCGCAAGTTGGAGACGATCCAGGGCGTGGTCCCCACCCTGCGCGGCGAAGTCAAGCCCGGCTGCCGCTTCGCTCCCCGCTGCCAGTTCGCCAAGCCGCAGTACTACGACAGCACGCCGCCGCTCAAAGAGGTCAGGCCAGGCCACAAAGTGGCCTGCTTCCTGTACTGAGGCCCGTCATGGCGACTCCGCTACTCAGCGTCCGAAGCCTCAAGAAGTACTTCCCGATTCGGGGCGGTCTCTTCTCCCGCGAGGTTGCGCGGGTGCACGCCGTCGATGACGTGTCCTTCGACATCATGCCCGGCGAGACCCTGGGGCTGGTGGGTGAATCCGGTTGTGGCAAGTCGACGACCGGACGGACGATCCTCCGGCTCATCGAGCCGACTTCCGGGGAAGTCCTGTTCCAGGACAAGAACGTCACCACGCTCGACAAGCGGTCGTTGCGCGCGCTGCGCAAAGAGATGCAGATCATCTTCCAGGATCCGTATGCTTCGCTCAACCCCCGGATGACCGTGGGCGCCATCATCGGAGAGGCGCTGGTGATCCACCGGCTGGCGCCGAACCGGCGGCAGCGGGAAGAGCGCGTGGTCCAGCTCCTGGAGACGGTGGGGCTGGCCGCCGATCACCTCCGTCGCTACCCTCACGAGTTCTCGGGCGGGCAGCGGCAACGCATCGGCATAGCCCGGGCCCTGGCCGTGAGTCCCAAGCTCATCGTGGCCGACGAGCCGGTCTCGGCCCTGGACGTGTCCATCCAGGCCCAGATCATCAACCTCCTGGAGGATCTGCAGGCAAAATTCGGCTTGACGTATCTCTTCATCGCTCACGACCTCTCGGTGGTGGAACACATCTCCAGCCGGGTGGCCGTGATGTACCTGGGCAAGATCGTGGAGATCGCCCCGGCCAAGGAGCTATACACCAACCCCAAGCACCCCTATACCGAGGCGCTCCTCTCGGCGGTCCCCATCCCCGATCCCACGGTCAAGCGCAAGCGCATCATCCTCGAGGGGGACGTGCCGAGCCCTGTGAATCCGCCCTCCGGGTGCCGGTTCCACACTCGCTGCCCCATCCGTGTGCCATCGTGCGCGACGAACGACCAGGTGCTCCGAGAGATCTCGCCGGGACACTGGGTCGCCTGCCAGGTCCGCACCGGCGTCGCGACGAGTTGACGAGGGCACGGGCGCCCGGGCTTGCGCTTCGGCCACCGGTCACCGCTCGCCGCGCGCCGCAGTACCGCTCGGCCCGCACTGCGGCCCGGCCCCGTCGGAATCACCGCATGCGGTTCATTCCGTAGCCGATCAGAGTCGCGACGCGGCGCTTCCCTATGCCCAAGGTGAGGGTCGGCGATATCGAGATGTTCTACACGGCGGCGGGTTCGGGCGAGCCGCTCATCCTCATCACGGGTCTCGGCGGCGACCACCTGTCCTGGGGCTTTCAGGTCGCGGCCCTCGCCGAGCGTTACCGGGTGATCGCCTTCGACAATCGGGGGGCCGGGCAGACCGACGCGCCTGACTTCCCCTATACCACGCGCATGATGGCCGAGGACACCCGCGGCCTGATGGATGCGCTGGGCATCGACCGGGCGCGCGTGGTCGGCGTCTCCATGGGCGGCATGATCGCCCAGGAGCTTGCCCTGCATCACCCTGACCGTGTCCGCGCCCTGCACCTGGGCTGCACGCTGGCACGACCCGACGCTTATCTCATCGCGCTCAGCGCCTCCTGGCGCGAGCTCCGGACCCAGATGGGTCGGGAAACTGCCCTCCGCGCCCTCGGACCCTGGCTGTTCGCAGCCGCCACCTACAACGCACGGCCGGAGTTCGTGGAGATGATTTTCCAGAACGGGCTGGCCAACCCGCACCCGCAGTCCTTGACCGGCTTTCTCCGCCAGAGCGAGGCCGTGGCCTCGCACGACACGCTCGATCGCCTGGCTGGGATCACGTGTCCCACGTTGGTGAGCGTGGGCGAGGAGGACATCCTGTTGCCGCCGCGCTTCTCTCAGGAGCTTGCGGCCAGGGTGCCGGGAGCCCGGCTCGACTTAGTTCCGGGGGGCGGTCACGTCTACTTCTGGGAGCACTCCGACCTCTTCAACGCTCTCTGCCTGGACTTCTTCTCGCGGCATTGAGGGGGCGCTTCGCACGGCGGGCGCAACGCGGGGTTCGGGCGCGGGCTTGGCCGGCGCGGCCACACTCCTGACAGGGGGGTGACTCGAAGCCGCCATGACCGCGCTGCCATCATCCCAGAGATAGGCGCGCGGGTTCACCGCCTGACCCTTCACGTAGACTTCGTAGTGCAGATGTGGACCGGAGGACCGCCCGGTATTGCCGCTGAGCCCGACCACGCCGCTCCGATCCACTCGCTGTCCCCGCTGGACCAGGACCTTGGACAGGTGACCGTACAGCGTCCGGACGCCGTTGTCGTGGTCGATGATGACAGCGAGTCCGTACTCACCGCCGGCCCCGGCGTAGTGCACGACACCGGCCGCCGGCGCTTTCACCGGTGTGCCCCGGCTGGCCGCAATGTCCATCCCCGAGTGAAACTCTTGTTCCTTGGTCCACGGTGAGGCGCGCTTGCCGAACTCCGAATTGACGGCCCCTCTCACCGGCCAGCGCGACGGCAGGCCCATCAACGCCTTGCGGGCCCGGCCGATGAGGCGATCGAGCGCGCGCAGGCTCTGCCCCTGCTCCATGACTTGCTCCGAGAGAAGCTCCATGTCGCTCAGCGGGACCGGCGGCATCGGCTGATTGGCGGTGGACCGGCTGCCCCCGACGCCGCTCTGGGCTGGGCGCGACGTGAGCTCGGGGCCGAACGGCTCCCAGATACGGGCGTGCAGATCCCGCCAGCCCTCCACTTCCTGGCGCAGTGACGCCGCCCGGCGATTGAACGTGTCGATCGTGGCCTGCTGATCGTTGATCTGCTGGAAGAGCGATGCGGCGTCGCGCATCCGCTGCCGTACCTGCCACCAGTCCCCGACCAGTGCGGTGAGCCCCGCCATGGCCACCAGGACCACTGCGGTCAGCACCGTGGGCAGGCGCCGCGGGAAATTCAGGCGAAGGATTCGGACGCCGTCCCCACGGACGATCAGCAGGCTGAACTGCTGGCGGTGGTCGACACGCTTGTTAGAGTTCCGGGGTCGGGTCGGCGCTGAGGCAGGCGATAGGGGAACCATGCCTCGACCAATGGCAAGCTACATGCCGATTCAAAAGCCAAGAGAATCAAGTGATTACGTTACATGGATCTGCCATTCCGGCACATTACCCCTTCAAATGCGTCAATCTGTGTCCAGTCATGAGATTGAATCGTTGGACACTGCAACGGCAATGTGTCGTAACTCCGCGAGAGACCGTCGATTTGTTGACACCCCCGAATGCCGCGAAGTATGATCCCCGGAGTCAGTGAAAGGACGCTGGAAGGACGCTGTGTATGGATGACTTCTACCGGATCAAACGGCTCCCACCGTATGTCTTCGCAATCGTCAACGACCTCAAGACCAAGGCCCGGGCCCGGGGCGAGGACATCATCGATCTCGGGATGGGCAACCCCGACCTGGGGACGCCCAAGCACATCGTCGCCAAGCTGATCGAAGCCGCCCAAAATCCCAAAAACCACCGCTATTCCGCGTCGCGTGGCATCACGCGGCTGCGGGTCGCCATCGCCCGCTGGTATCGCGAGCGCTACGGAGTCCAGCTCGATCCCGACACCGAGGCGATTGCCACCATCGGGGCCAAGGAGGGTCTGGCCCACCTCGCCCTGGCCGTACTGCAGCCGGGCGATGGTGTGCTCGTTCCCAACCCGACCTACCCGATTCACGCCTATTCGGTCGTCATCGCCGACGGCGACCTCCGCTCGGTCCCGTTGAGCGGCAGCGCCGACGATTTCTTCGCGCGCCTGCAAGAGACGGCCCGGCTGGCCTGGCCCAAGGCCAAGCTCCTCATCCTGTCGTTCCCACACAACCCCACCACCATGTGCGTGGATCGCGCCTTCTTCGAGCGCGTCGTCGACTTCGCGCGCGAGCACCGGTTGATGGTGGTCCACGATTTCGCCTACGCGGACTTCGCGTTCGACGGTTATCGTCCCCCCTCGTTCCTCGAGGTGCCGGGAGCGAAAGACGTCGGAGTCGAGCTGTTCTCCACGTCGAAGTCGTACAACATGGCCGGCTGGCGGCTGGCGTTCGCGTGCGGCAATCCCCGGATGATCCACGCACTGTCCCGCATCAAGTCGTATCTGGACTACGGGGCGTTTCAGCCCGTGCAGATCGCCGGTATCATCGCGCTGGAGGGCGATCAGTCGGTGGTCGCGGACATCGTCGAGGTCCACCGTCGGCGCCGCAACGTCCTCGTGGACGGGCTGAACAAGCTCGGCTGGACGGTGACCAGGCCGCAAGGCACCATGTTCGTGTGGGCGCCCATCCCGGAGGCATTTCGCGCGATCGGCTCGCTGGAGTTTGCCAAGCTGATGATCCAGGAGGCCAAGGTCGCGGTGTCGCCCGGCATCGGCTTCGGCGAGTATGGCGAGGGCTACGTCCGGTTCGCACTGGTGGAGAACGAGCAGCGAATCCGGCAGGCGCTACGCGGCCTCAAGCAACTCGGCCGCTGACGTGAAGGAAGTCCGGCTCGGCCTCCTGGGCCTCGGCACGGTCGGCGGAGGCGTGGTCAAGCTCCTGGACTCCGAGCGGGCCATGCTCGAGGAGCGCGCCGGCTGCCGGCTCGTGTTGGCCGCTGTCGCCGACCTCGACACGAGCCGGCCGCGCGAGGGTCTCGATCTGGCCCGCCTGCCCCTGACCACCGACGCCACCCGTGTCCTCGACGACCCCGCCGTGCAGATCGTGATCGAGCTGGTCGGCGGTCTGGAGCCCGCCCGCTCCTTCATCCTGCGCGCCCTGGCCGCTGGCAAGCACGTGGTCACGGCCAACAAGGCGCTTCTCGCCCACCACGGTGCCGAGCTCTACCAGGAGGCCCGCCGACACGGCGTCACCCTGGCGTTCGAGGCGGCCGTGGCGGGTGGTATCCCGCTGATCCGGGCTATCAAGGAAGGGCTGGTCGCCAACCGCATCCTGTCGGTCTTCGGCATCGTCAACGGCACGTCGAACTACATCCTGTCCAAGATGACCGACGAAGGCCTGGACTTCTCCCTGGTGCTGAAGGAGGCCCAGGCCCAGGGCTACGCCGAGGCCGACCCGACCCTGGACATCGAGGGGCTCGACTCCGCCCACAAGCTGCAAATTTTGGTGTCGCTAGCCTTCCGCAGCTTCGTGGACCTCAAGGACATCCACACGGAAGGCATCACTCGGGTGACGCCTCAGGACATCGCCTACGCACGCGAGCTCGGCTACCGTGTGAAGCTTCTGGCCATCGCCAAGGCCAGCGACGGGGGCCTCGAGGTCCGCGTCCACCCGACGATGATTCCGGCCGACTCGCCGCTGGCCGCCGTCTCGGGGGTCTTCAACGCCGTGTTCCTCACCGGCCATGCGGTCGGCGATCTCATGTTCTACGGCCGCGGCGCCGGGCAGCTGCCCACGGCCTCCGCCGTGTGGTCCGACATCGTGGAGATCGCCCGGCGGATCGCCCACGGCATCCCGGCCCTGGCGCTGGAGCTGCCCTCGGTCGGGCCGGGCGCGTTGCCCCTCCGTCCGATGGAGGCGATCCGATCCTGCTACTACCTCCGAGTCATGGCCCTGGATCGTCCCGGCGTGCTCTCGCGGGTGGCCGGCATCCTCGGTGAGAACGACATCTCCATCGCCTCGGTGATCCAGAAGGGCCGCGCCACCGGGGAGGCCGTTCCGGTGGTGATGATGACCCACGAGGCCCGTGAGCGCGACATGCGCGCGGCGCTCGCCGCGATCGACCGGCTCCGCGTCGTGTCCTCGCCCACCACGATGATCCGTGTAGAGGGCGGGCCATGAAATTGGAGGGGGCTAGCACGGCCCCCTCCAAACCTCCCCATTCACGTGGGGTGCGACCACCGGGCACCAGACCGTGAGCGCCTGGCACGGAGTCATCGCGCGGTACCGGGAGTTTTTGCCGGTGAGCGACCAGACGCCGGTGGTGACGCTGCACGAGGGCAACACCCCGCTCGTGCCGGCCCCCCGCCTGGCCGAGGTCACCGATCCCACCCTGGACATCTATCTCAAGTGCGAGGGCTTCAACCCGACCGGGTCCTTCAAGGACCGCGGGATGACGATGGCCATCTCCAAGGCGCTGGAGGCGGGTTCGCGCGCCGTCATTTGCGCGTCGACGGGCAACACCTCGGCCTCGGCGGCGGCGTTTGCCGCCCGCGCCAGCATCAAGGCGTTCGTCATGGTGCCCAAGGGAGCCATCGCGCTGGGCAAACTGTCGCAGGCGGCCATCCACGGGGCCAAGGTGCTGATGGTGGACGGTAACTTCGATCAGGCGCTGTCGATCGTGCGGCAGATCTCCGAGACGCACCCGGTCACGCTGGTGAACTCGGTCAATCCCTTTCGGCTGGAGGGCCAGAAGACGGCGTCCTTCGAGATCGTCGACCAGCTCGGACGCGCCCCTGACTACCACCTGATCCCGGTCGGCAACGCCGGCAACATCACAGCCTACTGGCGAGGCTATCGCGAGTATTACAAGGCGGGCCGGGCCCGGGAACTGCCCCGGATGGTCGGTTTTCAGGCGGCCGGGGCCGCGCCGATTTACGAGAACCAGGTGATCCCCGAGCCGCGCACGGTGGCCACGGCCATCAAGATCGGCAACCCCGCCAACTGGGGGCCCGCGCTGGAGGCGCTCAAGGACTCGCGCGGCTGGATCGACATCGTGACGGACGAGGAGATCCTCCAGGCGTACCGCCTGCTGGCGCGGGCCGAGGGGATCTTCATGGAGCCGGCCTCGGCCGCCACCGTGGCCGGGCTCATCAAGGGGGTGAAGGGCGGCCGCTTCGAGCCCGGTTCCACGCTGGTGCTCACCCTGACCGGCCACGGATTGAAAGACCCGGATACCGCGCTGGAGTCGGCATCCCGTCCCAGCACTGTTCCCGCCGATCTCAAGGCCGTCCTGGCGCAACTCGGATTCTGAGCGACGCTCCCCGGCGCCGGTGAAGCTGCTGAAGGTCGCCGCCGCAATCGCCGTCAGTGCCGGGCTGCTCATCTTTCTGTTCTGGAGCGTAGACCGGCACGAGCTCGCCGCACAGCTCCGCCGGACTCATCTGGGCTGGGTGGCGCTCAGCGCGGGGCTGGGGCTAGCCGGGCTGTGGGTGCGGGCCCGGCGCTGGCGCTACCTCTTTCCGCCGGGACCCGAGCCGCCCGGGCTCGTGCCGGGCATGATGATCGGGTACATGGCCAACAATGTGCTGCCGCTCCGGGCTGGCGAGGTCATCCGAGTGTACGTGGTGGCCCGCCGCTGGCCTCGCGGCTTCTGGCCGACGCTGGCAACGCTCGTCGTCGAGCGCGTCCTCGATAGCCTGGCCATCGTCCTGGTCCTCGGGGTCCTCGTCTTGTTGATCCCGGTGCCGGCGGTCTTCCGCTGGGGCGCGACCACGCTGCTCGTCATCGATCTGGTCGCGGTCTCCCTGCTGGGCTGGCTGGCCGCGGCTCCCGATGTCGCGCCGCGCCTGGCCCGAAGGGCCCTGACTCGCTGGCCCGGGAAGGCGGACCGTCTGGCTCGCGTCCTCCAACGCTTCGTGGCCGGGCTCGACGGCATCCGCAGCTCTTCTCACCGCACCCCACTCGTGGTGTGGACCATGCTGGTGTGGATCCTGCCGGCGCTCGCCGCCTGGGTGGGGCTCTGGGCGATGGATCTCGATCTGCCGTTCCTGGCCGCCTGGGTCGTGCTCGCTTTCGTCGGCGTCGGCATCAGTGTGCCCTCGGCGCCCGGGTATATCGGCGTCTTCCACTACGCCGCCGTCCTGGCCCTGGCGGTGTTCGACGTCGCCCGTCCGGCAGCCCTGGGCTATGCGATCGTCTTCCACGCGAGCCAGGTAATTCCGATCACGGCGGTAGGCTGGCTCTTTCTGCTCCGCGAGCACCTGAGTCTGGCCGAGGCTCGGCGGCCGCCCACCGACCCGGGAGCCTGACCGCGGCGGCCGCATTCGACTCGAGCGCAAATCAAATGATACGATGCTCGAGTCGTGTCTCTGATCGTGCAGAAGTACGGCGGTTCCTCCGTCGCGGATGCCGGGCGGATCACGAACGTGGCCCGCCGAGTGGCCGAGCAGGCTCGTGACCACCAGGTCGTCGTGGTCGTCTCGGCGATGGGCAAGACGACTGACGGTCTCATCTCGCTCGCCCAGCAGATCACCGCCACGCCCGACCCCCGGGAGATGGACATGCTGCTCGCCACCGGCGAGCAGGTGACGATCGCCCTGCTGACCATGGCGCTGCAGGCCCTGGGCCGGCCCGCCCGCTCCTTCACCGGCCCCCAGTGTGGACTCCGCACCGACACCGACCACACCCGGGCCCGCATCACGCGGATCGCGGCCGAACGGGTGCGCCAGGCGCTCGACGCCGGCGAAATCGCGGTGGTGGCCGGGTTCCAGGGGCTCAGCGAGGCCGACGAGATCACTACGCTCGGACGCGGGGGCTCCGACCTCACGGCTGTCGCGCTGGCCGCCGCCCTCAAAGCCGACCTCTGCGAGATCTACACGGACGTCGACGGCGTGTACACCGCCGATCCCAACGTCGTCCCCGACGCCCGCAAGCTCGCCCGCATCACCTACGACGAGATGCTGGAGATGGCCAGCCTGGGCGCCAAAGTACTACAGGCCCGCTCCGTCGAGTTCGCCAAGAAGTACGCCGTACCCGTCCACGTGCGCTCCACCTTCAAGCCGAACGCGGGGACGCTGGTCACCAAAGAGGAGCAGGGCATGGAAGAGGTCGTCGTCACCGGCGTCACCCACGACCGCGGCCAGGCCAAGATCTCCATTCTGCGCGTGCCCGACCGGCCGGGGATCGCGGCGCGGGTCTTCGGCGCCATCGCCGACACGGGGATCGTCGTGGACATGATCGTACAGAACATCAGCCGCGACGGCTACACGGACATGTCCTTCACCGTTCCCCGCGGCGACTACACGCGGGCGGTGGCGGCGCTGGAGGACGTGGCCCGAACGGTAGGCGCTCAGGGCCTCGTGCACGACGAACGGGTGGCCAAGGTCTCCATCCTCGGCGTGGGCATGCGCAGTCACTCCGGCGTGGCCGCCCGGATGTTCGCGGTCCTGGCCCGGGAGGGCATCAACATCCAGATGATCTCGACCTCGGAGATCGCCATCTCCTGCGTCATCGAGGACAAGTACGCCGAGCTGGCCGTGCGCGCGCTCCACGACGATTTCGAGCTGGGGCGGGCCCGAGGGGCGGTCGTCTAGAGGCGAAGCCACGCACCGCGAGCTTCTCGTGCGGAGCACGCCGGTCCATCTGCTCAGCGGCGGCAGCGGGCCCCCCCTGCTCTTTCTCCACGGCGCGGGAGCGGCGGGACGATGGCTGCCCTTCCACGAGCGCTTGGCCGAGCGCTTCACGGTCTATCTGCCCAGCCACCCCGGCCACGGCGGCTCGCCGCCCGCCGAATGGATCGAGCACATCTCGGACCTCGCTTTCCTCTACCTCGACTTCCTCGACGCCGAGGGCCTCGAACGCGTGCACCTCGTGGGCTCCTCGTTCGGCGGCTGGATCGCGGCAGAGATGGCGACGATGGCGTCGCACCGCCTGGTCTCACTGGTTTTGATCGCTCCCGTGGGCATCAAGGTCGAGGGCTGGGGCTACCCGTTTCTGTTCGCGCTCGAGCTACCCGAGCTCGTCAGTACCGTGTTTCACGATCCCCTGGCGGCCCTGGCGCTAGCCCCGCGCGATCTGACCAGCGTCGACGGACTGGCCGAGCTCTACCGGGAGCGGGCGGCCCTGGCCCGGGTGAGCTGGAACCCGTACCTCTACGATCCCCTGCTCCGGCGGCGACTGGGCCGCATCACCGCGCCCACCTTGCTCTGCTGGGGTGCGCACGACCGCGTCGCCTCGCTGATCTGCGCCGAGGCCTGGGCCAAGGAGATCCCGGAGGCCCGGCTCCTCACCTTCGCGGCATCCGGCCACCTGCCCCACGTGGAGGAGGCCGAGGCGGTGGCAGCCGCCGTCAGCGCGTTCTGCACGACCTGCCCGGGGACGCTGTGAAGTTCTACTACTTCCACCTCATGCCCTACCGCATGAACCACGACGAGCCGTCATCCTGGGTCACGCTCTCGAACCGTCACTACGACCCGGAAGTCGGGCGTGTCCTCTACAACCAGTATCTCGACCAGTTCGAGCATGCCGAGCGTCTGGGCTGGGACGGCCTGTGCGTGAATGAGCACCATCAGAATTGCTACGGCACCATGCCGAGCCCCAACCTCATGGCCGCCATGCTGGCGCGCCGCACGACGCGGGCCCGCCTGGCCGTGCTGGGCAACGGGTTGCCGCTCCGGGAGAATCCCCTGCGCATCGCGGAAGAGATCGCCATGCTGGACGTGGTCTCCGGCGGGCGGGTCATTTCGGGATTCGTGCGGGGGATCGGGCCCGAGTACTTCTCTACGGCGGTCAACCCCACGCACTCGCGCGACCGCTTCTACGAGGCCGCCGACCTCATCGTCCGGGCCTGGACGGAGGACGGTCCCTTCGCCTTCGATGGTCGCTTCTATCGCTACCCGTTCGTCAATCCCTGGCCCCGGCCGCTGCAGCGGCCGCATCCCCCCATCTGGTGCCCGTCGCAGGGCAGCAGCGAGACCGTGGAATGGGCAGCCCAGCGCCGCTACCCCTACCTGATGGTCTTCACCCCGATCACGCGCATCGCTCAGGTGTATGCGGAGTACCGCGAGGCGTGCGAGCGTCACGGCTACAAGGCCAGTCGCTACCAGCTCACCGTGAATCTGCCCATCGTGGTGGCTGAGAACGACGCCAAGGCTCGCCGCATCGCGCAGGAGAACGCGCTCTGGGTCTATCAGGTCGGATTGCGGGCCCCTCTGCCCTTCTGGCAGCCGCCGGGCTATCTCAGCGAAGCCTCCTTCCGCCGTGCCCTGGTCAACCGTCCGAAGCTGCCCACCGAGCTGTCCTTCGAAGACCTGGAGGAAGGCGGCTACATCATCTGCGGCAGCCCGGCCACCGTGCGTGATCGCCTGCGCGTCTTCGCCGGCGAGCTGCAGGCCGGCGTCCTCTGCTCGGGCCTGCCCGCGCCCAGCCACGAGGCTACGCTCGACATGATGGAGATGTTCGCGCGCGAGGTCATGCCGCACTTCCGTGACGACGCCGCCGTCGACGAGACCGCCGGCGTTGGCCGCTAGAGACCGCACGGGCGGTCACACCTCGCGCGAACGGGGAGGTCTGGAGGGAGCCTCTTGCCCGCCTCAGTTTCACAATTGAGGTGTGGAGGGTCGTCACACCCCGCGTGAATGGGGGAGGTTTGGAGGGGGGCGCGTCGCGTGCCCCCCTCCAACTCCATGGTCTGATTTCTTGCACTCTAGCGGCCGCGCTCCCGCCCGTGCATGGTGGGGGTTATGGCGCTCTATACCGCGCGACAGCTCCTGCTTCTCCTCGTACTGCTCGGCGCGGCGGCCGTCGGGCTCGCCGTCCGAGAGTGGCGCGCCACCTACCCCGAACTGACGCATCGCCTCGAGGCGGTCGACCGGCAGCCCGAGACCGATACTGGCCGCAGTGTCGACCAGCGCGCCGACCCCGAGCCCGCGCCGCCGGCGTCGGGCCGCGGGCCCGTCGACCTCAACAGCGCGACGCCGGACGACCTCGCGCGCTTGCCCGGGGTCGGGCGGTCTCTCGCGGCGCGCATCGTGGAGCGCCGGCACTCGGGCGGCAGCTTCCACTCGATCGAAGACCTGCGAGGGGTGAAGGGAATCGGCCCGGCCAAGCTGGAGCGTCTGCGTCGCCTCGTGACCATCGTCGAGTGAGATGCCGTGGTTGCGCGTCCCCCTGGTCCCGGTGGCGCTGGCCTTCGCCAGCGGGATCGCGCTGCAGCCCTGGCTGCCGCCGGCTGTCGTCTGGCCGATCCTGATCGCGGCGCTGGCCTGGGGTGCGAGCCTCGCCCGGCTCGGCCGACTGGCCATGGCGGCCGCGGTGTTGCTGGTCGGCGTGGGAGCGGCGGGCGCGCTGCGGGCCACGCCCCTTCCGATACCGCCAGATCACGTGGCCCGTCTTCCCCTGCCGGTCACGGCCCGGGTCGAGGGCCGCCTCGCTGCCGAGCCGCTTCGCCTGGCGCCCGAGCGGGTGCGGCTGCTCGTCGAAGCCGAGCGCGTGGGAGGCCAGTCCCGCGCCGGACGGATTCGCCTCACCGCCTATGGCACCGGCCTCCCCGGGCTGACGCCGGGCCAGCGCGTCGATGTCGAGGCTCGCCTTCACCCGGCCGGCGGTTTCCGCAACCCTGGCGGCTTCGACTACGCGGCCCACTTGCGGCGTGAGGACATTCTGGTGGTCGGCAGCGTCCGGGCCGAGGGCCTCATCGCCGGCCCGCCGGTCGAGCCTTCGTGGCCGCGCAAGGTCAGGTCGACCGCACGGGCGGCGATCGCGGGGGCGCTGCCGCCAGCTTCCGCCGCGCTGCTCACCGGGCTCCTGCTCGGGGATCGGGCGGATCTGCCCGCCGACATCGATGAAGCGTTCAGGCGCGCTGGCGTCTATCACGTGCTCGCGGTCTCCGGCTTCAACGTGGCGCTGGTGGCCGGCTCGGTCTGGGCGCTGCTGACGCTGGCGCGCGTGGGCCGCCGCGGAGCGGCGGTGGGCGCCATCGCCGGCGTGGTTGGCTTCGCGCTCGTCGTGGGCCCGGAACCCTCGGTCCTCCGGGCCGTGGTCATGGCGCTCCTCGTGCTGGGCGCCTTGCTGCTCGAGCGCGATGCCTCGGTGCTGAACAGCCTGGCCCTGGCGGCCCTGCTGATCCTGGCGGCGCGCCCGGGCGATCTGCTCGAGCCAGGGTTTCAGCTGTCGTTCGCCGCCACCGCCGGAATCGTCCTGGCGCCGCTGCCACGCGGCGTGCTGGCTACCGCGCTGGGCGTGAGCGTGGCCGCGCAGCTCGCCGTTCTGCCGGTGACGCTTGTCCACTTCAACCAGTTCTCCCTGATCGGCCTTCTGGCCAATCTCGCCGTCGTGCCCGTGGCCGGGCTGGCGACCGTGCTCGGGCTCGTCGGGGGGAGCATCGCGTTCGCCACCGAGACGGCAGGCGCGCTCTTCCTGCACGCCACGTGGCCGCTCTTGCTGTTACTCCGCTGGATCGCGGCCGTGGCGGCGGCGGTCCCGGGTGCGCTCGTCCACCTGCCGGCGCCTTCCGGGAGCGCCGTCCTCGCCTACGGGCTCGGCCTGGCCGGTGCCCGTCTCGCCTGGCATTTACGCGAGACGTTGCCGGACCAGGCACGCCGGGTTGCCGTCGGCGCCGGCCTGCTGCTCGGTCTGGCCCTGATCCTCGCCCTCTGGCCCCTGGTCCGCCCGGCCGACGGCCGGCTCCGCGTCACGATCCTCGACGTGGGCCAGGGCGACGCGATCGTCGTGGAAACGCCGGATGGTCGCGCGCTGCTCATCGACGCCGGGCCGGGCGGGCCCTTACGTCTGGATACCGGCGAGCGAGTCGTCGCGCCGTTCCTGTGGAATCGCGGCATCCTGGCCCTGGCGGTGGCGCTCACGACCCACGAGGATCAGGACCACGCCGGCGGCATGCCGGCCGTCCGGCGCCGCTTCGCCATCGCGGAGGAGTGGACGGCCGCTGGCCCCGGGGGCCTGCGGTGGGTCGGGGGGGTGCCCGTGCTCCGGATCGCGCCCGCCGTCGAGCCGCCGGCACAGCGACGCAACGATCAGACCCTCGTCCTGCGACTCGAGCACGGACTCGCCTCGTTCCTGCTCGCCGCCGACATGACGGCGGCGGCGGAGCGCGCGCTGCTGGCCACGACGCATCCCCTGCAGGCCACGGTGCTCAAGGTCGCCCATCACGGCTCGCGCCACGCCAGTACCGCCACGTTCCTGGCTGCGGTCCGCCCGGCCTTCGCCGTGATCTCGGTGGGTCCGCGCAACTCGTATGGCCATCCTGCCCCGGAGACGCTGGCCCGTCTGCAGGCCATCGGCGCCCGTGTCTACCGCACGGACCGGGACGGCGCGGTCGTGTTCGAGACCGACGGCCGGTCTCTCACCGTGACCCGCTGGGCTACGGGGGCTACCGAGCGTTACTGCCTTGACCCCGAGGCCATTTGCTGATGATCTATGGGCCGTGGCCCGCGTCAACGAGCACTATGCGAAGCTGAAGAGCAGCTACCTCTTCAGCGAGATCGCGCGGCGGCTGAAGGCCTTCCAGGCCGCGCACCCCGAGGCCCGCCTGATCCGCCTGGGCATCGGGGACGTCACCCAGCCGCTCGCTCCCGCCATCGTCCGCGCGCTGCACGAGGCCGTGGACGAGATGGCCCGGCGCGAGACCTTCCGCGGGTACGGGCCCGAGGCCGGATACGAGTTCCTCATCGACCTGATCGTCGAGCGGGACTACGCTCCCCGTGGCGTCCGGCTGAGCCCGGACGAGATCTTCGTGAGCGACGGCGGCAAGCAGGACACCGGCAACATCCAGGAGATCTTCGCCCCCGAGTGCGTGGTGGCCGTGACGGATCCGGTGTACCCGGTCTACGTCGACAGCAACGTCATGGCGGGACGGGCCGGCGCTCCCGACGCCAGCGGCCGCTATGCCGGCATCGTCTACCTGGCCTGCACGGCCGAGAACGACTTTCAGCCCGTCCTGCCCGAGCGCCCCGTCGATCTCATCTACCTCTGCTACCCCAACAACCCGACGGGGGCCGTGATGACGGTGGACGCGCTGCGCCGCTGGGTCGACTATGCCCGACGCCAGGGCGCGGTGATCCTGTACGACGCGGCCTACGAAGCGTACGTCCGCGACCCCGGCGTGCCCCGCTCGATCTACGAGGTGGACGGCGCCCGCGAGGTGGCCATCGAGTTTCGCTCGTTCTCGAAGAATGCGGGCTTCACCGGCGTCCGCTGCGCCTTCACCGTCGTGCCCAAAGAGCTCACCGGGCGCAGCGCTTCGGGCGATCGGGTGAGCCTCAATCCGCTCTGGTTTCGCCGGCAATCCACCAAGTACAACAGCGTGCCCTACATCGTGCAGCGGGCCGCGGCGGCCGTCTACACGGACGAGGGAGCCCGTCAGGTGCGCGAGCAGATCGACTTCTACCTGACCAACGCGCGGATCATCCGTGAGGGCCTCAGCGCGGTCGGCCTCACGGTCTATGGGGGCCGGAACGCACCCTACCTGTGGGTGAAGACGCCGCCCGGGCTCGAGTCCTGGAGCTTCTTCGACAAGCTCCTCAACGAGACCCACGTGGTCGGCACGCCCGGGGCGGGCTTCGGCCCCAGTGGCGAGGGGTATCTGAGATTGACGGCCTTCGGGGGCCGCGAGGCGACGGAAGAGGCGATCGAGCGCATCAAGCAGCGCCTGAGTCTGTAGCGTGGAGGGGGCACGCGACGCGCGCCCCTCCACGCCTCCCCATTCACGTGGGGTGTGACACGCCCTCATCCAACTCTAGAAATACTCGAAGGCCGCCGGCGTCCGCTCCATGCGCACGCGCAGGTCGGCCATGAAGACCAGGTAGGGATGCGCCCCCAGCCCGACCAGCCGGTCGCGGTCGAAGTCGCGCAGGGCGGCCCGACACTCCTCGTCGAGCCCGAGCTCCCGCATCGCCGCCTCTCGGTCAGCCACGAAGCGGGACAGGTAGGCGGCGTCGGACTTGAGCAGGAACAGGCATCGGTTGAGCGGGTAGGCCCGCGCCGGGGGAAAGAAGTAGTGGATGCTCATCGAGCCGATCCGGTCGGGTCGATCGGCCAGATGACGATTGCGTTGCCGTGGTGCCAGGACGGCTCGTAGCACACGACGTCGGCCCGCGTCCCGCCCACCGCCCCCAGCAGCGTGATCCAGGTCCGCAGCTCCACATTGCCGGCCTTGTCGAGCTCCTCGCCGGTCAGTCGCGCTGTCTCGGCGCCCCGACCCTCGGCGAGCGCGCCCAGCAGCTGCCGGTCCCACTCGAAGTCCGGTGACGCGTAGCGGTCGGTCCCCGGGTAGTGCGACATTCCCCCCGAGGCCAGCACGGCCACCCGCTCGGGTCGCGCGTCGAGGATCTCGCGCAGCGCCCGGCCCCAGGCGTAGCACCGCCGCGGCGTCGGCTGGGGGGGCAGGTACACGTTGACGTACAGCGGCACGATGGGGACGGCCGGCTCGGGTCCGGCGAAGTGCAGCGGCACGTAGAACGCATAGTCCAGCCGGACATCCTGGCTGTAGGCGAGGTCGAACTCTCGCTCGATCCCCTGCTGGAGGATGGCCCGGGCCAGCGGCTCGTGGACTGGGAAGGTGTAGCGGTATCGACCGAACTGGCCGGCCACGCTGGCGCCGGCGTAGACCGCGAAGGCCGGGACAGCGTCGAGGAAGAAGCCCTCGATGTGGTCCCCGCCCACCACGCAGATGGCGTCGAGCCGCGCGTCGGCGAGGAGACGCTTCACCCGCTGGTAGGCGGTGTGGACCCGGAGCACGAGGGCCCGGTCCTCCGTCTCTGGCCGTACGAGGAGCTGCGGGGTGTGCGGGCAGGCCACGGCGGCGACCATCGGCATGCCGACGCCTCAGGCGATATGGCGCCGCGCCAGCCCTTCGGCATAGCGCTCGAGGAGCTCGTGCATCTCGCGCATCGCCGCCTCGGCCGCCCGGCGGGCCTCCGGCGTGCGGATGTGCTGGGCGATAGCATCCCGGGTGGCCCCGGACTCTTCCTGCTCGATCGCTTCGTGAGCCGTGTAGTTCAGGCCTCCCCACTCGGGGCGGACCCCGTAATGCTCGACGAGGGCCCGCCCCACCGTGCGGGCGATCTCCACGACCTCCTCCTCCAGCAGCGCCGTGGCACAGAGGCTCGCGCTCCAGTCCACCTCGTGGGCCAGGCGCCGGAAGAAGTCGAGGATGGCGGCCATCTCGGGCACGGGCACGATGGCGTCATAGGCCTTGCGCGGGTAGCCGAGGTCGTCACCGATCCGGCGAAAGAGCTCGTCGTGGTCCGGCGTGCCCCCGACGCGGCCCTCGAAGTAGCCCAGATCCTCCACGAGCAGGTGGCGCGCACAGTCCTTGCGGACCTCGAGGTCGTCACAGCGCGTGTGGATGCCGCTGAAGATGCGGGGAAACCAGGCGACCAGGAGGTAGTGCTGGGCGATGTGACCCCAGACCTGCTCACGGCTCAGGGTACCGGCGGCGAAGCGCTTGAAGTATTCGGAACGCCGGAAGGGGCTCCGGGCCATCAGCTCCGTGGTGAGCGTGTCGAACCAGTCCATCGTCGTCGTCATAGCGATCGCGCCCCCGAGACTATACGCGGGGGTCCCTGGCCGGGCAAGCCGGACGCCCATCAGCCGCCGGCTTGACGGCGCTGGTGCCGCCGGCGAGTATCGTCGGCACGGGAGGACCTGCGATGAAGAGGGATGTCTCCAGCCTGCGCTCCACCCTGGACTATCTCGAGGCCATCGGTGAGCTGGTCACAACGGACGTCGAGGTCGACCCGCACCTCGAGGTCGCCGCCATCCAGAAGCACTTCGACGGCGGGGCGGCCCTGCTCTTCAACAAGGTCAAGGGCTATCCCAACGCGCGGATCTGCAACAACATCTTCGCCAGCGCCGACCGCATCGCCCGGCTCTTCGACGTGGACGACCCCCGTCACCTCAAGCACAAGGTCGTCGAGGCCCTGCGCAACCCCCTGCCCCCGGTGGAGGTGAAGAGCGGTCCCTGCCAGGAAGTCGTGGTGACGAAGGACCTCGACGTGTGGGACATCGTGCCGATGATCTCCCACTCTGACAGCGATCCCGGCCGCACGCTGGGCGCCGGCCAGACCGTCGTCCGCGGCCGGCACTTCTGGGGCGGCTCCCATATCGGCTACAACCGCATGAACTTCCGGGGCGCCGACTACTCGAGCTTTCAGATCTCGCCGGGCTCGCATATGGACCAGGTGGCCACCGCCTGGTACCGGCAGGGGCCGATCCCCGTCACCATCAACATCGGCACGCCGCCGGCCTGCACCATGATGGCGGGCTCGGGCTTTACCTACGTGATCCTGCCCCGGGGCTGCGACGAGCTGGGGGTGGCCGGGGCCATCCAGAGCTGTCCGGTGGAGGTCGTGAAGGCGCGGACGCAGGACGCCTGGGCCATCGCCAACGCCGAGTACGTCATCGAGGGCTACCTCGACACGACCCAGAAGGTCTGGGAGAGCCCGCTGGCCGAGAAGGACGACCAGCAGGGCGTGCACCCCTTCCATCCCGAGTGGTCGGGTTACATGGGCAAGGCCTACCGGACCTACAAGTTCCAGGCCACCGCCATCACCCACCGGGCCGACCGCCCCCTGTACTACGGCCTCATCGTGCACGGCATGGACGAGCACTTCATCGACGGGATCGTGCGGGAAGCGTGCTTTCTCGAGCTGGCCGAGCGGATCGTGCCCGGGCTGTGCATCGACACCCACATCCCCATGGGCATGACCGACTGGGGCGGGGTGATCTTTCAGGTCAAGAAGCGCCGGGCCCGCGACGAGGGGCTCCACCGGAACATCCTGACCGCCGCGCTCTCCATCTCGCTGGGGGCTCGCCTGGGCATCGTCGTCGACGAGGACGTGGACATCTACAACATGGAGGACATCCTCTGGGCCATCACCACCCGGGTGAATCCGAACGAGGATCTCCTCACCATCTGCGAGGGCGGCTTCGGCCAGACCTTCCAGCCCGCCGAGCGGAGCTCGGCCGGTGACCGCCAGTGGACCCAGAGCAATATTCGCTTCTCCGGGGCCCTGGGCATCGATGCCACGCGCCCCTTCGTCCACAAGGACGCCTTCGCGCGAGCCCGCTACAACGTCGAGCTGGTAGACCTGGCCAAGTTCTATTCCGCCGAGCAGATCCGCCGAGGCAAGGCAGGGCAGCGCGACTACGCCAAGTTCCTCGCCGAGCGCGGCATCTAGAAGCGACGCGATGGGCGACGGAGCGGGCTCGATCGCGTATACGGACCCGAACACCCTGCTCGAGGCTCATGGGCGCCTCCGTCCGGGAAAAGTCTTCATCGAAAGCCCCGACCAGCAGGCCCGGATCACGTTCGGAGAGTTCGAAGCCCTCACGCGGCGGTTCGTCAATTTCCTCGGCGCCCGCGGGGTGAGGCCCGGCGACCGGGTCTCGGTGCTGGCCGAGAACTCGATCGAGGCGCTGGTGATCCTCTGGGGGACGCTGCGGGCCGGCGTGATCGTCAACCCCATCAACGTGGAGATCCGCGAGAAGCACGTGGGCCAGATCCTCCACGACGTGGCCCCGGCGCTGGTCTTTTACAGCCGGGAGTTGCCTGGCGCGCTTCGCGACCTCGGGGCCGGCCGGGCCTCCTGGATCCCGTTTGGGGGCCTGGCGGCGTCCGACCCGGGGGCCGACGATCTGTTCGCGGCCCTGAGGGCGGCCTCCGACGCCCCGGTGAGGATCCGACCGGGCCGCAGCGACTGGTCCTGCATCAACTACACGTCGGGCACCACCGACACGCCCAAGGGCGTCATCCTGACCCACGAGGCGTACTACGCGATGAGCGAGTCCTCGGTCGACCGGCTGGAGATCACCGAGGCCGACACCATCCTCGACTACCGCCACTTCAGCTGGTCGTCCCCCTTGATCCTGTCCATCGGGCCCACCATGCTGACCGGCGCCACCCTGGTGCTGGCCCGGAAGTTCTCGCAGACGCGGTTCTTCGAGTGGGTGCAGACCTACGACGTCACCGTGGCCGTCGGCATCCCCACCGTGATCAACATGCTCCTGGCCCGACCGATGCCGCTGACCCGGGCCGACCTGCCCACGCTCCGCTTCCTGACGTCGAGCACGGCCCCCCTGTCCACCGAGAAGCACGTCGAGTTCGAGCGGACCTACGGCATCCCCATCGTGCAGCTCGCCGGCGGCACCGAGACCGGGTTCATGTGCGGCAACCATCCCGGTCAGCGCCGGATCGGCTCCATCGGCCGGCCTACCCTCAACATGCGCGTGCGTATTCTCGATGACGCCGACCGCGAGGTGAAGGCGGGCGAGGAGGGTGAGATGGTCGTCAGCGGCCGGCAGATGGCGTCCGCCTACTGGCAGGGACCGGGCCGCCTCGTGCCCATCCCCCAGGACGGTTTCCGTAACGGCGACCTCGCGCGCCGGGACGAGGACGGCTACGTCTACATCACCGGGCGCCGCAAGGACATCATCATCAAGGGAGGCGTCAACATCGCCGCGCTGGAAATCACCAACTGCTTGCTCGAGCATCCCCAGGTGGCCGAGGCCGCCACCGTCGGCGCTCGCGACGACATTTATGGCGAGGTGCCGGTGGGCTTCGTGGCCCTGCGGCCCGACCGGATGGCCGCCGAAGCCTCGCTGCTCGAGCACTGCCGGGCCCGGCTCGTGCCCTTCAAGGTGCCGGCGGCCGTCGTCGTCGTGGCGACCATTCCCAAGAACGCCAACGGCAAGATCGACCGGGCCGCGCTGGCGGCGCTCTGGGAGCAACGCGTCGGACGTCCGTCGTGAGCCGGCCCCCGTCCGGCGGCGATCGTCGCCCGACCCCGCCTCGGTCCGTGGCGGCCGTGCTGCGCGCCATCCGGGCGCTCCTGAGCGGTCTCATCCTCGTGGGGGTAGCGATCAACTTCGCCAACGTGGTCGGTCGCTACGTGTTCTTTAGACCGATCATCTGGGCCGAGGAGATTCTCGTCTTCATCATGGTGTGGTGCGTGATGCTGGGGGCCACGCTGGTGACGTGGGAAAACCAGCACCTCCGGATGGACGCGGTCTATCACCTGACCCCGCCGCACGTCCGGCGCTGGCTGAACCTCCTCTCCACGCTCGCCTTCCTGGGGGCCGCCGTCTTCGTGCTGGTGCAGTCGATCCGGGTCGTGGCCCTGGTGGCCTCCACTGGCCAGCGCAGCGTGGTAGCCGAGGTCCCGATGTCGATTCCCTACGGCGCCATCCCCCTCAGCTTCGCTGTGATGGTGGCCATGCTGCTATGGCGCTTCCGGACCTTCTGGGGTGAGGATGACGCACACGCATCGGAACCGGTGGGGGGTGTCGGGGAGGAGCGGCGGTCGCTCTCCCCGACATTGAAGTAGCCATGGGCTGGGCCATGGCCCTGATCCCGTTCACGCTGCTAGCCCTCGGCATGCCCGTGTTCCTGATCCTGCTCGTCACGGTGATCCTGCTGCTGGCCTTCTTCCTGAACGTCCCGTTCTCGGTGATTCCCCAGACGATGTTCGGCAGCATCGACAACTTCGCGTTGCTGGCCGTCCCCTTCTTCATCTTCGCCGGTGAAGTCATGGGCCAGGGCGGCATCTCCGAGCGGCTCATCCGCTGGGTGCAATCCATCTTCGGGGGGATCCGGGGCAGCCTGGCCCTCACCACCGTCGGTACCTGTGAGTTCTTCGGGGCCATCTCGGGATCGAGCCCGGCCACCGTGGCCGCGGTAGGGCGGATCATGTACCCGGCCCTCCGGGCCAATGGATACGAGGAGAGGTTCGCCCTGGGCTTGGTCACCTCGTCGGGGGCCATCGCCAGCATCATCCCCCCCAGCATCCTGATGATCCTCTACGGGGCGGCGGCCGAGCAGTCGGTGGCGGCCCTGTTCATCGGTGGTGTGTTCCCGGGGCTGCTCATCGGCCTCCTTACCGCGATCTACATCGTCGTGTATGCCCGCGGCCGACACCTCGAGCAGGTCGAGCCGTTCCGCTGGGAGCGATTTCTCCGCAGCACTCGGCAGGGGGGATGGGCGCTGGGCGCGCCCGTGGTCATTCTCGGCAGCATCTACACCGGCATCTGCACGCCCACCGAGGCCGCCGGGATCGCCGGCGTCTACGGCATCGTGGTCACGCGCTACATCTACCGCGACATCACGTGGGCCCGCCTGTGGGACATCGCCGGCAGCTCGGTGTTCCTGACGGCGCAGATCATGATCATCGTGGCCGCCTCCGGCGTGTTCTCCTGGCTGCTGACGATCAGCGGGGTGCCGCAGGCCGTGGTCCATTTCATCGAGGGGCTCGCTGCACCGCCCTGGCTCATGCTGGTAGCCATCAACGTCTTCCTGCTGGTCGTGGGCTGCCTGATCGACCCGACCTCGGCGACCCTCATCCTCACGCCCCTGCTCGTCCCCATCGCCCGGGCTGTCGGGGTGGACCTCATCCACTTCGGCATCATCCTGACCGTGAACCTGTCGATCGGGATGTTCACCCCGCCGTTCGGGCTGAACCTGTTCCTGAGCCAGGCTCTGTTCAAGGCCCCTATGGCCCGGATCGCCCGCGGCCTCGTCCCCTTCATCGTGATCCAGGTGGTGGCGCTGGCCATCATCACCTACGTCCCCTGGCTGTCACTCTCTCTCACGCGCTTCCTGCGCTGACGGACCACGCCCCCAGAACGAGGAGGATCCACCAATGCTTGGACGACGTGTTCGGCGAAGCGGGACGCTGGCGCTCCTGGCCGGTGCCGCGGGGCTGCTGGCCCTGGCGCCGCCCCCGGCCGCGGCCCAGACCTACACCCTCAAGATCGGCAACGCCACCATCAACGACGTCCAGCACGAATGGCAGAAGCGCTGGGGCGCCCGCGTCGAGAAACGCTCGGGCGGCCGGATCAAGGTCGAAATCTACCCGGCCAGCCAGATCGGCTCCATTCCCCGCATGATCGAGGGGCTCCAGCTCGGCACGCTGGAGGCCTGGATCGGCCCACCCGAGTTCGTGGTCGGCCACGACGTGCGGTTCCAGGCGCTGGCCGCGCCCGGGATCTTCCACGACATGGAGCACACCTATCGGGTCCTGGCCGACCCCAAGTTCCGGCAGACGGTGCTCGCGCTGGGCGAGGCCAAGGGCATGAAGGGCGTGTCGATCATCGTCTACGGGCCGACCTCGTACGCCACGCGCCGGCCCATCCGCAAGCTCGACGACTTCAAAGGGCTCAAGATCCGGGTCTTCGCCTCGCCGATGCAGACGCTGGCCCTGGACCGGCTGGGCGCCACCGCGGCTCCCATGCCGCTCAGCGAGGTCTTCCCGGCCCTGCAGCGCGGGGCCATCGACGGCAACCGCACCGGCATCACGATCTTCACCACCTTCAAGTACTACGACATCCTCAAGACCGTCACCGAGACCCACGACGCCATGGTCACGTCCATCGCGCTCGTCTCCAAGCTCTGGTATGACAAGCTCCCGCCCGACCTGCAGAAGGTCCTCGTGGAGGAGGGCCAGGCCGTCGAGAAGGAGTGCCTCGACTGGACCGTGAACTTCAACGCTCAAGGGCGCCAGACCTGGATCGAGAAGGGCGGCGAGCTGATCAAGCTCACGCCCGCTGATCAGGCCGAGATGATGAAGCGGCTGGCCACCGTGGGCGACGAGGTGGTGAGAACCCAGCCCCAGGTGAAGGAGGTCTACGACCTGATGGTGCAGACGGCGAAGGCCAGACGCTAAAGGATGAGCGAGCGACTTTTCGGCGCCCGCGTCCGCCGGCGCGAGGACGCCCGGCTCGTCACCGGCCGCGGCCGGTACGTCGCCGACGTGGCGGTGCCCGGGATGCTCCACGTGGCGGTGCACCGGAGCCCCCACGCCCACGCCCGCCTGGTGAAGGTCGACGCCGAAGCGGCGCGGCGGCGGCCGGGCGTCGTGCGGGTCCTCCTTCCCGCCGACGCCGTCGCGCTGGGCCGCCTGCCCCTTCTCGTCCCGCATGCGAGCCTCTCGGCGCCGGCGTGCGCCGAGATCCTCCCCCAGGAACGGGTCTGCTACGCCGGCCAGCCGGTGGCCATCGTCGTCGCCGAGAGCGCCGCGGCGGCCAACGACGCGCTCGAGGCGCTGCGGATCGAGTACGAGCCGCTGCCTGCCGTGGCCACGCTCGCCGACGCGCTTCGGTCTGACGGCCCCCGGGTCCATCCGGGCGGCAACGTCGCCGCCCACTATGCCCAGCGCGTCGGTGACCCCGCCGGCGCCCTGGCGCGGGCCGACATCGTGCTGCGCCAGCGCTTCCACCTGCATCGGGGCGCCGGGATGGCGCTGGAGACCCGCGCCCTCACGGCCCGCTGGGATGCCGACCTCCGTCAGCTGACAGTCTGGTCGACGACCCAGGCGCCGCAGATCCTCCGTCGGCTGCTGGCCCGCTACCTCGGGCTGACCGAGCACGCCGTGCGTGTCGTCACCCAGGACATCGGGGGCGGATTCGGCCCCAAGGGCATCGTCTATCCCGAGGACATCCTGGTGCCGTTCCTGGCCCGCGCGCTGAACCGTCCCGTCCGGTTCGTCGAGACCCGCCGCGAGCACCTCCTGGCCGTCACCCAGGAACGTGACCAGTGGCACGAGGTCGAGCTGGGTCTCACGCGCGACGGCACGATCGTCGCCCTGCGTGACGAGTTCGTCCACGACTGCGGAGCGTTTGTGTCCTGGGGGATCATCGTGCCGCTCATCACCTCGGTCAGCGTGCCGGGCCCCTACCGCGTGCCTAACTACGAGGTGACCTTCACTGCCGCCTACACCAATCGGGTGCCGGTCACGCCGGTCCGCGGGGCCGGGCGTCCGCAGGCCGTCTTCGTCATGGAGCGGATGCTGGACCTGGCGGCGGAACGCCTGGGGCTGGACCGGGTGGCTCTCCGCGCGCGCAACCTGATCCAGCCGGGGGACTTCCCCTACGACGTCGGCCTCATCTCGCGCGACGGCGGTCCGCGTCGCTATGACAGCGGCAACTACCCCGAGGGGTTGCGGCGGCTCGTGGAGGTGGTGAACTGGGACGGCCTGGTCGCCGAGCAGCACCAGGCCCGGGCCGCCGGTCGCTGGCTCGGCGTGGGACTGGCCCTCTTCGTGGAAGACACTGGCCTGGGGCCCTACGAGGGCATCAGGGTCCGCGTCGATCCGGGCGGTCAGGTCTTCGTCTTCTCCGGCGCCTCGAGCCAGGGACAGTCTCACGAGACCACGCTGGCCCAGATCGTCGCCGACGGCCTCTCGGTGCCGCTCGAGCGCGTGACGGTGGTCGCCGGCGACACGGCCGGCATCCCGTACGGCGTGGGCACCTTCGCCAGCCGCGTCGCCGTGCTGGCCGGAGCTTCAGCGGTCCAGGCCGCCGCCGACGTGAGGCAGAAGGCCCTGGCGGTGGCCGCCAACCAGCTGGAAGCCGCGCCCGAGGACCTCACGCTCGAGGATGGCCGCGTGGGCGTTCGCGGCGCGCCGGGGAAACAGCTCACGCTGGCCGAGATCGCCACGCTGGCTTCGGCGCCCCGGCCCGGCTACGCCCTGCCCTCGGGGATGGACCCGGGCCTGGAGGCGACGGCCTACGTCCCGGTCGCCCAGTCGACTTACTCGAGCGGCGCCCACGCGACCGTGGTCGAGGTCGATCCCGAGACCGGCGCGGTCCGGATCCTTCGCTATGTCGCCGTCGACGACTGCGGCACCGTCATCAACCCGATGATCGTCGAGGGACAGGTCCACGGCGGCATCGCTCACGGGATCGGCAACGCGCTGCTCGAAGAGGTCGTCTACGACGGCGGAGGTCAGCTGGCGACGGGCACGCTCATGGAGTACGCGCTGCCGCGCGCCGACGACGTGCCGTCCCTCGAGGTCCACCACGTGGTCACACCCTCGCCGCTCAATCCGCTCGGGGTCAAGGGCGCCGGCGAGGGGGGCACGCTGCCGGCCCCGGCGGCGATCGCCAACGCCATCGCCGACGCGCTGGGGCCCCGGGGCGTCGCCGTCACCGAGATGCCGCTCACGCGCGAACGTCTCTGGCGCCTCATTCGGGCCACCTCCCCCGGCGGCGCCCTCGCCCCTGCACGGCGTCCCCTCACCGCATGACGTAGGGGTCGGCGGCGGCGCGGCCGCCACCCTATCACCGGGTGGCGCGTATATGATGACGCCATGACCTTCGGGTCGCGGCGCTGGCGTTACCTCGGCTATCTCGTCGCCATCCTGCTGGGGCTCGTGGTCCTCCTGGCCGTCGGATCCTGGTTCGCCGTCCGCACGTGGGGACCGCTGCTGGCGCGCGACCGGGTCGCGGCCGCGCTGGCGGCGGCGCTGGGCCGACCGGTCCACGTGGGTGACGTCGCCGTGCAGCCCGCCCGGGGGCGTGTCGTCGTGAGTGCCGTGACCGCCGATGCCAGCCCGGGCGAGCCGGGGCCCCACCTGTTCACGTTGGGACGGGTCGAGATCAACGTGGGGGTGAGCAGCCTCTGGCGACGCCGCCTGGTTCTGCGCAGGGTCCGGCTCGACGACCTCGATCTCAGAGTCGGCGCGAGGGCGGACGGCCCGGCCCCGGTCGCGCTGCCGATCCTGCCCGAGGTCATCCAGGCAGGATGGCTCGACGTCGAGCTGGGCACCCTCGAGCTGCGACGCGGGCGCCTCTTCTACGAGGACGCGGCGCGCGCGATCCGCGTCCAGGCCCAGGGCGTGAGCGCTACCGCGCGGCCGGGCCGCGCGGCCACGAGCGTGACCATCGCCGCCGACGAGATTCAGATCGACGCCGCTCGATCCCAGGAACGCCTCGAGCAAGTCACCGCCGAGATTCGCATCGCGCCCCGGTCGCTCGAGGTCCGGCACGTGGCGGGGACGTGGGAGAAGCGGCGGATCACGGTCACCGGTCGGCTCGATGGCCCCTTCGACAACCCCACCGTCGACCTGACTGCCGACGGCGAGGTTGAGCTCGCGATACTCGGTCGAAAGCTCGGCTCGCCCTGGCCGCTGGGGGGGTCGGCGCGCGCCAAGGCGCGACTGGAGGGTCCGGCCAAGGCGCCACGCGTGACGGGGAACGTCGCGATCGGCGAGCTGGCCGCGGGCCCGGTGACGGCGCGGTCCGTGGCGGCGCGGGTGGCCCTGGCCGACGGCGTCTTGTCGGTAACCCAGCTCAGCGCGCGAGCGTTCGAAGGAGCCGTGACGGGCTCGGTCGTCCTCGATCTGGCTCGCGTCGACGACGTCCGGGTGACGATGCGGTTGAACGACGTCTCGAGCGCGGCGCTCGAGCGGCTGGCCGGGCTCGAGACCGGGCTCGCCGCACGGCTCGATGCCGATCTCGACGCGCGCGGCGACATCCGCGATCCCGCGCGCGTGCAGGCTCGTCTCCGCCTCGGCGCGCGTCAGGTGCGTCTCCCCGGACCGCTCGCGGCGCTGGGCGCCGGGGCGATCGAGGCCGAGGGCAGCGCCGATCGGGGCGCCATCGATCTCGCGCGGGGCATCGCGAGCTGGCCGGACCTGCGGCTCGAAGCGCGAGGTCGCGCCACGCTGGAAGGGACGACCGGGCTCGCGGTCAAGGCGCGGGGTGACCTCGGGCGGCTGGCGCCGCTCCTCGGCGGAGTCCGCGCGGCCGGAGATGCCGTGCTGGAGGGAACGCTGACGGGCCGCTGGCGTGATCCAGCGCTGGCCGGCCGGCTCGACGTCCGTTCACCCGCCGTCGCCGCCGTCCGGGCCGACGAGGCCGCCGCCTCCTTCACGCTGACTCAGCGCTCCCTGCGTCTGACGACGGCGAGCCTTCGTCTGGGCCAGGCCCGGGTCGTCGCCGCCGGGAACCTCACCTGGCCCATGCTCCCGTCTCCTGCGCTACCGCCGCCGGGGAGCGTGTCCCTGGACCTGCTGGCCCGCACGGAAAATGCGCGCATCGAGGATGGAGCGCCCTGGCTGCCCCCGGCGCTGCGCGGAAGTCGTGGCCCGGTAGGAATCACCGCGAAGATCGACGGCACGCCCGCCACCTGGCGCGTGGTCGGACAGGCCGAATCCACGACCATCGACGTGCCATCGGCCCCCCCGGCGCGCGACGTGAAAGCGAGCTTCGAGGTGACGCCGGAGCGCATCGAGGTACCGGTGTTCCGGGCGCGCGTCCTGGACGGTCCCATCACGGCCAAGGGCCGCTGGCGATGGGCGGGTACCGGAGAGGTCGCGGCCGACGCCGGCCCGGTCGATCTGGCCGGCCTGCCCGGGATCCCGGAAGGCCTGCGGGTCGCCGGCCGCGCGCGAGGATCCGTCAACGCGACCGTACGGGAGGGCCGGGTGGCCGGCGCGGGCCGAATCGTCGCCGAGGATGTCGCCGTCGCCGGCATTCTCCTCGGGCGCGGCGTCGCCGATCTCTCGGTGGATGGCGCGGCGCTGCGAGGAGACGTGGCGTTCCCCGAGGCTCGAGTCACCGCAACCAGCCAGGGGCGCCTCGACGGGGCCGCGGTGATCGCCACGCGCGTCATGGTGGCGGACCTCGAGGTCGAGCCGTTGCTGCGTCAGTTCCGGCCCGATCTCGTCGGCACCGTGACCGGACGGCTCTCCGCGGTCGCCACGCTCGACGTGCCGGCGGCCGCTCCACGCGACACCCGCGGACTGCTCCGCCTGGAGCCCGTCCTGCTCGAGGTGGCCGGCGAGCGCTGGCAGGGACGCGGCCCCATCCTCGTGCGTCGCGAACCCGGCCGTCTCATCCTCGAGCGGCTCGAGCTCGGGGGTCGGCTCGGCACGGCGTCGGCGACCGGCCGGCTCGACGACCGGGGAACGCTCGAAGGAACCGTGCGTGGTCAGGCGCCTCTGACGCTGCTGGCCGTGCTGCGCCGGGAGATCCGCGAGGCCTCCGGACGACTGGATCTCGATGTCCGTGTCGGAGGAACCACCGCCCGGCCCGTGCTCGCCGGCCGTGGCACGATCGCGGGAGGGCTGATCGCCCTGCGCGACACCCCGGTGGTGATCCGCGACATCGAAGGCCACGTCGCGCTCTCACCAGCGCGCCTGCGCATCGAGGAGCTCCGCGCGAGCGTCGGCGCGGGGACCGTGCGCGCGACCGGAGAGATTGGGATCGAGGGCCGCGCGATCGGCGCCTACCAGATCTCGCTCACCGGCCGCGGCCTCGCGGTGACTGCGCTCGAGGGTCTGGACACCGTCTGGAACGCCGACGCGACGCTGGTCGGCCGAGGGGCGCGCGGGCTCGTGCGAGGCGAGGCCCATCTCGTGCGGGGGGCCTACACGCGAGATCTCTCGATCATGCCCTTGCTGTTCAAGGAGGGCTCGCGCGAGCAGCCGATGGCGTGGGGTCGGGAGATCGCGCTGCAGATCGACCTCCGCCTCGACGACAATCTCATCGTGCGCTCACCCCAGGCGCGTGTCCGGGCTGGCGGCACGCTGCGCCTGCACGGCACGGTGGCCCAGCCCGTGATTCTGGGGACCATCGAGACCCAGGACGGGCGGATCACGTTCCGTCGGAACCCCTTCACGCTGGAAAACGCCGTCGTACGCTTCGACGACCCGCGACGGCTCAACCCGTACCTCGACGTGCGCGCGACCACCCGGATCCGCACCTGGGACGTCACCATGTGGCTGAGGGGCCGGGTCGATGACCTGACGATTCGCCTCTCGTCCGAGCCGCCGTTGCCGCAGGAGGATCTCCTCGCTCTGGTCACGCTGGGGGCCACCCGCGAGGAGCTGGGGACCTCGGGCGGGTTGGCGTTCGCCGGTGAGGCGGCCCAGCTCTTCTCCCAGGAGCTGCTGGGGATCGAGACCAGCACGCCGTTCGTCGACATCCTCCAGTTCGGTCGCTCCGAAGAGGGGCAGAAGCAGTTCCGGGTGGGCAAGCGCCTGGACGAACGGACCACGGTGATCTACTCGGGCAGCTTCGCCGAGGGAGGCACCCAGAAGCTTCGCATCGAGTATCAGCTCATCGGGCCGCTGCTGCTGGCCGGCGAGCAAGTCTTCACCGGGGGGGTCGGCGGCGATGTGATCCTGCGTCTGCGCTTTCGATGATTTGTCGCCTCCTGGCGGCCCTGGCGGCGGCGGTGCCTGTCGTCGTATCGACCGCCGTCGCGGCCGACTCGCCATGGCCCCTGGTGACCGGCGTTGAGGTGACGTCGCCCCACATCTTGCCCAGCCCGCGGCCAGAACAGTTCCTGACGGATCTCGCCGGCCAGCCACTCTCGCGCCAGCGATTGCGCGACAGCCTGGATCGTGTCTGGGCGCTCGGCGTCTTCGAAACGGTCGAGGTGGAGGCGATCCCCGAGCCCGGCGGGGTGCGGCTCCGCTATCGCGTATCGCGACATCCGCACCTCGAGCGCCTCGACTGGACCGGCGACCTCGGCCTCCCCGCCCCGGACCTGGCCGCCACCGCCGCGCTGGCGCTCGGCGGGCCGGCCGACTCCGGGCGGCTGGAGCGGGCGCGCATCGAGGTGCTCGCGCGCCTCAAGCGCGAGGGCTACCTCGGCGCGACCGTCGCGCTGGACGTTCACGAGCATGCCGCCACCAACGGTCGCGCCGTGACCTTCCGCGTGGGCGCCGCAGAGCCCGCCCGCGTGGGTCGCGTGGAGCTGGCCGGGCTCGCGCGCGCCGAGGCCACGTCCCTCGGCAAGGCGCTCGGCCTCGACGAGGGCGACCTGTTTCGCGAGCGAACCTGGCGCGACGGCCGGCGCGCCCTCGAACAGCGCCTGCACGAGCAAGGCTTCTTCGAGGCGCGGGTCACCGCCCCCGAGCCCGCCTGGGACCCTGCGACCAACCGCGTGGATCTCACGGTGCAGGTGGCCGAGGGGCCGTGGACCAGGGTCGAGTTCTCGGGGCGGGACGCCCTGTCCGAGAAGGCCCTGCGCGAGCGGCTGAGCTTCGCCGACGCCCGGGTCGTGGACGACGTGGAGGTGCGGGCCAGCAGCGAGCAGATCGAGCGCGCCTATCGCCAGGCCGGCCACCACTTCGTCCAGGTGACGGGCACGCTGGGCGGCGATGCGACCGACCGACTCGTGACGTTCGACATCGTCGAGGGCCCGCTCGTCACCGTCGAGAGCGTCACCTTCGAGGGTCTGGCGACGCTCGCAGACTCGCGCCTGCGCGAGCAGATGCAGACGAGTCCCCGCAGGCTGGCGATCCCCGGCCTTCCCCGTGGGCTGTTCGTGGAGGAGACGCTGTCCCAGGACATGCGAGCCCTCCGCCGGTACCTGCGCTCCCAGGGCTATGGGCAGGCCGAGGTGGGGCCGCCCCGAACGGAGTTCAGCGACGACCGGACGCGCGCCCGGATCGTGATCCCCGTGGTCGAGGGACCCAGACGGATGGTGGCCACGGTCAGCATCACGGGCAACCGCGGGGTCGCCTCGGAGCCGATCCTCAAGGCGATCGGGCTTTCCCCCGGAGACCCCTGGGACGAGGTGAAGGCCGAGAGCGCGCGGGGGCGGGTCGAGCAACTCTACCAGCGTCGCGGCTATCGCGGCACGGCCGTGAGCCTGACGATCACGGAGACCCCGGACGCCGTCTCGGCGACCTACGCCATTACCGAAGGCGAGCTGACCCGGGTGGGGCAGATCCTGATCTCCGGGCTCACCGCCACCCGGCGGTACGTGGTCGAGCGCGAGCTGCAGTTCAAACCGGGCGACCCGCTCACCGCCGTCGATCTCTCCGAGACCCGCCGCCACCTGGACGCGACGCGCATCTTCGACCGCGTGGACGTCGAGCCTCGTGGCCTGCCCGGCGCGCCGTTCCGGGACGTCGAGATCAGCGTGCGCGAGGCCAAGCCGTGGCGCCTCGAGTTCGGCGCCGGGTACGCCACCGAGGAAGGCTTCCGGGGGTTCGTCACGCTCGGCCACGACAATCTGTTCGGGACCGGCCGGAGCATCGCTGGCCGCGAGCGGGTGAGCGAGCGCGGCGATCGCACGGAGCTGT
Organism: Candidatus Methylomirabilota bacterium; assembly: GCA_036556905.1. Classification (GTDB taxonomy): domain Bacteria; phylum Methylomirabilota; class Methylomirabilia; order Rokubacteriales; family CSP1-6; genus 40CM-4-69-5. The sequence goes on from DATBIM010000131.1 coordinate 32,865, forward strand.
ACTATCGTGAGCCCTGGATCTTCGGCACGGACTGGGCGGGCGAAGCGGTGGCGTTCCGCGAGCGCAAAGAGGAGATCGGCTTCGTCAGCGACCGGCTGGGAACGACGTTCACCGCTCAGCGCGAGTTCCTGACCCACTTCCTCCGCCCCGACGAGCCCACGGATCATCCGCGGAGCCTGCGCGGGGGCCTTCGCTACCGTCTCGAGCAGTTCCGGCGCAGCGACATCGATCCCGAGCTCGTGGCCGAAGGCACCACGGAGCGCGACGATCTCGTCGGGAGCTTGACGCCGTTCCTCAGCCTCGAGCTGCGCGACCAGCCAGCGGATCCGCGGCATGGCAGCTATCACTTCACGTCGCTCGAGGTGGGAAGCTCAGGCCTGGGGGGGCAGGTGAACTTCGTCAAGTACATCCTCGAGGACTCCTGGTTCCTCGGCTGGCCACCGTCGACCGTGCTGGCGATCTCGACACGCCTCGGCCTCGCCGCGCCCTACGGCGGCACCGACGACCTCGTCATCGAGGACCGGTTCAAGGCGGGCGGGAGCACGACCATCCGCGGCTACCGGGAGGACCGCGTGGGGCCCCTCGACGCGACCGGGAACCCGCTGGGCGGCGATCTCAGGGTACTCTTGAACCTCGAGTGGCGCTTCCCGATCTGGCGCTTCCTCGGCGGCGTCGCCTTCTTCGACGTCGGGGCCGTGACCCCCCGGGTGAGTGACTTCTCGCTCGGCGACTTCTTTCCCGGGATCGGCGGGGGACTCCGGATCGCCACGCCGATCGGACCGATCCGCCTCGACCTGGGCTATGCGCTCAGGACGATCCCGGACGAAGACCGGTTTCAGGTCTACCTGACGGTTGGGCACGCGTTCTGATGCGGCGCCTCGTCATCGTGACCGTGGCCTGGCAGCTGCAGCTGACGATGCTTCACGTCCCCGCGGCGGCGGCGCCTCTGCACGACAGGCTGCTGGCCGTGGTCGACACCACGACCGTCGCGGCCAGCGACATCGCGCTGGCCCGAGGCCTGGGCGTGCTCGGCTTCGCCCCGGCCTCCGCGCCGATCGAGCGGGCCGACGTCGAGCACTTCGTCGACGTGCTCCTCATCCTCGACGAGGCCACCCGGATGGGGATCACCGTCGATTCGGCCGACACCGAGGCAGCCTGGGCTCGGATGCTGGCGCGGGTGGGGAGCGAGGCGACGCTGGAGCGCTGGCTCGACGGCCACGCGATCGACCGGGACTGGGCCCGTCGTCTGGTCGAAATGGACGTTCTGCGATTGCGATTCTTCGACGAGCGATTCGCCGCCATCGTGTTCGTGGACGAGGAGCAGATCGATCGCGAGGTCGGCCCTGGTCAGCACGACGAGGCCGCGCGCGCCCACGCCCGCGAACGTCTCACGCGCGCCACCGCCGATCGGTTGCAGGCCGAGTGGCTCGAAGCCGCGCGCCGACAGGCGGCGATCAGGCTGCTGATCCCGGACGGCGCCGCGATCCCGCCGCCGTTCCCGCTCCCCTGATCGGGGGCGGCGGCCTCGTCGCCACGCCACCCCGGATTACGCGGGGGACGCCTCGGTCCGGATCACGTAGCGGCCGGCATCATCGCGTCCGAGCACGTCGGCCGCCCGCACCTCGCCCCAGGCGCGCAGGAACTCGGGCCAGGGTGTGTCCAGATGGGTCTGCACCAGCTCGCCGAAGTGGCGCGGGCACTGCTGGAGCTCCTCGACCAGCGCCCGGGCCAGCGGGCTCACCGGTAATCCTCCAGCCGGACCGCGTCCCGGGCGAAATAACGGAGCCGCTCGTAGTGCGCCCGGGGCACGCCTTCGGGGATGGTGGCGTCGATCCCGAGCTTGGCGGTGGTGGGAAGCCCGCCCTTGCCGAGCTGAGCCGCCCGCACGCTGGGATCGATGTGCTTGCCGCGGGCCCCCGGCACCACGAGCACGTCTTGATCGGCCTGGACGCGGAAGGTCATCGCCCAATCCAGCTCGTCGGGATTGTAAATATCGATGTCATCGTCCGTGACGATGGCCAGCTTGACCTCGGCCACCGAGAGCAGGGCCAGGAGGGCGTTCTTGCCCTCGCCGGGACGCTTCTTGATCGAGGCGATCAGCGTCCAGTAGCAGCACCCGCCGACGGGCGCCCGGATGGCCACGGGCTGCACGCTGGCGACACGCAGGGCCTGCAGGCCGGCGGCCTCGATCACGGGGGCGGCCAGCCAGTCGTTCTCCCACGGCATCTGCAGCACGTAGAAGATCGGGTCCCGGCGGTGCGTGATGGCGCGGACCCGGAAGATCGGGTTCCACTTCACCTCGCCGGTGATGTGGCTGAACTCCCCGAACGGCCCCTCATCGGCGGTCCAGCCGACCGGCAGCAGCTCGCCCTCCAGCACCAGCTCGGCGTCCGCCGGAACTTCCAGGTCCACCGTCTTGCAGCGCACCAGCTCCACCGGCGATCCCTGCAGCCCGCCCGCGATCGCGAACTCGTCGACGTCGATGGGGGCCTTGTAGGAAGCGGCCAGCAGCTGGAAGGGATGCACGCCCACGGCCACCGCCATCTCCAGCGGCCGGCCCTGATCGAGGGCGCGCTGATAGTACACGCGCATGTCCGACGACGAGACGAGATCGATGCCGGTTTCCCGCGGCGTGCGATACATCATCCGGTAGGAGCCGACGTTGCGTCCGTACTCGGGATCCCGCGAGACCACGAGCGTGGCCGAGATGTAGGGCCCGCCGTCCTTGACGTGCATCATCGGGATGGGCAGGCGGGTGAGGTCCGCGTCGGCGCCGGTGAGCACAATGTCCTGGCAGGGAGCGCGGTCCACGACCCGGGCCTCGATGGGCCGGCGGATCCCCTCCTCGAACCGGGTGGCGATGTCCGACTCGGCACAGCCCATGGCCAGGGCCAGTCGCCGGCGCGTCGAGAGCACCGCCCCGACCGCCCGCCAGTCGGGATAGCCGGCCACGTGCTCGAAAAAGGTGGCCTGCGGAGCCTGGGCCATCAGCGCGGAGAGGTGGCGGGGATCGACCGCCTTGGGCAACCGCAGCAGCTCCCCGGCCTCCTCGAGCCGGCGGAGCACCTCCCGGAACCCCGAGCTCATGGGGGTGGAGATCAGGTCTCGTAGGTGCGCTCGTACTGAGCGCGCAGCCGCTCGAGCTCCTCGGGGTCCAGCCGCATGCCGAGGTGCAGCCCCATCTCGCCGAGGATCGTCTTGATCTCGTTGAGGGACTTCTTGCCGAAGTTCTTGGTCTTCAGCAGCTCGCCCTCGCTCTTCTGGACCAGATCGGCGATGGTCCGGATGTTCGCGGTCTTGAGGCAGTTGGAGGCCCGAACGGACAGCTCCAGCTCATCCACGTTGCGGAAGAGATTCTCGTTCAGCTCCGGTCGCGGCGCCGTCTCGTCGCGCTGCGTTTCCTCCATCTCGGGCGTGGCCGCCGGGAAGTGCATCAACAGCTCGAAGTGATCCTCCAGCAGCCGCGAGGCCTCGCCCACCGCCACCTGGGGGGAAATGCTGCCGTCGGTCCACACCTCCACGACCAGGCGCTCCCGCTCGCCGCTGGCCGGCTCCACGTGGAGGTTGACGCGCTTGACCGAGGAGAAGTCGGCGTCGAGGAGGATGGCGTTGATGGGCAGCGCCTCCGGTTCCCGGCGCTCGGCCGGCACCCAGCCGCGGCCACGCTCGACGCATACTTCCATCTCCAGCACGCCGTCCTTGTCCAGGGTGGCCAGGGGGACGTCGGGAGTGAGGATCTCCACGTCGGCGTCGGCCTCGAAGTCCCCGGCTTTGACGACACCCACCCCCTGGGCCTTGAGGCGGAGGATCTTGGGCCGGTTGACGTGCAGGCGGAACACCACCTTGCGCAGATGCATGAGGATGTCCAGCGTGTCCTCCATGACCCCCTGCATGTGCGAGAACTCGTGCAGCACGTTCTCGATCTTCACCCACGTCGGCGCCGCGCCGTGGATGGAGGACAGGAGCACCCGGCGGTAGGCGTTACCCACGGTCAGCGCGAACCCCGGCTCGAAGGGTTCGATGACCAGCTTGCCGTAGGTGTTGTCGGCGGTGATCCACTCGTGGCGGGTGGGGAGCTCGAGGTCCAGCATGAAAACCCCCTTGGAAATTTCCGGGGCGCAGCCCCGAACGGCCTAATATAGCAACTTCTCAGGGGTTCAGCCAGCGGTGGTGTACACTTAGGCCGTCGTGAGCGTTCGCAGGCCAGCCGTCCTCCTCGTCCTCGCGGCGGCGGCCGTCGCCTGGGGGACCTGGGCCGTGGTGAGCCCTCCGGCGGCACTGCGGGCCGGCCCCCTCCTCGTCGACATCCCGGCCCAGGAGAGCGCCTTCGGGATCGCCGATCGGCTGCATGATTCCGGCGCCATTCGGAGCCGGATCGGCTTCGTCGCCCTGAGCCTGGTGCGGGGCAGCGTCCGGTCGCTCAAGGCCGGCGAGTACGAGCTTCCCCGCCGGGCCTCCACCCTCGAGGTGCTGGCCCTGCTCGAGAGCGGTCGCGTGCGCCAGCATCCGGTGCTCCACCCCGAAGGCGCCACCCTCGCCGAGCTGGCCCGGACGCTGGAGGCGGCGCGCCTGGCCCAGGCCGTGGACGTGATACGGACGGCCACGGACCCGGCCTTCCTCCGATCCCAGGGGATCGAGGGACCGAGCGCCGAGGGCTACCTGTTCCCCGACACCTATCACTTCGTGCGCGGGATGACCGTCGAGCAGCTGCTGGGCCGCATGGTGCAGCGGATGCAACAGAAGCTCACCGTCGAGATGCGCGAGCGGGCCACGGCCCGTCACCTGACGATCCACGAGCTCCTCACGCTGGCCTCGATCATCGAACGGGAGGCGATGGTGCGTGACGAGCGTCCGATCATCTCGGCGGTGTTCTGGAACCGGTTGCGGCTCGGCATGCCGCTGCAGGCCGATCCTACCGTGCAGTACGCGGTCGGGAAGGAGCGCCGGGCCCTGACCCGCGCCGACCTGCAAGCCGAGCACCCCTACAACACCTACCTGCGGGTGGGCCTGCCCCCGGGGCCCATCGCCAGCCCCGGGCTCCACGCCATCGCCGCCACGCTCGACCCGGCCCCGGTGAGCTACCTGTACTTCGTGAAGAAGGACGATCAGCGCCACCACTTCTCGGCCACCGCCGAGGAGCACAATACTGCGGTCGCCCGCTACCGTCTGACCCGCGCCCGCTGATCGTGCTATAACACCCGGCGACATGGCATCGTCGACGGACAGCGTCGCGCTGCAGTCGTGAAGAAGGCCTGGTCGGGGCGGTTCTCCGGGACGACCGATCCCGCCGCCGAGCGCTTCACCGCTTCCCTCGGCTTCGACCGTCGGCTCGCGGCTTACGATCTCGAAGGCAGTGGAGCCTGGGCCCGGGCCCTGACCGGGGCCGGGCTCCTCACCAGCGCCGAGCGCGACGCGATCCTCAAGGGCCTGGAGGCCATCGGCCGCGAGATCGCGGACGGGACGTTTCCCTTCCGTCCCGAGCTCGAAGACATCCACATGAACATCGAGCGGCGCCTGGCCGAGCTGATCGGCCCGGCCGGCGGCAAGCTCCACACCGGCCGGTCGCGCAACGATCAGATCGCCCTCGACGAGCGGCTCTATCTCAAGGACGTTGTCGGCCAGCTCGACCGGGGATTGCGCGACACCCAGGCCGCCCTCGTGGAGCGGGCCGCCGGCGCCGTGGACGCTCCCATGCCGGGTTACACGCACCTGCAACGCGCCCAGCCCATCGTGCTCGGCCATCACCTGCTGGCCTACGTCTTCATGCTCCAGCGTGACCGCGAGCGGTTCCGGGCCTGCCGTGACCGCGCCGACGTCATGCCGCTGGGCAGCGGGGCCCTGGCCGGCGCCGGCTTCGCCATCGACCGCGAGGCGCTGGCCCGTGATCTCGGCTTCGCCACGGTCAGCGCCAACAGTCTCGACGCCGTGAGCGATCGCGATTACGTGCTGGAGTTCCTGGCCGCGGCCGCCATCACCGGGGTGCATCTGTCGCGCCTGGCCGCCGACCTCACGCTCTGGGCGACGGCGGAATTCGGCTTCGTGGAGTTCGCCGATGCCTTCGCCACCGGCTCCTCGATCATGCCCCAGAAGAAGAACCCCGACGTGGCCGAGCTGATCCGGGGCAAGAGCGGACGGCTGTCCGGCAACCTGGTCGCCGTGCTCACCACGATGAAAGGGCTGCCCCTGGCCTACAACTCCGACATGCAGGAGGACAAGGAGCCCTTCTTCGACTCCGCGGACTCCCTGCAGGCCATCTTCACCGTCCTTCCCCCGCTGCTCGGCTCGCTCACGTTCCGGACCGAGCGCATGCGGCAGGCGGCCGGCGAGCACTTCGCCACGGCCACCGATCTCGCCGACTACCTGGTCCGGCAAGGGGTCCCCTTCCGCGAGGCGCATGAGATCGTCGGCCGCGTCGTGCGCCACGCGCTCGATACCGGCAAGACGCTGACCGCCCTGGGCCTCGACGAGCTGCGCCGCTTCTCGGATCGCTTTGCCGCCGACGTCACCGCCGCGCTGACCGTGGAGGCGTCGCTGCGAACGCGGGCGGTGAGCGGCGGAACCGCCCCCGACGCCGTGCGGCGGGCCCTGGCCCTGGCGCGCTCGTTCGTCGACGCCGGGTGAGAGCCGGTTCCCTCGCGCTGCTCCTCGCCGTCGTCGCCGCGGCGGCCTGCGGCAGGGTCGGTCCCCCGGTGGCGCCCGAGACCCGCCTGCCCCAGCCGGTGACCGATCTGGGCGCCGTCGTCGAGGACGGCGGTGTGGTGCTGACATGGACGAACCCCACCCGACGCGTCGACAACACAGTGCTCCGCGATTTGACGGCGGCCCGCGTGTACCGGAGCGAGGACGATGGACGGGGCGAGCCGCGGGCGGCGGTGCTGCACCGCGGGCGGATCGCGAGCTGGGACGAGGTGAAGACGATCGATCTCCAGTCCGGGGAGGCGACGGCACCGACGTCCCAGGATCAGCGGCTGCGCCTGGAGGACCGGGAGGGGCTCACCCCGACACGCCGCTACAGCTACGTGGTGCTCACCGAGGACGCCCAGGGACGCGTGGGCCCGCCCTCCCCGCGCGTGAGCGTCACTCTGATCGAAACCCCGGAGCCACCGACGGCGCTGACCGCCGTGGCCGGCGAGCGCGAGGTGCGCCTGGCCTGGGCGTCGCCGGCGCGCCTGGCCGATGGCAGCCCGGTACCGGGTCCCCTGACCTACGAGGTGCTCAGGACCACTGACCCCCAGACTCCCGGCCAGGTCGTGACGCCGACGGCCATCGACGCCACCACTTTTCTCGACCGCTCGGTGGAGAACGACCGCACCTACCACTACGCGGTACGGGCCCTGCGCCGGGACGCCGACACCCTGGCTCGCGGCGCGGCCACGGCGTCGGTGGAGGCGACCCCCCGGGACACGACGCCACCGGCGCCGCCGGCCAGCCTGGTGGCCATCCCTGCCGTTGACGCCACCCGCCTGAGCTGGCGGGCCAGCCCCGACGCCGATGTGGCGAGCTATATCGTCTACCGCGCCCGCGCGAACGAAACCTTCGCTCGGGTCGGCACCACGCCCGCCGACCGGACGGTCTACGTCGACTCCGGTGTCGCCCCCGGGACGTACCGGTACGCCGTCACGGCCCTGGATTCGGGAGCGCGGCCCAATGAAAGCGCGCGCTCCAACGTCGTCACGATCACGCTGCCCCCTCGTTCGAAGTAACGCCACTCTCTCGAGGCTCGGTCCCCCAGCTCGGCAGCGCTTGACAACCCCGCCTGGCGCCGTTAGAACGGGAGCGCTCCGGCCGTGCCGACCCTACACTTGGAGGAGGAATCCGACATGATCAGGTCTGGTGTGCTGAGCCTCACGATCGTGGCATTGCTGGCGGGTCCCGCGCTGGCCTCGCAATGCCCGGCGCTCATCAAGCAGGTCAGAGACGGCGTCGGCAATCGATTCGACAACGCCAAGTATCAGGCGCTGGCCCTCGCCGACGAGGCCGAGAAGCTGCACAAAGACGGCAAGCACGCCGAGTCGGAGGCCAAGGCCGAGGCCGCCGCCAAGGCTGCCGGAATCACGCTGAAGAAGAAATAACTGCACGTCGGCAAGGCGCCGCCCGCATGGGAGGCCGGCCCGTGCGGGTGGCGGTCTTCGAAGAGGCCCACCCAGGGCGCGCTGCCTTGACACATCACCGGCCGGATGCTACGGTCACGAAACGTCGGTCGCGCGCGTAGATGGATTACTTTGCGTATCGCCACGGCGATCTCTCCTGCGAGTCGGTGTCGCTGCGTACGCTGGCCGACGCCGTCGGTACCCCTACCTACGTCTACTCCCGGGCCGCGCTGCTCGAGCCGCTCGCCGCCTACGACCGTGCCTTCCGGACTATCCCGCACCTGGTCTGCTACTCGGTCAAGGCCAACGCGAATCTCGGCGTGCTCTCCACGCTGGCCCGGGCCGGCGCCGGCGCCGACATCGTCAGCGGCGGAGAGCTCTTTCGGGCCCTGCGGGCCGGCGTGCCGCCCAAGCGGATCGTCTTCTCCGGGATCGGCAAGACTCGGGACGAGATGCGGGAGGCGCTCAAGGCCGACATCATGCTGTTCACGGTCGAGTCGCAGAGCGAGCTGCGCACGCTGGATGAGGTGGCGCGGGGGATGGGCACCCGCGCTCCGGTCTCGCTGCGCGTCAACCCCGACGTCGATCCCCAGACGCATCCCTACATCGCGACGGGCCTCAAATCGGCCAAGTTCGGCATCCCCATCGAGCAGGCCCCGGCCGCCTACGAGCTGGCAGCCGGCCTGGGCGGGCTCGAGGTGATCGGCGTCCAGATGCACATCGGCTCCCAGCTCACCAAGACCGGGCCGTTCGGCGACGCCGCGGCCCGGATCGCCGCGCTGGTCAAGACACTGCGCGAGCGCCGGATCGAGATCCGGCTGGTGGATGTGGGCGGCGGGCTGGGAATCCGCTATCGCGACGAGCGGCCGCCCAGCCAGGAGGAGTACGCCGCCGTGCTGGAGCCGCGACTGCGGGAGCTGGGCGTCACCCTGCTCCTCGAGCCGGGCCGGTCGATCGTGGGCAACGCCGGCGTCCTGCTCACGCGGGTCCTCTACTACAAAGACACCGGGGCCAAGCGCTTCGTCATCGTGGATGCGGCCATGAACGACCTCATCCGCCCGGCCTTCTACGACGCCTATCACGAGATCCGCCACGTGGACGAGGGGGGGAGCCGCCGCCCGGTCGAGACGGTGGACGTGGTCGGCCCCATCTGCGAGTCGGGCGACTTCCTGGCCCGGGAGCGCGCGCTGCCCCGCGCCCAGGAGGGCGACCTGCTGGCGGTGATGAGCGCCGGCGCCTACGGATTCGTGATGGCCTCGAACTACAACGCCCGCCCGCGTGCCGCCGAAGTGCTCGTCGACGGCAGCCGGCATACCATCGTGCGCCGCCGGGAGAGCTACGAGGATCTGGTGGCGGGGGAGACGGTACTATGAGCCAGGCGTTCCAGGGTTCGAACGTCGCGCTGGTGACCCCCTTCCGCAACGGCAAGGTGGACGAGGCGAAGCTGCGGGAGCTGGTGGAGTTCCACGTTCAGCACGGGACCGACGGCCTCGTGCCCTGCGGAACGACCGGAGAGTCGCCCGGCTTGAGCCACGCCGAGCAGCAGCGGGTAGTGGAGCTCGTGATCGAGACGGCGGCCCGTCGCATCCCAGTCATCGCCGGGACCGGTACCAACTCCACGGCCCACACGATCGAGCTCACCCGGCACGCCGAGCGCGCCGGTGCCAGCGCCGCCCTCGTCGTCAACCCCTACTACAACAAGCCCACGCAGGAGGGCCTCTACCGGCATTTCCGCGCGGTGGCCGAGGCCGTGGCCCTGCCGATCTTCGTGTACAACATCCAGAGCCGGACGGCCGTCAACGTGGAGACCGAGACGCTGGCTCGCCTGAGCCGCGACTGCCGGAACATCGTCGGCGTCAAAGAGGCCTCCGGATCGCTGGACCAGATGAGCCAGGTCATCGCCGCCTGCGGGACCGATTTCATCGTGCTGTCCGGCGACGACAACCTGACGCTGCCCCTGATGGCCATTGGCGGCCGGGGCGTCGTCTCGGTGATCGCCAACATCGTGCCCCGGGAAACGGCGGAGATGACGCGGGCGGCGCTGGATGGCGACTGGAAGCGGGCGCGCGACCTGCACTACAAGCTCTACCCACTGGCCCGGGCCGCCTTCCTCGAGACGAACCCCATCCCGATCAAGGAGGCGATGGCCATGGCGGGAATGATCGAGCCCGAGTTCCGCCTGCCCATGTGCCGCATGAGCGAGAGCAATCGGGAGCGCCTGCGCGCCGTCCTCAAGCCGTACGGCCTGGTGAAGTAACCCACCGTCATGGTCGAGGTCGTCCTCCCCGGCGGACGCCGCGGCGTCCCGACGGCAGATGTCGTCGTGGCCGGTGCCGCCGGGCGCATGGGCTCGCGTCTCGTGGCCTACCTGCCCGACGCCGGCGGCTTGCGCCTGGTGGCGGCGCTCGAGGCCCCCGGACATCCGGCGCTGGGCCGGGATGCCGGGGAGGTGGCCGGCGTGGGCCGACTGGGGGTGACGATCGCCAGCGACGCGGGCGCCGCCCTCACCCGGGACCGGGTCCTCGTGGAATTCACGGCGCCCGAGCCCACGCTCGAGCACCTGCGGTTGGCCGCGACCGCCGGCGCCCGGGCCGTCGTGGGCACGACCGGGCTGAGCGCCCCTCAGCGTGAGGAGATCGCCGGGCTGGCCCGGCGGATGGCCATCGTGCTCGCTCCCAACTTCTCGGTGGGAGTGACGGTCGCCCTGAAAGCCCTGTCCCTCATGGCGCGTGCCCTGGGTGACGACTACGACGTCGAGATCACCGAGATCCACCATCGCTACAAGAAGGACGCGCCGAGCGGCACCGCGCAGCGCATGGCCGAGGTCGTGGCCGAAGCCCTGGGGCGCGATCTGGCCAGCGTCGCCGTCCACGGACGCCAGGGACTGCCGGGTGAGCGCACGTCGAAGGAGATCGGGGTCTTCTCGCTGCGCTCGGGCGACGTGGTGGGTGAGCACACGGTCTCCTTCGGTACGCTGGGGGAGCGCCTGGAGCTGACCCACCGGGCCCACAGCCGCGACACGTTCGCCCGCGGTGCCCTGCGGGCGGTGGGCTTCGTGGCCGGACGTCCCCCTGGTCTCTACTCCATGCAGGACGTGCTCGGGCTCTGAGCCCGGAGTGGTGCGGCCATGCGAATCGTGCGCTTCCGGATCGGTGACAAGACCCGTTACGGGGTGCTCGACGGGATGCAGGTCGTGGAATACTCGGGCACGCCCTTCAGCGCCTTCCGCCGCGGGCGGCGGCGCTACCCGGCGCGACAGGTCGTGCTGCTGCCGCCGGTGCTCCCGTCCAAGATCATCGTGATCGGGCCGAGCTACCGGGAGCACGCCGCCGAGCTGGGCATGCCCGTCCCCAGCGATCCCCTCATCGCGCTCAAGCCGGTGAGCGCGCTGATCGGTCCCGACGACCCGATCGTGCACCCGGCCCAGAGTGGTCGGCTGGAGTGCGAGGCCGAGCTGGCCATCGTGATGCGCCGGCGCTGTCGGAGCGTGGCGCGGGGGCGCGCCCTGGAGCACGTGCTCGGCTACACGTGCCTCAACGACGTGACCGCGCGGGATCTCGAGGAGAAGGACCGGATGCCGGGCCGGGCCAAGGCCTTCGACACCTTCTGCCCCATCGGCCCGTGCATCGCCACCGACATCGATCCCAACGCCGTGATGATCGAGACCTGGGTCAACGGGGAGCGGCGGCACTCGGGGAGCACGACCGAGCTGATCTTCCCCATCGAGGAGCTGGTCGTCCGGGTCTCGGAGATCATGACCCTGCTGCCCGGCGACATCATCGCCTCGGGGACGCCGGCCGGCGTCGGCCCGCTGGCGCCGGGCGATCGCGTGGAGATCCGCATCGAGGGTATCGGCAGCCTGGCCAACACCGTGGTGAAGGTGTGATGGAAGACCGTCTGCTCCTCGACGACGTGCGCTTCTATGGCCAGCACGGCGTCAGCAAGGCCGAGCAGTCGGTGGGCGCCTGGTTCTCCGTCGATGCCGAGCTGGCCGTCGACCTGGCCCCCGCCGCGCTCTCCGATGACCTCGGCGCCACCATCGACTACGGTCAGGTCGCCCACCGGATCGTCGAGATCGGGACCCGCCAGCGCGTCAACCTCCTCGAGCGGTTGGCCGGGCTCATCGCCGAGGGACTGCTCCGCGAGTTCCCCACCCGAGAAGTCACCGTACGCGTTCGCAAGCTCACCGCGCCGCTGGAGGGGCTGGTGGGAACGCCCGGCGTGCGGCTCACCCGGCGGCGCTGATGGCCCGAGTCTACCTCTCGCTCGGTTCCAACCTCGGTGATCGGCTGGCCCTGCTGCGGGCCGCCGTGGCCTCCCTGCGGCGGACGGCGGGGATCGACGTCGTGGCCGCCTCGCAGCTCTACGAGACCGAGCCCTGGGAGAGCGAACCGGGGGAGCCGATCAATCGCCGCCAGTGGTTTCTCAACTGCGCCGTGGCCATCGAGACGGCGCTGGCCCCGGGGGAGCTGCTACAGAGCCTGCAGGAGATCGAGACGTCGCTAGGACGCCAGCGCGGGGCCGGCACCCCCGAAGCCGCCCGCTTCATGCCGCGCCCGCTGGACATCGACATCCTCTTCTACGCGGATCGCGTGATCAGCGTGCCGGACCAGCTCCAGATCCCCCACCTGCTGGCGCACGAGCGCGCGTTCGTGCTCCGGCCCCTGGTGGAGCTCGCGCCCGAGCTGGAGCATCCCACCCTCTACCGCACCGTGCGCGAGCTCCTCGCCGAGGTCGAGGACGAGCATGACGTCCAGCCCGGCGACTACCCGGCCCGCTGGTTCGAGGACTGAGGCCGCCCGGTGGCCGAGCCCGAAGAGTTTCGGCAGGAGGCGCTGCAGCACCTCGACGCCCTCTTCAATTTTGCCGTGTACCTCACCCGGAAGCCGGGTGAGGCCGAGGACCTGGTGCAGGAGACCTACCTCCGGGCCCTGCGCTTCTCCCACCGGTTCCAGCCGGGAACTCACCTGCGGGCCTGGCTGTTTCAGATTCTGAGGAACACATTCTTGACGTTTTACCGGCTTCGCGAGCGGGAGGCCCCGCTGGCGGAGGACGGCGTCCCCGACTGGGACACGCCTATGTTCCACGAAGCCCCGGACGACGACCCCGGCGTTCTCGAGGCCCACACCGATCTCGATCGCGCCCTGCGGAAGCTGCCGGAAGAGTTCCGTACCGTGCTGCTGCTGGCCGAGGTGGAAGGGCTGCCGCTCGAGGAGGTGGCCTACGTCATGGCCTGCCCGGTCGGCACGGTGAAGTCGCGGATCTTTCGGGCCAAGGAGCGATTGCGCACGCTGTTGCGCGACTATCGATCACGATGAACGAGCCATTCCCCGACCTGTCGGACGAGGCGCTGGGACGTCGCCTGGCGACGGAGCTGCCGCGCCATCCGGCTCCGCCCGGCCTGCGGGGCGCCATCCTGGCCGCGAGCCCGCCGGCACCGGCCCGGGCCTGGTGGCTGGCGCCGGCCCTGTCGGCCGTCGCCACCGCGCTGGTCCTCGTCCTGTTCTTCCTCCCGCTGCTGCCCCGCATCGTGCCCGCCGATCCGGTCGAGCGCCTGACCAGGGCGGTGGTCTCCGAGCACGAGCGGGCGGTCATGTGGGGGGCGCGGCGGCCGGATGTCATTCCCACCGCGGTGTGGCTCACCCAGGAAACGGGCATCGGGCTGAGCAGCGTCTTCTCCGGCGACGAGCGCCTCACGCTGCTGGAGGCCGAGCCGATCTATCTCGAGCAGCGCCGGGGGCTGGCCGTCCACTATCGTGACGCGGACGGCCACCGGGTGACGTACGTCGTTTTGCCCGCGCCGGGCCTCGTCACGCCCGAGCGCCAGCGCCAAAAGGTCGATCGCTGGCGGCCCGCGTTGCTCCACGAGAGCGGCTTCTCGGTGTGGATGTGGAAGCAGCGCGATCTGGCCTGCTTCATCGTCTCCGACATGGTGTCGGAGACCGACCACGAGCGCTTCAAGGACTACTTCGTTCGCCTCCGGTCGGCCACCGAGCCGGTTCTCGCGTACTGACAGCGTATACTCGACTCGATGAGCGCACAGGTCGGGACCAGCTCCCCGGTAGTTGACTGGGACGCGGGCGCACGCCGCCGGCGCCAGCTCGAGGCCGAGCTGGGCCGTATTGTGGCGGCTCTTCCTCGGCTTGGCGTGCAGCGCGCTATCGTCTTCGGCTCGGCCGCGCGCGGAGACGTCCGAGGACAGAGCGATCTCGATCTCATCCTGATCGCTGACAGTCGAGAGCCGTTCTCCGAGCGGTGCGCACGGTTCTATGGCGAACTGGAGCCGGCGGTCGGGCTGGACTTGCTGGTCTACACGCCGCAGGAGTTCGAGGAACTGCGTGCGAGACCCTTCCTGGCCCGAGCGCTCGCTGGCAGCCGTATCGTCTATGAGGCCTGACCCGGGCGGGGAGGGTCGGCGCTGGCTCGCTCAGGCTGAGAACGACCTGGCCTTCGCCGCGCTCGCATCGCGTGAGCGTTTCTTTGCCCAGGCCTGCTTCAACGCTCAGCAGGCCGCTGAGAAGGCACTGAAGGCCTATCTATACGCGCGAGGAGCCGAGCACGTGCTCGGTCACTCCGTAGCAGACCTGGTCGCCGAATGCGCCCGGCTCGACGGAACCTTTGGCGCCCTCCGGGGCCGGGTTGCCGCGCTCGATCAGTTCTACGTGGCGACCCGGTATCCCAACACGCTGCCCGGTGGTATCCCCGCCGAGGCCTTTGGCCAGGCCGACGCCTCCCGGGCGCTGGCAATGGCCGGGGAAGTCCTGGAAGCTGTCAAAGGCGCACTGCGCTAAGCGAGCGCTCCACCACGAAGGGAAGCGCCATCACCGCGTAAGCCACCATCACCACTTCCGAGTCGCCGAAGTTGTACTCCGTGAGTCCGCCGACCAGGAACCCCGCGATGGCGGCCAGGCTGCCGACGACCAGGGCCCGTTCCCGCGTGGCCTCAGACGGCAACCGGTGGAGGACGCCCGCGGCTCGCGTGAAGAATGTCCCGAACAGGATGAGCCATGCCCCCAGCCCCATCACACCGCGCTCGACCAGGATCTGCAGGGGGGTGTTGTGCAGATGGCCGCGCGGACGCTGGCGGAACTCAGGGGCGGCATAGTCTCCGTACCGGCGTTTCACCTGCCCAGGACCCACGCCGGTGAGCGGATGATCGCGGGCCATGGCGATGGCGCTGGTCCACATCGCCCAGCGCTCTCGGGCCGTCGGATCCGCCGGATCCACGATGCTCTCGGCGCGCCGACGGGCAGCCGGTATGAGGAGAACGGCCACGGCCAGCACCAGCAGCGCGCCCAGGACGAGGAGGCGGCGTCGGGGCATCAGCCCGAGCAGCGTCAGTGCGCCGGCCAGGAAGCCTACCCAGGCCCCGCGGACAAACGTGGCGACCAGGCCGGCCAGGCCTCCGAGCCAGGCGCTGGCGCGCCATCGTGGACCGCCGATCAGCAGCGACGGGAGCATCACCAGCAACACGAGGCTGAGGACGCCGGCCAGCGTCATGTAGATGCTGTAGAAGGCGTGAGCCCGGTCGCACTTCCTGGCCAGGCGGCCGAGCAGGGGCTCCAGCGGTGGCAGCCAGGCGCAGAGCCCGACCTGGAGCACCCCCACGATGCCAACGATGCCCATCAGGACGAGCAGTCGCGACCACCAGCGCTCGGCATCCAGGGCGTCGGGCAGCGCGTCCAGCACGACGAAGAATCCCGCGATCAGCAACAGGCCCCTGAGGGCACCCAGGCTTTCGAGCGGACGCGAGGAGAAACCGGCAGCCAGCAGGGAAGCCACGATCCACCCCCCGAACGCCGGAGCCAGCGGCCACCGCATCCGGGCCCGCCCGGTGGCCAGACGCCAGATCAGCTGTACGGCCAGGAGCCCTAGCGCCGTCTGGGCCAGCGTGATCGACACCCCCAGGCCCAGCCCAAACGCACCCAGCAGGAGCGGTCGGGGATCTCTCAAGGCAAGACGGCGAAGCCCTCGCTCGTGGCAGCCTCCCGGAGCCTTTCGTCAAGGCAGACGAGGTCATGGCCGGCCGGTCGACCACGCGTCCAGAGCAACGCCGCCGCGAGCTGCAGAGAGTCTGCGGCTCGCAGGGGATGCAGCAAGAGAGCGCGGCCGGCGTTCTCCCTCACTTCCACCGCCGCGGTCTTCGCCATGGTCTCGGGTATCACCTCGATGTGACCATACTAGTCACATCGCTGGACCGGCGGCCGTCAGTCCTCACCCTCAGTAGGCGTTTTTGCTGAAGGCCCGCCAGAGCGTCTGGACGAGAATCCTGAGATCGAAGGCCAGGGACCAGCGCTCGATGTAGTAGAGATCGTACTCCAGGCGCTTCTCCAGCGAGGTGTTGCCGCGCCAGCCGTTGATCTGGGCCCAGCCCGTCACGCCGGCCTTGACCTTGTGGCGGAGCATGTAGCCGGGGAAGCGTCGCCGGAAGTCTTCGACGAACACCGGGCGCTCGGGCCGCGGTCCCACCAGGCTCATCTCGCCCCGTAGCACGTTGAGGAGCTGGGGAAGCTCGTCGAGGCTCCAGCGCCGGAGGAACGCGCCGAGCGGCGTCCGCCGCGGGTCGTCCTTCGTCGCCCATACCGGGCCAGTTTCGGTCTCGGCGTCCTGGCGCATCGTGCGGAACTTGAGCATGGTGAAGCGCCGGCCGTCGAGGCCCATCCGTTCCTGGCGGAGCAGCACCGGGCCCGGCGACGTCAAGCGAATGGCCAGGGCCAGCGCGATCATCAGGGGCGCGGTCACGACCAGGGCCAGGCCACCGGCGATCAGATCCGTCGCCCGTTTGAGCACCAGGTTCCAGCCGTGGAGGGGGGACTCGCGCAGATGAATGAGGGGGACGCCCTCGAACTCCTCGATGCCGCCCCGGAGCGTGGCCAGCCCGTAGACATCGGGGACCAGATGGATCGTCAACGGGTCGTCCCCGATCTCCCGCAGGATGCCGCCCAACCGACCATAGTCCGCGTGGGGAAGCGCGATGAACACGACGTCCACGGCGTGCCGATCCAGTACAGCCCGCATCTCCTCGAACTTGCCCAGCCAGGGCAGCGCGCCCAGCTCTTCGGTCATCTCGCCGACGAGGCCGAGCACCTGGATGCCCACATCGGGCCGCCGCCGCAGCGCCGTCACGATCTCGGCGACCGGGCTTCCACCACCCACGATGACGGCCTGCCGGCGGTTCAGCCCCTGCCGCCGCGCGACGCGGAGGCCCTCGCGGAAGGTCGCGCGCCACAGGCTCA
>DATBIM010000132.1:0-9760 GCA_036556905.1 Candidatus Methylomirabilota bacterium
CTCCGGCCGGCCGGGCGGGAAAGCACAAAAAATGGACTTGCGACGCCCGCCGCCGTTCACTACCCTCGAGACACGATGAAGGGGTACGGCCAGTTCTGCCCGGTCGCCAAGGCGACCGAGATCGTCGCCGAGCGATGGACCCCGCTCGTCCTGCGCGAGCTGCTCTGCGGGAGCCGTCGCTTCAGCGACCTCCACCGGGGTGTGCCCCTGATGTCGCGCACGCTCCTCGCCGGACGTCTCGAGCAGCTCGAGGACGCCGGCATCGTCCGCAGTGTGCCCCGGCCGCGTGGCCGCGGGCGCGAATACCACCTCACCGCGGCGGGTGAGGAGCTGCGGCCGCTTATCGAGTGCCTCGGCGAGTGGGGCCAGCGGTGGGCCCGTGCCCAGGTCGGCCGGGGTGACCTGGACCCGGGCCTGCTCATGTGGGACATGCACCGGCGTGTGAACCTGGAAGCGCTGCCCTCGGAGCGGGTCGTCGTGCGCTTCGACTTCCGCGGGGTGCCGGCGACCATGCGTTGCCCGAGAACGTGGTGGCTCGTGCTCGAGCGGCGGGAGGTCGACCTCTGCCTGAAGGACCCCGGTCGTCCGGTCGACCTCGTGGTCAGCGCCGACCTCCGGACTCTGACACGGGTCTGGATGGGTGACGTGCGGCTGGCCGAGACCGTCCGTGCTGGCCTGATCCGGCTCGATGGGCCGCCGTCGCTCGTCCGCGCCTTCCCGACCTGGCTCACGCTGAGCCCATTCGCCGGCGTCGAGCGCGTCGGGGCCGCGGTCGCCACCCGCCCAGCCTAGCGACCCACGCGAGCCGGCATCGCCTGTTGCCTTCGACCGGATCACTCGTGGTGGCCGCCAGGCCCGCGGTCAGGTAATCGCCAGCTCCTGCAGGGCCGCCAGGATTGCACCCTGCGGCCGCGCCAGCTCCTCCAGGATCGAGAAGTGATCGTGCCGCGCGATGGGCAGATAGGAGCCGCGAAGCCCCCGGCGCCGCCACGCGTCCGCGAACTCTTCGGACTGACGGATCAGCTCGGGCAGCTCGCCGAGCCCGACCGTGACGACGAGCGGCGCCGACCGCGACGGCAGATGGCGCACCGGGCTGTTCCGCTCCGCCTCCGCGATGTCGAGCTGGAGCTTGTCGTTCAGATAGTTCAGGCGGATCGGCTCGAGATCGTAGAGGCCACTGATCGCCACGCCGCCGGCGACCCGCGCGTCCGTCATCGCCATGGCCGTCAGATGGCCGCCGGCGGAGTGCCCCGAGACGAACACGCGCGCGGGATCGCCGGCGAGCTCCTTCGCGTGATCGATCACCCACGCCACTGCGCTGCGCACTTCGCGCACGATCTCGTCCAGACGCACCGCCGGGGCCAGCGTGTATTCGATCAGGGCCAGATTGAACCCCGCGGGCAGGACCCCCTCACCCAGAAAGGCATAGGGCTCCTTGTCGTTCATCTGCCAGTAGCCGCCGTGGATGTAGACGAGCGTCGGCGCGCCGGCTCGTCCGCAGGGAAAGACGTCCAGGCGATGCCGGGCGCCGTCGCCATAGCGAAGGTCGATCTGCGCGCCCGGCATTCTCCGGATGACGTCGCTGCGCTTCATCCAGTCGTTGACGTACTGCTCGCGCCTCGCGACCCCGACGGCCGCGGTGTTGTTGTAGGCGGCGTCCAGCGCTGCGCGATCCATTCCGCGGTAGACCATGGCGTGTCTCCTAGATCCGGCGGCTGTTATCCTCCGGCACGTACCGGTACTCCATGTGGCGCGCGGTGTTCCGCGCGATCTCGTCGCCGTAATACCGCGCGACGAGCCGGAGCGCCATGTCGATGCCGGCGGAAATGCCGGCGGACGTGAGCACGTGGCCGTCCTCGACGACGTGGAGCTTCTCCTCCACAGTGACGGCGGGGAACGAATCGCGCATCCATGGCAGCGAGCGCCAGTGCGTGGTGGCGTGGCGGCCGTCGAGCAGACCCGCCTGCCCGAGCAGCATCGCGCCGGTGCACACGGACGTGAGCGTCTCCGCCGCCCGGCCGCGCTCCGTGATCCACGCCAGCAGCCGTTCGTTCTTGATCTCGCGGCGCGTGCCCCAGCCGCCCGGCACGACCAGCACGTCGAGTGGCGGACAGGCCTCGAGCGTGACATCGGGGATGACGCGCAACCCGCCGGTGGCGCTGACGGGCCCCGCGGTCTCGGCCACGAGCAGCACCTCGAACGGCGACGACTCCTCGCGCCGGGCACTCTCGTTGAGCCGCGTGACCGAGAAGACTTCGAAGGGCCCGCAGAAATCGAGGACCTCGACCTCCGGAAAGATGAGGATGCCCACGCGCTTGCGATTCATGGAATGCTCCCTCCAACGGGTGGCGAGGCGATCTTCGGTGGGCTGAGTATACACGCTGTCCCGCTACAGACCCTCTGGCTCGGGCGCAGAACCACTGGAGCGGTCGACCTCACCCGGGCGTCCGGTCCCTCGGAGTCGTCAACCGGTGTCTCCGGCGATAGAATCCCTCAAACGCCACGAGGGAGACCGACATGCCGAGGATGACCGGCAAGCGCGCGATGATCGAGCAGCTCCTGGCCGATGGGGTGCACCGCATCTTCGGCAACCCGGGGACCACCGAGCAGGGGTTCATGGACGCCCTGCGTGACTACCCCCAGATGGAGTTCATGCTGGCGCTGCACGAGGGCGTGGCGGTCTGCATGGCCGACGCCTACGCGCGCGTCACCCGGCGGCCGGCCTTCGTCGAGGTCCACATCGCGCCGGGGCTCGGCAACGCCCTCGGCATGCTGCACAACGCCGCCATCGGCAAGACGCCGCTGGTCGTCTACGCGGGCCAGTCGCCGGGCGCCACGCTGCTCCAGGAGCCGCATCTGTCCGGCCCGCTGGTCGACATGGCCCGGCCCATCTGCAAGTGGGCGGCGCAGGTCCACCACGCCCACGACGTGCCGCGCGCCCTGCGCCGCGCCTTCAAGGTGGCGATGGAGCCGCCGCAGGGACCGGTGTTCCTCTCGCTGCCCATGGACACGCTGGACGGCGAGGCCGACGTCGACATCCACCCGACCGCGCACACGCGCTGGCGCGGACGCGTCGATCCGGCGGGCATGGCGGAGGTGGCCGCGCTCCTGCTCGCCGCCGAGCGGCCGATGCTGATGGTCGGCGACGGGGTCGCGCTGGCCGAGGCCCAGCCGGAGGTCGTGGCGCTGGCCGAGGTCGCCGGGCTGCCCGTCTTCGAGTGCTACGCCTCGGAGTTCACGATGCCGGCCAGCCATCCCCTCAATCAGGGCGGGCTCAACTTCGTCACGCCCGAACCGCTACGCGCCACCCTCGAAGGGTGCGACCTGCTCCTCGTCGTCGGGGCGCCGATGTTCCAGCTCATCTTCCCCGAGCCCCAGAGCCCGGTGCCGGCCGGCACCCGGATCGTGCAGATCGACATCAATCCCTGGGAGATCGGCAAGAACGTGACGCCCGATCTCGCCTTCCTCGCCGATCCCCGGGCCGCGCTCGCCGAGCTGGCCGATCAGGTGCGCCGCAAGCGGACGCCCGAGCAGGCCCGGATCGCGACGGCGCGGGCCCAGAAGGTCGGCGAGCGCACCAAGGCCTCCCGCGCGCGCTACTGGGAGTACGCCAAGAAGAGCTGGGACGCCGTCCCCATCAGCGGGCCCCGACTCATGCACGAGATCCGCCACGCCATCCCCGACGACGCCCTGGTGTTCGCGGAGGCCATCACGAACTCGACGCACCTCAACCAGGCGCTGATGCCCGACGAGCCGGGCCGGCTGATGCGCGTGCGCGGCGGCGGCATCGGTCCCGGCCTGCCCGGAAGCCTGGGCGTCCAGCTGGCGCGGCCCGATCGCAAGGTCGTGGGCGTCTGCTCGGACGGCGCGGCGATGTACTCGATCTCGGCGCTGTGGACGGCCGCCCATCACCGGATCCCCGTCACCTACGTCATGCTGAACAACGCCGCCTACCGGATCCTCAAGCTCAACATGGTCGAATACCTCGGCAAGGCCGCGCGCGGGCGGGGCTTCACCGCCATGGACCTGACGGATCCCGAGCTGCGCTTCGACCGGATGGCGGAATCCATGGGCGTGCCCGGCTTCCGCGTGGACCAGCCCGGCGACCTGGCCCCGACCCTGCGCAAGGCGCTGGACATCGACGGCCCATCACTGGTCGACGTCGTGATGGAGAGCCCGGTGCCGATCCCGTAGACCTGCCCGCAGGCGGAAATGAGCCTCACATGAATGCGCCGTGGCCGACCGAGTCCCGCCTCCTCGACGTATTGATTCGTGCCGCCCTGATCGGTGTGCTGGCGGTGCTTTGCTACATCGTCTTTGCGCCGTTCCTCACCCTGATGGCGTGGGCGCTCATCCTGGCCATCACGCTCTATCCCCTGCATCGAGCGCTGGCGCGCCGGATCGGTGGAAGACAGGGCCTCGCCGCGACCATCGTGGTGCTCAGCGGCTGCCTGCTGATCGTCGCCCCGACGGCGCTACTGCTGGATTCATTTGGCAGCTCCATCCACGGCTTCGTCGGTGCCGTCCAACAGAACACCCTGCACGTCCCGCCGCCGCGAGAGGGCATACGAGAATGGCCGCTCGTCGGCCCGAGGATCTATGAGGCCTGGTCACAGGCCCATACGGACTTACCGGGGCTGGTCGAGAGCATGCAGCCGAAGATCGGCGAGCTGGCCAGGAAGGCGCTTTCCATCGTCGCCAACATCGGTCTCGGCCTGCTGCAGTTCCTCGCGTCCTTCATCGTCGCCGGCATCTTGATGGCGTACGGCGAGGCGGGCGCGCGCACCAGTCGGGCGATTTTCGAGCGCGTCATCGGCAGCGAACGCGGCGACGCCTTCGCCAGACTCTCCACCGCGACGGTCCGTGCCGTGGCTCAGGGCGTCATCGGCATCGCCTTCGTTCAGGCGATCCTGGTCGGCCTTGCGCTGCTCGTCGCCCACGTCCCCTGGGCCGGTGTCCTGGCCGCGATCACTCTCGTGTTGAGCATTGCCCAGGTGCCGGCGCTCATCGTGACCCTCCCCGCGATCGGCTACATCTGGTCGAGCGGCCACTACAGCCACGGCCCGGCCATCGCCTACACGATCATCCTGGTGCTGGCCGGTATGGCCGACAACGTCCTGAAGCCGCTGATGCTGGCTCGCGGAGTCGACGCACCGATGCCGGTGATCCTGCTCGGCGCACTGGGCGGCATGGCGACCGGCGGAATCCTGGGGATGTTCGTGGGGGCCACCATCCTGGCCCTCGGCTATCAGATTTTCATGAACTGGGTGGCCCGCAACCCGACCTGAGATCCTCTCGGAGCCGCGTCAGTATCGTCCGCCGAGCTTGCGGTGGTCCCAGCTGACCACCTTCTCCGGGATGATCTTGAGCACGACGCGCTTCGATGCGCTCGCCACCGCTCCCGGCTGGACCGGCGACGCACTCGCTTGCGCCCCCGCCCGCGCCTCGAACGCCGCCCTGACGCTGGCTTCGTCCTCGAGGATCTCGCAACGTCCCCGGATCATCACGCCCCGCAGCTCGGCGTACTCGTCGCCGGCCTCGATCATCACCGCCACCTTGGGATTGCGGCGGATGTTGACGACCTTCTGCGCCTTCCCGTACGAGGTCATGTAGAACGCGCCGTCCAGCGCGAAGTAGTTCATGGCCACGACATGGGGGAAGCCGTCCTTGTCGATGGTGGCCAGGGCGGCTTTCTTGCGTTCCCGGAAGAACACGGCCTGCTCGTCGGGGCTCAGCCGGATCTGCTGCCGTCGGTTGCTCACCATGCGCCTCGGCTCGCCTCGTCGGCGGACTGGGCCACCGCCGAGGAGCTCCGCATCAGGACCACGCCGCCGAGCGCGAGCGCGCCAGTAGCCATCAGGTCACGACGAGTGACGTTCATCTTCCGGCCCTCCATTGAGTGCTCCCCAGAAGCACTGCGCCTCCCCGTTCGTGCGCCCGGGCTCGGCCGCCGGAAGGGGGCCCCCCGGGATGGACCGAATCTAGCTGCGGCAGCGAGAGGACGTCAAGGCGAACCGCGGCGAGGCGGTCAGCGGCCGGTCAGACGGCCGACGAACGCGGCGTGCTCTGGTGTAGCCAGCCCGTGCTCGAGCGTGGCCATCGCCCGCGCATGATCATTGGCGAACAGGGCGATGCTGTCCACCCACAGCCCAGGGGCCGTCCGGAATCTCACGACGCCGTCGGTGGCAACATCGAGCTCCCGGCCTGCCCGCAGATCGAACCAGCGAAGCCGGCGCTCGCGGACGGTGACGACCAGGTACTCGTGGACGCCGTACCGGGCATAGTCGTCCTTCTTGGCGTGCAGATCGATGGCGCGCGAGCTGTGGGCGATCTCGGCGATCAGCTCGGGCGCGCCCAGGATGTAGTCATCGTCCGTCGTTCTCGACTGGCCACCCGATTCCGGCAACAGGCGGAAGTAGAGGTCGGGCTGCGGCTCGGCGTCCTCGCCAAGCAGCACAGTCACGTTGTCGCCGACCTCGATGCCAGGGGTGCGGGCGGCAAACACGGCGAAGAGGCCTCCCAGCACGAGATGGTGGGTACCGTGCTGGCGCTTCAGCGGCGACGGCACGTAGACGATTCCTCCGATCAGCTCGGCATGGAATGCGTCGGGAGTCGCCGCGTAGATCCGGTGGAACTCCTCGCGGCTCATGCGGTCGCCCGTGACCAGCTCGCTCTCGCCGCCGACACCGCCGCGGCCGGATGACAGCGTTGCCATGCCTCGATCTTCTCACGACATGAGTGGATGTACATGAGCGGCGTGTCGGTGAGAATGCCCAGAAAACGATACGCGGGGACCATGGGCAAGCGGGCGACGAGACGGGCGGCGCGCTCCAGCAAGCGAGGCAGTCGCGCCGGCCGCGCCCCGGCCTCCCGACCGGGCCGCGAGAAACCACTCGGTGAAGCGGCACGGGGCGAAGTTCGGGGTGATGAGCAATGATGTGAGTTTAACGCTCGGTCGTTAATCGAATCCGTCCCCCGGCGACCGAGAATGTGAGCCACACCCTCGGAGCTTCTCACCGAGGCTCAGTCAGGCGTCGCTGGACCGTCGAGGACGACTACCTGGGCTTGATCGGGCGCCCGTTGCGATCCGTGAACTTGCCGACGATGATCAGGATGAAGTCGATCATCGTCCAGATGCCCAGCCCGCCCAGGGTGACGAGCTGCAGGATTCCGGTACCGACCTTGCCCACGTAGAAGCGATGGATGCCGAGGACGCCGAGAAAGAAACACAGAAGCACCGTCGGCACGAAGCCCTTCTCGCTGACCACACCGACCCCACTGACTCCGCTGACTCTGCTGACTCCGCTGACAGCACTGGCCATGATGGCCTCCCCGCCGGCCTCAACCTTGCCGGCTTGTGAGTTGTTGGCCCGGATAACAGACGCGACGGCCCTCTCCGTCCCGGAAGTTGCCCGTGAGAAGCATGATGGTCACCACGAAGGAGTGACCGAAATCGGCGACGAGAAAGAGAACTCCCAGGAGCGGCTCACCCCAGAAAAAGCAGAAGATCCAGCCGATCGTCAACCCCAGGTCGAGCACACCTTCCGCCCAGCGCCCAAGGTAGAAATGGTGGGCCCCTGCGAATCCAAGGACGCTCGAGAGAATGACGGCGGTGCCATAGCTCTTCGGCGACGCGACGTCTGACCCCAGCACTGCGCGACTCTCCATGCCTTTCTCGACCTTAGCTTTCGGATCAACGGCGGGTCAACAAATGCGGACTGACACCTTTGGCGGACTGCCCTACGCTCGCGGCTGGCGCGAGAATCGAAGAGAACGTTGTCTGACGCAGACTTAGACGCGAGGTGGCGGCTGGTCAGCCTTGTGGACGGCGGTTCGACCCGCCGCGGGAAGCGGTCAGGCCCACCGGGCACGTCCTGCTCCATGCCGGTCATCCGATCGCCCGCGAACGCATGCGCGCCGCAGCTCGACATTGGACGTCGTACGAGAGGTCGTTCGCGAGGCGCTAGCGCCATACGGCGGCGGACAAGACTCACGGTCGCGCTCCCGCAATCGGGGCAGTCGCGCCGCCCGCGCCTCAGCCTCCCGACAGGGGCGGTAAAAACCACTGTGACCCTCCCTGTCACGCCCCGGCCGTAGCCTTCCCGGGACGACGATCAAACCAGGAGGCAGCGGCGATGGGGCGTCCCGCATCACTTCCGAAAGCCAAGCGGCCCGGGCCGGCCGGGCACCAGAGCTTCCGCTTCCCCTGTGGGCACGTCGAGCGCGGCGACTCGGTCGATCGCCGCACGCGCGCCGCCGAGCATGCCGCCTGGGTGAGATGCCGGGCCTGCAACGTCATCGGGTTGGTGGTGCAGAGAACGGGAGAGCGGTAGCCGGCATCCCACTCGACAGCGGTTCAGCCCGACCACCTCTCCCTTCGCCTCGTCGTATCGCACGACCACTCCCTGCCCAATATCGATGCCGATTGCCTTCCTTGGCTTCCCCACGCTGACATAGAGGACATCCGCGGCACTGTCGTACTTCCAGTCGAGGCGCTCTCGCAGCGTCTCTCTCCACACAGGCGGCGGCGGAGGCCGTAGCCGAAGCCCTACTCGATAGCGCCCTTGGCCCTGGCTGCCCGCGCCCGTCCCCGGCGCTCCGGCCGCGGAGCCGGCACGACCGCCGCCAGCGGCCGGCGCCCCGGCATCAGCGTGCGAGCCAGGCTCTCGGCCTCCTGCCTGAGTGCTTCCCGGAGCGCGTCCGGCTCCATCACCTCGGCATCGGTCCCGTAGCCCAGGATCCACCGCCTGACCTCCAGCGTGTCCGCCACCCGGAGCGTCATCTCCAGCCGCCCGCCAGACAGGTCCCGGAACCGCTGGCTTGGATGCCACAGGCGCTCGCGGATGTAGCGGGCGACCTTGGGGGAGAAGACGACGCGCACGCTGACGAGCTCGCCCTGAAGGATGCCCCACGCTCGGTCGAGGAACGCCTCGAGGTCGAACCCGTTCTTGACCTCGAAGCGCTGGCGCAGCGGCTCGGCCGCACGGATCCGCTCGGCGGCGAACAGCCGGACATCCTTGCGCGTGTGACAGTAGCCGACCAGGTAGAGGCCGCCGTCGAAGTACGTCAGGTGATAGGGATCCACGTCACGCTCGCCCTCCTCGCCGCTCGACAGCGAGTGGTAGCGCATCCGGACCCTCCGCCGCTCGACCAGCGCCGCCTGGATCTTCGGCAGCACGTCCGCCAGCGGCACCTCGAGCTTGGCGCCGAGCGCGCGCACGCCGACCGTCTCCTTCATCGCGTCGAGCAGCTTGAGGGCGTCCCGGCTCAGCACCCCCGCGATTTTGTCGAAGGCCGAGGCGACTGCCGGTCCCAGCACGCTCGCCCCGAGGGGCGCCAGCAGGCGCCGGCTCATCAGAAGCGCGGCAAGCTCGGACAGCGACAGCTTGACCGGCAGCCGGGCCTTGAACTCGGGATTGATCCGCCAGAGCCCTCGCCGGCCGTCCGGGGCGGGCTCGTCGTAGATGGGGAACCCCGCGTCCTGCAGCACCCTGAGGTCCCGCCAGATCGTGCGGACGACGCAGTCGAGGTCCCGCGCCGCGTCCTCGACGGTGACCCCGGCCGGGGCGTCGAGGAGCTGCAGGAGGCGCCATTGGCGGGAGAGTTGGTTTCCCCTGGGCATGGAACGTGGTCGATCGTCCCCGACGGCCCCGCCCGGTGTCAACTCCCTGTGACCCTCCCTGACACGGCCACCGGCTACGTTGGTCGTATGAGGCTCGAGATCCTCCTGATCGCCGCCGACCCCGGTGCCCGCGACTTC
>DATBIM010000133.1:0-60152 GCA_036556905.1 Candidatus Methylomirabilota bacterium
CGCGAAGCAGACGCTCGATCCTGTCGCCGGCGACGGAGACCTCATCGTATTCGGTCGTCGTGCCGTCGATGTCCCTCTCGATGGCTCCCATGGCGGGGATTGTACAGGGCCCCGGCTCACTGAAACACGAAGACGATCGGCAGGCGAACTCTGAGGGTGCGGGGGGGCACGCCGGCAGGGAACGGCTGGGCGCCCAGCTCCTGCACGGTCTCCACGGCCGCCTCGTCGAGCAGCCGGTGCGCGGACGACTTGACGACGGATACGTCGCGGATCATCCCGCTCGGCAGAATCGTGAGCTCGACGGTGACGGCGCCCGTCAGCCCGCGCCGGCGCGCCATTGGTGGATAGCGGAGCGCCGCGTGGACGCGCTGGCGCAGCCGGGCCAGATATTCGGCGTAGACGGCCCCCGCGTCTGCGTCCTCGCTCGCCGGTGACCCGCGGGCGAGCTGCTGCCCAGCGCCAACCCCCAGGCCGGCAGCATTCTCTGGCGCTGGCCGGACGGAACGCTGATCGGGCGCGAGGGGGAGGCCGATCGGAGGCGCGCCGACGTCCGGCCCGGGAGTCCCGTCGGACGCGCTCCCGCCAGCCGTGGGGGCGGGCTCAGGTGGCATCGCGCGGCCACCCACATCGTGCCGCACGGCGCTCGCGGAAGGCGACTCGGGCTCGGCCCGCGACGACACGGGGGGCGCCGGCGGAGGCGAGGCGGGCTCCGCGGTGGGGAGAGCCGGCGGTGGCGGGAGCATCGAGGCCGGGGGCAGTGATGGAAGCGGGATCGGAATGACAGCGGTCGGCTCGGACGTCGCCTCCGGCGGGTCCGGAGCTTCGACCAGCGGGGGGCTCGCCGAGGGCGTGATGTTCGGCGCCGCAGCCTCGGGCGGGCGCCGCGCTCGGGCTCGAACCGCGTTGCGTGGTACCGGGGCCGGGCCCGCGCGCTGCTCGTTCGGGTCGGCAGCGGTGAGGTCAACGAAGAGCGCCGGGAGCGGCTCGCTGTTGGGCAGAGCGATGAGCATCGCCGTCACCGCGACCGCGTGGAGGGCCACCGAGGCGACGAGAGCGCGCAACGGGCGCCGGCTCACGGCTCCCTCAGTACCTGATCTGAAGCCCGGCCAGGAAGTTGACGCCCAGCGCGGGAAAGCCCAGGACCTCCATGTAGTCCTGGTCGGTCGCGTTGTTCACCCGTACCGTGAAGTCCAGGCCCGGGGCGGCGCCGCGCCGGGGGAGGATACGCCAGGTTCCGCCCACGTCGATATGGTAGTAGCCCGGGTTGCTCGGGAGTCCCTCCCCCTCGAACTGGCTCGAGACGACCTCGGCCTCGGCGAAGAGGCTCAGCTCCTTGATCGGCTCCCAGGTCAGGCCCCCCGTGCCCCGGTGCCGGGGGAACCGCCGCAGCGGGCGGCCAGTCGCGAGATCCTCGGAGTCCGTATACGTGTAGGTTCCCGACACCGTGAGGGTCTCGAGGAGATCGAGGGCCCCGGTCGCCTCGATACCTTCTGTGCGAGCCCGCCCAACGTTGATCGGGCAGCCGAACGGGTTCCCGGGCGGGCACTGCGATCCATCGAACGTGAGCTGGATCAGGTCCTTGTACAGGTTGTGGAAATAGGTGAACCCGAGTCGGATCCGGTCACGCCAGAAGCGCTGGTCGAATCCGACGTCCCAGCTCTCGCTGCGCTCGGGCTGCAAATCCGGGTTGGAGAAGCCCGGAAAGAAGAGATCGTTGATCGTCGGAGCCCGGAATCCCTCGCCCCAGGTCGCCCGGAGCTTGCTGCCGATCTCTCGGATCAGGAGCACGGCGCCGGCCCGGCCCGTGGTGACGGAGCCGAAGCGGCTGTGATCGTCCCCGCGGAGGCCCCCGGACAGGATCAGCCGCTCGAGCAGCCGCAGCTCGTCCTGCACGAACCAGGAGATGGTCTGCAGGTGCTCGTCGAGCTGCGTGGGAACCCCGCCGCTCACCGAGTCGTTCGTTCCGAACTCCGCCACGTACTCGCCGCCCAGCGTGAGGGTGTTCCACTTCCCGGCATGCCAGGCCAGGAGCAACTCGGTCTCGCGACGCTCCACGTCGATCTGGGAGCGCAACTCGCCGAAGAGCTCGTCCAGGTTGCCTGCCGCCGTGTCGGCGGACGTCGCCGGGTCCCTGAAGGTGAGCCAGTTCCAGAACTGCCCGTAGCGCGCGCGCATCTCGAACCACTCGACCGGCTTATGGGTCCACTCCAGGGCCACCGTCAGGGTCTCGCTGTGCTGCTCGGCGTTGGGGTCGAGCACGAAGAACGGACTCTGCGCCGTCGGCGTGAGGCCGTCCATGGGCAGCTCCGACTCCGTGTCGGTGTAGCGGACGCTCAGACCCAGATGCCCGTTGGCGGGCAGGGTGACGCCCATCCGGGTGCTGAGGGCCCCCTGTTTCAGCCCGTCGTTGTCGAACTGCCCATCGCTCCCCAACCAGGAGCCGCTCAGCGAGTAGTCGAAGATCCCCGCGCTCCCGCTGAAGCCGGCCCGCTCGCGATGGGTGCCATAGTTGCCGGCCTCCAGCGACGTGTACGACGAGAATGGGCCGCGCCCGCGCTTGGTGATGATGTTGACGACGCCGCCGATGGCGTCGGCGCCGTAGAGCGTGGACTGGGGCCCCCGCACGATCTCGATACGCTCGATCTGGTCGACCGCGATGTCGGCCAGCTCAGCCGATCCCGTCGTCGGGCTCTTCACGCGAACGCCGTCCACCAGCACCTGCACCTGCTGAGGGGTGGCCCCGCGGATGCGGATGCTGGTGGTCTTGCCCAGGCTGCCCGAGCGCTGGATGTCGACGCCGGGCACTGAGCGGAGCGCGTCGCCCAGGGTCTCCCACCGGTGCAGCTCGACCTCCTCCTCGGTGATGACGGTGACGGTGGCGCCCAGGCGCTCGGCCGGAGTCTCGATCTTGGTAGCGGTGATGACCACGGGCTCCAGCCTCCTTTCCTCCTGGCCCACGGCCGGGGCGGTCAGCGCCGCTGCGGCCAGGGCCCCGACGACGACTACTCCGAGGACGCGATGCATGGCTTCACTCCTTTTTCCACGAAAGGGGCTCGAAGCAGATCCCCGGGCAGGTCTCCTGACTCGTGGATCGTCGCGCTCGCCCCACCTTCCCATCCGCGCCCCGTCGCCTCGACGACGACGGGATGCCGGACAGTGGCTCCGCGCTGGCGGAACGGGACGGCGCTCCCCACTCACAGTGGCGGGACCGTGTCGGTCTCGGCCCTGGCATCGGGCCTCACCGGCTTCCCTGGCTCCAGGTCTCAGGGTCTCCTCTACGGCGTGCCTCTCACCTCCCCTCGGCCGACAGCGGGCTCCACGCCACCTGCACCATGGGGCGACCGGTCACCGCGTGACGATCCACGACGACCGGGCAGCCGTACACGGCGGTCAGCAGCGCTTCCTCCAGCACCGCGGCGGGCGGTCCCAGCCGGGCCACGCGCCCCTCGTTCAGCAGCAGCAACCGATCGGACACCTGGGCGGCCAGATTGAGGTCGTGCGATACGAGGAGCACGCTCACGCCTCGCTCGCGATTGATCGAGCGCAGCAGGGTCGCGCACTCGGCCTGATAGCGCAGGTCCAGGTGGGCGGTGGGCTCGTCGAGCACGAGCAACCGGGGCTCCTGGGCCAGCGCTCTGGCCAGGGTGACCCGCTGGCGCTCTCCGCCGCTCAGGCTCTGCACCGACGCCTGGGCCAGCTCGTCCACACCGGTAGCCTCCATCGCCTCGCGCGCGACGGCGAGGTCGGCCGCCGTCTCGAAGAAGCGGCGCGGCGCGTGGGGATAGCGGCCCATGAGCACGACCTGCTCGACCGTGAAGGGCAACCCGGGTGGCACATCCTGGGGCACCACGGCCACCTGCCGCGCCAGCTCCCACCGACCGAGTCGGCGCAACGAGGTGCCCTCCAGGCGAATGTCACCCCCGGCGGGCTCCAGCACACGGGTGAGGAGCCGGATCAGCGTCGTCTTGCCGGCGCTGTTGGGGCCGATCACGCCGAGGATCTCGCCGCGCGCCAGCGTGAACGTCACCGCCGACAGCGCGAAGCGGGGCGCCGATCGGCTCCGCTCGGGCGGATAGGCGAAGTCCAGGCCCCTCACCTCCAGCAGCACGCTCACAGGCCGCCTCGCGGGCGCGCACGCAGGAGATACACGAAGACCGGGGCGCCGCAGAACGAGGTGATGACGCCGACGGAGAGCTCCGCCGGAGCGACCACGGTGCGGGCCAGGGTATCGGCGGCGAGCAGGAAGGCCCCTCCGGCCACCAGGGCGGCCGGAGCCAGCACCCGGTTGTCGGGGCCGAGGACGAGCCGCAGCGCGTGGGGCACCACCAGACCGACGAAGCCGATGGGGCCGGCGAAGGCCACGACGCTGGCCGTGAGCAGCGCGGCGCCCACGAAGATGCGCAGCTTGAGGCGCTCGGCGGCCACGCCGAGCTGGACCGCCGCCTCCTCCCCCAGGGCCAGCAGGTTGAGCTGGCGAGCCCGGCCCACGATGAGGGCGAAGCCCAGGCCGGCCAGGAGCGCGAATACCCCCAGGGGCGCGGGCGCGATCGGGCTGATGTTGCCGAGCAGCCAGTGGACGATTCCACCCAGGCGGTTGATATCGAGGAGCGAGGTCAGCACGGTCGTGGCCGAGGCGAAAAAGATTCCCACGATCACGCCGGCCAGCAGCAGGGTGTGCACAGGCAGGCCGCCGCCGATGGCGGCGATGAGGTACACCGCGACCCCGGCCAGCAAGGCGCCGCCGAGCCCGAAGACGGTGAGGCGGACCGCGTCGGCCACGATCCCCCCACCGGTCGTCACCAGCTGGCCGACGACCACCCCGAAGGCGGCGCCGCTGGATACTCCCAGCACGGACGGCTCGGCCAGGGGATTGCGGGTGAGGGCCTGAAAGCCCACGCCGGCCACGGCCAGGGCCCCGCCGGCCAGGGCGGCTGCCGCGATCCGGGGCAGGCGCAGGCTCAGGATCACCACCGCCTCCGTCGATGCCGGATCGGCGCGGCCGGCCAGCGCCTGGGCGACACTGCCCGGCGCGATGCGCGCGCTGCCCGCGAGCACGGCGATGGCCGCCGTCGCCAGCAACGCGGCGGCCAGCGCCGCGAGCACCAGCGCGAGTCGACCGGCATGGCTCACGGGAACGCCTCGGGATGAAGGAGCCGGGCCAGGTGCTCGATCCCATCGACGACCCTCGGTCCATAGCGGTGCAGCAGGCCGCCGTCCACGCCGTGGACACGCCCGGTCTTCACGGCCGGGAGCTCGGTGAGGGCGTTCCACAGGTCGCGCCCCAGCGGCACCGAATCCGTGCCGTGGCGGGCGAGCACGATGACCTCGGGGGCGCGAACGACCGCGGCCTCGATGCTGAACCGGGGGTAGTCGCCGGGCTCGGCGGCGGTGATGCTCGCGCCGCCGGCGAGCTGGATCAGCTCCGTCACGATCGCATCGCGTCCGGGCACGATGAGTGGCTCGGGCCAGACGACGTAGAGCACGCGTGGCCGCGGGCGGCGGCCCACCGCGCGGGCCACGGCGTCCACGCGGGCCTGTAGCCGAGCGGTCAGGGCGACCGCGGCGGGCTCGCGGCCGAGGAGCTGGCCGATGCGCATCGCGACGTCCAGCACGTCGGCGAAACGGTCGGCGCGCACCAGGTAGACGGCAATGCCCAGACGGCGAAGCTGGTCCACGGTCTCCTGGCGGTTCCCGGAATCGGTGGCCACCACGACGTCCGGCCGCAGCGCGACGATGGCCTCCAGGCTGGGCGCCACCATCCCGCCCACGCTGGGCTTGCGCCGGGCCGCGGGCGGAAAGTCGCAGTAGTCGGTGATGCCGACGAGGCGGGCCTCCCCGCCGAGCGCGAACACCAGCTCCGTCACGCTGGGGACCAGCGAGACGATCCGCGTCGGCGGCACTGCCAGCGCGATCGTCGCGCCCCGCACGTCCATGAGCGTCGCCCCCGACGCGAGGCCGGGCCCGAGCAGCACGGCGGCGAGCGCGCCGATGAACCGCCGCCGTGTGCTAGCATGCGCTGCGACATGCGGCTGCCCGCCGTTCTCGCCCTCGCCGGCGTGCTCGTCGCCCCCGCCGTCGCGTCCGCCCAGCACGTATCGGTCGAGCCCGATCGGCCCGATCAGACGAGCCGACCCACGACGCTGCCACCCGGCGCCGCGCAGCTCGAAGGCGGCGTGGTGTACGAGCGCGGGGGCTCCGACGAGCGCGCCCTGTCCGTCGAGGCGACCCTCAGGTTCGGTGTCGCCCACGGATTCGAGCTGCGCCTGGAAGGCGAGCCGATCGTCCACTTGTGGAACGGCGAGGACACGACCGGCATCGGCGACCTCACGCTGTCGCTCCGCTACCGTTTCCTCGACGCGCGCGCGGACTCGCTGTGGCCGGCCCTC
Source organism: Candidatus Methylomirabilota bacterium (assembly GCA_036556905.1). Taxonomy (GTDB): domain Bacteria; phylum Methylomirabilota; class Methylomirabilia; order Rokubacteriales; family CSP1-6; genus 40CM-4-69-5. Next base: position 6,387 of record DATBIM010000133.1, read on the forward strand.
GCCGTCCAGCCCTATGTCAAGCTGCCGACCGCCCATGAGCCGATCGGTAGCGAGCGGGCGGACTTCGGGCTGGTCTTCATCGCCGGCCTCGACCTGCCCGGCGGCTTCGCCGCGGCGGCCAACGCCGAGGTCGCCGCCCTCGGCCAGCGCGACTCTGGATACCTGATCCAGGCCCTGGCCACGGCCGGGATCGGACGCGATCTCATCGCCGACACCCTGGGCGCCTACGTGGAGGCCCTGTGGTCGTCGCAAGAGGAGCACGACGGCAGCAGCCGGGTCGGGATCGGGACCGGTCTGACCTGGAAGGTGGCGCGGCGCCTGGCCGTGGACCTCGGGTTCGAGGCGACCGTGGGGGGGCGCGGGCCCGATTATGTGGTTCGCAGCGGCCTGGGTGTGCTGCTTCATCCCTAGCTCGAGGCCTCCCCGCTCACGCCCGCGGACTTGAAGGTGGCCATCTCGGCATAGAGCCACGCGGCCGCCCGCGCCAGATGGACGAAGAGGGCGCCCCCCGTCCCCTCGCCCAGGCGGAGCGACAGGTCCAGGTACGGACGCAAGCCGAGGTGCTCCAGCACGATCGCGTGGCCCGGCTCGGCGGAGCGGTGGGCCGCGAACAGCGCCGGCCGGGCGTTGGGCGCCAGAGCCACCGCCACCAGCGCCGCGGCCCCGGCGATGAAGCCGTCCAGCACGACGGGCAGTCGCGCGGCTGCCCCCGCCAGCGCGACGCCGACGAGCCCGGCGATCTCGAACCCTCCGACCTTCGCCAGCACGTCGATGGCGTCTGCGGGCTCGGGACGGTTGACGACGAGGGCCCGCCGAACGACGTCGACCTTCCGCCGCCACGTGGCGTCGTCCACGCCGGTCCCGCGCCCGGTGACGGCCTCCGGTGTGGCGCCGGTCAGGGCGGCCGTGATCGCGCTCGCCGCCGTGGTGTTGCCGATGCCCATCTCACCGGTGACCACCAGATCCGCGCCCGCCCGGCGGGCCTCATCGACGAGCCCGGCCCCCGCAGCAATCGCCGCCAGCGCCTGCTCCCGGCTCATGGCGGGCCCCCGCGCGAGATTGGCGGTGCCAGGACCGAGCCGGCGATCGACGAGGCCGGCCACCGGCGCGCGCGGCGCGGCCACGCCGAAGTCGGCGACGACGACGCGGGCTCCGGCCTGACGGGCCAGCACATTGATGGCCGCGCCGCCCCGCAGAAAGTTCTCCAGCATCTGGGCCGTCACGACCTGGGGGTAGGCGCTCACACCCTCGGCCGCCACACCGTGGTCGGCAACGAGGATGAAGACGACCGGACGCTCCACCCGGGGTGGGCCGGATGCCAGCGCGGCTAGCGCGACCGCCAGCTCCTCGAGCCGCCCCAGGCTGCCCACGGGCTTGGTGAGCTGGTCGAGGTGGCGTTGCGCCAGCGCCGCCCCCGCGGCGTCGGGCGCCACCATGGCGTCAAGGAGCTTGCGGAGCGAGCTCATGGGGTGGCGGCGGTGATGGCGGTGGTTTCACGGTCACCGGCAGCCCCGCGATCATCAGGGTCACCTGATCGCAGGCGGCCGCGACGCGCTGGTTGACGAGACCCAACAGGTCGCGGAACCGAAGGCCGGCCGCGGTCTCCGGGTGCACGCCCTGGCCCACTTCGTTGCTGATGATCGCAACCGGCGGACGCCGGCGCTCGATGACCTCGGCCAGTCGCTCGCCGTCGCCGACAATCGCCGGGTCGCTATCGCCCCGCAGCAGCCGATTGGAGACCCAGAGGGTGAGGCAGTCTACGAGGAGCGCGTCGAACGCCTGCCCGGCCAGGCGATCCAGCGCCGCCACCAGCTCGTAGGGTTCCTCCACCGTGAGCCAGTGCGATGGACGCTCGGCTCGGTGCCGCGCGATCCGCCGGGCCATGTCGACGTCGCCGGCCTCGGCGGTGACGATGACGGCCACGCGAGCGCCCGGGGACGGCAGTCCGAGGGCGAAGCGGCTCTTCCCGCTGCGGGCGCCTCCGAGAATCAGGTGCGATGACGGCACGATCCCCCGGCTCCTCCCTCGAAGACCGGTCGTGATGGTGCGCGCCCGGGGCAGGTCTCCTGGCTCTCGGATCGCCCTACTCCCCGCGCCTTCCCGGCCTCACGGCCAGTGGCCTGTGCGGGTTTCGTCCCCGATTACAGTGACGGGGTCGCGGCGGCTTCGCACCGCCTTCCCTGGCGCCTCTGGGGCACCCTGGGCGCGAACAGCGGCCGGAGGGTACCAGATTTCGCCCGCCGACCGCAAACACGCGACCCGGGGTGATAGAGCAGTTCTTCGGGCAGACGACGACCCAGGTCTTCCCGATCGACCCCAGGGAGCTGCTGAAGTTTCTGAGTGCGCACGGGCGCAGGCCCGGCGCGGGAGTCAGCGGCCGCGCAGCCGATTGATCTGGCGCCGCTCGAGCTTGGTGGGGCGCCCGCTCCCCGGCAGGCGATAGGGCGGCCGCGCCTGCCGCAGGCGTGGGGGCGCGGGTGGGGTGAGATCCTCCCACAGTGCTCGGGCGTCGCTGGCCGGGCCCCGGCGCTCGCTCAGCCCGAGCACACGTCCAATCCGCGGGCCACCGGGCAGCGTCACCGCAATGCGGTCGCCCAGGCGCACCGCGCGCGCCGGCTTGGCCGTCTCGCCATTGACATCCACCTTGCCGCCCGCACAGGCTTGCGCGGCCAGGCTGCGCGTCTTGAAGAAGCGGGCAGCCCACAGCCAGCGGTCCACGCGAAGCGTAACCGGTACCTCGCGCACCGGGCGACGGTATCATAAGGACGCACTCGAGAGGCGAGGGGGAGACTATGTGGCGAATCTCGGCCTTCCTCCTGGTCCTGCTGCTGGCGGTCGCCACCGGTTGGGCCGCGGATCAGGTGGTCATCGAGGACTGGAAGGCGTACCCCAACGGCACCAAGGGCATCCCGCCGGGCTGGCAGAGACAGAGCTGGGGGAACCCGGCCTACGACTTTCGCATCGTGGACAACGACGGCCAGCGGGCGCTGCACCTCAAGAGCCGCAACGAGGGGTCGACGATCACCAAGGAGGTCACGGGGATCACCCTGAAGGACACGCCCATTCTGGAATGGCGGTGGAAGGTCGTCGCGCTGCCCAACGGGGGCCATTCGTGCAAGAAGGCGACGGACGACCAGGCCGTGCAGGTCTATGTCACGTGGCCGCGCTTTCCGTCGGCGGTCCGCTCGCGCATCATCGGGTATGTGTGGGACACGACCGCCCCGGTGGGGACCGTGTGCAAGAGCGAGAACACCGGGACGGTGACGTACATTGTGTTGCGCTCGGGCCCGGCGGACCTGGGCAAGTGGCTCACCGAGCAGCGCGATCTCCGCGCCGACTTCAAGAAAATCTACGGCGAGGAGCCCGACGCCCCGGGTGGCATCTCGGTCGCCTCCGATTCCAACGACACCCGGTCCGAGGCCGAGGCCTTCGTGGGACCGATCCTGCTCCGCAAGCCGTGACCGACCCGCGCGACTTCGTCCGGGCTCTGGCCGAGGACAACGCCGCCTTCTGGCGCGGCCGCGATGTCCGTCTGCAGCCGGGGGCGACGGCCGACGTGCGCTTGCACCAGATCCGCTACCGCATGCGTCAGGGGGTGTACAACGAGCTGCGCTCGGTGGAGCTCCTGGCCGCGTGGATTCCCTTCACCCCGGAGCGAGAGATCCGTGAGCTGCTGGTCGGCCAGCTGGACGACGAGCACCGGCACTGGCAGCTGTTGCGCCACCGTCTCCGCGACCTGGGCGAGGACCCCGACAGCTATCGGCCCCTGCCCGAGTGGGAGGCGCTGTTCGACTGGCTCATCACCGCCCGTGTCCGTCCCACCCTGGAGCGGCTCGCCATGTTCCAGTTCGCCGGCGAGACCCAGTCCTGCGCGGGCTTCGAGACGCTGGTGGCCCTGGCCCGCGACGTGGACGCCGAGACCGCGCATCTCTACGCCCGCGAGCTGCTGCCCGACGAGTACCGCCACGCCTCGATCGGTCGCCGGGCTCTGCACCTGCTGGCCGACACGCCGGCACGACAGGCGGCGGCCCGCCGGGCCTGTCAGGAGATGAACGAGCGGGTCTTCGCGGCGTATCGGGCCCACCGGGCTCGCGCCGACCGCGGCGATTGAGCCCTCCGGACCAACTGGCTCAGCGGGCCAGCGGTGGCTCGTTGAGCCGGTGCAGTCGCCACCGGCCGTCGTCGTGCTCGAGAACGGTCAGGGCGCCGTAGTCCTGACTGAAGCTGAGCAAGCGACCCAGGGGCAGGCCCAGGGCGCGGCACAGGAGCGCGCGGTTGGTTCCGCCGTGCCCCACCACGGCGATCGGGCCGACGACGCGACGATGTAGCAGCCCCGAGAATGCGGGCCAGGCCCGGGCCAGGAGATCGCTGGCGCTCTCGCCATCCGGAAAGGGAACCTCGGCGATCCGCGCCGTCCAGGCCGCGAAGCCGGCCGGGTCGCGCTCGGTGATCTCGACCGCGGTCAGGCCGTCCCAGCGCCCCATGTTCATCTCCCGGAGCGCCGGCACGATCGTCGGCCTGAGGCCGTGCGGAGCTCCGATGATCTCCCCAGTGTGCCGGGCCCGGGCCAGGTCGCTGGTGAAGATCGCGGTGAGCCCGCTCTCGCGCAGACGGTGCGCCTGGGCCGCCGCCTGGCGCACACCCCGCGGTGACAACGCCACGTCGACGTGTCCGACGAACCGGCGTCGCTCGGCGTCTTCGATCTCTCCGTGGCGCAGCAGGTAGATCAGCGTCCCCAGTGCCCCCACGACGCGACCGTGAGGAGCGCGGCCAGCTCCGCCACCTCTACTCCGGCTCCCAGGACGTCGCCGGTGATGCCGCCCAACCTGGTCACGAAGAACCGTCCGAGCACCAGGCTCACGAGACAGGCGACCACGAGGGCGATGAGGCCGCTCGATCCCAGCACGGCCACGGCGATGGCGCCGGCCAGCGCCAGTCCCAGGAGCACGGCGCTGCGCTGCACGCCGGCGCCAAACGCCGCGCCCCGCCCTCCGGGCACGGCGGGAAAGCAGAGGCTGAGCAGGGCTGGCGTCGCCCGGCCGATGACTGGCACCGCCAGCAGAGCTCGCCAGCGAAGCCCACTCGCGAGCTCGGCGAGGGCGGCGATCTCTAGCAACAGAAAAAGGATGAGGCCCACCGCCCCGAAGGCCCCGATACGGCTGTCCCGCATGACACGAAGCCGATGCTCGGGATCGGAGGCCACCAGCCCGTCCAGGCAGTCGGCGAGCCCGTCCAGGTGCAGGCCCCCGGTGACGAGCTTCCAGACGGTGACGGTCAGGAGGGCCGCCAGGAGGGAGGGGAACAGCCAACCGGTGAGACGATCAGTCAGAGCCAGCACCAGGCCCAGAGCCAGGCCGACCACGGGAAACCACGGGGCGGACCGGCCAAGCGCGAGTTCATCATCGGAGGCAGCCCCGACCCTCACCGGCACGATCGTGAGGTATTGCGTGGCTACCAGGAATCCCTTCACGTCGCGGATGCTAGCACGTTCGGCTTGACGTGAGGCGCTGGCCAGCGCACGCTAGGCGCGTCGCCACGGCCAGGGACTCATAGATCGACGGATACTGGCGCGGCGCGCTCGAAGCTCACGTCACACACGGGGCGAGGATGCAGGCATGAGCGTCACCACCGTAGCCGAGAAGTGGGTGGACGAAGCCGCGGCCCTCACGCAGCCCTCCCGGACGGTGTGGTGCGACGGCTCCAAGGCCGAATACGACTCCCTCATCGAGGCCATGCTCGCCGACGGCACGCTGCTGGCGCTCAACCCCCGGACCTATCCCAATTGTTACCTGCATCGCAGTCACCCCCAGGACGTCGCCCGTACCGAGCAGCTCACGTTCATCTGCACCCGGGAGCGCGATGAGGCCGGGCCCACCAACAACTGGATGGCCCCGGCCGAGGCGAAAGCCCGGGCCGGCGCCTGGCTGCGGGGCAGCATGCGCGGGCGCACCATGTACGCCATCCCCTATTTGATGGGGCCAGCCGGTTCGCCGCTGAGCCGGACCGGGATCATGGTGAGCGACAGCCCGTACGTCGTGGCCAGCATGCACCTGATGACGCGGGTGGGCCAGGTGGCCATCCAGCACATGCGGGACGAGAGCGACTTCATCGCCGGACTGCACTCGCTGGGCGATCTGTCGCCCGACCACCGGCTGATCCTGCACTTCCCCGAAGACAAGCTCATCTGGAGCGTCGGCTCCGGGTACGGCGGTAACGCCCTGCTCGGCAAGAAGTGCCACGCCCTGCGTATCGCCAGCTGGCAGGCTCGGCAAGAGGGGTGGCTCGCCGAGCACATGCTCATTCTCGGAGTCGAGGATCCCCAGGGGGAGATCACGTACTTCGCGGCGGCGATGCCCAGCGCGTCGGGCAAGACGAACCTGGCGATGGTCGTCTCTCACCTGCCCGGCTGGCGCGTGTGGACGGTAGGTGATGACATCGCCTGGATGTACGTCGATGCCCACGGGCAGCTCCGCGCCGTCAACCCCGAGCGCGGGTTCTTCGGCGTGGCCCCCAACACCAGCCCCAAGACCAACCCCAACGCCATCGGCATGGTGCGGTCGAACACGATCTTCACCAACGTGGCGCTCACGCCTTCGCGGGAGCCCTGGTGGGAAGGCCTCACGCCCGAGCCGCCGGCCGGCCTGACCGACTGGCAGGGGCGTCCCTGGCATGCGGGGGCGGGGGCGGCCGCGCACCCCAACTCACGGTTCACGGTGCTGGCCCAGCAGTGCCCCTCCATCGCCCCCAATTGGGAAGATCCGCAAGGCGTGCCCATCTCGGGCCTCATCTTCGGCTCGCGCCGCTCGCAGGTGATCCCGCTCGTCTTCGAAGCCTCCGACTGGACGCACGGTGTTTTCCTGGGCTCGGCGATGAGCACCGAGACAACGGCCGCCATCACCGGCCAGGTCGGGGTCGTCCGGCGTGATCCGATGGCCATGCTGCCGTTCTGCGGCTACAACATGGCCGACTACTTCACCCACTGGCTGGCGACGGGGCCCCGGCTCCGCCGGACGCCCCGCATCTTCCGGGTCAACTGGTTCCGACGGGATGCCGAGGGGCACTTCCTCTGGCCTGGCTACAGCGAGAACGTCCGTATTCTCAAGTGGATGGTTGGTCGCATCCGAGGAACTGCTCGAGCCACCGAAACGCCGATCGGCTTGGTGCCTACCCTCGATGCCCTCGAGCTCGACGGCCTGGAGGTGACTCCCGCTCAGCTGCGCGAGGCACTGCGGTGCGACGCGGGAGAATGGCTTCCGGCGCTCGAGGACCTCGGCGCCTTCTACGCGCAGTTCGGCGCGCGCCTGCCGGCGCCGATCGCCGAGTCGCTCGCCCACACCCGGCGCCGCTTCGGTCGTTAAGGTTGGAGGGGGCAGAGACTGCCCCCTCCAAACCTCCCCGGTTCGCGCGATCCGCGACGTCCGTCGCCGCCCTCCCGGCGCCTACACAGGGTAGACGCCGTTGCGCCGGGGCGGGAATTCCTGGAGCTTGGTGTCGGCGTACGCGAGCCGCTTGATCAGCTCGGCACGGAGGTGGGAGCCGGGCACGATGTCGTCCACGAGCATCTGCGACGCCAGCTTGTAGATGTCCACGTCGCGGGCGTACTCCTCACGCTTCTGGCGCACCCAGGCTGCCCGCTCGGCCTCGGGCAGCTCCATGATCTTGTTGTAGTAGACAGCATTCACCGCCGGCTCCGGCCCCATGATCGCGATCTGCGCCTGGGGCAGCGCCAGCGCGCCGTCGGGCTCGAAGGCGGGACCGCTCATCGCGTAGAGACCGGCCCCGTAACACTTGCGGACCACCACGGAGAGCTTGGGCACCGTGGCCTGGGCCGTGGCGAAGACCATCTTGGCCCCGTGGCGGATGATGCCCTCCCGCTCGACCTTGCTGCCCACCATGAACCCCGCGATGTCGGCCAGGTACACGAGCGGGATGTTGAAGGCGTTGCAGAGCCAGATGAAGCGCGCGGCCTTGTCCGAGGAGTCGACGAAGAGCACCCCGCCCTTCACCTTCGGCTGGTTGGCGACCACACCGGCCACGCGGCCGCCCAGCCGGGCGAAGCCGGTGATGACTTCGGGGGCGAACAGGCGCTTGAGCTCGAACCAGGAGCCGGCATCGACGAGACGCTCGATGACCTCGTACATGTCGAAGTACTTGCGCTGATCGTAGGGCACGATCTCGTCGATCGCGCGGCCCGGCGAGGGCTCGGCCGGCTCCCGGAGGGCGGGGCGTTCGCGGTACGACTGGGGCATGTAGGACAGGTATTGTCGGGCCACCTCGATGGCGGCTTCGTCGGAGGCGGCCAGGATGTCCCCGCACCCGGACACGGTGCAGTGCATGCGAGCGCCGCCCAGTTCCTCGAGCGTGCTCTTCTCGCCGATGGCCATCTCCACCATGCGCGGGCTGCCCACGAAGAGCGAGGCCTTCCCCTCCACCATGATGACGACATCGGTGAGGGCCGGCAGATACGCCGAGCCGGCCGGCGAGGGGCCGAACAGCAGGCACAGCTGGGGCACGACGCCCGAGAGCTGAACCTCGTTGTAGAAGATCCGGCCGGCATGGAAGCGCCCGGGGAACACCTCGATCTGCTCGGAGATCCGGGCGCCGGCGGCGTCCACCAGGTACAGCAGGGGCACCTGCAGCCGCGCAGCCTTCTCTTGAAGCCGGACGATCTTTTGCACGGTCTGGGCGCCCCACGAGCCGGCCTTGACCGTGTAGTCGTTGGCCATGATGCACACGGTCCGGCCGGCCACCTGCCCCACGCCGGTGACCACGCCGTCGGCCGGTGTGTCGGCCTCCTCGGCCCGGGCGAACCGCCAGTCTTCCTGGAACTCGCGGTCGGGGTCGAGCAGGAGACGGAGCCGCTCGCGCACGAAGAGCTTGCCCTCGGCGCGCAGCTTGTCGCGATACCTGGTGTGGCCCTGCTCGATCCGGGATCGCTCCCGGAAGTACCGCTCTTCCCCTTCGCTCACGCTGCCTCCGGAGGCTAGGGGCTCGGCGAGACGACGATGATGAGCACGCCCCCCGCGTGGCGGGGACCACCGATCACTGCCGGCGCCCCCGGCGCGGCCTGGATGCTGGTGTTGACCTCGGCCAGGCCGCCCCGGACCAGACGAACGCGCAGGCGCACCGGCGATGCCGACTCGGGCGTGATCTCGAGCTGGCGGTCACCGGGCACGCTGAAGCGCTGGGAGCCGCCGACCGGGGCCTGACCACGGTATTGGTTGACCAGGGTGTAGTCCCGATAGCGCAGCGTCTGCCGCAGGCGCGGGACCAGGTACTCGAGGTCGGCCGGAATAGGTTCCCCGACGCCCGGCCCGTCGGCGGCGACCAGCACCTGAGCGCTGAAGCGCACCATCGCCTGGGCGGCGGCCACCGCCGGCATCATCACGATCAGGGCCAGCAGCACGAGCAGCAGCGGTCCCAGCACCCGGCGCAAGCGCTTGCGCGCGTTGTGCAGCCGGGACATCACGGTGCCCATGGGGATGTCGAGGACCTCGGCGATCTCGCGGTACGACAACCCTTGGAGATCACTCAGCATGATAATCGCCCGATGATGCTCCGGCAAAGAATCCAGGGCCTGTCGGATTCGTACTCGCTGCTCGGCTCGGGCCGCCAGCTGGTCCGGCGGTGCCTGCGAATCCACCATGACTCGCTCCCATTCCTCTTCCGGCACCTGCTCGCTCCCCAGGGACCGGCGTCGGGCTGCGCGCTGCCGCGCCCGATCGGTGGCCACGTTCAGGGTGATGCGGAACAGCCACGTATAGAATCCTGACTGTCCCCGGAACGACGGCAGTGCCTGCCAGGCTCGCACGAACGCCTCCTGAGCGGCGTCACGGGCCTCCTCACGGTCGCGCAGGTAGTTGTAGGCCAACCGCCACACCCGTTCACGGTAGCGCTCGACGAGTGGCTCGAACGCCGTCGAGTCGCCCCGGCGGCAGCGCTCGATGAGGGCCTGATCGTCGGTGTCCACGGGGTGTCGCTTGCTCACCCCGCACCGTCACAGGTTAGACGCCCCCGGCAAGGGGCTGATTCATTTGTACCGGGGGCCGCGAGGCCGGCTCGAAACGTGGGTGGCCTGCCCCGGGTGGGTGTGGCTGCGTTTGTACCGGAGGCCGCGAGGCCGGCTCGAAACGTGGGTGGCCTGCTCCAGGACGATGGGGCAGCGCTTCTCGAGGCCGAGCGATCATCTCGGTCGCTTCGCCTTGCGTCGAGATCGCGGGGGGCGCGACGGCGAGCGGCGGGGCGACCGGGAGTCTCGGTGAATCAGCAGCAGGGCGTCCAGCCCGAGCAGGTAGCTCTGGGGCCCGAAGCCCGCGATCTGACCACGGGCCACGGCGGCGACGACCGAATGGCGACGAAATTCCTCGCGGCCGTGGATGTTGGAGAGATGTACCTCGATCACCGGCACCCGGATGCCGGCCACGGCGTCGCGGAGCGCGATGGAGTAGTGCGTGAAGGCGCCGGGGTTGAGCACGACACCGGTGAAGCCCTCGCGCTCGGCGCCCTGCAACCAGTTGATGAGCTGGCCCTCGACGTTGGACTGCCGGCACTCCACGCGCATCCCCTGGCGCCGGGCGTGAGCGGTGATCAGCCGATCGAGGTCGGCCAGCGAGAGAGATCCGTAGATGGCGGGCTCCCGTCGCCCCAGGAGGTTGAGGTTGGGACCGTGGAGCACCAGAGCAACGGGCGCCATCATCGCGGGAAGGATACCACCGCAGCGCGCGACTTCAGTGGCCGCCGAGGACCCAGTCGGCGACGACGAACAGCAGGAGACCGCCGAACACGGTCCAGGCCAGGGCCGGTCCTCCCTCGCGGTTCACCTCGGGGATGAGGTCCGACGCGGCCACGTAGATCGTGACGCCCGCGGACAGCGCCAGGGCATAGCCAGCGTGGCCATGGGCCAGGAGCCCGGTGCCCAGGGCCCCCAGCAGGGTGCACACGCCGAGGGCCACGCCGGCGCCGAGCGCAGCGGCTCGCGAACGGCCGCTGGCCAGCACGATCGACGCGATGGTGAACCCCTCGGGCAGCTTGTGGAGGAGGACGGCAAGGAACAAGAGCAAGCCGAGCGTGGGACTGATCATGAAGCCGGCCGCGATGGCGACGCCATCGAACAGCGTGTGCACGCCGAGACCGAGCAAAGCGAGGTAGCCGGCGGCCGGCCGCAAGAAGGCATCGGCGTGGACCTCTTCGCCGTAATGGAAATGCGGGGCCACCGTGTGCTCGAAGAGATGAATCCCGAAGTATCCGATCAGCACGAACAAGAACGCATGGGGCACCTGCGCGCTTTCCGGCAGCATCCGGATGAAGGCGGCCGCCAGCATGAAGCCTGCCCCCAGGGCCAGGAAGTACCGGAGCGGGGCCCGGCCACGACGGTGGGCACTGGTGACGAGCGCGGCCCCCGCCACGTCGGCGGCCGCAGCGACGGCCACCAAGACCCACTGTGCTACCATGATTTTGGAGCATAGCATGGCCACGACGACGGCGACCCGGCTCCTCGGCGAGATCCTCGTCGCCGAGGGCGTGACCACTCCCGAGATGATCACGATGGCGCTGAGCCGCAGCCGAAACACGGGCGAGCGGATCGGGGAGGCGCTGGTGGCCCTGGGGGCGGCCAGTCGCGAAGACGTCTTGTGCGCCCTCGCGCTGCAGCACAATCTGCCGTATCTCTCCCGTGACGAGCTGCCGTCGCCGCTGCCGGTGATCAAGAACCTGTCGGCCAAGTATCTGCGCCAGTACGTCGTCTGCCCGGTGAGCGTGGATGGCAATGTGCTGACCGTGGCCACTGCCGAACCGTTGAATCCGGTCATCGTCGACGACCTGCAGCAGGCCACCGGGTTGAGCGTGCGCATCGCGGTGAGCCCACCCGAGGGCATTCTGGAAGCGATCGACCGCGCCTACGATGGCTCGGCCACCGCGCTGCAGCGGATCGTGGAGGGCATCGAGGACGAGCGGGCGCCGGAGGGGGAGGAGGACGTCAGCCACCTGCGGGACATGGCCTTCGAGGCCCCCGTGGTCCGCCTGGTCAATCTCCTCATCGAGAACGCCATCGGGGCCGAGGCCTCCGACATCCACATCGAGCCCTTCGAGGACACGTTGCGGGTCCGCTATCGCGTCGACGGGATCCTCTTCGACCAGGAGTCGCCGCCCCGGCGGCTGCGCGACGCCGTGACCTCGCGCATCAAGCTGATGGCCGAGATGAACATCGCCGAGCGCCGTCTGCCCCAGGACGGACGGATCCGGGTCTCGCTCCCCGGCCGGCGTGTGGACATCCGCGTCTCCACCATCCCCACCGTGCACGGCGAGTCCATCGTGATGCGCCTGCTCGACCGGGCCAGCGTGTTCTTGCCGCTGGAGCGGCTCGGCTTCGCGCCCGACACCCTCAAGCGTCTGGAAACGCTGATCGTGCGCCCGCACGGCATCATTCTCGTCACCGGCCCTACCGGCTCCGGCAAGACGACTACCCTCTACGCGGCGCTCGACAAGATCAACTCCCCGGATCGCAAGATCATCACCATCGAAGATCCCGTCGAATACCAGCTCAAAGGCGTCAACCAGATCCCGGTCAAGCCCAAGATCGGGTTGAGCTTTGCGACCGGGCTACGCCACATCGTGCGTCAGGACCCCGATGTCATCCTGATCGGCGAGGTCCGGGACCTCGAGACGGTGGAGATCGCCATCCAGGCCGCCCTCACCGGCCACCTGGTCTTCTCCACGCTCCACACCAACGACGCCCCCGGCGCCATTCCCCGGCTTCAAGACATGGGCGCCGAGCCCTACCTGATCGCCTCGGTGCTGGAGGCGGTGCTGGCCCAGCGCCTGGTCCGCCGCATCTGCGAAGGCTGCCGCGTGCGGCACGCGCCCTCGGCCGCCGACATCGAGGCGCTCGGAGTGACGGCGCCGCCCGGCACCCAGCTCTACCGCGGGCGGGGCTGCGACGCGTGTCGGGGTACGGGCTATCGCGGCCGCACCGGCATCTACGAGCTGTTCGGGATCACCGAGGATGTGCGCAGCCTCATCCTCCGCCGGGCCTCCAGCCGAGAGATCCGCCGCCACGCCGTCGAGGCGGGGATGGCCACGCTCCGACAGGACGGGTGGACCAAGGCCTGCGAGGGGGTCACGACCCTCGAGGAAATCCTCCGAGTCACGCAGGAAGACGCCTGACGCCGATGCCGGTCTTCGTCTACCGGGCCGCGGACCGGCGCGGGCAAACCATCGACGGAGTCATGGAAGCTCCCGATGCCCGCTCGGTGGTGGAGCGCCTGCACCGCGACGCCTACTACCCCATCCGGGTGACTCCCCACGCCGAACGCCGGGCGTGGTTCGCCATGCCGGCGTCGGGCCGGATCCGCCAGCGCGACCTGCTCGCCTTCACCCAGCAGCTGGCGACGCTGTTCGAAGCCGGCGTCCCGCTGGACCGGGCGCTCGAGATCCAGGGAGAGTTGCTGGCGCCCAGTTCCCGCTTGCGCACGATCGTGACCGATCTGCTCAATACCGTCCGGGGTGGCGGCTCGCTCAGCGACGCGCTGGCCAAGCACCACCCGCGCCCCTTCTCCCGCCTGTACATCAACATGATCCGGGCCGGCGAAAAGGGCGGCGTGCTGGAGGTCACCTTGCGCCGGCTCGCCGAATTCCTCGAGTCTCGGGCGGCCTTCACGGAAGCGGTGGTCTCGGCGCTGGCCTACCCGCTCGTGGTGACCACGGTGGGCGCCGGCGCCATCGTGTTTCTGTTGACGTTCGTCATCCCGCGCTTCGCTTCGATCTTCGCCGACCTGCGTCAGACCGTCCCCCTGCCCACCCAGATTTTGTTGTCCGTCAGCGCCGGAGTGCGAGAGTACTGGTGGGTCGGGGTCGTCGTGGCCTTCGGCGCTGTCCTGGCCTGGCGGATCTGGACGGGCACTCCCGAAGGGCGTCTGGCCTGGGACCGCCTGCAGCTGCGCCTGCCCCACGTGGGGCCGCTGCGCGCCAAGATCGAGACGGCCCGCTTCGCCCGGACCCTGGGCACGATGCTCAAGAGCGGCGTTCCCGTGATTGGATCGCTGGCGGTGGTGGCCGAGATGATGTCCAACCAGATCCTGGCCCGGGCCGTCGAGCGGGTGAGCGATAGCGTCAAGCGGGGTCGCACGGTCGCGGCCAGTCTCGCCGAGCACCCGCAATTCCCGCTGCTCGCCGTGCACATGGTGCGAGTGGGGGAGGAAACCGGTCGGCTGGAGGAGATGCTGCTCAAGACCGCCGAGACGTTCGAGAGCGACGTGCGCACCGAGCTCAAGCGCTTCATCGGGCTGCTCGAGCCCGCCATCATCCTGACCATGGGGGTGCTGGTGGCCTTCATCGTGGTCGCCATGCTGCTGGCCATTTTTTCGATCAACGAGGTGCCGTTGTGATGCTCGCCGCCTTCCGGAGGCGGCAAGCGGGGAGAGCCGGGGCCTCCTGTTCGACCACGCTGCCCGACCGGGCGTTGCGCCTGTCAGCGAACCACGACATGTCCCCGGATCCGACACCGCGCCCAGAAGATACGGGTCTCGCAAAAGTCCCCGGTCCCCCTCGCTGGTCCCTGTGGGCAGCGCTGCACCATCAAGCGGGGTTCACGCTGGTGGAGTTGCTGGTGGTCATTATTGTGCTGGGACTCCTGGTCGGGTTGGTGGGACCGCGGCTGTTCGGGCGTGTGGGCCAGTCCAAGACCGCCGCCGCGCGGGCCCAGATCGAGCTCCTCGGCGCCGCCCTCGATCAGTACCGGCTCGACGCGGGCCGCTATCCGGACACCGCGCAGGGCCTCGACGCCCTCATGCGCAGCCCGGGCGTGCCGAACTGGAACGGCCCCTACCTGCGCAAGGAGGTGCCGCGCGATCCCTGGGGCAATCCCTACAAGTACCGCTGCTGCCCGGGCCAGCACGGCGACTACGACCTGTGGTCCGACGGCGGCGACGGGGCGCCGGGGGGCGAGGGTGAGAACGCCGACGTGACCTCATGGGCCAGCGAGCAGCAACGCTAGCCGCTCCTGGCTTCACCCTCCTCGAGCTGGTCGTCACCCTGATGGTCCTGGCCCTGGCCCTCGCGGTGGTGGGCCCCACGATCGGCCGGACCACCGACACGATTCGCACGCGCGCCGAGGTGGCCCGCTTCTCGGCGCTCCTGCGTCACGCGCGCGAGCAGGCTATCACCACGCAGCGGCCCCACGAGCTCATCGTCGATCCGGCCGCGCAGCGGGTCACCCTCCGCGCGGGCGACGAGGTCCGGCAGACGCGGAGCCTGCCCGAGCGCCTCACCGTTCAGGCCGAGCCGGCTGTCGCCCTCACCGTGCGTTTCGAGCCCCACGGCACGACGAGCGGCGGTGTCTTCCGGGTGGCCTCGGGCAACACGCGCTACCGGGTGACGGTGGACGCCCTCACCGGCCGGGTGCGGACGGCCCGCGAATGACCCGGCGCCCGGCCGGCTTCACGCTGCTGGAGGTCCTGGTGGCCCTGGCCATCCTGGGCGTGGCCGTCGTCGCCGCCATCCAGGGCTTCGCCCAGGGATTGCGGCTGCTCAAGGTCAGCGGCGATCACCAGCAGGCGATGTTGCTCGCCGACCTCAAGCTGCGCGAGGTCGTGACGCCCGAGGAGCGCCAGGAGCAGGGCGAGGAGAGTGGGTTCGTGTGGGCCCGCGTCATCCGGCGCGTGGAGACGCCCGAGCTCATGTCGGCGACCGGCGTGGCGCGGTGGCACGTGTACGAGATCACAGTCCGCGTGAGCTGGGACGAGCGACGTCACGTGGAGCTGGCGACGCTGCGCACGGTGTCGCCCGAGGCGACCGCCGCCGCGGGGACGACCCCCCGGCGGCCGGGGCAGTCGACACGGCCGGCCCTGAGCATCCGAGGGCCGTCGTGAGGGGGCGACATCACGCGCGGGGATTCACGCTGCTCGAGCTGCTCATCGCGCTCGCCATCGTGGCGGCGCTGCTGGCCATCGCCTTCGGCGGCCTGCGCGTGGCCCTGGCCGCCTGGACCCAGGGCGAGGATCGCGCCGATGCCCATCAACACCTTCGGGGCGTCGCCGCCGTGCTCGCCCGGGCTGTGGGCTCGGCCTACCCCTACCGCGCCCCGGCCGGCCAGTCGCCGGAGCCGGTTCTGCTCTTCCAGGGCACCGAGCAGCGGCTGCAGCTGGTCACCCAGGCCGCTCCTTTCCCGGCCGCGATCCCGGTGGCATTCAGCGCCGTCGCGATCGGCCTGGAGACGATCGAAGAGGGCCCGGCACTGATCGTCCGTCAGCGAGTAATGCCGAACCGGGACCCGTTCACCGAGGCCCCGGTGCTGCTGCGTGACACCGGCATCAATCGGGTCGAGTTCCGCTACTTGAATGCGACGGGGACATGGCAGGAGACCTGGGACGGCGAGACCGAGAACGGCTTGCCGCGAGCCGTCCGCATCACCCTGGCCACGCCCGGGGGTCGGGGAGAGACGGCCCTGGCCCTCACGCTGACGCTGCGCGCAGGGGCGCCCTGATGACAGCGTGGCCTCCTCCCGGCCGTCCCGGGTTCGCCCTGGTCGCCGTCCTCCTGGTGCTGGCCCTGCTGGGCGTGGTGGGCGCCGAGTTCTCCTATTCCATGCGCCTGGAGGCGAGCGCCGTGCGCGCATACAAGGACGCGATCCTGGCCACGCACCTGGCCGAGGCCGCCGTCGAGCAGGCCATCCGGGAGATCGTCGCCGACACGGCGTTCGTGGCGCCCGCCCAAGACGGGCTGCTCACCTTCTACACCCGGGAGCGTACGGCGGTCGCCCGCCTGCCGCGCACCCAGGTACCCCTGGGCCCCGGACACTTCTCCTACCGCATCACCGACGAAGAGGCCCGGCTCAACCTCAACACCTCTCCGCCGGAGCGGGTCGACCGCCTCTTGCAGGGGCTCGGCCTCGAGAAGTCCGCGCGCGACACCATCCTGGATTCCGTCCAGGACTGGCGCGATCCCAACGAGGAGCACCGGCTCAATGGCGCCGAGAGCGACGACTACTACCTGAAGCTGCCGCTCCCCTATCGGGCCCGCAACGCCAACCTGGAATCTGTGACTGAACTGCTACAGATTCGGGGGCTCACACCCGCGTTATTCTACGGCGCCGACGGGAACCCTGGGCTGGCCGAGTTCGTGACGGTCAAGAGCCAGGGCCAGGTCAACCTCAACACGGCAAGCGCCCCGGTGCTCCGGGCGATGGGGTTGGCCGAGGCCGAGGTCGTGGAGATCCTGCAGGGGCGCCGGGAGGCGCCCTACGCGACGGTAGGCCGGTTCGCCGGGCGGGGTCTGGTCATCACGACCCGAACCTTCCGGATCGAGGCCGAAGGATTGGTAGACGGCCAGGTCCGGGCCCGACTGACCGCCATCGTCCAGAGGAGGGCAGAGCAGGCGACGTCGGCGGTAGCCGTGCTGGAGTGGACGGGGGCCCGATGAGCGTGGTTGGAAGAGTTCGTCATATGTTCCGAAAGTTTGCGGCTCACGACCCTGCCAGCGTATCCTGGGCCGCGGTGAGGTTGTCTCCTGCGGCGGTCCAGCGATTGACTCCAGCCCGCCTGGGATTGGTCCTCCGCGGTGACCGTCTGGTCGCGGCAGTGACCCATGGCTCCCGGCTCGAGGCCTTCGGCGTGGAGGCCGAGCAGCCGGCCGTCGCGCTGAGGGCCGAGCTCGATCACCGGAACCTCGCGCCCCGCACGATTGCCATCGGCCTGGCCCGGGCAAGCGTGACGGTCAAGCCGATCGAGCTGCCCTCGATCGAGGGTGACGTGCGGGACATGGTGAAGTTCGAGCTGGAGCGACACCTGCCCTACGGCGCCGAGGAAGCGTCCTTCGACTGGCTACCGCTCCCGGACGAGCGCGAGGGCGGCGCCGTGGCGGGCAGCCATCAGGTGGTGGTCGCGGCCGCCGACCACCGTGTCATGGACGCCGCCCTCCGCCTGGCCGAGGAGGCCCAGCTTCGTCCGGTCTCGATCACCGTGGCCATTCATAACCTGCCCGCCCTGGTGACGCGGCAGCGGCAGGGGCACATCGTCTGGGTCCACCGCCTCGGCGAGAATTTCGAGGTTCTCTTCCTGGCTGGCTCCAGTCTCCTCCTGAGCCGAGTGGTGGCGTGCGAAAACAACATCGCCGACGAAGTGCGGCGCAGCTTCGGGCCCATTCGCTGGCGCGCCTGCGACGCCGTCTGGGTCTCGGGCGACGCCGTCGAGGAGACCCGCGACGCCCTGGGCGAGCTCGGGGTGCCGGTGGGGGAGCCGCCCTACCGCGACGACGTGCGGGCGCAGTTGGCGACCCTGCCGGAGGACATGCGGAGCGAGCTGATGCTCGCCCTGGCCGTCGCATCGGGGGGCCGTGGCCGTCCACTCGAGCTGCTGGCGCCGGCCCTTCGCCCGCGTCACCTGACCCGCAGCCAGATGATCACGGGCGGGCTGATGGCGGCGGCGGTACTCCTCGGCATCGTGGCCCTCATGGCCCCCGGCTACCGGGCCAGTCGCCAGCTGTCCTCCGTCAATTCGCAGATCGCGCGGCTCGACACGGAGGTGCGCGCGGTCGAGAAGGTTCTCGACGAGCTCGGCCGTCGCCGTCGACTGCTGGCCATGATCCAGTCGATCGAGTCCACCACCGTCCGGCCCCTGCCCGTGCTGCGCGAGCTGACCGAGCTGCTGCCCGGTGATGCCTGGCTCACGATGCTGAGCCTCGACACCAAGGGCGTGGAGCTGACCGGACAGGCCCAGGCAGCCGCGAGCCTCATCCCGCTGCTCGAGAACTCGTCTCGCCTGGAGCGGGTGGAGTTCTCCTCGCCGGTGACCCGGGGCCGGGACCGCGAACAGTTCAGGATCCGCGCTGCGTGGGAGGGCACGTCCTCGGCCACCGCGACACCGCCGACCGGGGCGGGTGGAACTGAGCCGGCCACTCCGCAACCGCGCCGGACCATGGCGCCCGGAGTGGGTGGCGGACCGCGATGATCGCCAACCTCTCGCGTCGCGAGCGACTCATCGTGGGCATCGGAATCCTCGCGGTCGTGGTGATCGGCGGCTGGATGCTCCTCGTCCAGCCCCTGCGCGATCGCAGCCGACTCGCCGGGGAGCTCGTGCCGGTACGCGAGCAGCTGCTGGCCCGACGGCAGGAGCTGGTGAGCCGCAAGGCCGCGATCGCGGCCGAGCTCCAGGCCATGAACGCCCGGATCGAAACCCTGAACGCTCGCTTTCTGCCCGCCTCGACCCCCGCAGTGGCGGCCTCGGAGCTGCAGAAGCTGGTGAAAGATCTGGCGGCCTCGGCCTCCACCGAGGTTCGGAGCGAGCGGATCCTGCCCCCGGTGGAGCGGGGCGAGTTGCTCGAGATCCCCATCGAGATCACGGTGTCGGGCGAGATCCGGCAGCTGGTCGACCTGCTTTCGCGTCTGGATGGGGCGCCCAAGCTTCTGGCCGTCCAGGACCTCCGTGTCCGCGTGGTCAACATCAGCCAGCCGCGCGATCTCCTGACCACGCTGACGCTCTCCGGGTTCATCTTGCCGGGACGGACCCGCACGTGATGGCCCGGCGCGCGCTCACGCTCAACGTGGTGTTGGGGGCCATCGCGGTCGCCTTGGCCGCCTACATCGGCTGGGAGCTGTTCCGCCCGGCGCCGCCGGACGGGCCCTCGGCGCGGTCGAAGGCCGGCGCGCCCGCCCCGGTCGCCGCCGTCCCTGCCCGGCCCGCCCCCGAGCCAGCCGGCTCCTGGTCCGTCATCGCCAGCCGCAATCCGTTCAGCCCCAGCCGTAGCGAGGCGCCCCTGACGGCGGCCCTCGCCGGGCCCGCGCTGAACGTGCCCAAGCCCAATCTCTACGGGATCGTCCTCAAGGAGGGCGCCCCCTTCGCCTACATCGAGGATCCGGTCACGAAGCGCGTGGCCGCCTATCGCATCGGTGACGCCGTGGCCGGCGGAACCGTGCAGAAGATCGCCCGTGACGGCATCATGCTGGCCCGGCCCGAGGGCGTGATCGACGTGCGCCTGCACGATCCGGGCAAACCACGTCCGCCGGTGCCGCCGCCGACCGCCTCGGCCGGACCGAGCCCCGCGACGCCACCGCTCCCGGGAGTCGTTCCTCCCGCCGCCACGCCCGGTCCCCCGACACAGGCCCCCGCGGAGGCCTCATCGCCTCAGCCCGCGACAGCCACGCCGGGCGTCGAATCGGCGACTCCGCCGCGTCCACCGGTCCGGCGCCCGCTGCCTCCCAACTTGCTGCGACGACTCCCTCAACCACCCGCGAGCGATGATCAGAGCCGATAAGGTCGCCCGCGCCGCGCTGGCCGCGATGCTGCTGATCTCGGGGATCGGTGGCTGCGCGAAGCCCAAACCGACCCCGACGCCGCCCGCCGCCGAGATCACGCCGCCGCCACCTGCGCCCGCGGAAGCGGGGCCGCCGCCGGCTCCACCCGCGCCGCCGCCCGCCACAGCGGCGGCGCCGCCCTCGATCGGGCCACGGCCGGAGACGGCCAAGGCGCCGCCGCCCGTCCCTCAGCGTCCGACCCCACGCCCGCAAGCCGCCCCGGCACCACCCACGGCGCCCCCGGTGCCGGCCGGCCAGCGCGGGCGCTTCGTCGTCCTCAACTTCGACAGCGCGGACATCGAGACGGTCGTGCACGCGGCCAGCGAGATCGTCGGCTTCAACTACGTCATCGCCCCCGACGTGCGGGGCAAGGTCACGGTGCAGACGTCGGGCCGGATCCCCCAGGAGGACGTGTTCGGCGTCCTGCTGGCCATTCTCGAGGTGCACGGCTTCACCGCGGTCAGGTCGGGCAACCTCTACAAGATCATCCGGATCGAAGGGGCGCGCGAGCGCGCCGTACCGACGATCATCGGCGGCGAAGCGGATCCGGGCCGGGTGACCGACGAGATCGTCACCCAGATCGTGCCCGTTCGGTACAGCTCGGTGACCGATCTGGGCACGCTGCTGCGCCCCCTGATCTCCAGCCGGGGAACCCTGGTCGCGCATCGCGAGACCAACATCCTGATCATCACCGACGCCGCCTCCAACATGCGGCGGCTGCTCGACATCATCCGGCTGGTGGACATCGAGGTGGCGCTGGACGAGCTGCAGATCATTCCCGTCCGCTACGCCGATGCCGGGGATCTCGCCGCCGTCCTGAACCAGCTGTTCGTCAGCGGTCGCCTGCGCCGCATGGCGCCGGCGGTGCCGGGAGCCCCGCCAGCCCCTCCGCCGACGCCGCCGGCCCCCCGCCAGCCGGCCGCCACGACCGGCGCGAATGGCGCGGGACCCGAGCGAGCGCCGCTCATCATCGCCGAGCGCCGGTCGAACTCGCTGATCGTCTACTCTCGCAAGACCGATCTGGAGACGATCCAGCGCCTCATCGGCCAGCTCGACGTGAACATCTACGGGGGCCGGCGCGTGTTCATCTACTACGCGGAGAGCGCGAAGGCCAAGGACCTGGCGGCCACGCTCAACGCGATCTACGGCGGTCGCGAGGGCGCCGGGGCCACGCCGCCCGGCGTCACGCCGGCGACCACCGGCCGGCGTTCAGGGGAACCGCCACCTACCCCACTGCCAGCGGCGTTGGCCGGGCCGCCGGGTGGAGGAGCGTCCGCCGGGGAGCTGGGCGTGATCGAGGGCCAGGTGCGGTTCATCGGTGACGAGACCACGAACTCGGTGATCGTGACCACCTTCCCGCGCAACTGGGAGGAGATCGAGGCGACGATCAAGCAGCTCGACCGCTCGCCGCGGCAGGTGTTGATCGAGGTGCTGGTCGCCGAGATCACCCTGACCGATGATCTGCGGCTGGGGATCGACTGGGCGATCAAGATGGGCTCCCTCCGGCTGGTGCAGTCGACCATCTCGCCCCCCCTCATCAACGCGCCGAGCCGGGAGCTGCCCATCCCGGGGCTGCCGCTCACCCTCCCGGCCGGCGGCCTCACCGCCTTCGCCCTCGACACCGACAAGTTCTTCGCCATGCTCAACACGCTGGCGTCCGAGAACAAGGTGAACGTGATCTCCAGTCCCCACGTGATGACTTCGGAGAACAAGAAAGCGATCATCAACGTCTCCGACTCGATCCCCATCGTGACCAGTCAGCAGGTGCCCATCGGCGCGGGGGCGGTGTCGGCGACCACGCCGACCACCGCCGTCGTGGGCACCCAGACCGTCGAGTATCGGGATGCCGGTGTGATCCTGACCGTGACGCCCCGCATCGGGGAGCGGGGCACGGTCGCCCTCGACGTCAAGCAGGAGGTCAACGACATCGGGGCCGCCGAGCCGCCGACGGGCTCCCGCCGGATCATCAAGCGCGAGGCGGAAACCGCGGTGGTGTTGATGAACCAGCAGACCCTCGTGCTCGGTGGGCTGATCCGGGACCGGCTGTCCTGGGAGGACCGGGGCATCCCGTTCCTGAAGGACGTCCCGGTGCTCGGCTACCTGTTCGGGGCCAAGGTGCGCACCGTCAACAAGACGGAGCTCATCATCCTGATCACGCCACGGGTCATCGGCACCGCGCTCGACGCGGCCCGCATCACCGAAGAGATGCGGCGGATGACGCCGGACCTCGAGGAGGCGACCCGGAAGGCTCCGCGTTCCCCGGCGATGCTGCCCCTGAAGCCCCCACCGCCACCCCCGCCCGTGCAGTCACCCGGGCCCTCGTCGCCCTGACCGCCGTCGACCGACCTAGCGCGCGCCGGCGATGGGCACCGCCACCGCCGCCGTCCGCGGCCGGTCGTCGATGAGGAGGCTCACGATCGAGGCGGCGACCAGCACGGCGCCGCCCAGGGCGAAGGCGGGGCCGTAGCCGCTGGTTCGCTCGAAGAACAGACCTCCTAGCCACGCCCCCAAGGCCGAGCCCGTCTGATGGACGAGGAACATCGTCCCGAACACCGTGCCGACCGAGTACCGCCCGAAGATCGTCGCCGTGAGCGCGGAGGTCATGGCGAAGGTGCCCCCCATCGTCGCCCCGCTGAGGGCGGCGACCACCAGCAGGGCCGTCGGATCATCGCGAACCAGGTAGAGGCCGGCGAAGGCCAGCGCCCGCCCCCCGTAGATCCAGGCCAGCACCGGCCGGCAGCCGAAGCGGTCGGCGGTGGCGCCGAGGAGCACCGAGAATCCCACGCTGCTGGCCCCCAGCACGCCGAGCGCCCACGAGGCGAGCATGGCGGAATAGCCGTGATCGGTGAGCATGGGTACGCCGTGCGTGGATAGCAGGCTCATGGAGAAGCCGCAGGTTGCCAGCGCCCCGCCCAGCTGCCAGAAGGCGAGGCTCTGCACGGCCCGACTCACCTCCGTGCGCTCGGCGGTGGGGTTCACCGGGGCCGTGGCGGCCCCGCCGTCGGGCGCCAGCCCCACGGCCTCGGGCGAATCCCGCACGACCCAGATGGCCAGGGGGAGCATCAGGACGAGAACGGCGGCACCGATCACCCCGTAGGCGGCGCGCCAGCCCACGGCGAGGATGAGCCACATCACGATGGGCACCAGCAGGCTCATCCCGCTCATCGAGGCCGCACCCAGCAGCGAGAGCGCCGTGGCGCGGCGCCGGACGAAC
Organism: Candidatus Methylomirabilota bacterium; assembly: GCA_036556905.1. GTDB lineage: Bacteria > Methylomirabilota > Methylomirabilia > Rokubacteriales > CSP1-6 > 40CM-4-69-5. The sequence goes on from DATBIM010000133.1 coordinate 29,882, forward strand.
CACCGAGACACCACGGTCGTGGCCACGACGGGACCGGTGGCGGCGAGCCCGAGGGCCAGGCTCACCGCGTAGACCAGGAAGAACTGCCAGAAGCCGCCCACGAGCCCGGTGGCGGCGGCGGAGGCGGCGAACAGGAGCGTTCCGGCAATTGTCACCGCGCGCGTCCCTACCCGGTCGGCGATCCATCCCACGACGGGCATGAAGGCGCCGTAGATGAACAGACCCGCCGAGATGACCAGCGAGAAGCTGGCCCGGTCGAGATCGAGGTCGGCGATGATCGGTTTGAGGAAGGGGCCGACGGTGAAGCGGATCCCCGTCGACACGAACACCATCACGGCCAGCGCCAGTGTGACCCACCAGCCGTAGAACACGCGCGGCCTCGGCATGAGCGGTCCCGCCGACTATAGCCGAGGGAACCGCGTGTTACAATCCAGCACCCGGATGCGACTCGAGCGGACGCTCATCGGAATGGTGCACCTGGCGCCGCTGCCGGGAAGCCCGCGCTGGGACGGTTCGATGGAGCGGGCCACCGCGCTGGCTCTGGCCGACGCGCGGGCGCTCGTCACCGGCGGTATCGATGCCCTCCTGATCGAGAACTGGGGCGACGCGCCGTTCACCCCCGGTCGCGTGGAGCCGGCGACCGTGGCGGCGATGGCGGTGGTCGTGAGCGCCGTGCGGTCGGCCTTCCCCGCGATGCCCCTGGGCGTGAACGTCCTCAAGAGCGATCCCCGGGCAGCCCTGGCCATCGCCTGCGCCGCCGGCGCTCGCTTCATCCGCGTCAATGTCCATTTCGGCGCCGTCGTCGCCGATCAGGGGATCGTGCAGTCCGACGCCTACCACGCGCTCCGTGACCGCCGCCTGCTCGACGCCGACGTCGCCATCTTCGCGGACGTGCAGGTCAAGCATGCCGTCCCGCTGGCACCCGTGGAGCTGGAGCAGGAGGCGCGGGACCTCGTGCACCGCGGCCTGGCCGACGCGCTGGTGGTGTCGGGCAAGGCCACCGGGGAGGCCACGGCGCTGGCCGACCTCAAGCGCGTGCGCAGCGCGGTGCCCACGACGCCCCTGCTGGTGGGCAGCGGCGTGACCGCCGAGACCGTGGTCGAGCTTTTCTCCCTCGCCGATGGGGCGATCGTCGGCACTTCGGTCAAGCGCGACGGCGATGTGCGCAACCCCGTGGACGTCGAGCGGGTGCGCCGGCTGGTCGCCGCCGCCCGTGGCCGGTAGCTTCCGGCCTTCCCGCGGGCTCGTCCTTCTCCTGCCCCTGGTCCTGACCCTCGCGTGTCGCACCGGGGCGCCGCCCGAGCGCCTCGCCGGACTCGCCCCCGAGCTGGGTCAATTGCTGCTCGTCGGCTTCACCGGCACCCAGCTCGACCCCGAGGGCGGTCCCGCGCGCCTGTTGTGCGAAGCCAGAATCGGCGGAGTCGTGCTCTTTGCCCGCAACATCATCGACGCATCGCAGCTCGCCCGCTTGACGGCGACGCTGCGCGAGCGCGCGGGGGCCTGTACCGGACGTCCGCTGCTCGTCGCCATCGACGCCGAGGGCGGGCGCGTCATGCGCCTGGGGCCGGCCGCCGGCTACACCGAGACGTTGTCCGCCGCGGACCTGGGCCAGGCCAACGATCTCGCCGTGACCGAGCTGGAGGCCCGGCGCATCGGGGCCCGCCTGCGCGAAGCCGGGATCAACTGGAACCTGGCCCCCGTGGTCGACGTCGGCTACAACCCCGCCAATCCGGTGATCGTGGGCGAAGGGCGAAGCTACGGCGCCAATCCGCAGCTGGTCACCCTCCACGCCCGCGCCTTCCTGCGGGGGATGCGGGACGAGGGAGTCCTGACCGCGCTCAAGCACTTCCCGGGGCACGGCTCGAGCTTCGCCGACTCCCACCGGGGCTTCGTGGACGTCACCGACACGGCGAACCCCGACGTCGAGCTCCTCCCCTATCGGATGCTGATCGCCGAGCGGCTCGTGGAGAGCGTGATGACCGCCCACGTGGTGAATCGCCGGCTCGACCGCCGTCACCCGGCTACGCTGTCGCGCCCCACCGTCACCGGTCTGCTGCGCAACGAGCTCGGCTTCGACGGGCTCGTGGTCAGCGATGATCTGCGCATGGGCGCGATCGAGCAGTACTACGGCCTCGGCGAGGCGGCGGTGCGCGCGCTGTCCGCGGGCGTCGACGTGCTCCTCATCGCGGTCGACCAGCTCCCCGACGGCCGCTCGGCCTCCCAGATCGCGCTGACCGCTATCGGTCAGGCGCTGGCCGAGGGGCGGCTGGACGTGGGGCGGATCGAGGAGGCGCTCGGCCGGGTGCGCCGGCTCAAGGAACGCCTCAGCCCATCACCCAGCCTCCGCTGGGGTGCAGGATCTGCCCGGTGAGATAACCGGCCTCGTCGGCGGCCAGAAACACCGCGCAGTACGCCACGTCCTCCACGCTGCCGAAGCGGCGCAGAGGCAGCTCGGTCAGGCGGCGATCCCGATACTCGGGCGTCATCACGTTCCGGCTCATCTCGGTCTCGATTCCGCCCGGCGCGATGGCGTTCACCGTGATGCCGTGCGGGCCGACCTCGCTGGCCATGGCCCGGGTGAAGCTCTCGATCGCGCCCTTGGTGGCAGCGTAGCCGGCGAAGCCTCCGCGGCTGCTCACCGCCCGCTGGGCGAGCTGAGACGACAGGTTGATGATGCGGCCGTGCTGGCGCTCGAGCATGGCCGGCAGCGCGTGGTAGGTGCACAGCATGGCGCCGGTGACATTGACGGCGACCATCTGCGCATACCGGGCCACGGGAATCTCCTGAAACGGTCCGTGGACCATGATGCCGGCATTGTTGACGAGGACGTCGAGCCGGCCCAGCTCGCCTCGCACAGTCTCGATCAGGGATCGCACCTCGTCTTCCTGGGAAACGTCGGCCCGGACGGCCCGGGCCCGCCGGCCGAGCTTCTCGATCTCCCGGGTGACCTCGGCGGCCGCTCCGGCGCTCGCGTTGTAGTTGACCGCGACGTCGGCGCCAGCCCGGGCCAGGGCCAGAGCGATGGCCCGGCCGAAGCCCCGGCCAGCTCCGGTCACCAGCGCCACTCGTCCGGCCAGCCTCATGCCCGTCCTCCCGGCGCCGGGCTACCGCTGGCTCAGGTAGTGCTCGGCGATCTCGATCGGCCTCGCGATCCAGACGTCCTTCTTGCCCAGCATGTGCTGGATGAGGCGCTCCACCATGCGCATGCGCGACGGGCGACCGATCACCTGGGGATGGCCCATCAGGTTGAAGAATCCGCCTTCCTCCCAGGCGCCCTCGAACTCCTCGCGCCAGATCTCGAAGACGTCCTCCTGGCTCCAGATTCCGTTGCCCACCGGGGGCACGGCGCTGAAGCCGAAGTAGACCCAGTCGTCGTTGCACCACGCCGTGGGCAGCTCCACCAGCTCGCCGTACCCGGTCTTGTGGCAGTAGGGCAGATCGGCGTCCATCAGGTTGGAGTGGTAGACGAAGTCGTGCTTGCGCAGCAGCTCCATGGTGTGGCGGCTGGGGTCGCAGGAGGGAGCCCGCGAGCCCCGAGGCCGCACATCGAGAACCTTTTGGAAGATGTCGAGACTTCGAACGAGCAGGGCCTCTTCCTCCTCGGGCCCCGACAGGAAGAACGGCTTCTCGTGCAAGTAGCCGTGATGCCCGACCTCGTGACCCCGGCGCACGATCTCCCGGCAGAGCTCGGGGTACCGCTCGATGATCCAGCCCGGGATGAACCACCCGGCCTTGATGTCGTACCGGTCGAGCACCCGGAGGATCCGCGGCGTCCCCGTCTTGGGGCCGTAGGCGCCCATGCCCATGTGCAGCGGGCGCTCGGCCAGCGCGGCGTCGCGGTGGATCCAGGGGCTTTCGCCGTCAAGGTCGAAGGTGATGGCCACCGCGCAGCGCGCCCCTCGGGGCCAGGTAATCGTTCGCTCCATGCCGTCCTCCGTCGCGTGTCTCTTGGCTCGTAGAGCCTATCTCATCCACCCAGCAGACGCTCGACCTCGCTCCGGGTGGGCAGCGAGGGCTGGGCGCCCCGTCGGGTGCACGCCAGCGCCGCTGCCGCGTTCGCAAAGCGGAGGGCCGGGGCCAGCGCGCGGCCCTCGGCCAGGGCCACGGCCAACGCTCCGTTGAAGGCGTCACCGGCCGCGGTGGTATCCACCGCGGTGACCGGGAACGCCGGCGCCAGGTGCAGACCGTCAGGCCCGTGGGCCAGTGCCCCCGCCTCGCCCAGCGTCACGACTGCCACGCTCGCTCCCCGCTCCCGCAGCCGCTCCGCCGCCTGCGCCGCGTTGGTCGCGTTGCGTATCTCTATTCCGCTGAGCCGCTCCGCCTCTCCGGCGTTCGGGGTCAGATAGTCGACGAGGGACAGGAACTCGAGCCGGACATCCGTCGGCGGCGCCGGGTTCAAGATCGTCAGCGCCCGCCGCCGCCGGGCCGCCTCGAGCGTCCAGGCCACCGTGTCGAACGGCGTCTCCAGCTGGCTGACGACGACCTCGGCCCAGGCGAAGTCCTCGACCCGCGCGCCAACCCGATCCACGCCGAGCGCGCGATTGGCGCCGGGGGCCACGGCGATCTGGTTCTGGCCCTCGGCGTCGACGACGATGAGCGCGGTGCCCGTGGCCGCCGCCGCGCTGCTGACCACGCCGTCCACGCCGATGCCCTCAGCGGCCAGCGCCTCCCGGATGGCGCGCCCGGACGCGTCCTCGCCCACGCACGCGATGAGGCGGACCTCGGCGCCGAGCCGCCGCGCGGCCACCGCCTGGTTGGCGCCCTTGCCACCATAGTTCACGAGCAGCGTGCCCCCGCTCACGGTCTCCCCCGGGCGCGGCAGGCGCCCGACCTGCACCGTGAAGTCCACGTTGGCCGAGCCGACTACCAGGACGCGGGACACAGCCGTTCGAGGACAACAGACACGAAGCGCGCCCGGTCGACCCGTCGGGCCACCCGGCAGTTCGGCGGACCGGCGGCGCGGCGCGTGGCTCCGTCGGGTCCGATCTCGAGCCGGAGGGTTTCCCACTCGACGAGCGTGGGATCGAGCGCCACCGCGACCGCCAGGGGATCGTGCAGATACATCGCATCGCCGTCGATGCGGAACGCCCGCCGGGTGAAGGCCAGGATCCGGTCGGCGGTGGGACCGGGAGCGCGAGCCAGCGCGGACTCCAGCGCTTGCCGCTCGAGGATGGCCTGGCGGGTGACGTCGAGGGGAACCAGATCGAGCCGAAGGCCGGCGGCGAGGACGCGCGCGGCCGCCTCGGGGTCGACGTGGATGTTGAACTCGGCGCTTGGCGTCACGTTGCCCGGCACGTCCACCGCCCCCCCCATCGCAACCAGCCGCCCCAGCCCGGCCATGGCCTCATGGTCGGACTCCAGGGCCAGGGCCACGTTCGTCAGCGGACCCAGCGCGACGAGGCAGAGCTGCTCGCGATGCCGCCGCGCGGCCTCGACCATGGCCGCGGCGGCCGGCTCCGGTGCCAGCGTCACCTCGACGGGTGGCCAGTCGGGAAGGTCTCCGAGCCCGTCCTCCCCGTGGTACCGCCCGGCGGTGGTCAGCGGTCGCACCAGGGGCCTGGCAGCCCCGGCCACCACCCGCGGGGATGGCCTGGGCCGGCGGAGCGCTAACAGGCGAAAGGTGTTGACGGTACCGCGCTCCAGGGGCGTATTGCCGGCCACCGTGGTGACGACCTCCACCGCGGCGTCCTTCGACGCCCAGGCCAGCAGCAGGGCCAGGGCGTCGTCGATGCCGGGGTCCGTGTCGATGAGGAGGGGGATCACGGAATCACTCCTCGGGTGCTGCGCATCTTAACGTAGAATAGCGGCTACGTTCCCATCCCAGGAGGGCGGAATGGAGATCCGGATCAAGTATTGCGGGGAGTGAAACTACCTCCCCCAGGCCTCCAGTTTGCAGGCCTCCATCAAGACCAAGTACGGCATCACGGCCCGGCTCGAAGAAGGCATGGGTGGCATTTTCGAGGTCTTCATCGACGACAAGAGCGTCTATTCCAACCAGACGACCTACCGGTTCCCCGAGCCCGAGGAGATCTTCGCCAAGATCGACGCGGCTAAAACGTAGCCAGACGCGCCAGCTCATCACGAAAATCCGGATGGGCCACAGCCAGCAGGGCCGCGGCCCGCTCGCGCTCGCTCCGCCCCCGTAACGCCGCGGCGCCGTACTCCGTTACCACCCAGTCGGCCAGGAAGCGCGGCGTCGTGACTGCCGCCCCGTGGGCCAGGCGAGAAACGATTCGCGAGGCGGCGCCGTCACGACCGGTCGAGGGCAGCGCGATGATGGCCGCACCGCCGCGTGAGCGGGAGGCCCCCAGCACGAAGTCGAATTGTCCGCCGATGCCGGCCACCTGCCGCGTCCCCAGGCTCTCGGCCGTCACCTGACCGGTGAGATCCACCTCCAGCGCGGAGTTGACGGCCACGAACGCGTCGAGGGCCGCGACGACGTGAGGATCGTGGACCCACTCGGAGGATTCCATGTTCACCAGCGGGTTGTCGCGCAGGAAATCGAAGAGCCGGCGAGTCCCCATCGCCTCGGCGATGTCCATCCGGCCCCGGTGCAGGCGCTTGCGCGCGCCGGTCACGACCCCGCGCTCGACCAGCCCCACCCCCGCATCCACGAGCAGCGAGTGCAGGGCAAGATCCCGGTGGTCGCTCAGGGCCTCGAGGACGGCCTGGGGGATGGCGCCCACGCCCACCTGAACCGTGGCGCCGTCGGCGATCAGGCTCGCCACGTGGCGCCCGATGGTCCGTTCGACGTCGCCGATCGGCGGCGCCGGGTAGGCCAGCAGCGGCTCGTCCACGTCGACCCAGGCGTCGATCTGGTTGCGGTGCAGATACCCGTTGCCGCGAGCGCGTGGCATGTTCGAGTTGACCTGAGCCAGCACCAACGGGGCTCGCCGCGCGGCCGGCAGTGCCACCCCCACCGCCACCCCCAGGCTCAGGTAGCCCCGGGCATCGGGTGGCGCACAGTGGACCAGCACGCAGTCCGGCGCCCAGCGCCCGCCGAGGCCGAAGTCCCGCACGATGTCGAAGTAGCGCACCGGCACGAACTCCACGCACCCCCGGCGGCGCGCCTCCTCCAGGCGGGGTGACATATGCCAGGTGGCGACCCGCAGCGCCGCCGTCTCGGGCTGCGCGAACGGGAAATCGCCCAGGTGGAATCCGATCAGGAGGGTGAGACCGGGCAGCCGGTCGGCCTGACGGCAGATCTCGCCGACGAGGGCGACAGGCTCGCCGCAGCCCGGGGGAACCAGCACCTTCATTCCGGGACGGAGCCGGGCCACCGCGTCGGCGAGCGTGGTTCGGGCGAAGGCGCGCATCTGCCGCGGTAGAATGCCGGCATGAAGCGACGCCGGCAAGCGCCGGCGAGGGGCTCGGCCGGCGAGCAGGTGGCGGTCAGCACCTGGCTGCGGCTGCTGGCGGTCCGGGCCATGGTGGATCGCGAGGTTCGCCGGGGCCTTGCCCGCGGCCTGACGTTGCCCCAGTTCGACGTCCTCAACCATCTCGGCCGCAGCCCCGGGGGCCTGACCTTCGTGGAGCTCTCCCGCCACCTGCTGGTCACGGCCGGCAACCTCACCGGCATCGTCGATCGCCTCGAGGACCTCGGCCTCGTCCGGCGCACCCCCCACCCCGAGGATCGTCGGGCCTTCCGGCTCACCCTCACCGCCCGGGGCCGGGCGACCGTGCGAGCCCAGGTACCCGCCCACCGGCAGGCGGTAGCGCGGTTACTGAGCGCGCTGCCCCAGCGCGACCTCGCGCGATTGCGCTCGTTGCTGGGACGGCTGCGCCAGCGGATGGAGCCACGCTTGACACCGCGACGAGCACTCCAATAGCTTTATGCTTTGAAAGTCTATGTCTAAACTATCTTCCCAAGCGGCGTTCATCACCGGGGCCGGGCGGGGCATCGGCCGGGAGATCGCCCTGGCCCTGGCCCGCGAGGGCGTGGCCGTGGCGCTGGCCGCCCGCACCCAGGACCAGGTCGAGCAGGTGGCCGGGGAGGCGCGGGCCCTGGGCGTGGCCGCCGCGGCCCTGGCCCTCGACGTCACCGACCCCGACGCGGTGGCGGGGGCGGTGCAGACGGCGGTGGCCCGGCTCGGCCCCGTGGACGTGCTGGTGAACAACGCCGGCGTGGCCGAGTCCGCGCCCCTGCTCCAGGCCGACCTGGCCCACTGGGAGCGGCATCTGCGGGTGAACGCGACCGGACCATTTCTGGTGATCCGCGCCGTGCTCCCGGGGATGCTCGAGCGTGGCTGGGGCAGGATCGTGAACGTCGCATCCCTGGCCGGCCTCCACGGCGCCCCCTACGTGAGCGCCTACACCGCGTCCAAGCACGCCCTGGTCGGACTCACCCGGGCGCTGGCCGCCGAGGTGGCGGGCCGCGGGGTGACGGTCAACGCCATCTGCCCGGGCTACGTGGCGACGGACATGGTGTGGCAGGGCGCCCGGACGATCGCGAGCCGAACAGGTCGCTCCTTCGAGGAGGCCGTCCAGGTGATGGCCCGCATGAATCCCGGCGGGCGCCTGATCGAGCCGGCCGAGGTGGCGGCAGTGGCGGTGAGGCTGGTGCGCGACGGCACGATCAACGGTACGACGATCACCCTCGACGGCACGGAGGAGACCCGATGACTCGTCCGCCTCGGCCCGTCAACCCACCGACCCTTGCCAGGCCGGTTGGCTTCTCCCACGGCGTCGAGGCCGTCGCCGGCCGCCTGCTCTTCATTGCCGGACAGGTCGCCCGCGACGGCGCCGGCAACGTGGTCGGTGCTAACGACCTGGTCGCGCAGTTCCGCCAGGTCTGCGCGAACCTCCAGGCCGTGGTCGCGACAGCCGGCGGCCAGCTCAGCGACGTCACCAAGCTGACCATCTATGTCCTCGACGTCGCCGACTACAAGGCCAGGCTCAAGCCCCTGGGCGCGGTGTACCGTGAGTACTTCGGCCGCCATTTCCCGGCGATGACCCTCGTCGGTGCCCGCGATCTCTTCGACGCCGCTGACGGCTGCCTGATCGAGGTCGAGGCGATGGCGGTCCTGCCCTGAGCCCGGGCGAGGCCGAGCCACGGCGCATCCGTCATCCCTTGCCGCCGGTGCGCTGGCCGGCACGAGAGGAAGCGGTCCGGTCCCTGTGGTTTTCACCGGCCCGAATCGGCCCGTGCTCCGTCGCCGAGCGCACGTGGGTGCCGGCCATGGTGCCGTGGCGGGCGACCGAGGACGGGTTCGTCACCCCCGAGGTGCTCGAGTGGTATGCGCGCTTCGCCGAGGGCGAGCCCGGCGTCCTCGTCGTCGAGGCCACCGGCATCCGAGACATCCCCAGCGGCCCGCTGCTCCGCATCGGTGACGACCGGTTCATCCCCGGGCTCCGCACCCTCGTGGACGCCGTCCAGCGGCGTAGCCGCGGGCGGACACGGCTCTTCATCCAGGTTATCGACTTCCTCACCGTCAAGCGCCGGCCCGACCCGGCCACCTTCTTCCACCGCTACCTGACCGTCACGCCGGAGCTGCGCCGGCGGCTGGCCGCCACCCTCGGTGAGGACCGCTGGCGGGAGGCCGACGAGGCCGAGGTGCGCGACCATCTCGGCCGTGGCGGCCGCGGGTTGCTGGAAGAGGTGCTGACATCGCGTGAGCTGGAGTCACTCGACTACGGCTATCGGGAGCGCGTGGGCGATACCCACCTGCCCTGGATCCGCGAGCTGCCGCAGGTGCTACCGGAGCTCTTCGCGGCGGCCGGGCGACGGGCCCGCGAGGCCGGTTTCGACGGCGTGGAGCTGCACTACGCTCACGCCTACACCATGGCATCGTTCCTGTCCCGGCTGAACACGCGGGAGGACGGCTACGGAGGCTCGCTCGAGGGGCGCGTGCGGCTTCCCCTCGAGGTCCTGGCGGCCGTGCGCCAGCGCGTGGGTCATGACTACGTCATCGGCATCCGCTACCTCGGCGATGATGTCGTGGCGGGCGGCAGCCGCATCCAGGACGCGACCTGGTTCGGGGTGCGTCTAGCCGGGGCCGGCGTGGACTACCTCTCCATCTCCAAGGGCGGGCGGTTCGAGGACGCCCGGCAACCCAAGATCGGCGAGGCCGTGTATCCCTATACGGGCGAGTCGGGATACGAGTGCATGCCCACGGTCGTCTCCGATGCGCGGGGGCCCTTCGGCCGGAACGTGCCGCTGGCGGCCGCGATTCGCCGGGCCGTACGCGAGGCCAGCCACCAGACACCGATCGTCGCCAGTGGCGGCATCTTCTCGTTCGATCAGGCCGAGGGCATCCTGCGTCGCGGGGAAGCCGACTTCGTGGCCGCCGCTCGTCAGACGCTGGCTGATCCCGACTGGTTCAGGAAGATCCGCCTGGGCTTCGGCCACCTGGTGCGGCGCTGCGAGTTCACCAACTACTGCGAGGGGCTCGATCAACGGCACAAGCAGGTGACGTGCAAGCTCTGGGACCGCCGATTCGTGCCCGACGACCCGGGTGTTCGGCTGGCGCGCGACGGCAAGCGTCGGCTGAGCCCGCCATCCTGGCCCGGGCCCGAGAATTCGCAAAGCCTCTAACCACTTCGCCTAGCGGAAATGCCGCAACACGTACCGGTGGCCCAGATACGTGAGAACAGCGCCTTCCTCGACGATGCGCTCCACCACGATACCGTCGTCGAGCTTGTCCCCCTCGACGTACCGGCGGCCGCTGATGAAGACCTTCCGGTCCTTGGGGCTGTCGGCGTACACGAGGGCCTCGAGCCGTAGCCGCGACACAGCGTCCCGGAATGGCGCCGGGAGGTCGGCGGGAACGCTCGGCTTGGCGGCGGCGCGAGGCGCCGGACGAGCCGGGGGTGGCGTGGCTGGCGTGGTCGGAGCCGGGTCCCGCAGCGTTGGCGCCGGCCGCGCCGATGACTGGGACGCGGCGCCGGCCGGACCCTCGCTCGTGCCGCCCTCGGCTGGTGTCGCGGTGTCCCGGGCCGTGGTCGCCTCCCCGGGTGCAGCCGGCATGGTGACCCGCACACGTGGCGCCGCTGGAGCTGGCACGTCGGGTGGTGATGCCGGCGCGCCGGGCCCGGAGCCCGGTCCGGAGGCCGTGGCGCCCGGGCTCGGTGCGGGAGTGACAGCCGGGGAGGGCGCAGAGGCGACGATCGCCGGCGTCACGGCCGGTGACGGCGGCGTCGGATCAGCCCCGGGCGGCGTGACAGGAGCCAACGCGTCGGACGACGGAGGCGGTGGCGACGCGACCTCGAGGGCGGGCGCCTTTGCCAGAGGCGGCGGAGGCACGGAGGGCGCCCAGGGGCGATACCACAGCAGCAGGGCCAAGAGTCCGGCGTTGACGAGCAAGGCGCCGAGCACCACCGGCACCCATACGCGGCGACCCGGCGAGGGGCCGTGCACCGTGGCCAGGTCGGGAACCGCGGGCACCCGCCGCTGCCGCTCCACCTTTCGCAGGGCTTCGAGAATGTACGACATGCGCGCCTACCGGGGCCCCATCGACAGCCGGGGCCGGCCGGGCTCGTGAATGGCCGCGCTGAGGTGGGCGAGGGTCTCCTCGCCGGCCACGCCATCGTCGGTCAGGAGTCGGCTCCGCTGGAATGCCTTGACCCGCTTGATGACGTCGGCGTCGTAGACATCCCCACCCTGGGCGGTCCCGGACGAGCCGTCCAGCGTGCCCAGCCGGCGCCGGAGCCATTGCACGTCGGAGCCTCGTTGCCCGGGAACGAGGACGGGACTGGAGAAGGGCGCCGGCCACAGGAGCACGAACGCGCCATTCCAGTAACGGTCGATCTCCGCCAGGGGGAACGTCAGCTCGTTTCCGCCGAAGTCGAGCGTCGCCCGCTGATCGTCCAGCGCCACGACCGTGGCGAAGTACCGATCACCAGCGAGGGTGCGCAGCTCGATGATCGCGGGCAGGTCGAGCCGGCGTAGCCAACCCCAGGTGCCGCTGCGGGCCAGACAGCGCAGACCCGCCACCCGACCGAACTCGCAGGCGTCCCCCGCGCTCGAGAAGCGGAGCCCCCAGCGGGCGTAGAGGGCGGCGAACGCCTTCTGCCGGTCCGTGCGCATGGAGGGGCTCACCAGGACCTCTTCGAGGGGTATCTCGAGCCCCGCCGCCCGGGGCCGCTCGGCGACGACCCCGTTGACCACGGACGCCGGCGGCATCTCGGTGGAGGCCACCACCGCGACCGTGCTCACGTCCGTGGGGAGCTCGGGCAGCCTGAAGAAATCGGTCAGACGGTCGGAGGTGAAGAGCACCGCGGCCAGCCCGGTGAGGGCGGCCAGGGCCGCCACCCAGGGCAGCCGGCGACCTCCCATCCGCACGCCGCGCACCTCGCGGGCAGCGCGGCGGACCGTGTGCACGTCCACCCAGCTCCGCGAGCTCGCATAGGCCCCGAGGAGGGCGCGGTCGCAGATGACGTTGATGAGCCGGGGCACGCCACGGGACAGGCGGTGCACCTCGCGCAGGGCCCAGGGCGAGAAGAGCAGCCGCGTCCGCCCGGCCACCCCGAGGCGATGAATGATGTAGGCGCGGGTCTCTTCATGACTGAAGGGACGGAGGTGGTAGCGGGCCGTCACCCGCTGGGCCAGCTGGCGAAGCTCGGGACGCTCCAGCAGCGCTCCCAGCTCGGTCTGGCCGATGAGGATGATCTGCAGCAGCTTGTCGCGGGCGGTCTCGAGATTCGTCAGGAGCCTCACCTGCTCGAGCACGTCCACGCTGAGGTTCTGCGCCTCGTCGATGATGAGGACCGTGCGCCGGCCGCGCTCGTGCGCGGCCAGCAAGTGGCGATAGAGGCTATCGACGAGCAGCTTCACGCTGGTCGTGCCCGCCGGGTACACCACCCGCAGCTCGTCGCAGACGGCGGCGAGCAGCTCGTGGCTGGTGAGCCGGGGGTTGAAAATCAGGGCCACGTCGACGTCGGCCGGCAGCTGCTCGAGCAGGCAACGACACATGGTCGTCTTGCCGGTCCCCACCTCCCCCGTGAGCTGCACGAAGCCGTCCCCCTGGCTGATGCCATAGATCAGGTGGGCCAGGGCCTCCCGGTGGCGCTCACTCATGTAGACGTAACGGGGATCGGGGGTGAGAGAAAATGGCAGCTCGGCGAGGCCAAAGTGCTCCGTGTACATCTCAGGCTATTCCATGTCAGGCTCGCCCGCCTGTCAAGGCAAAGGCGCTCGGGGTGCCGGAGAACCGCTCCCCGTCCAGCACGCAGAGGTCCGCCCGACCGGCGGCGAGGATCGAGTTGACGTCCGCGGACGAGGTCAGGTTGCCCACCGTCATGGTGGGCACGCCGACCTCCTGGCGAATCCGGTCGCTCAAGAGCGCCTGATCGACCGCGATGAGGTCGCAGCCATGGGCCTTCAGCCGGCGGGCAGCCCCGACGGCGTCCTCAGGGCTCAGTCCGGGCTCGGTCCCATCCGGTGCCGACAGCCTGACCGAGATCGGCTTGCCAGCCGGCCAGGCTGCACGCACCGCATCGAAGACCTCGAGCAGGTGGCCGGGGGCCACGTGGAGCTCGAGCAGATCGAGGCCGGCCTCGTCGGCCATGCGCGCCGCGCGCGCGAGCTGCTCCGGGACCCGATCCCGATCGACCCCCGGCGGGGCCACGTCTCCGGGGTGACCGATCTGCAGCCCGATCGCCGTCGCGGGGTGCCGGTGCATGACATCCGCGATCTCTCGGACGGTCGCGGGGTCCCCGGGTCCCGGGCCGTCCGGCATCACGACGATCACGAGGGCCGCGCTGCCCGGGGCCCACGCGCCGGATGCCGTGACGGCGGCCGCCCGAGACTGGCGCGGCTGAACGACCACGAGGCGATTGTTCAGCACGAGGTCGCGGAGGCGGAAGGGCGTGAACATCGGCGGCGGCGCGGGCTCGACCGGCACCGTGACCCCGCTCTGATCGGCGGCCTGGACGGCGAGCCAGCGGTCGAGGGTCTCCACGAACCGGGCGTCGCGGACGCGCAGCGTCTCGTGGGTGACGCGCAGGCTGCGCGCGAGCAGACTGAAGGCGAACTGCACCGGCGCCAGCCGGCCATGGTAACGCTCGGTCTGCTCGAACCACTCCAGGCTCGCCTGGGCCGCCCCCTGCAGGGCCTCCACCGGCGGCCGGCGTCGCTCTTCGTAGGCGGCCAGGGCTTCGGGGACGCGCGGGAAGCGGCGCAGGGCGCCGGCCAGCGCGATGGCATCCTCCATGGCGAGCTTGGTGCCCGAGCCGACGGAAAAGTGCGCGGTGTGCGCGGCGTCGCCGAGGAGGGCGACGTTGCCCCAGCGCCAGCGAGCGTTCCGCACGGTGGGGAAGCTCCGCCACAACGAGCGGTTCTTGAGGATGCGGTGGCCGGCGAGCTCTCGGGCGAATAGACGCTCGGTGAAGGCCACCGTGTCGTCCTCGGTGGCGGTATCGAGGCCCGCCCGCTGCCATGTGTCAGCGGTCGTCTCGAGGATGAAGGTGGACAGCCGCTCGTCGTAGCGGTAGGCGTGGACCCGCCAGAGCCCCTGGGCGTCGACTTTGAAGAGGAAGGTGAAGGCGGAGAAGGGAAAGGTCGTGCCCAGCCACACGAACCGGTTCGACCGCCAGTCGATCGCCGGACCGAAGTGCTCGGCGTAGCGGGTCCGCACGGTGCTGTTCACGCCGTCAGCCGCGAGCACCAGGTCGGCGCCGGCAAAGGCCGTCGGGTCGGTCACCTCGCGCTCGAACTCGAGCCGAACCCCCAGCCGACGGCAGCGGCGCTGCAGGATATCGAGGAGGACCTGACGACTGAGTCCGGAGAAGCCGTGGCCGCTGGAGGTGAGCACCCGACCCTGGTAATGGATATCGATGTCGTCCCAGTGGGCCAGGGCGCGAGTGATCTCCGCTCCGCTCTCGGGATCGGCCTCGACGAAGTGCTCGAGCGTGGCGTCGGAGAGCACGACGCCGAAGCCAAAGGTCTCGTCGGGAGGATTCCTCTCGACGACCGTGATGTCGTGGGCGGGATCGGTCTTCTTGAGGAGCACAGCCGCGTAGAGGCCCGCCGGTCCCCCACCGACGCTGACGATCCGCACACCTGATTGTAGGGCCAAACCCCCGCTTGTACACTGAACCATCCATGGCCCCCGGCTTCCTGCCCTTCGTGCGCCGCTGGTTCGACACGGCCTTCACCGAGCCCACGCGGCCCCAGCAGGAGGGCTGGCCCGCCATCGCCTCCGGCCGGGACACGCTCATCGTGGCCCCCACGGGGTCCGGCAAGACGCTGGCCGCCTTCCTGTGGACCCTGGATCACCTGCACCGGCTGGCCCTGGAGGGCCGCCTGGAGGACCGCGTCTACGTCGTCTACGTGTCGCCCCTGCGGGCCCTGAACAACGACATCGAGAAGAATCTGCGGGCGCCCCTGGCCGGGATCCGGGCCGCCGCGGCCCTGGACGGCCTCCACCTCCCCGAGGTGCGCGTGGCCGTGCGCACTGGCGACACGCTGGCGCCCCAGCGCCAGGCCATGACACGGCGCCCGCCGCACGTGCTGATCACCACGCCCGAGTCGCTCTACATCCTGCTCACCGCCGAGCGCTTCCGCCCGGCGCTGGCCCAGGCCCGCTTCGTCATCGTCGACGAGGTGCACGCGCTCATGGGCAGCAAGCGCGGCGCCCACCTGGGGCTGTCCCTGGAGCGCCTGCAAGCCTTGGCCGAAGCAGGGCCCGCGGGCGCCCGGCCCCAGCGGATCGGTTGCTCGGCCACCGTGCGGCCCGTGGAGGACGCGCTCGCCTTCCTCACCGGCACCACCGGCGGCGAGGCCGTCGTCATCGACGCCGGGTTCTTGCGTCAGCTCGACCTCGAGGTCACCGCGCCCGTGGACGACTTCCTGACCAGCGCGAGCGACACGATTTGGGACGCCGCGCTGCAGCAGATTGCCGAGCTCGTGGAAGCTCACCGTACCACGCTGGTCTTTGCCCAGAGCCGGCGCGCCGCCGAGCGGCTGGCCCGCGACCTCGATGACCGGATCGGGGGCGGACGGGTGGCCGCCCACCACGGCTCGCTCTCCCGCCGGGCGCGCCTGGAGGCTGAGGGGCGGCTGAAGGCCGGTGAGCTGAAGGCGCTGGTGGCCACCTCCTCGCTGGAGCTGGGAATCGACGTGGGGGCCATCGACCTGGTCGTCCAGGTCCAGTCGCCCCGGAACATCGCGGCCGCGCTGCAGCGGGTGGGCCGGGCCGGCCACCAGCTGGCGCGGGTCTCCAAGGGTCGGATCGTCGTCACCAAGGGCGAGGAGCTGATGGAGGCCGCCGCGGTGGCCCGCTCGATCGGCGAGCGGACGCTCGACCGGGTGGTCATGCCCGAGGCCCCGCTGGACGTGCTGGCCCAGCAGATCGTGGCGGCCGTCGCCGCGGAGTCCATCGACGTCGACACGCTCTACGCCCGCTTCCGCCGGGCCGCCTCCTACCGCGCGCTCGCCCGCGACGACTTCCTGCTCGTCGTCCGCGCGCTCGCCGAGCCCCTGCCGGCCGAGGTCAAGGGCGTGGCACCCCGGATCCTCTGGGACCGCGTCAACGACCGGCTGCACGCTCGCCGCGGCAGTCGGTTTCTGGCCCTGACCTCGGGCGGGACCATTCCCGACGCCGGGCTCTACGACGTCTTCGTCGCCGACACCGACCTCAAGGTCGGAACCCTCGACGAGGAGTTCGTCACCGAGAGCCTGCCCGGCGACGTCTTCCTGCTCGGCTCCAACGCCTGGCGCATCGTCAAGGTCCGGGCCAACCGGGTCCTCGTCGAGGACGCCCAGGGCATGTCCCCCACCATCCCATTCTGGAAGGGCGAGCATCCCTCGCGCTCCTGGGACCTCGGGCTCGCCGTGGGACGCCTGCGGCGCGATGCCGCCGAGCGCCTGGATGCCCCGGACTTCGCCACGTGGGCCGCGGCCGAGTGCGGCCTCGAGCCCCGCGCGGCCGGGGCGATGCGCGCCTGGCTCGCCAAGACCGGCGAGGTCCTCGACGGCGTCCCCGACGACCGCGGCATCGTCGTCGAGTCCTTCTCTGACGAGATGGGTGGCCGCCACGCCATGATCCATTCGGTCTTCGGCATGCGGGTGAACGGGGCGTGGGGCATGGCCTTGCGCGAGAAGATGCGCCGCCTCTTCGGCCTCGTCGCCGAAGCCAGCCACGTCGACGACGGAATCTTACTGTCCTTTGCGCCCGGCCAGGTGCCGCCCTCGCCCGAGCGGCTGGTGACGCTGGTCGCGCCCGAAGAGGTGGACGGGCTGCTCGGCCGCGCGCTCATCGGCTCGCCGCTGTTCGGCACGCGGTTCCGGCACGCCGCCATCCGTGCCCTGTTCATCCCGCGCACCCGGGGCGGCGAGCGCGTACCGGCGTATCTGCTCCGGCTCAAGGCCGACGCCCTCATGGAAGCGGTGGGCGGGCAGGCCGAGTTCCCGATCGTCGCCGAGACCCTGCGGGAGTGCTTCACCGACGCGCTCGACGTGCCCCGGCTCAAGCGGCTCCTGGAGCGGCTACACGACGGGGAGCTGTGGACCCGCCACGTCGACGCCGCGCTCCCCTCCCCCTTCGTCTATCCGCTGCTGCTCGCCTGGGACTGGGCGTACCTGGACGCCGGGCACGCCGAGGAGCGGCGGAGCGACGCGGTGGTGATGCGCAAGGCCTGGACCGTGGCGCCTGGCCCCCTGCGGCCCGACATCGTGGCGGCAGTCGAGGCCGACCTGGGCAAGACCGCGCCCGAGCGCCGGGCTCGCGATGCCAACGAGCTGGCCGCGATCCTCGACGACCTCGGCGATCTGACCGACGGCGAGGTCGCCGCGCGCGTGATGGGCGCCGCCGAGCCGTTGCTCGCCGCGCTGGCCTCCGAGGGCCGGGTGGTGGCCATCGTTGCCGGGGGCGGGCGAGCCTGGATTCCCGCGACCGACAGCGGCCTCTACGCTGCGCTCACCACCGACGAGGGGCTGGAGCGCGTGGCCCTGCGCACGCTGCGCACGCGCGGCCCGCTCTCGCCGGCGTGGCTCGCCGAGCGCTATGGCGTCGCGCCCGCCGACGCGACCCGAGTCCTCGAACGCCTTGCCACCCGGGGCCTGGTACGCCGCGGGGACTTTCTCGCCGGGATCGGCGAGCCCCAGTATGTGCACATCGCCGTGCTCGACGAGGTCCAGCGGCGCCAGGTCCACGCCCGCCGGGTGCCCCGGCCAGTGGCCCGGGCCGAGCAGCTCTCGGCCTCTCTCCTCCGCCGCCACCACCTGCATCCCGACCACCGCCTGGTGGGGCCGGCCGGCGTGCTGGCCACGCTCGAGCTGCTGCAGGGCGAGGACTTCCCCGTCAGGGTGTGGGAGCAGGCGCTGCTGCCGAATCGGGTGGAGGCGTACGAGCGCGACTGGCTGGACCGCCTGGGGCTGGCCGGCGAGATCGTATGGACGGTGTTCGAGCCCCGTCAGGCCGACCCGCGGCGCTGGGGCCGGGTCGGGGTCGCGCTCCGTGAGAACATCGGCTGGCTGCGGGGCGGGCCGGCAATGCCGGAGCTGCAGCCCCACATCAAGAATGTCCTGCGCCACCTGCAGCTCCGCGGCGCTTCGTTCGTGCAGGACATCGCCCGCGTGGCGGGCCTTGGCCCCGCCGACACCTTGACCGCGCTGTGGGAGCTCTTCTGGGCGGGTCTGATCAGCCCGGACTCCTTCAGCGCCCTGGCCGCTGGCATGGCTCCGACGCCGCGGGCCCCCGCCCGCGGCGTGGGGCGCCGGCGGCGCGGCCAGGCTCGCGGCCTCCTGCCCCGGTTGCCGTCGGTAGGCCGCTGGAGCGCGCTGGGCGAAGAGGACGCGTTGTCGCCCGAGCAGCGTGAAGAGGCGCGCGCCCAGCTGCTGCTCTCGCGCTACGGGGTGCTCGCCCGCGAGCTGGTCGCTGACTGGGGGAGCCTGCGCCATACCCTGCTCCGCATGGAGTACGGGGGCGAGGTAGTTCGCGGCTATTTCGTCGAGGGCCTCTCGGGCGAGCAGTACGCGCTGGCCTCGGCCCTCGACGATCTGCTCTCCCCGCCGCGCCGGGCCGAGCCCCACGTGCTGATCAACATGGTGGATCCCGCGAATCTCTGGGGCCGCGTGTTCGGACTGACGCGGCGCGATGGCACGCGCCTGGCCGCCGCACGCATTCCCCAGTCGTGGCTCCTCTTCCGGAGCGGCCGCCCGGTGCTGCTCGCCGAGAGTCACGGGCGAGACCTCACCCCGCTGGCGGGCTGGGAGCCGGTCGACCTGCCGGGCGCGGTGCGGGCGCTGGCGAGCCTGGCCGAGCGACCCCTGACGCTCAGGCCGGTGCGCCGACTGCAAGTCCTGACCTGGAGCGGGCAGCCGGTGCGGGCGAGCGAAGCCTTCAGCGCCTTCGCCGGGGCCGGCTTCACGGTGGATGGCCCGCGTCTGTCCTACGACGGCTATCCGGGACCGGGAAGAGGTTGAGGACCCGCATCCGGACGGGGCGCGTGTACGACGCGCCCGGCCGTCGCGACGGCGCGCGCATCCTCATCATGCGTCTGTGGCCTCGCGGCATCCGCAAAACGCGCGTGGACCGGTGGCTCAAGGAGCTCGGCCCCTCGCTGCTGCTGCTCCGCGCATTCCGTCGCGGGAATCTGGGCTGGGCTGCGTACCGGCGCCAGTATGTGAGGGGGCTGGCCAGCCCACCGGCGCAGGCCGCGCTGAGCGAAGTGCGCGCGCTGGCCAGGCGCCGGCCGGTGACACTGCTGTGCGGATGCTCCGACGAGACGCGCTGCCATCGCAGCCTGCTGCGGGCCTACCTGGCCCGGCGCCTGGTGTAGACTTGCGGCCATGAAAACGGCAGCCAGGCGCGTGAAGGCCTACGTTCTCATCGAGACCGCCGCCGGCAAAGCCAAGGCGGTCAAGAAGTCGCTGACCCGGGTCAAGGGCAGTCCCGCCGCGATGGTGCAGCTCGACGGCATCACCGGCCCCTACGACTTCATCGCCATCGTGGAGGGGCCGAGCCTGGATGCGGTGGGCCGCCTGGTCACCGACGGCATCGGCATCATCGACGGGGTGACGCGGACCACCACCTGCGTGGCCGTGGCCATCGGCTGACGTGCGCGTCCTCGTGGTCGGGGGCACGGAGTTCGTGAGCCTCCACCTCGTCCGCACCTTGCTCAGGGGCGGTCACGCGGTCGCCGTCCTCAATCGCGGCCGCCACCCCGAACGGCTTCCCGCCGGCGTGCGCACGCTCGTGGCCGACCGCAAGGATCACGCCGCGGTGCGCGCCGCCCTCAGCGGTGAGCGAGTGGACGCGCTCGTCGACATCGCCTACGCGCCGACCACCGGCGAGGATGTTGACGCCGTCCTCTCGGCGCTGGACGGCCGTCTCGGGCACGCGCTCTTCGTCTCCACCGGTCGCGTCTACGATCACGCGCTGCCCATTCCCTACGACGAGACGACGCCGCGCAGCCTCTACTGGGGCGATTACGCCCGCCACAAAATCGCCGGGGAGGACGCCCTGCTCCGCTGGCACCGCCAGCGGGGCCTGCCCGTGACCCTGATCCGGCCCACGCACGTCTACGGACCGATGAACACCCGGAACAACGAGACCTTCTTCTTCGATCGCCTGGTCCGCGGGCGCCCGATCCTGGTCCCCGGCGCGGGCGGCTGGTTACGACAGTTCGGCCACGTGGAGGACCTGGCCGACAGCCTGGCCGCCATGGTGAGCGACCGCCGCACGTTCGGCCAGGCCTACAACGTGACCGGCGAGGAGGTCGTGACCCAGGTGGGCTTCGTCGAGCTCATCGCCGACGTGATCAAGCGCCCCCTCACGCTCGTGTCGTGCCCCACCCCGCCCGGAGCGCCGCCGGCGCCCTTCGGGCAGAACCTCGCCTACGAGTGCCACGCCGTCTACACGACGACACGGGTGCGCGAGCTCGGCCTGCGGCCCCGCTATACCCTGGCCGGTGGGCTGGCCCAGACGTTCGAGTGGTACCTGCGCGAGGGACTGGACCGCCGCGACATCGACTTCTCGGCAGAGAACGCGCTGCTCGAACGCCTCCCCTGACGTGGCGCGCCGGGCGCCGGTCAGCATCCTCGTCTACCACCCGGACGAAGCGGAGCGCTACGCGGCGCTGGTGCGAGCGCCGCGCCCGGGCGTCACGATCCGCGTGGCCGCCACGCCCGAGGCGGCCGCCCCCGTCGCCGGCGAGGCCGAGATCGTGTATGCCTGGCGCTTCCCGCCTGCCCTGCTGGGCAAGGCCGGGCGGCTCAAGTGGCTCCAGGCGGCGGGCGCGGGTGTGGAGTGGGCGCTGGTCCCCGAGCTGCCCGCCGGCGTCACCGTCACCCGCGCCCCCGGCGTCTTCGGTCCCTGGATGGCCGAGTACGTGCTGGGCTGGTGCGCCTGGGTCACGCAGCGGATGCAGACGTATCTCGAGGCCAAGGGTCAGCGGCGCTGGCTGGGCACGGTCATCCCCCGCCGGCTCGGCGGCACGACCATGGCGATCGTGGGACTGGGAGACATTGGTCGCGATGTCGCGCGGGCCGCCCGGGCCCTGGGGATGCGGGTATTCGGCGTGACCCGCAGTGGCCGGCCGGTCCGCGACGCTCACCGCGTCTATCGTCCGGTGGCGCTGCCCCGCGTCCTCGGCGAGGCCGATTGGGTGGTGGTCGTGCTACCGCTGACGCCAGCCACGCGCGGGCTCATCGGCGAGCGCGAGCTGGCGGCCATGCGTCGCTCGGCGTGGCTGGTGAATATCGGACGAGGCCCGGTGGTGGACGAGCCCGCGCTCGTCCGGGCCCTCACCGAGCGGCGCATCGCCGGCGCCGTGCTCGACGTGTTCAACGCCGAGCCCCTGCCGCCTGCCCACCCGCTGTGGACGCTCGACAACGTGGTCATCACCCCACACATCGCCGGTCCCAACGTGCCCGAGGAGATCGCGCACGTCTTCAACGACAACCTGGCCCGGTACCTGGCCGGCCGCCCCCTGCGCCACATCGTCGACCGCCGGCGCGGCTACTGAGCATCGGGGCGCCGTCAACTCGCCCGCCCGAGCGCATTGATCCACATCTGCGCCGTGCGTTCGAGGCCCTCGTCCGAAAAGTGACATCCATCCCACCGAAATCTCAGCCCGAGCTCGTCAGTGTCGGGACCAGGAAAGATTCCGGCCGGGGCATCGGCGGCCAATTCTTTTTGGGCCTGGCGGATTTCGAGATCCCCTCTGTTCTTCCTACAGCGAGTCGCAATTGACACGAGAATAGGGGCATCGACACCTTGCCGCCGTATGCTGGAGAGCATGGCCAGGAACATGGACTTGTATGCAGTGGTGCTGGTTTGCGAAATCGCGTCACTCTCGCCCTGATGCCACAGCATATGCGTGATCGTCAGCCCATGATCCTTGACGTCATCAATGACATCCAGGATGGATCGGTGGAGATCACCGTCTGGTTGCCATCGTGCGATGGTCGATCCGCCGACTGCGACGGGCACAAAGACGACGGCGTCATACGATTGGCGTTCAATCAGCTTGTCTCCTAACCGGGTCCAGACGCTACCCCCATCACCGGTCGCCCCAAGTAAGGGATCTTGGGCTCGATAGAGTTTACCCTTGTAGAAATTGTAGACGTCGCGCCTCGCCGTATGCGGCGTTTCGCCACTGTTGGCGGCGCCGGCTTGGCCGAAGACAAGCGCCACCATCACACGATTCTTGGATTGAAGGACCTCGAAAGGGACAGCGATCCTGGATTCAGCGCCAGGAGAGCGATCAACGACGGCGTTGCCTTGATATACCGTGTTGAGTATTGGGCGAACGACTCGGCCCACTCCATAATATTTCTGCAATAGAATTCCGAACGAAAGACCGGCAACGAGAAGCGCAATCGCAACACCCGCGGCGTGTTTCGTCACCATCCTGGCTCAGCCCCCTCATCGGGTTTGTATACAGAGTTTGGTGAGCAACTTCTCGGCCAATTGTTTGTTGCGGAGTGGGCGAGATGTTGGCGTCACGGATGGCGACATGCTGACGCTACTGCGACACGCTGACGCTACTGGATGAAGCCAGTTTCCTCTACTTCACCCGCGTCCGGCTGACGGTCTTGCGTAGGGTCAGGAACGCCGAGCCGAAGTCCCCGGGACGGCGTGGCGCCGCCGGGTTGAAGACAATTGGCCCCACCGCCCCCTTGACAGCCGCGCTGAGCTGTTGCCCCTGCTCGGACACCCGGGAGCGGGCGGACCCGGTGCCGTCCTCGATCTTCTTCCTGACGCTGCCATTGGCCTCCCACGTCACCGAGACGCCGGAATAGTTCAGGGTCGCCTGGGTGCCCTGTGGGCTCATGACGAAATGCTCGCTGGCGATGCCCGTGAAGCCAGACGGAAAACCGGAAATCGGGATCGGGTCGCCGCGCTCGTCGTAGGCGGAGAAGAAGAGCAGCGTCGAGACGGCGCCGTTCGAGAACCGGGACCGGGTTACTTGGAGGGTGGCGCAGATTCCTGCCCGGCACTGGGTCGCGTAGGCGTCCTCGGTATCTACCGTTTCGACGCGGAGGGGGGGCGCGGCCGCAGCCGAGCCGACGTTGCTGGCTGGCCAGCCGCACCCCCCAAGTTGCGGGAGCAGCAGTGCGAGGGAGAGCGTGAGGCGCAGTACCTTGTTTCGGAACATCCTATTGGCCCCGGAAGGTCATGACCTTCCGGGGCCTTTTGCCCTGGCTACGTCTTGCTCAACGCCTGCACGATCGTCCGGCAAAAGGCCGGGAGGTCGTCGGGCTTGCGCGATGTGATCAGGTTACCGTCGACCACGACTTCCTGGTCGACCCAGTCGGCGCCGGCGGCCACCAGGTCGTCCTTGATCGAGAAGAATGACGTGGCCTTGCGCCCCTTGAGCACGCCGGCCGACACCAGCATCCAGCCGGCATGGCAGATGGCGGCCACGACCTTGCCCTGCTGGGCGGCGTCGCGCACCAGGCCGACCATGGCCGGATGGCGGCGCATCATGTCGGGCGCGTAGCCGCCCGGGACGACGACGGCATCGAACTCCACCGCCTTCACCTGATCGGCCTGCCCGTCCACGGTCACCGGATAGCCGAGTTTCGAGGTGTAGGACTTGGCACCCCCGGCCCCGATCACCTTGACCTCGGCGCCCTCCTCCCGGAGGCGATAGTAGGGCACCCACAGCTCCATCTCCTGGTACATGTTCTCGGCCAGAATCGCGACGCGCTTGCCTGTCAGCTTCATGATGGCCCTCGCTCAGGATTTGCGGGAGGTCTGCGTGAAGATCGTGCTCACCAGCGGCCGCATCGGGGTCCCGCCGCAGTGCGGGCAGGCGGCCTGGGCCCGATCGTGCTCGCTGATGGTCATGGGAACGGTGACTTCCTTCGCACACTGCTCGCACCAATACTCGTAGAGAGGCATGCGTGACCTCCTCTCGACGGACGTGGAAGGACTAGCCCAGGTTGACGACGACGGATTTGACCTCAGTGTACTCCTCGATGCCCGCGTGTCCACCCTCGCGGCCCAGCCCGGATTCCTTGAAGCCGCCGAAGGGGATCTCGTGCGTGTACCCGGTGGCGTCGTTGGCGCCCACCAGCCCGTACTCCAGCTGCTCGGCCACCCGCACCAGGCGGGTCGTGTCCCGCGTGTAGAAGTAGGCGGCCAGCCCGAACTTGGTGGCGTTGGCCCGGCGGATGACCTCCTCCTCGCTATCGAACAGGAGAATGGGGGCCGCCGGCCCGAAGATCTCCTCCTGGGCGATCGCCATGTCGTCGGTGACGCCGAGCAGCACGGCCGGCGCATAGAAGAAGCCCTTGCCGTGGGCGCCATCGGTGAGGGGGTGGCCCCCCAGGACCAGGCGGGCGCCGTGCTTGACGGCGTCCTCGACTAGGCTGTGGACCTTGACCCGGGTCTCCTCGTTGATAAGGGGTCCCACCTGGGCCCCCGGCTCGAAGCCCGAAGCGACCTTGAGGCGCTTGACGGCCTCGATGAAGGCGGGGACGAAGCGCTCGGCGATGGTCCGCTGGACGTAGATGCGATTGGCGCAGATGCAGGACTGGCCGCCCACGCGCAGGAACTTCATGGCCACGGCGCCTTCCACCGCCGGGCCCAGGTCGGCGTCGTCGAAGATGATGAACGGCGCGTTGCCGCCCAGCTCGAAGCCGAGCCGCTTGATCTGCTGGGCCGCCGCCTCCATGATCCCCTTGCCCACGTCGGTCGACCCCGTGAAGCCGATCTTGCGAATGAGCGGATGCGTGAGCAGCTCGTTGCCGACCAGGCGGGAGCGGTTGGTGGTCAGCACGTTGAACACGCCGCGGGGCAGGCCTGCCTCCTGCGTGATGCGCGCGATGGCCAGGGCGGTGAGCGGGGTGGCCGAGGCCGGCTTGAGGACCACCGTGCAGCCGGCGGCCAGAGCCGGCGCGATCTTGCGCGTCACCATGGTGGCGGGGAAGTTCCACGGCGTGACCGCCGCCACGGGTCCGATCGGCTGGCGCAGCACCAGGTAACGCTTGCCCGGTTGCGGCGAGGGTACCCACTCGCCGGCGAGCCGACGGGCCGCCTCGGCGAACCAGCCGAAATAGCCGAGCGCGAACTGCACCTCTTTGCGGGCCTCCTCGAAGGGCTTGCCATTTTCCAACGTCACGAGCCGGGCCAGCTCGTCGCGGCGCGCCTCCATCCCCTCCTGGATCTTGAGCAGGATCCGCCCCCGATCCTTGCCCGCCAGCGCCGACCACTCGCGAAACGCCGCGTGAGCGGCCTGCACGGCGCGACGGATCTCGGGCGCGGCCCCGTTGGACACCTGCGCCACCACCGACTGGTCGGCGGGGTTGATGACGTTGAACGTCGTACCACCCTCGGCGAGCATCCACTCTCCATCGATGTACATCGCCTTGACGTCGTCGCTCATGGAGCCCCCTTGACCGGGTTGGTGACAGCGCAGGCGCCTAGGCTACGACCGGGCCCGGGCCCGGCGCTAGACGCAGCGCGCAATGGAAGGGTCACTCAGCTTGGGAGGGGATGAGACATCCCCTCCCAAACCCTCCCCGGTTCACGCGGCGGTGTCACAAAAACGCCAGTCCAACCTGTGCTCACTCAGTTACGCGCCGGACGAGCCAGCGGGCGGTGCGCAGCAGCCGGGCATCGCCCTCGCGAGGGCCGACGAGCTGCACTCCGAGCGGCAGCCCGTTGCTACCTTGCAGGAGCGGCAGGCTCACCGCGGGCATCCCGCATAGCGTCCACAACATGCAAAACACGGGGTCCCCCGTCGAGTCCAGCCCCTTGGGGGCCGCGCCCAGCGCCGCCGGCGTCAGGATCGCGTCATAGCGCTGCTCGAAGAGCTCGAGAAAGCTCTCCTGGACGGGACGGATGCGCGCGAGGGCAAGCTGATAGTCCAGGGCCAGCACCTGGCGGCCGTGCTCGATGCGGGCACGCAGCGATGGGGACAGGCGGTCGCGGCCGTGGTCCCACTCCGATTCCAGATTGACGGCGATCTCGGCGTCCATGATCGTCCGGTGCCACTCCCAGGCCGCGGTGGCCGACGGGAAGAGCTCGACCGCTTCGACGCGGTCGCCCAGGTGCTCGACGAGCTCGGCGAACGCCGCCTTCGTCTCCTCGTCCGTGCGATCCCAGTAGGGCGTTTTCACGAAGGCGAACATCGGCGGCAGAGGCGGCTCGTCGGCCGCCACCTGGACGAAGGGTGCGCGCGCGCGCGGTCGCGTGTCGGGATCGCGCTCGTCGTGCCCGGCCACCTGGCCGAGCAGCAGGGCGAGATCCTCGACCGTGCGAGCGAACAGGCCGACGTGGTCGAGCGTGCGCGAGAGCATGAACATGCCGGGCCGCGGGATCAGGCCGTGGGTGGGCTTGAGCCCATAAACGCCGCAGAACGCCGCGGGCCGGATCGTCGAGCCACCGGTCTGGCTGCCCAGGGCCAGGGGCACCATGCCGGCGGCGACGGCGGCGGCCGAGCCGCTCGAGGACCCCCCGGGAGTGTGCGCGGGATTGTGCGGGTTGCGGGTCTTGCCCGGCGCCCGGGTGGCGAACTCGGTCGTCACCGTCTTGCCCATGATCACGGCCCCGGCCGCGCGCAGCATCGCCACCACGGTGGCGTCACGGGAGGGCGTGCGACCGGCGTGCAGCACGGACCCGTTTTCGGTCGGCATGTCGGCGGTGTCGATGATGTCCTTGATGCCCACGGGCACGCCGTGCAGTGGCCCGGTCGGCCGGCCCTCCAGACGCCAGGCGTCGGCGGCCCGGGCCTGGGCCAGGGCGTGATCGGGATCGAGGAAGGCCCAGGCCTGGACCTCCGCGTCCGTCGCGCGCACCCGGTCCAGGCATGCCGCCATCAGCTGCTCGGCGCTGATGACGCCCTCGCGGATCAGCCGCGCGGCGTCCGTGGCCGAGAGCGCGTGCAGGTTGGTCAGATCCATGGGCGGGGAAAGCTTAGCGTCCGTAGAGGAATTCCGGCAACCACAGACTCATGCCCGGCCAGAGGTACATGCAGACGAGGCACAGGATGACGATCAGCATGTACGGCATCATCCCCGCGAAGATCTGATAGAGCGTCACGTGCGGGGGGGCCACCCCCTTGAGGTAGAAGGCCGACATGGCCACCGGCGGCGACAGGAAGGCGGCCTGGAGATTCACCGCCACCATGGTGCCGAACAGGACTGGATCAACGTCGAAGTGGGCCAGCAGCGGGATGAAGATCGGCACGAAGATGACGATGATCTCGGTCCACTCCAGCGGCCAGCCGAGCAGAAAGATGATGAGCTGGGCCATGACGAGGAAGCCGAGCGGTGAGAGGCTCATGCCCAAAACCCAGCGCTCGACCAGCCCCTGGCCCCCGTGGAGCGCGAACACCGCGGAGAACAGAGCCGAGCCGACGAAGAGCCAGCACACCATGGCCGTGGTCTTGGCGGTCAGGAAGACCGACTGCTGCATGTTCACGCGGAGCTCCTTGGAGTTCCTCAAATTCCAGAGCCCCGGCACCACGGCGCCGGCCAGGGCCCCGCCGATGGAGCCGGCCACGAGCAGTGACGCCCACGTCTCGTTTTGCCACCACCCCAGCGCGAAACCCAGGACGAATCCGGCCAGGCTCCACCCCCAGACCTGCCGGGGGTACTTCGCCATGACCGCCAGGTACAGCGCGCCGAGAGCCCCGATCGCCGCTGATTCGGTGGCTGTGGTGATGCCGAACAGGATGACGGCCAGCACGACGACGGTGAGCACGCCCAAAGGCACGACCGAGATTGCCAGCTCCCTGAGAATCTCGAGCTGTTCGCCGTCCATCCGCCAGAAGTAGAGACCGACCAGAAACGCCGACACCGCAGCCAGCCCCCAGAACCACCCGTAGAAGTGCGCGGGCACGTGGTCGACCCGCGCCGCGGGCGCCGGCTCGGCCAGCGACGTCATCGCTTCGGGCCGCCCTTCCACCTTCTCGGCGGTCGCCTGAGGCTCCGCCGCCGTCTCCGCCGCTCCCAGCTCCTGCGGCGTCTCCGGCTCGGTCAGGGCCGGCGGCAACCCAAGCGGCTGGGGCCCCTCCGCCGTCGAGGCCACGACCGCAGCCGGGGCGTTGTAGACGACGACATACCACCACGTGAGGCCGAATGTCCCCACTGTCAGCAGCAACGGCACCGAGAGCGCCAGCACATTCTGGGCCACGAGCTGGTAGCCCACCGGGCGGCCGTCCGCCACCCGCGCGCCGTGCAGGAGCGCCGGCCGGAACAGGGCGGCGATGAGGCCAGGCACCACGCTCCGAGAGGCACCGCGCTCCAGCCGACGGAGCCAGTCCGGGACGGCGATGCGGTACTGGTCCGGCGGTAGCGTGGGCGCAATACGGGGATTGATGAGGGCCCAGCCGAGGATGTAGGCGAGATAGAGGAACGTGAGGAAAAAGCCGGGCAGCATTGCCGCCGCGTAGAGCTTCACGATGGACTGACCGGCCACCGCGGCATACACGATCAGCATGACAGACGGCGGGATCAGGATGCCCAGGGTGCCGCCCGCGGTGATGACGCCCGAGGCCAGCCGGACATCGTAGCCGGCCTTCAGCATCGGCCGCATCGCGATCACGCCCATCAGCACCACCACGGCGCCCACGATGCCGGAGGCGATCCCCCAGAATGCCGACACGATGAGGGTGGTCACGGCCAGCGAGGCAGGCACGCGGCGGAAGGCGAGCTGGACGGAGTGAAACATCCGGTCGACCAGGGCCGCCCGCTCCATGATGTACCCCATGAAGACGAAGAGCGGGACGGACAGCAGCGTGTCGTTGGTCATCACGCCGTAGGTCCGCTGCACGATCAGGTCGAAGGCGCGGTTCTCCCACCAGTGGTGGGTGGGATCCCAGAAGGCGACGTACCCGAAGATCATCCCCAGCCCCATCAGGGTGAAGGCCGTGGGGAAGCCCATCATGATCGCGATCACGATGAGCCCCAGCATCGTGAGGCCGAGCGCGGGATCGCTCACGGCTGCTTCGGCTCGCGCTCGTCCCCCGCGCTGCGGTGCCGAGCGGCCTCCTCAATCGCGTGCGCGCCTTCGACGGCGGCGCGGCGCGATTCCTCATCCACATACTCGCTGTGCGAGAGCTGGGTCTGGACGACGTCGATCTCCGCGACGTCCTCGAGCCGGGGAGGCCAGGCGCCGGTGCGCAGGCACGCGATGCAGCGGACGATCTCGGCCAGTCCCTGCAGCATCACCAGCACACCGGCCACCGGGATCACCGTCTTGAAGTGATAGACAGGAGGGCCCTCGGCGGTCACCGTGGAGTGCTCGCCGATCCGCCAGGACAGTGCAGCATAGTCGTAGCCCGCGTAGATGAGCCCCAGGATGCCGGGAATGAAGAACAGCAGGTACAGTGTCAGGTCCAGGGCGGCCTGCCCCCGCGGTTTCAGGTAGATGTACACGAAGTCAGCCCGCACGTGGCCCGCCGCCGCCAGCGTGTAGGCCCCGCACATCATGAACAGCGAGCCGTAGAGCATGTTGTTGAGGTCGAAGATCCACGCGGTGGGCGCGTTCAGGATGTACCGCTTGAAGACCTCTAGCGCGACTACGAAGGTGAGGCCCACGATGAGCCACGCGAAGGCCTTACCTGACCAGTAGCTCACCTCATCGACGACGCGAACGAATACGCCGGCGGTCACGGGAGCAGAACGACCGCCAGCCACCCGGCGTCTGCCGGATGGCTGGCGGGACGACCCGCGGCGATCACAGAGCTCTAGCTCTTCTTGGCCGGCTTGACGAAGTAGTGGTTATAGGCCATGCGCGAGCTGACCTGGGTGTCGAGGAACCACTTCACCGACCGCGCGGCGAACGCCCGCTGGGAGCCCTCGATCTCCTTGAACAGGGGGTTGTCCGCCGATTTCTTGGCCGCGGCGGCGTCGTAGACCTGGAGCTGCTTCTGC
>DATBIM010000134.1:0-5960 GCA_036556905.1 Candidatus Methylomirabilota bacterium
CCCGGTGACCCGGTTCACCCGCGTCTGCAGTCGCACCACGTGAGCGGCGCGGGCGAAGGCGGCCTGGGTGGCGAGGGCGTCGCCGGCCTCGGAGTCCACGCACACGTTGGACTTCGACTCCTCCCAGATCAGCGGCGCGCCGGCGGCGGCCGCATCCACGCTGGCGACGACCGCGGCCAGCGGCTCGTAGTCCACGGCGACGCGCTCGACGCCGTCCCGCGCCGCCGCCGGGGTTTCCGCGATCACCATGGCCACGGCCTCGCCCACGAAGCGGGCGCGATCGGTGGGCAGCGGCTGGTGGGGGGACAGGAAGAATGCCGAGCCATCGCGACTGCGGAGCGGGACCTCGTGCGGATTCGTGGGAACCGGGCGGTGCGGGATGGGACCCAGGCCGTCGGCCGCGGCATCGGCGCCGGTCAGGACCGCAAGCACGCCGGCCACCTTGGCGGCGCCGGCTCCGTCGATGCTTCGGAGGCGGGCGTGGGCGTGGGGCGAGCGGACGAAGCACGCATAGGCCTGGCCGGGGAGCGCGACATCGTCGCTGTAGCAGCCCCGCCCGGTCACCAGACGGGCGTCCTCCTGTCGGCGAACCGGCTTGCCGAAACCCTGGCGCGCGGCGCGGGTGCGAGAGCTCAGGAAGGACACGGTGGACCCCGGCCCCGTAGATCGCACATCGCCCCCGGCTTGTCCAGCCCGTGCTCCGCTTGACAGTCGATGGCCTGGCGACCGATCATCCAGGGCATGAACACACTGGAGCAGGCCGAGGCCCTCGAGCGAGCGATGATCCAGGAGCTGGATCACTTGATCGTCATGAAGTCGGTGATCTACACCTCGGGGGAGCGGGACCCCCGGCGTCCCATCCAGCGGCCCCCGAGCAACGGCAAGCGGTACCTGATGGGCCACGATCCCCGCCTGCCCCGCATGCCCGACCGGCCGACCCTGTTCGATTTCTTCACGCACCGCTTCGGCCCCGCCAACCACCTGCTGCAGAGCGCGCGGCTGGCCCAGAAGAACGGCGTGGAGGAGAAGATCGTGCTGGCCTGTTTGCTGCACGACGTCGCCAACATCGGCTTCATCCGGGGCGACCACGGCTACTGGGGCGCCCAGCTCGTCGCGCCCTACGTCGACGAAGAGGTGAGCTGGGCCATCCGGTACCACCAGGCCCTGCGGTTCTATCCCGACGAGTCGGTCGGCTACACATACCCCGAGTCGTACATCAAGCTCTTCGGACCGGACTATAAGCCCGAGCCGTACATCGAGCGCGACTACCGCTACGCGCGCGATCACAAGTGGTACATGAGCGCGCGCCTGATCTGCGTGAACGACCTCTACGCGTTCGATCCCAACGTGCAGGTGGAGCTCGAGGAATTCACGGACGTCGTGGGACGCCACTTCAAGCAGCCCAAAGAAGGGCTGGGCTTCGACGCCAGTCCGTCGGCGCACATGTGGCGTACCATCATGTGGCCGACGAAGTACCTGTAGACCAGCGCCCCGCGATCGGTGCGGGGAGGAGGCTGTCGCGATGACCCGCACCGCTCGACTGCTCGTCGCCCTGGCCGCCGCGCTCCTGGCCGGGACCTCACCCGGGCTGGCCGCCCCCGAGGGCCAGATGACGTGGGCCATCCACTTCACGCTGGCCCCCAAGTGGCTGGATCCGGCCGAGACCGAGGCCTTGATCACGCCGTTCAAGGTCCTCTACCCGATCCACGACGCCATGGTGAAGCTGATGCCCGGTGGCATGCAGCCGAGCCTGGCCGAGTCGTGGACGATGAGCCCGAACGGCCTCGCCTACGACTTCGTCCTGCGCAGTGGCGTGAAGTTCCACAACGGCGAGCCGGTGACCACCGAGGATGTGAAGTTTTCCTTCGACCGCTACAAGGGCGCCGGGGCCAAGCTCCTCAAGGACCGGGTGAAGGACGTGCAGGTCCTCGACGCCCGGCGAATCCGCTTCGTGCTCAAGGAACCGTGGCCGGATTTCATGACGTTCTACGGGACCACGGCCACCGGCGCCGGCTGGATCGTCCCCCGGAAGTACGTGGAGAAGGTCGGCGACGAGGGCTTCAAGAAGGCTCCCGTCGGCGCCGGTCCCTATCGCTTCGTGAGCGCCAACCCGGGCGTGGACATGGTTCTGGAAGCCTTCGAGGGCTACTGGCGCAAGGCCCCCAGCGTCAAGCGTCTCGTCTTCCGCAACGTCCCCGACGAGACGACCCGGGCGGCGGCGCTCAAGCGCGGCGAAGTCGATATCGCCTATTTCCTGAACGGCCCCATCGGCGAGGACATCCGGCGGACGCCGGGCCTCAAGCTCATGGCCGTCAGGACCAACGCGTCGTTCTTTCTCGACTTCCTCGATCAGTGGGACCCGAAATCACCCTGGCACGACCGGCGCGTGCGCCTGGCCGCCAGCCTGGCCGTCGACCGTAAGGTGATCAACGAGGCCGAGATGCTGGGCTTCGCCGGGCTCACCGGGAACATCGTTCCCCGGCACATGGAGTTCGCGCTCCCGATCGATCCCCATCCCTATGACCCCCAACGGGCCAAGCAGCTCCTCGCCGAGGCGGGATACCCGAACGGCTTCGACGCCGGCGACCTGACCCCGACCCCGCCCTACAACTCGATCGCGGAGGCGATCGGCAACTACTTCGGCGCGGTCGGCATTCGCACGCGGGTCCGGACGATGGAGCGCGCGACCTACCTCACGAACTGGCGCGAGAAGAAGCTCCGCGGCGTCCTCTTCACGGCCCTGGGCGCCGGTGGCAACGCCGCCACCCGGATCGAGGCGCTGGCCACGCGAGGCGGGATGTACGCCTACGGCGTGCTCCCCGAGGTGGAGGACCTTTTCCAGCGACAGGCGCGCGAGCTCGACCGGAAGAAGCGTGAGGAGCAACTGCACCAGATCCAGAAGATCCTCCACGAGCGCGTGATCTTCGCGCCGATCTGGGAGAACGCGTTCATCCGGGGCGTCGGGCCCCGGGTGGAAGAGCCGGCGCTCAGCCTGATCCCCTCGTTTCCCTACTCGGCGCCGTACGAGGATCTCAGGCTGAAGCGGCCCTAGCCGGCGGGCAGGGGCCTAGGGCCCCTCGTCGCGCGGGGTGGGGACGGCGCGGGCCGGGAGCTCCCGGCCGGCGTGGCGTCGCAGCGCGTCCTCCCGCAGCTCGATGCCCAGGCCGGGCGCCGTGGGCACCGACAGGAACCCCTGCTCGACCCGGAACGGATTGACCGCGACATCCTCCCCGCGCGGCTCGAAGTTCACGAAGTACTCGGTGATCAGGAAGTTGGGGATGGCGGCCGACACCTGCAGCGTGGCGGCCAGGCCCACGGTGGTGCTGTTGTAGTTGTGGGGGGAGACGACCACGTGATAGGCCTCGGCCATGGCCGCGATGGCGCGGAGCTCCTCGATGCCGCCCACATTGCACACGTCGGGATTGAGGATGTCGGCAGCCCGGCGCTCGAGCACCTCACGGAACTCGTAGCGTGTATAGAGCTCCTCGCCGGTGACGATCGGCATCCGGATCTCGCGCCGGCACTCGACCAGGGCGCCCAGATCGCGGGCCGAGACGGGCTCCTCGTACCAGAACGGATCGAAGGGCTCGAGCAGGCGAGCAACCCGCACGGCGTGCATGGGTGCCAGCCGCCGATGCACCTCGATCAGGAGATCCACGGCCGGCCCCACCGCCTCCCGCACGGCGCGCACCGTGTCCACCACCTGGCGCTCGGCGTCGCGTGAGATGTGCGTGCGCCAGGGCCCGGGGAACGGGTCGAACTTGAGCGCGCTGAAGCCCCGGGCCACCGTGGCCCGGGCCTTGGCCGCGTAGGCCTCCGGGGTCCGGGCCCCCGCATACCAGCCGTTGGCGTAGACGCGGATCCGCTCGCGGCAGGGCCCGCCCAGCAGGGTCACCACGGGCACGCCCAGGCGCTTGCCGGCCAGGTCCCAGAGCGCCTGCTCGATCCCGCTGACGGCGCTCCAGAAGTCCATGGCCCCGCGCTTGGCCGCGAAGTCGTGATAGGCCCAGTGCGTGAAGTGGCGGATGTGGCCGGCGTCGCGCCCGACGAGGTAGCGCCCGAGCTCCCGCACGTGCGCCACGATCGACTGATCCCGATCGGTCTGGGTGTAGGCCTCGCCCCAGCCGTGCAGCCCGTCGGAGGTCTCGACCTTGACGAAGAGCCAGTTCTTGCCGTACCCCGAATCGACAATGAACGGAGTGACTGTCGTGACTTTCATGAGCCGAGAGTACCTCAGAACGAGCCGATGAGGCGCTCGACATCCTCGCCGCGGCGCCCGAGCGGCGTCCCGCCGCGCTCCTCGAGCCAGGTTCCCACGGTGTAGTAGACCGTCTCCAGGGCGGGCAGCAGAATCCAGTCGTCGGCGGGAAAGCGCATGGCCACGAAGAAGCCCCAGATCGACAGCACCGCGCCGACGTACTGGGGGTGGGCGAGCACCGAGAACGGGAAGTCCCGGCACCAGGGCACCTCGTAGCCCAGCCGGTCGCCGTAGAAGACTCCCACCGCCCCCAGCCGAAAGAACACGGCGACGTTCAGGACCTGGCCGATCAGGATCAACGCGCTGCCGATCCCCCATGCGAGGACGTTGTGCTCAGCCGGGCCCAGCGATCCATCGCCGTAGAGATAGCACCAGCCCACGAACACTGAGAACTGCACCGCCTTGAAGGCGCAGAAGAGCGTTCGCACGACAGCGACCGGTTCGCCGATACGGGCGATGGCCGGCCGCGCGCACCACCGGCGAAACGCCGCCGGCGCCCGCGCGATCCAGACGTAACAGGCACGCTCGACGCTCAGCGCGGCGGCCGCGATCAGGAGGAGCCCGAGGGTCAACGCGAGCCGAATAGCGCCCTTGACGCGCCCAGGTAGCGGGGAGAGTAGGCGACGATGTCCGTCAACGGATCGGTGACCAGCTTCACGAGCCACACCACGGCCAGCCGCAGGCCATGGGCCCACACCAGGTAGGCCACCCGTCCGCCCACGACGATCATGGTCCACGCGAACCAGGCCCGGGCCACCGGGGCCACCACCGCGGCCAGACCGGCCGTCGTCCACGTGTCGGCCTGGATCAGGTAGACGACCGGTATCAGGAGGTAGGCGCCGAGAATCATGCTCTTGTTGCGCGTGTTGTAGCCCAGCAGCGTCGCCTCTTTATCGTGGCAGGGAGGCTCCAGGATCGCGTGGCCGATCTGGCGAAGGAACAGCGCGGCCCAGCCCACCCACATGGCGGCGGTGAGATCCCAGAAGACCCACACGTAGCATCCGATGAAGGCGCTGGAGCTGATGATGTGGAACAGCTGGTTGACGGCGTTGCTGTGCGACGCGTGATGATCGTGCACCTTGCGTCGCATCACCTCGGCATAGAAGCTCTGAACGGCTCGGGGCACCGGCACCAGGCTCCCGAGCACCTCCTTCAGCAAGCCCACACGCATGCTCTTCTCCCTTCCCGGGTGGTCCTGGGCGCTCAACCACCACCCGTCCGCCTTCATCTTCCGGGCCGCCTCCAGGAGCTTGTCCTGCAGGGCCCCGTAATCGTCGGCCGCGAAGTCCATGCTGGCCAGACACCGGCCGGTGCCCACCCAGCTCAGCGTCATCCCCTCGGCGCGCAGGTAATACTGCAGGAGCCAGTTGTAGCGACCGGGCTCGGTGAAGAGCACGGTCCACACCGTGGCCAGATTCACCACCCGCAGGGGCAAGGCGGCATCGGCCAGCCGCTGGTTGGTGGCCTGCGCCCACTCCGTACAGCGCTGGTTCATCGCCGCGTACTGCTCGGCGACCGCCGGCTGCGTCACCCACGTGAGAAACTCGTTCATCGCCCCCATCACGACCGGGTGGGCCGAGAAGGTGCCGATCACGTAGGCGATCCGCATGGGGCGGTCGGGATCGAACCGCCGCATGAGCGCCGTCTTCCCGCACACCACGCCGATGGGCATGCCGCCGGCCACCGTCTTGCCGTAGACGAC
>DATBIM010000135.1:0-1851 GCA_036556905.1 Candidatus Methylomirabilota bacterium
GGCGGGCCGCCGCTCACAGGTGCTCGGCGTGGGCGGCAGGGAGCCGCCGGCCCTGCCGAATCACCTGACGCGTCCGGAAGCGTCGGCTGGCCTTCACTTCGTTGCCCGCGCCATCCACGTAGGTGAAGTGACCGTCCTCCAGGTCCATGACAACGGCGTCCCCGACCATCCCGGGCGCCAGCGATCCCAGCTCTGCTGACCGGCCGATCGCAGCTGCCGCGCGGCTCGTCACGCCGGCCACCACCTCGTCGAGGGGCATGCCCAGGGCGAGGAACTTCGACATGATGGCCCTCAGGTTGTAGACGATCCGTCCCGGCGGCGGGGTGTGCAGATCGGTACTGATGGTCGTAGGTGGCAACCCCTCGGCGATGGCCCGGCGGGCGACGTTCACGTCGCAGTGGATGGAGGCGTGGCCGACGTCGAGCACCACGCCGCGCTCCCGGGCCGCGCGGACCGCGCCGCGCACGCGGCGGTCGGGGCCGAGGACTTGCTCGACATTGCCGTTGAAGATGTGGGTGGCGATGTCTCCCCCGCGAAGGTGATCGAGGATCTCATCGAGCGGGATGGGAGTGTCGGAGACGTGCACCATGAGGGGAACGCGGGCCAGGTCGGCTGCCTGCCGCCCGCGCCGTAACGCCTCGCGCGCATTGGCCTGGTCGCCCTGGCCGGTGGCGCCGTGGGCGATGCGCACCTTGATGCCGAGGACCAGGGCGGGGTTCTCGGCCACGGTCCGCGCCGCCTCCTCGACCTGGGCGAACTTGATCTCGGCGAGCTCGGGCATGACCCGGTTGATCGTGAGCCCGGTCGCGCTGATGTGCAGGAAGGCGTAGACGCGCGTCTGGTAGGTCGGGATCACGTAGTCGCGCAGCCCGCGCAGGGTCATCCAGCCCGCGCTGCCCGCGTCCACCACGGTGGTGACGCCGTTGGCGAGCGACGTCTGGTCGGCGTGCCGGCCGGTCGCCAGGCCGTGATAGACGTGGGTGTGGATGTCGATCAGCCCGGGCGTGAGCAGCGCGCCCGTCGCCTCGATCACCTCAGTGGCCTCGCCCGTCAGCCTCTCCGCCACCGCCGCCACCTTGCCTCCGCTGAAGGCGA
This sequence comes from Candidatus Methylomirabilota bacterium, assembly GCA_036556905.1. Lineage (GTDB taxonomy): Bacteria > Methylomirabilota > Methylomirabilia > Rokubacteriales > CSP1-6 > 40CM-4-69-5. The sequence goes on from DATBIM010000135.1 coordinate 1,096, forward strand.
CGTCCTGTTTCGCCGAGATAGACCGGGCGGGATCGATGAGGGTGCCGCCGCGGACGAGCAGGTCCCAGGCTGGTGCCATCGGCATTCTCTCCTTGGCTGGGTTGCGGCCATCATACTGATCGTGTCCAGTCTCTGCTTGACGGGTTTCTGTGAGCGCACTGGCCACGTGCCGGCAGTGCTCAGGGAATGCCGGCGCAGCGGGCCGCGAAAGCCCGTCCACCGGCAATGAGGCGCCGGGGGCGAAAAATTCGCGTTCGGTCCGAGATCACTCGTTCTGGTGGCTCCCAGGTGCCTCCGAAATCCGGGTGTAGATTCGCCCCAGCAACAAAGGGGGCGCGTCATGCACGAGCACTCGCCAACGGTGTTTCCCACGCCCGAGCGCCTCGCGGAGCTCGACCGGTTGGGCGATGAGATCGCCGCGCTCTCGGCCCACCTCACCGCGGCGACCGCGCGCCTGCTGGAGCTGATCCGGGAGTTCGACGTCGGGGAAGGCTGGAGCAATGGCTTTCGCTCCTGCGCCGACTGGCTCAGCTGGCGGGTGGGACTCGACCTGGGCGCGGCCCGGGAGAAGGTGCGCGTGGCGCGCGCCCTGGGGACGCTACCGCTTCTTGCCCGGGCCCTGGCCCGCGGGGAGCTGTCCTACGCCAAGGTCCGGGCCCTGACCCGGGTGGCCACGCCGGAGACCGAGGCGCGGCTGCTGGCGGTCGGCCGGGCCGGCACCGCCGAGCACGTCGAGCGGATCGTGCGGGGCTGGCG
>DATBIM010000136.1:0-11180 GCA_036556905.1 Candidatus Methylomirabilota bacterium
CCTGGTCGGAGGGACATTGATGATCGTCTCGATCACAATGACGGCGACCCCGGTGTTCGCGGATTGCAAGGACGAGATCGAGGAAGTCGACAAAGAGATGCGGGACAATCGTGACAAGTACACTGCGGACGCCCTGAGAGACGCGCGCAAGAGCCTGCAAGAGGCGCGGCGTCATGTCAGCGGTCGGTCGGCGGAGTGCCGTCGCGAGGTGCTGGAGGCGCGCAAGACCCTGGAGAAGGGCAAGAAGTAGAGAGGTCGATCAGGCTCAGCGCGGCTCGAGGCCCAGCCACTCCTCCACCGCCTCTGCGAGCCGATCGGCCCGCTCGTCGAGCTCGCTCCAGGTGAGGTAGGAGATGGGATGCGGCGTCGCCAGGAAAGGGTAGTCCGGCTTGCCCCAGCTCTCGGCCATGGCCCGCCCGGTGAAGAGGAACGCGGAAGTGACGATGGCGATGGCGGGCACGCCCTGCTCTTCCATGAGGATCGCGTCGAGCACACTGCTCGAGCTGCACGACCCTCAGTCGCCGACGCCCGAGATGACCAGGTCGCACTGGGCTCGCAGCGCCTTGATGGCGACCTCCTCGATCGCATGGCTGGGCGAGCGCTTGCGCTCGGTCACGGTCACGGCCATCCCGTGACGGCGGGCCAGCCGCTCGGCGATCCTGCTCAGGAGGGTGTGGGAGTTGAACCGGGTGTTGTCCACCAAGCCCAGGCGCAGGCCCTTCGGGCTCGCGGGCCGCGGAGCCAGCGTGACCCGACGCGGCGCCGGCAGCGCGATCGGATCGAAAAGCTTCATGAAGCGCTTCATCTGATCCTCCGTCGATGCGGGTCGTGCTGCAGGTCGATGCCCGCTTCCTCGAGCAGCCGCTTCATCGTGAGGCCGGGGTCGGCCGACGCGCTCAGGCGCAAGGCGAGCCGCCGAAGAAGGCGAGATCGCGTCAGCCACGGTAAGCCGCATCGTCTCCTCTGAGGTCCGCCCTTCGGCGGCCATTTTCATGCGACGTGGGTAAGCCCGCGGTCATGACCTACTCGATGACCTGGTCGGCACGGAGGAGCAGTGACGGCGGGATCGTCAGGCCGAGCGCCCTGGCGGTTTTGCCCTGCGGCTGGGCTTCGATCCGGAGAGGCAGCAGGACGGCAACGGCGAGGAGGAGAAGGGATGGAGCGGCCCGTCCCGACTTCATGCGCGCCTCCTCGGCTCAAGGGTGGGGCGCGACGAAGGTAGGTCACCAGTCAGGGAATTTCAAGGGACCTCAGCGAGCCGATCGGCCCGACCTCAAGTAGTGGGCAGGTGTTTCCATTTCCTTTTCCATTCACCGATGGACTTCTTCGCAGCTTTCACTTGCGCCTCAGTGCAGTAGTTGGCAATGACGCCACGAGCCGACGTCGTGGCCTGCACAGGATCATACTCCGCCGCGAGATGGCTCCATACATAGGCGTCGATCAGGTCCTGCTCGGTGTGATTCCGGGAGAACAAGAGGGTGGCGAGCAGGCCCATCGCCCGGGTATGTTTTTGAGCGGACGCTTTGGTCAGCCACTCGATGGCCTTGGACTCGTCCTTGTTGATTCCGGTGCCCCTCGCATACATCGATCCCAGATAGAACTGGGCCTGATCGTTTCCGTTGTTTGCGGAAGCTTGGAACCAATGCGCCGCCTTTCGATAGTCCTGGTCAACCCCATTGCCAGAGTGATACAGGATGCCGAGGAACAGCTGGGCGATCGGGTGATCTTGTTCGGCAGCCTTTCTGTACCATGCGGCGGCGGTCGCGTGATCCTGCGCTACCCCATTGCCTGCGTCGTAGAGCATGCCCATGAGGAATTGGGCATTGGGATCATTGTTCTCAGCCAGCGGGCGCAATTCTTTCAGCGCCAGTGCATAATCACCCCTTTTGATCGCCTGGACCGCATGGTCGGTTGTTGACGCTTCCGGGGAATCATAGGGTGCCCAGAGCAACAGGGAGCAAAACGCGGCAGCTAAGAGAAGTGTTCTCATAAGACCCAGATCCTCCATTCATTGGCGCTACCAAAGACGCAACGTTGGCAAGAGTGGATGAAGAATGCCGTAAACGACCGGCACCAGGATGCCCGTAGCCAGCAGACGTACACCACCGCGGCGAGTCACCACCAGGAGCCCGCCGACCAGAACGCAGGTGCCACACAGAACGAGAAGCACACCCAGAACCAGAAGCTCGAGAATGTCCGACGTCCTATAAGGCTCGTTCGGATAGGGAACCCAACTGGCCCAGACGAGGGAACGAAATGCCAGCCCCGCGATGGCTAACGACAGAGAGCCCCACCACGCTGCGTGTCCGACTGTGAGGAGAACCGACACGGGGGCGCTCCACGAATCGGGCGACAGGCGGGTCACTTCAGGGGCAATGGGCGGGCGACACCCGCAATGACCAACACCCCCCACACGAGCAGCGCCAGGCCGGCGCCGATGTAGAGCGTCAGGTAAAAATAGAAGGCTCCGGGGCTCTCCGCTCGGGTGGGGCGGTAGGGCTTGAAGCCCGCCCTCCCAGCTCGGATTTCCCCCACGTGATGGGCCCTGTAGGCGACCGCCAGCAGTCCGACGCCCACAACGATGAGAAACACCGTTGTCACACGCTTCCCTTCCTCGTCGCCAAGGTGCTCGCGAGCGGACCAGCGACCCATTGCGGAAGGGAGAAAACGGCGAAGGCGTTCATATGACCGCTTTTCCAACACTAGCAGAGGGACTGCTGCCGGCCCGCCGAATCTCTTACGTCCTCGGTCCTCCCGCGCCAACACGACGTGCTTGGCGGCCGAGACCGATCTGCGAGTTGCCGGCAGGTCGCGGATCGGCGTCTAATAGTGGCGGGCAGCGCATGAAGAAGCTGGCAATCATGGTCTTCGGGGCCCTCGTCCTTGCCGGCTGCGCCGGCAAGCCGCCGGCCCCGCCCGCGCTGGAGCGCTATGCGCCGGCCGCGCAGCTTCTCTTCCTCGACCGCGTCACCTGGGGCGCGAACGCCACGGCCGCCCGCGAGATGGCGGAGCTCGGCGCCGGGCGCTGGCTCGAGCGGCAGCTCGCGCCCCCGCCGGGCGACGATCTGCCGCCCAAGGCGGCGGCCCAGGTGGCGGCGATGACGATCACGCAGCGCCCGGTGCTGATGCTCGCCGCCGACCTCGTCGAGCGGCGGCGCAGCGTCCTGGCGCTTGCCGACGACGCCCAGAAGAAGATGGAGCAGCAGGCCTTCCAGCAAGAGCTGACGCGCCTCGGACGCGAGGCGGCGAGCCGCTCAGTGCTGCGCGCGCTCTACTCGCCGTGGCAGCTGCGCGAGCACATGACCTGGTTCTGGATGAACCACTTCAACGTGTTCATGTTCAAGGCGGGGCTGCGCGCCACGGTCGGCGACTACGAGGAGAGCGCGATCCGACCGCATGCGCTCGGCAATTTCCGGACGCTCCTCGGCGCGGCGGCCCGCCACCCGGCGATGCTGCGCTACCTCGACAACGCGCAGAACGCGGCCGGCCGGCTGAACGAGAACTTCGCGCGCGAGCTCATGGAGCTGCACACGCTCGGCGCCGACGGCGGCTACAGGCAGCAGGACGTGCAGGAGCTCGCGCGCGTGCTGACCGGCTTCGGCATCGTCACGCGAGAAACCGCCCGCCGGGGCCCGACACCCTCCGGCGAGTACCTGCGCGAGGGCCTGTTCGAGTTCAACCCCAAGCGCCACGACTACGGCCCGAAGGTGCTGCTCGGCAAGCCCATCCGCGCGCGTGGCGTTGCCGAGCTCGACGAGGCGCTCGACCTGCTCGCGCGCCACCCCTCGACCGCGCGGTTCGTGTCGCGCAAGCTGGCGGTGTTCTTCGTGTCGGACGAGCCGCCAGCGGCGCTCGTCGAGCGGGTGGCGGCAACCTGGACCACCACCGACGGCAACATCCCGGCGGTCCTCCGGACGCTGTTCTCCTCCGAGGAGTTCCGGCAATCCCTGGGGTCAAAATTCAAGGATCCGATTCACTACGTGTTCTCGGCGCTGCGGCTCGCCGGGACCGGCGAGCAGGTCGCCGACACGAGCCGTATCCTCGGCGGCCTCGGGCGCCTGGGTCAGCCGCTGTACGCCCGTCCGACGCCCGACGGCTATCCGCTCACCAGGATGGCCTGGGCCAGCGCCGGGCAGTTGGCGGTGCGCTTCGAGGTCGCGCGCGCGATCGCCTACGCCGGCGACTGGCGCATCGACCCGTCGCTCGAGAAGCGGCTCGGCCCGGCGACGGTGAAGGCGCTCGCGTCCGCCGCCACGCCGCAGGAGCGGAACCTGCTCTACATTTCCTCGCCGGAGTTCATGCACCGATGAAGCGCCGCCAATTCCTCGCCGGCGCGGCCGCCGCGGGCGCGCTGCCCGTCGGCCGGCTGTGGGCCGTGCCCAGGGTGCACACCCGCTTCCTGCTCGTCTTTCTCCGCGGCGGCTACGACGCCGCCAACCTGCTGGTGCCGGTGGCGAGCGACTTCTATTACGAGGCGCGGCCGAACATCGCCGTGCCGCGGCGCGAGTGCCTGGAGATCGATAGCGACTGGGGCCTGCACCCGGCGCTGCGCGAGTCCGTGTACCCGCTCTTCAAGAAGGGCGAGGCCGCGTTCGTGCCGTTCGCCGGCACCGACGACCTGACGCGCAGCCACTTCGAGACCCAGGACGGCATCGAGCTCGGCCAGCCGTTGGGGGGCCGGCGCGATTACGCCTCCGGCTTTCTCAACCGGCTCGCCGTCGAGCTGGTGGGGCCCGGCGCGATCTCGTTCACCGACCACCTGCCGGTCGTGTTCCGCGGCGCGGCGAAGGTGGCGAACGCGTCGCTGCGCGTTCCCGCGCGCGCCGGACTCGACGAGCGCCAGGCGAAGCTGATCGCCGAGATGTACCGTGACACCGCGCTCGGTGCGCAGGTCGCCGAGGGGTTTGCCGCGCGCCGGGACATCGCGCGGGCCATGGGCGCGGAGATGGAGGTGGCCAGCCGCGGCGCCATCGGACCGCGGAACTTCGCCAGGGAGGCGCGGCGCATCGCCCGTTTGATGAAGGACGCGTACCGTCTCGGGTTCGTGGACGTCGGCGGGTGGGACACGCACATCAACCAGGGCCCGACCGCGACCGCCGGCGCGGCGCCCGGCTACCTCGCCCAGCGTTTCGAGGAGCTCGGCCGCGGTCTCGCCGCGTTCGCCGACGAGATGGGAGCGGCGTGGCGCGACACCACGGTCGTCGTCATCAGCGAGTTCGGCCGCACCTTCCGGGAGAACGGCAACCGCGGTACCGACCACGGCCACGGCACCGTGTACTGGATCCTCGGCGGCACAGTGCGCGGCGGCCGCATTGCCGGCGCCCAGCAGAAGCTCGCGCGCGGCACGCTCTTCGAAGACCGCGACTACCCGATCCTCAACGAGTACCGCGCGCTCCTCGGCGGCCTCTTCGTCCGGCTCTACGGCCTGGACGCCGTGCGCATCGGCAAGGTGTTTGCCGGCGTCGCGCCACTCGACCTCCGCGTAGTGTAAGCAGCGATCGGCGACTTTCTGTCGTTCCAGGTTGGCGTTCCGTGTCCTGGAGCAGGCCCTCGGTCTTGAAGGCCAGTCGGTGGAATAGCGGGGCCCGCTAACCCGATTTCTTGCCGACGGCCTCGCGGACCTCTTCCACCGTGAGGGGGCCGACATCGAGAAAGGCCAGAATCCGGCACGGACAGGCCTCGCCGCCCTCGAACTTCCACGGGAAGGCCCCGATGATGCAGCGCGTGTTCAGGACCTTTTCGATGTCGCCGCCCACGTTCTCGGCGTGGATACAGCCTTCCGGGAAGGCCAGGTAGTGCATCGGGAAGATCTCTTCCTTCACCAGGCGCCCGCTCTTGTGGTGGCGGTACTCGTACTCCCCGAAGTAGTCGCGCACCGCCCGGCCCACCTGCTCCTCGAACCGCCGGGTGAGATCGGGCCGCATGTAGCGGATGGTCGTGTTCATCGGGTGGTCGCCGGAGCCGGCGTCGATGCCCCACCAGGCGATGCGCATGTCGTGCATCCACTGGGCCAGCTCGCGCGTGCCCCCCGGATGCATGCAGAAGTACCGGGTGAGGTCCTGCTGGGGCTTGCCCTCGTAGTAGCGGTGGTAGCCGGTGTGGAGGATCAGGATGTCGCCGCGCTTCACCTCCATCCGGTCGGTGATGTGCCTGGGCGTGATGATGCTCCAGTCCTCCACCGCGTCGGACACGTCGACGACCACGCCCTCGTGCACCAGCTTGGTCAGGGGCAGGGAGGCGATGTCGCCGGCGCCATCGGCGGCATGCATGGGCCCGTCGAGGTGGGTCCCCACGTGCAATGAGGTCTCCACCCGCTGCGACACGATGCGGTTGGTCTGCAGCGTCTGCGTGTAGTAGATCTTGGAGCCCGGGTAGCCGACCCAGCCGGGCGTGTGCATGTTCCAGGGATGCGAGAGATCGACCAGCCTCATGGGACCTCCACCACGGACCGAAATGCCGGGCGGATGATAAGCCGTTGACAATCGATTGTCGAATGTCTATCGCTTGGAGCCCACAGGAGGCGACGATGAACGCTTGGACAGGCAGGCTTCTCACGGGGCTGGCGGTACTGGGCATGGGGCTGGTCCTGGCCGTCGGCCCGGCGGCCGTGCCGGCTCAGGAGCCGGTGAAGGTCCGGATCGGCAACCTGGGCTTCCCGTCCCACTCGGCCATGATCATCAATATCCTCAAGGACCGGGGGTTCGACAAGAAGCACGGGATCGACATGGAGGTGAAGGTGTACGGCGCCGTCAGCGCCTACTATGGCGCGACCGCCTCGGGCGAGACCGACGGCGTGCCGGGAGGGCCGCTGGTGTTCCAGCGGATGCGGCTGGAGGGGGTGCCGCTCAAGATCGTCAGCACGCTGGTGGACATGACCTCGATGTCGGTGATCACCAAGAACCCTGCCATCAAGTCCTTCACCGACCTCAAGGGCAAGACCATCGCCGCCGACATGGCCTCCTCGGAATATTCGGTGCTCAGCCTGTACGCCAAGCACAAGGGCATCGCGCTCGGCAAGGACACCACGGTCGTGCAGGCCGGGCCGCCGCTGGTGCGCACCCAGCTAGCGGCCGACCGGGTGGACGCCGGCATGACGTGGGAGCCGACGGCCACGATGACGATGCAGGACAATCCCGCCTACCGCATCATCTTCAACGGCAAGCAGGGCTGGCGCGAGCTGACCGGCAAGGACGGCTGGCTCCTGGCCCTGGGGCTGCGCGAGGACTGGATCGCCAAGAACGCCGCCGCGCTGCCGCGGGTGATCGCCGCCTTCGACGAGGCGGCGCGGTTCATGCGCAGCAATGCCGACGACGCGGACAAGATCCTCCAGACGGCCATCAAGCTGCCGCCGGGCGCCTTCAAGGACATGATCACCGCGCCCCGGGTAGTCTTCCAGGTGCGCTCGACGGCCGAGCCTTCGGCCCGCGAGACCTTGTGGGAGGTGATCAAGGTCGCCATCGGCGAGGGGTACTTCAAGCAGCCGGTGCCCGACCAGTCGGTCATCCACGTGCCGTGAGGCATGGCCGACCAGCGTTCCGGGCGCCAGAGCGAGGCCGTCGAGGCGGTCGACGTCGCCCACGTCGGCCGCTGGCCCAGGGAGACGATCGTTTCCCTGGCCGCGTTCGTGGTTCTGTGGCACCTGGCCTCGCTGGTGCTCCCGCCGTTCGTGGCCCCCAGTTGGGCCCGCATCGGCAAGAGCCTGGTCGACATCGCCGCCCGGCCCGAGTTCATCGCCATCACGGTGGGCCGGGTGCTGATCGCGCTGGTCCTCTCCTTCGTGTTCGGGGTGGCCCTGGCCATGGCCATGTATCGGTGGAACCTCCTCGAGCGCTACCTGATGCCGCTCATGAAGCTGTTGATGGCGGTGCCGGTCCTGTGCTGGATCCTCTTCGCCGTGCTGTGGTTCCGGGATCGGGAGGTGCGGATCGCCTTTATTCTCATCATGGTCTGCGCGCCCATCTTCCTGATCGACGTGCTGGATGGCATGCACGGCATCAGCCGCGACCTGCGCGACATGGTGCGGGCGCTGCGACCGAGCGCGCCCCACTTCTTCGCCAAGCTCATCCTGCCGGCCACCGCGCCGGCCATCCTGACCAGCTGGAAGGTGAACCTGAGCCTGGCCATCCGGGTGGTGACCATGGCCGAGCTGGTGGGGGCGACGTCGGGCATCGGCTACGCGCTGATGCAGGCCAACGAGACCTTCGCCATCGCCGACGTCTTCGCCTGGACCGTGGTGCTGGTGCTGCTGCTCATGATGGCCCAGATCGTGGTGACGCGGATCGAACGCCGACTCCTCGTGTGGCGCGACTGATGGCGCCCCCGGACGCCGACATCCACGTGCGGGGGCTGCGCAAGGTCTTCCGCCAGAAGGGGTCGGGGGGCGCGGTGGTGGCCATCGAGCGCCTGGACTTCACCATCCGGCGCGGGGAGATCGTGGCCATCGTGGGCAAGACCGGCTGCGGCAAGTCGACGTTCTTCAACATCGTGATCGGTCTCGAGCGGCCCTCGGAGGGCAGCGTCGAGATCGACGGGCGGACGCCGTACGGCGACTTCGACGCCTTCCGCGGCCGCATCGGCATCATCTTCCAGCAGGACCGTCTCCTGCCCTGGCGCACCCTCCGCGACAACGTCACGCTGGGCCTGGAGCTCATGGGCGTCGAGCCGGCCGAGCAGCGGGCCCGGGCCGAGCGATGGCTGCACCGCCTGGGCCTGGACGCCTTCCTTTCGGCCTTTCCGGGCGAGCTATCGGGCGGGATGCGCCAGCGCGCAGCCCTGGCCCGGGCCTTCGCCGTGAATCCCGAGATTCTCCTGGCCGACGAGGCCTTTGGTCACCTCGACGAGGTGACGGCCATGCAGATCCGCTCGCAGTTCTTCGAGATGGTGCGGGGCGAAGGCAAGACGGCCATCCTCGTGACCCACCAGCTGGAGGAGGCGATCGACACCGGCGACCGCCTGCTCGTTTTCGGGAAGCCCGCGACCCTGCTGGCCGACCTCCGCCTGGCCGCCTGGCCCCGGACGGAGTGGCCGGGGCTGCGCGCGCGCATCCAGAGCATGATCCAGAGCAACGAGCCCGACCCCGAGCTCGGGCGATCAGAGGAGATCTCTCGATGACACTCGACAGCGTGGCCCAGCGAGTGCTCGATCGCATCGACGTCGACGAGCTCGTCACGGTAGCTCTCGACCTCGGCAACATCGACAGCCCGACCGGAAACGAGGGCCCGGTGGCCGACTACGTCTACGAGTGGCTGGGCCGCCAGGGCATCGCGGCCCGCAAGGTGGCGCTGGTGCCCGACCGGCCCAATGTGCTCGGGGTCCTGCCCGGGGCCAGCCACGGGCGCAGCCTGGTCTTCAACAGCCACATGGACACCACCATCCACAAGGACGAGTGGTGGACGACCCGGCGCGCCGCCGACCCCGTCTTCCACTCGGCGTGGCGGGCGGGCGACGTGCTGATCGGCAATGGCATCTGCAACGACAAGGGCCCCATGGCCACCTGGTTGCTCGCGGCCAAGGCCATCAAGGACGCCGGCGTGCGCCTGAAGGGCGATCTGGTCCTCATGGCCGTGGTTGGCGAGATTGGCGTGGAGCCCGTGGACGAGTTCCAGCCCCCGGCCTACCTGGCCAAGGAGCCGGGCACGCGCTTCGCCATCACCCACGGCGGAGTGGCCGACTACGCGCTGGTCGCCGAGGGCACCGACTTCGGTCTGGTCGGGGTAGAGGCTGGCAAGGCCTTCTTCAAGGTGACCGTGTTCGGCAACGACCTGCCCATCTACACGCCGTACATCTCGCGCCCGACGGCCATCGAGAAGAGCCCCAGCGCGATCGTGCGCATGGCCCCGCTGATCCAGAGGATCGAGGAGTGGGCCTACGAGTACGAACAGCGGCACCGGTACGAGGGGCCGGGCGGGGTGATCATTCCCAAGGTCAACATCGGGGCCATCCGGGGCGGCGTACCCTACAAGATCACCAAGACCGTCCAGCAGTGCACGGTCTATCTGGACGTGCGCACCACCCCCGTGCAGAACCCGCTGGACCTCCGCGAGGATCTGCGGCGGCTGGTCGCGAGCGCGGGGCTGGAGGGCGAGGTGGAGCTGTACACCTACCGGCCGTCCTTTGAGGCCGATCCGCAGAGGGTCCAGCCCCTGGCCGGGGCCATCACCCGGGCCCATCAGGCCATCCTGGGCACCACTCCGGGGCCGGCACCGCCCCCGTTCTCCAGCATGTGGCGTGACATCAACTGCTTCAACGAGATGCGGATCCCGGCCATCACCTACGGTCCGGGCATCAGCGTCGGCGGCGGCAACTTCGGCATGAAGATCTCCGACCTGGTGACGGGCGCGCAGCTCTACGCGCTCACGGCGCTGGACCTGTGTAACCAGGACCGGACCTGACGGAGGGGGTCCCGGTCACCTCTTCCTCTGCTCGGCCTGGGCCTGCTTGACCACGTCGCCCACCTTCGTGATCGGCCCCTTGAGCCCGTCCAGGATCGCCTTCAGGCGGGGGCCCTCGATGAAGACGCCGTCGATGCCGAGGCCCTTGTAGCGGGCGGCAACCTCGGGGTCCTCCATGGCCCCGCGCAGGGCCCGGGCCACCAGGTCCAGGTTCGCGCGCGGCGCCTCCTTCGGCGCGAAGACGATGATGCGCTCTTCGAAGACGGTCGGTACGCCGGCCTCCCGCGCGGTCGGCACGTCCGGCAGCTCGGGCGCGCGCGCCTCCGAGAACATGACCAGCGGGCGGACGCCCTGCGACTTGTAGAGCAGGAACTCCGGGCCCGAGAACAGCGACAGCTCCGTGTGCTTGCCGAGGATGGATTTCAGGCGGACGGCCCCGCCGCCGGCCTGGACGTACCGGAACCGAACACCGGCGTCGTGCTGGAACATGAGCGGCACGAAGTGCGGCAGCAGCCCGATGTTCATCGCCACCGTGATCGAGTCCGGCTTGGCCCGGGCCTCGGTCAGCACGTCCTGGATGGTCTTGAAGCGGCTGTCCTCCAGGCACCCCAGGCCCACCTGGGTGCGTCCGACCTGGCCGATCAGCTCGAAGGCGGTGTGGTCATAGTCCACCACTCCAACCGCCGGCGCCGTCAGCAGGCCCATGTGAAACATCCCGATGGTGTAGCCGTCGGGCTCGGAGTCCTTGATCTGCCGGGTGCCGGTGGTGCCGCCCGCCGCCGCGTTGTT
>DATBIM010000137.1:0-21234 GCA_036556905.1 Candidatus Methylomirabilota bacterium
CCGGCCAGCACGGGGATGGTCGCCCCCGAGGGGGCGCGGTACGACTTGACCAGCCCTTCGGCGCGGAGCAGCACGGCGTCACGCGCCCCGGCGCATGGCTTCGGCCGGGGACAGGCGCGCCACCCGGAGCGTCGCGTAGAGCGCGGCCAGCCCGCCGAGCAACACGGAGAAGAGCAGAGCCCCACCCACCAGGCGGGGCGAGAACAGGAAGAGCTGCTGACCTCGGACGCCGGACCACTGGTCGATCGCCACTCCCAGGGCGATGGCCAGGATGATGCCGGCCAGCCCGCCGGAGCCAGTGACGGCCAGGGCCTCGCCGAGCACCTCCCGCCCGAGCTGTGCGTCGGTGGCGCCCAGCGCCCGCTTGATCCCAAAGTCCCGCAGCCGCTCGAAGACGGCCGCGGCCACCGTGTTGGCCACCGACAACCCGCCGATCACCAGGCCCAGGGCAGCGATGCCCACGACCAGGGCGGAGAAGAACGTCGTCGAGGAGCGCAGCAGGCTGCTCAGCTCGCGGGGGAGCTGGACGTTGACGCCCGGCACCTCGGCGTGGATCCGCTGGGCCAGCGCATCAGGGTCCTCGCCGTCGCGCCAGCCGACCGCCGCGCCCGTGTTGAGGTCGGCCGCGGTGAGCGCGGCCGCGCCCGAGGCCAGCAACGTGCGCAGCAGGGCATCCTTGGCCACCCACTGCTCGCGCGCGTCCTCGATCGGCACGATGACGAAGCGATCGGGCGCGGTGAGCATCCGCTCCAGCACGCCGATGACCTCGTAGCCCTGCCCTTCCAGGGTCAGGCGGGAGCCCACGTCGAGCCCGCGGGAGCTGGCGAAGGACGCCCCGATCACCGCGGCATGCCGGTCGCCCGCGCGGAGGAAGCGTCCGGCCCGCACGGGCAGAGTCGGATAGTGGCGGTTGGGCGTGGGCACGGAGAGGTCGACCCCGAGCACCAGCTCGTGAGTCAGAGTCATGAACTGGGAGGTCGACGGGTTGAGGGGCAGCATGACTTGCGGTTGCACGCCCGCTACCCCGGGAACCTCGGCGATGGCCTGGAGCTTCGCCGCCGGGAGCAGACCGCCCGCGGTGAAACCGGCCCCCATCCCCATTCCCGGTCCGGCCACGGAGATCTGGCCCAGGACGAACCGATCCCCACCCTCGATGAAGCGCATGATGCGCTCGCTCATCGCCCCCAGCGCGACCAGCCCGGCCACACCGATGGCGATCCCGGCGGCGGTGAACGCGTAAGACCGCAACAGTCGCATGTCAGCTCGCCCACACGATCAGGACCATCTCACCGCTCGGCTCGCCGCCCGAGCGCGGCTCACCTCGCACGACCCCATACCATCTCACCGCTCGGCTCGCCGCCCGAGCGCGGCTCACCTCGCACGACCATCCCGATCATTTCACCGCTCGGCTCGCCGCCCGAGCGCGGCTCACCTCGCACTACCATTCCAGGCGGGAGGCGATGGGGAGCCCGGACCACCGGCGCAGCCAACGGTGGCCGAGGCCCAGCCCGAACAGGATGGCCAGGGAAACCTGGGTGCGCCACCGCATCTTGATGAAGCTACCGCCGGAGAGCACGTTGAGGACCGCCGTGTACACCCCGAAGTAATTGTGCGGGCGCATCAGGAGGTAGAAGAAGGCCGGCTCGTAGTACTTGTGAATGAACCGGAGCAGGGGCGCCACCCCTTTTCGGATCCGACGCTCGTACGCCGCGAAGTGTCGGGCCTCGAAGCGGCCCCGCCGGAATGCCGTCAGGATCGACTCCGACGCCAGCTGGCCCGAGCGCATCGCGATGTACACACCGCCCGAGAAGATGGGGTCCACGAACATCACGGCGTCGCCGACGGCGAGAAAGCGATCTCCCACCACCGGCGAGTTGATGTACGAGAAATTGGCGAGGCGATGGATGTCGGTCACCCGCTCGGCCCGGGTCAGGCCAGCCGCCACGCCGGCGCAGCGCCGGATCATCTCGGCGTAGAGCGCGTCCGGCGTCCCCGCCCATTCCCGCACGGTACGGGCGTGCATCACCACGCCCACGCTGGTGAGATCGCCGGCCAGCGGGATCCACCAGAACCAGCCTTCGGGGAAGACGAAGACGCGGATGTTGCCCTCGTCCTTTCCCATGAGCCGGTCCGCGCCCCGGTGATGCGCGAAGAGGGCGACTTTGCCGAGGTTCGGAATCCGCTGACGCTGCCCCCGGCGCGCCGTGAGAAAGCCGTCGCGACCGCTGGCGTCGACCACCATGCTCGCTCGCACGCTGAGGGGCTGGCCGTCGACGGAGGCGGTCACGGTGACACCCGCCGCGTCAAACTCGGCGGACTCGACGGTCGCCGGCTGGTACACGGCCACGCCGCAGCGGCGGGCGTGGTTGAGGAGCAGCGTGTCGAACTCGGCGCGAGGCACCTGGTAGGTGTAGCTGGGCCAGGGCTGGCCGTCGAGGAAGAAGAAGGTGGTCTCCCGGGGTGCTTCGGCGTCGATGAACGTCGCCCCGTACTTGATCTGGAACCCCGCCGCCTCGACGGCCTCACGCGCGCCCATCCGCTCGAGCACCCACATGACGGCCGGCATGAGGGATTCCCCGACGTGGAAGCGCGGAAAGACCTCGCGCTCGAAGAGCGCCACCCGCAGACCGCCATTGGCGAGGAACGTGGCCGTCGTGGAGCCACCGGGCCCACCGCCCACCACCACGACGTCGCAGGCCTCGGGGCCGGTCATCGCCAGGTCGCGACCGGGGCACCGGTCTCGTCGGGCTGGTGGCGCGACCGGCGTTGCGGCGGCTCGGCGGCGCCGAGCCGCGTCTGCGAAAAGACGTGACGGACGAACCGGGTCGCCAGGTCGGGCATGAGCCGGCCGGCGAGCACCTGAGCGAGAGCCAGGCCGAGGAGCACGGGCAATGCCAGCGTCCCTCCGGCGCAGGCCGCCGCGCGCCTGAGTCGGGGATGGCGCCACCAGTACAGCACCTGATCGCCGGCCCGGTGCAGCGCGACGGCGCTGATGGCGATGCCAAAGGCCGCGAAGGAGTCGCCGCGCGCCGCGCCCGCCTCCAGCATGGCTGCGTGACGAAGGCGCCGGCGATCACGAGTGAGCGGCCCCCAGGCCTCCCTCATCGCCGCCCGAGCCTCGCTGGCCCAGCGCCGCACGGCCTGGCCGGCGAGATAGGCGCCGACCGAGACGCCGTCGACCACCGGGCGGAAGCGGCTTCGTCGGGCCGCCCGCGGGATCACCGTAATCGGCACCTCCAGGACCGGCAATCCCCGAGCCGCGGCCTTCACCAGCACCTCGGTCTCGAGCACGAAGCCGCCGCGGCGGAGGGTCAGGCCATCCAGCGCGCTCAGCGGGTACACGCGGAAGCCTGACTGGGTGTCACGAAGACTGAGCCCGCTAGCCCAGTTCACGAAGAAGCCGGCGACACGAATAGCATTGAGCCGCTCCGCGGGCACCTGGGGAGCTTCCCCGTCGAGTCCCACGCGGCTACCTACGACGATGGCCTCTGGTGCCTGACGGGCGGCCGCCAGCAGCACAGGCACGTCCCGCGGGGCGTGCTGGCCATCCCCGTCGAGCGTCACGACGTGCGTGGCGTCCCGCCGGCGGGCGGCGGTAAACGCGGTGCGCAAGGCCTGCCCCTTGCCCAAGCGGCGCGGGTGGCGAATCACTTCGGCCCCCGCCGCCGCCGCCACCGCGCTGCTCTCGTCGCTCGAGCCATCGTCGACGACCAGCACGGGACCGCGGCGCTGGGCCGCCCGAACGACCTCGCCAACGGTGGATGCCTCGTTGTAGACGGGGATCACGATCCAGACGTTCATCGAATAACCAGCGCCACCTCGGTCCCGCCGCGCGCCACGCCGTGCACCAGGCCGGGACCGAGCCGCACGGCGCCGCCCCCTGCGAGTCGTCCGGCGCCCATGGTCCACACCCCTGCCGCCACCCCGAGCGCGCCGACACCGGCGTGGGCACCAAGCCGGGGGCGAAGGCTAGCCCGGGGAGGCGCGCCGGGGGCGAGCGCGCCGTCGAGCAGCCGCGCTTGCCAGGCATCCCGAGCGCTATCGCCCGAGGCCGAGTCGTACACCCAGGCAATGGCGTTGGGCCGCAGGCCGGCCGCCTCCAGCGCCGCCGGAATGGCCCGGGCCGCGGCGGCCCGGCCGACCCCGTGAGGACGCGCCGGGAGCGCGCGCGAGGCCACGCCGACGATCTCACCCAGGACGCGCGCTCCCCGCCTCCGAGCCTCCTCACCGGATTCCAGGACGAGGAACGTCGCGCCCTCACCATCCACCGCGGGCTCGTCGAGGACCGGTAGCGTCCCGGCCACCAGGGAATCCACATGGTCCACGCCGCCGGCGATGAGCGCCCGGGCCCGGCCGCCGGCGATCGCGGTGGCGGCCCGGGCCACGGCCAGCTCGCCGGCGACAGTACGGGCGTTCAGGGTCAGGGAGAGCGCGCGCGCCGCCAGCGCGATCGTCGTGGCCGCGGCCATCGTGTTCATCACCGTGTTGGGAAACAGCAGTGCGGACAGGCCGGCGGGCCCGGTCGTGAGGAAGCCGTCGGCGAACGCCCGCGTGGAGGAGAAGTCCCCGAACTCGGTCCCGAGGATGAGTCCCAGCTCGGCGCCCCGCTCGAGCCCCGCGTCCGCCACGGCCAGACGTCCGGCTGCGACCGCGAGCTGGCACACGCGTGAGAGCCGGCGCGCCTCGATCTCGTCGATCAGCCCGTCCGGCAGCGCGCCGACGTGGCGATGGGCCGGCTCCCCCGGGTCCCACAGGGCATCCGCCAGCGCGGCCCTGCCGCCCACGACGCTGCTGTGGAGGACGCTCACCCCGGTGATGACGACGCTGGCCTTCATGCCCGCCGGAATAGCAGCGTGACGTTTTGCCCGCCGAAGCCGAATGAATTGGAGATGGCGCACTCCAGCGCGGTGTCGCGCGACTGGCCGGGGACGCAGTCGAAGGGAACGTCGGGGTCGGGTGTGCGGAGCGTGGCCGTGGGCGGCACGGTGTCGTCGCGGAGGGCCAGCACCGTGGCCAGCGCTTCCAGGGCGCCGGCGGCGGCCATGGTGTGGCCGATCATCGACTTCGTTGAGCTCACCAGCAACCCGCCCGCCCCGAAGACCTCCCGCAGCGCGCGCGCCTCGATGCGGTCGTTCTGCCGGGTACCCGTGCCGTGCGCGTTGCAGTACCCCACCGCGTTCGGCGCGAGACCCGCGCCGGCCAGCGCCGCGCGCATCGCGCGGACCATCCCCTCGCCGTCGGGATCGGGCGAGGTGACGTGGAACGCATCCGAGGTCATGCCGTGAGCGGCAAGCTGGGCGTACGCGGAGGCGCCCCGGGCGCGGGCGTGGTCGGCATCCTCCAGGACGAGGAAGGCTGCGCCCTCGCCGATCGACATCCCGCGACGCTCGAGGTCGAAGGGCCGGCAGGGCTCGGGATCGAGGAGCTTCAAGGCGTTGAAGCCCATGTAGCAGATGCGAGTCAGGGCGTCGGCGCCGCCAGCCAGCACGACCGGCGTGACGCCGTCCGTGATCAGCTCGGCGGCGACGGCGATGGCGGCGGCCCCCGAGCTGCAGGCGGTCACGAGCGTCTCCCGCGGCCCCCCCAGCCCCAGCGCGTGACCCACCACGTCGGCGTGCGAGCAGGGCAGAATCGCGCGGAGGGCGGTGCGCGGAGGGCGGAGCTCGGCGCCGGCCTGGCCCAGCCGCCAGTACCACGGCTCGACCTCCAGCATGCCGCCGCCCACCGCCCCGACGATCAGGCCGGCCTGGCTCCGCTCGCCGGGCCCCAGGCCAGCATCGTCGGCAGCCTCGCGGGCCGCCTGCAGGGCCAGACGATCGGTCCGTGACCGGCGCGGCGAGCCCGGCACCGGCTCCGGCACCTCCGCCGCGATGCGGCACCGGAAGCCGGTCACCTCGATCAGCGTCACCGGCCGGATCGCGCAGGTGCCGGTTCGCACGCCATCCCAGTACGCCTTGACGCCGGGCCCGAACGGGCTGACGGCACCGAGCCCGGTGACGACGACGCGCCTCATGCCGGCTTGGCTCGGTCCGTGATGAAGCGACACAGCGTCCCGAAGGTCGCGAAGTGCGCGGCCAGGTCGTCTTGCGACTCGTCCACTACGACGCCGAACCGGTCCTCGATCGCCAGCCCCAGCTCGATGAAGTCCAGCGAGTCGAGCCCGATGGAACCCTCCACCCCTTTGGGCAGCGCGGTCTCGGGTCCGACGTCGGCCACCCGGCGCGGCTCGAACTTGAGCCGGCTCACGAACACGCCCTTGAGCTCCTCCAGCACATCCCGCGGTTCCATGGCCCCCCTTCTAGCGCGCCGTCGGAGCGACGGCGGCACAGACGACCTCGCCCGTTCGCCGGCCCGGCCCCGCTTCGCGCCACGCCGTGAGCGCCGTGCGCCGCCCGCGCCAGACCCCCGTGAGGTCAGAGGCATCTTCGCCCAACTCCTGTGCTAGCGCCATCTGGATCAGCGGGGCGCAGGCCAGGGTTTCGCCGGCCCGCTGGCGCGCCAGCCGCTCGAGCGCTTCCGGTCGGGTGGCCGGTCGGACCGTCAGTGGCGGCTCGCCGGACAGCATCAGGGCACAGACCGCCGCCTCGACGAGGGGACGCTCGACGAGCCAGCGACCGCGACGGTAGAGCTCGGCGCACTCCGCGAACGTCTCCACGGCCAGGACCAGCACGCGCCGGCACGCCGCCTCGGCGAGCAAACGCTCGGCCTGCCACAGCGCATCCAGCGTCGCCGTGGCGCCCCCGATCAGGGTGATATAAGGCCCGGTCAATCCGAACTCGATCGCCACCTCTGCCGGCACGGCGCTGGGCGCCGTGTAGGGAAAGTGCAACGCGCCCCGTCCTTCCCGGGAACCGGCCGCGGCCTCGATGAAGGCGCGGTTGGAGGCGCCGTAGGCGCCGGCGGTCGCATAGAGGATGCCGGTGTCGGGGCCCCGGATGGCGTCACGCGCGAGTCCGGCGCGCTGCAGCAGCTCGGTGACCGCGGCCACACCCAGCCGGCACTCGCGAGTGGCGCGGCGGAAGCGCTCGCCGACCAGCGCGGGCGCGGCGAGCTCTACGACCGGCCGATCGCCGGCCGCCGCGCGGGCATCGGCGGGCAAGGCCGACAACCCCGCGCCCCATCCCGTCAACACTCCAACCGCCCCCAGCTTCACGACGTCACGCCTTCCAGGACGAGCGCGGCGTTGCACCCCCCGAAGCCGGCCGAGGTGCTGAGGCTCACCCGGGGCCGCGCCGGCCGTGCCTGGCGAGGCACGTAGTCGAGATCGCACTCGGGATCCGGCTCCTCCAGGCCCAGTGTGGGCGGAAGCACGCCGTGCCGGGACGCGAGCAGGCACATGATGGCTTCCAGGGTGGCGGCGGCACCCATCGTGTGGCCGAGCCCTCCTTTGATGGAGTTCACCGGAATGGCCCGAGCGCGCCGGCCGAGCACCCGCTTGAGCACCGCGGTCTCGATCGGGTCGTTCAGCGTTGTCCCGGTGCCGTGGGCGCTCACGAAGTCGATCTCATCGGCCGATACTCCAGCCTGTGCCATGGCACCCCGGATCGCCGCTTCGAGCCCGCGCCCGCCAGGGTCCGGCGCCGCGATGTGGGCCCCGTCGCTCGTGCTGGCATGACCGAGTAGCCGGCCCAGGCGCGGCGCGGGTGCGTCGGCCTCCCGGGCGAGGAGCACCAGCGCCGCCGCCTCGCCGAGGAGCAGGCCGCTGCGCCGGCGGTCGAACGGCCGCACGCGCTCGCGCGTCAGCGAGCGGAGGGCGTCGAAGCCCCGCATCACGAACCGGCAGAGAACATCGTAGCCGCCGGCCACCACGAGATCGGCGCGCCCGTCGCGCAGGAGGTCGGCGGCCAGTCCCAGCGCGGTCGCGCCGGATGCGCAGGCCGTCGAGACCGTGAGCAGCGGGCCGCGGGCCCCGAGCCGGCGCGCCAGAGCTTGCGCGGGACTGTCATAGAACCCGTTGGCGGCGCGGCGGAGGCTCGGGTCGTCGGCGAGCGCGCGATCCAGCTCATCCACGCCGCCCAGGGCCGTGCCCAGCACCACGGCCGTCCGCTCCGGCGCGGCGAGCAGGGTGACGTGGGCCAGCAGGTCGCCGGCCGCCGCCTCCAGCAGCAACGAAGCGCGGCACCCGGCCTCGGCGCCACCCCCAGGCAGGGGCAGCTTCTTGATCTCTCCACCCCGCCCGACCCGCAGATCGGCAACCGGGAAGCGCTCGATCATCGAGATCCCGTCGCTGCCGGTGACGAGGCCCGACCAGAAGGCATCGAGATCGGACCCTACGGGCGTCACCACCCCGGCCGATACCACGACGATGGGATCAGGACGCTGGCGCCCGCCCGTGAGGCTCACAGCAGCCACGAGAAGTACATGCGGAACACTCGAATGGGTCCGGGCTCCGTATCATACACGTCGGTCGCCCAGAACTGGCGCTGGGTGGCATCGAACGTGATCACGCCGGGACTGGCCGGGTTGTTGGGATCCCAGACCGCGAGATCGACGTTGGGCCCCGCCCGCCGGTACCCGTAGGCCACCACCGTGTGGTTGAGCTCCCAGCTGGGCAGATTCGTGATCAGGAGCTGGACGAGCCGGCCGCGATCGAGCTCCTCGGCGATCTCCTCGGCCACCTGGGCCTGCTGGCCACCGGGCATCGGGAACGTCACGCGCCAGTTGGTCCAGTGCACGAGCGTCCAGAAGCGTCCACCCAGCCCCGTCTTCACCGCCATCTCCTCGCCACGAGAGAAGTCGCGAAGGCTGGCATAGCCGGGAATCACGATGCGCTCTTCGGGGGGCAGCGGCGGGCTCCAGGGCGGGCGCGCCGCGAGCGCGCGCACGCGCTCGACGTAACCCTCCGCTGTGAGCTTCGGCGCCGACGGCTCGAAGCGGGCGAAGAGGAAAAACTGCCGCAGCCCGCGGGCCAGGACGAAGCAGTAGTTCGCGTAGAGATCCTTGACGCCGGGATGGCGCGAGCGGATCTCGTTGGGGAATGCGAAGGTGTCCCGGGCGAACGCGAAGTCCGTGGTCACGACACGCGCCGCGTCCTCGGCGGGCAGGCTGGGGGGCCGCGAGGACGCGCAGGCCGCGGTGAGGAAGAGCGCTACGAGGGCCGCCCGACCGAGGCGATCACCAGTGTTCGCGGCGTGCTCCCTGGGCTTCAAGCTTTCCTAACGTAAATGCCCGATCCGCCGATCGTCAAGCGTTCCGTTGTGCTATGGTGCGAGCCACGCCCGATGACGCGCGCGCTGGCACTCCTGTACCGTGCCCTCTACGGCGGCGTGCTCGGCCGGCTGCCCGAGCCCGCCGCCATCGCTGCCGGCCAGGCGGGGTTGCGCTGGCTACCCTTCGATCGGCTCGGGGCGTTCCGGCTCGAGGATCCTCGCCTGGCCGTGACCCTCGGGGGCGTCCGGCTCCCCAACCCGCTGATCCTCGCGGCCATGTACTACGATCGGCGCATCCTGGCGCGAGCGATGGGGCTCGGCTTCGGCGCCGTCACCACCAAGAGCATCACCCGGCGACCCCGACCGGGCCACCCGCCGCCGAATCTGGTGCGGGTGCGCACGGCCGCCGGCGCCGGCTTCGTCAACTGCAACGGCTTCCACAATCCCGGCCTCGACGCCTTCCGCGCCACTCTGCGCGAGCTTCCCCACCGGGTTCCCCTGATCGTCAGCATTGCCGGAGAGACGGCCGACGACTATCGGGAATTGGCCGAAACCCTCGCGCCCTTTGCCGACCTGATGGAGCTCAACGTCTCCTCGCCGAACACCGCGCTGGTCTACACGTGGAGCTCACGGCCCGCTGACCTCTCTCGCCTGCTGGAACAGGTGCGCGGCGCCATCCGGGTGCCGCTCATCGTGAAACTGTCGCCCGACTTCGCCGACGCCAACGAGCGCGAGATCATCCCCGCCGCCCTGAAGGCCGGCGTGCCCGTGATCAACTACGGCAATGCCCGACGCGTGGAGGAGCCACGGCTGTCCCAGGGGGCCGGCGGGCTGTCGGGGCCGGACATCTTCCCGACCACGCTGGACAACATCCGCCGCACGCGGGCCCGCTTCGGCGACGCCGTGGATCTCATCGCCACCGGCGGTGTGGACACGCCCGACAAGGCCCGCCAGCTCCTCGATGCCGGCGCCACCGCCGTCGGCTATTTCACCGGCTTCGTCACCCGGGGCCCTGCCCTGGCCCGCGCCATTCTCGAGTTGCTGCTCGAGCGCCGCTCGATCGTCTGATTGTTTACCCACGGGTTGTCCACATGTCCACCGATATCCACAGAACAAGGAATCGCACGCTGCCATGCGCTCTCGCGAGCAGAGCGCGAAAAAACGACGGACTGTTCGTCCACCGTCGTCGAGGGCCGAACTTTTTGCCTTTCTCGCGCGACAGCGAGCGAGGCCAGTGCGCGGCGCGCCCGATTTGACGCGGGCAAACAAGACCTTGACACTTCGTGAGGGCCGCTCGTACCTTGAGCGGGCTTCGTGGAGAATTTTCAGCGCGCCCGTGCCGAGCGCAGGCGGCAGAAGAGGACCAGCACTGATGGAGAGCAACCGCAAGCCTCTCGCGAAGGTCGAAGGTCGTCGGCGCATGCGACTCAGCGGGATCACCATCGCCTGGCGCGGCACGCCGAGCCTCGATGACTGGGTCGCCTACATCGTGAACGGTACGCGTTCCAAGAAGCTCATCCTGGCCGACCACGCATCCGAGCGAAAGGTCAAGTCGCTGTTGTCGCGGTTGCAGACGCTGCCCCGCAAGGACATCGAGAAGCTGGCGAAGGGCTGATGCGGCTCAGATGAGACCGCGCTCGGCCAGGCTCACGAATTGGCCCCGGCCGACGATGACGTGGTCGTGCACGCGGAGGTCGAGCAACCGGGCGCACTCCACGAGCTGACGGGTGAGGCGAATGTCCTCGCGACTGGGCGTAGGATCGCCGCTGGGGTGGTTGTGGAGCAGGATCACCGAAGCCGCCGATTCCAGGATCGCCGGCTTGAACACCTCGCGGGGATGCACCAGGCTCGCCGACAGGGTTCCCTCCGAGATCACATAGTCACGGAGCAGTCCGTTCTTGGCGTCGAGCAGGGCCACGCGGAACACTTCGCGCTTGAGGTCCTCCATGAGCGGGGCGAACGCCGCGAAGACCGCTGCGGGCGTGGCCAGCAGCGTACGCGCGCCCGGCCGGCGGGCACGCAGCCGCCGCGTCATCTCGAAGGCAGCCGCGAGCCGGGACGCCTTGGCCGGGCCGACGCCGCGCTGACGGGCCAGCTCGCTGACGTCGCGGGAGGCGATCTCCGCCAGCGACCCGTAGGTGGCGAGCATCTCGCGGGCGACCTCGACGGCGCTCTGTCCGGGGGCGCCCGACCCGAGCTGCAGCGCCAGCAGCTCGGCATCGGCCAGCGCAGTCAGGCCCTGGTCGCGCAGCCGCTCGCGCGGCCGCTCCGCGGCCGGCCACCGCCCCAGGGCCATGCTCTCTCGTAGCCGAGGGCAGCGGGGCCGGTCAATGCCGCGGGTTCGATACGGGGGGTGTGCGGATCGTGATCTGTCGGGGCTCGTCGCCCACGCCGGCGATCTCCACGTGGATCGTCCGGGACGGGAGCAGCGGCGTCACCTTGTCCGCCCACTCGATCACCGTCACCCCGTCCTCGTCGAACAGGTCGGGCAGTCCCAGGTCCATCAGCTCGGCGAGGCTCGCCGTTCGGAAGAGGTCGACGTGGTGGACGGGGAGACGCCCGCGGTATTCGTTGATCAGCACGAACGTCGGGCTCGTCGCGGTCACTGGCACGCCGAGCCCACGGGCCAGGCCCTGAACGAAGCACGTCTTGCCGGCGCCCAGCTCCCCGGTGAGCGCGACCACGTCCCCGGCCTTGAGGGTCTGTCCCAGCTGCTCGCCCGCGGCCTCGGTCTCCTGAGGGCTCCGGGTGGCGATCGTCGTCTCAGCCGCCATGCCGGGACTGCAATTCCAGGATGGCCTCGGGCAGCGTCGCGATGACATCGCTGGCAACCAGGGCCTCCTGCCCCAGCCGAGCCGCGGCCAGGTCCCCGGCGCGCCCGTGCAAGTACACGGCGGTCTGGAGCGCGGCTGCCGGCGGCAGGCCACGGGCAAGGTAGGCGCCGACCATGCCGGTCAACACGTCACCCGTGCCGCCGCTGGCCATCCCGGGGTTGCCGGTCGGGCTGATGTAGACCTCGCCCGTCGGCACCGCGATCACGCTGCCGCCCCCCTTGAGAACGACGCTGGCGCGATGCTCGGTAGCCAGTCGGCGGGCGATGCCAACCCGATCACGCTCCACCTCGGCCACCGTCGTCCCCAGCAGGCGCGCCATCTCACCCGGGTGTGGCGTGAGACAGCGGGCCGCCGGCGCGACGTCGAGGGGCTCGAGGTCGCCCGCGAGCGCCGTCAGGCCGTCGGCATCGATGACGAGGGGAAGGTTCAGCATCCGCACCAGCTCGCGGGCCAGGGCCCGGGTATCGGTGTCGAGGCCCAGGCCAGGGCCGATGGCCACGGCATCGCGACTGGCCGCCAGGTCGACGATGGCCTCCATCGCCTTGAACGCCACCGAGTGCGCGGCGGTCTCGGGCAGCGCCGCCGTCATGGCCTCGACGACGAGGCCGGCGAGCACGGGTTGCTGGCTCACCGCGGTCGCGACGGTCACGAGCCCCACCCCGCTGCGCAGCGCCCCGCCGGCGGCCAGGGCCGCCGCTCCCGTCTTGCCGAGCGAGCCGGCCACGATGAGCAGGTGGCCGAGTGTGCCCTTGTGCGCGGTGCGGGGACGCGGGGGCAGATGGCGCGCGACGTCGCCGGCCTCGAGCAGGAACGTCGTCACGCCGCGGCTCACCTCGGCGGCAGGAATTCCGATGTCGACGACCTCGAGCCGCCCGGCGAAGTCGAGGCCCGGTCCCGTCACCAACCCTCGCTTGAGCCCGGCGAACGTCACCGTGAGCGCCGCTCGGATCGCCGGGCCCGGGGGCGGGCCACCATCGGCGGGCAGGCCGGAGGGAACATCGAGGGCCACGATCGGACGCCCGGCGGTGTTGATCGCGTCGATCGCGCCGGCGATCGCGCCGGCGGGCGTCCCGCGGGCGCCGGTGCCGAGCAGCGCGTCGATCACGAGGTCGACGCCGCGCAGCTCGTCGACCAGCCGGGCCGGATCCTGCACCGGGCTGGCGCGCACCCCGCTGCGCCGGAGCGCCATCAGCTTCAGGGCGGCGTCGCCGGTGATCTCGCCCGGCGGGCAGGCCAGCCACACCAGGGGACGGGCGCCGCGGCCCTTGAGCCAGCGAGCCACCACGAAGCCGTCGCCGGCGTTGCCACCCTTGCCGCACACGACAGCGACCCGCGCGCCGCGGCTTACGCCGAGCGAGGGCGCGGCGGCGAGGATCGCCCGACCCGCCCCCCGGCCGGCATTCTCCATCAGCACCGCGCCCGGCAGGCCCAGCTCGGTGATGGCGCGACGGTCGAGCCGCCGCATCTCTTCGGCGGTGAACACGGGGAGCACGGCCGCTACCTCTCCTCCGAGGCCTCCTCCGACACGAGCAGGGCCTGAGCCATGGCGTAGTCGCCGTCGTGGGTGAGCGCCAGGAGCATCCGATCGCCACCGCGCGCCCGACCGATCTCCTGCGAGCGTCCCGACAGCAGGAGCATCGGCGCCTGTCCCCGCTCGCGGCGGACCTCCAGCTCCCGCCACCGGATGCCCAGGCGCAGGCCCGTGCCCAGCGCTTTGAGCCCCGCCTCCTTGGCGGCGAAGCGGGCGGCGAAGTGCTGGATGGGATCGCGCCGGGACTGACAGTAGGCGATCTCGTGCTCGGTGAAGACCCGGGTGAGGAAGCGCTCCTGCCACCGCTCGATCACCGCGCGCAGGCGCGGCAGGTGCACGAGGTCGACCCCGATGCCCTTGACGCTCACGCCGCGCCGATCTGGGCGCGGATCATGTCGGCCAGCTCCTCGGCCATGACCCGGATGCGGTCGCCGTCGGCCCCTTCGATCATCACGCGGGCCAGGGCCTCGGTTCCGGAATAGCGGAGGAGGATGCGACCGGCGCCGTCCAACTCCGCCTCGAAGGCCCGGACCCGATCGCCCAGGCCGGTCACCGTCTCCAGGGGTGGCTTGCTCCGCACCGGCACGTTGACGAGGATCTGGGGGAACTTCCGCAGGCACTCCGACAGCGACGCCAGGGACAGCCCGGTCTCGCGCATGATGCCGAGCAGGACCAGGGCCGAGAGGATGCCGTCGCCCGCTGGCGCATGGTCGAGGAAGAGCAGATGCCCCGACTGCTCGCCGCCCAGGTTGCCCCCCCGGCGCTGCAGCTCCTCGTGCACGTAGCGGTCGCCGACCTGCGTCTTCACGACGCTGATACCCGCCGCCCGCAGGGCCTCGTCGAGGCCGAGATTAGCCATCACCGTGGTGACGACCAGGTTCCCTTTGAGACGTCCCCGTTCCGCGAGGTGCCGGGCCGTGATAGCCAGCGCATAGTCGCCGTCGCGGATCTCGCCACGGTCATCCACCGACATCAGGCGATCGCCGTCGCCGTCGAAGGCGAACCCGACGGCGGCCCCCGCCGCGCGGACCTTACCCTGGAGCGCTTCGGGATGCAGGGCGCCCGATCGGGCATTGATGTTCGTGCCGTCTGGCCGGCCGCCGATGGCGACGACCTTGGCGCCCAGCCGACGGAAGACACGGGGGGCAACGCGGTAGGTGGCACCGTGGGCGCAGTCCAGGGCCACGGTCATTCCGCTCAGGTCGAGGGGAAAGGCGCGGCAGAGAAACTCCACGTAGTCCGCCTCGGCGCGATCGTAGATCACGTGGCGGCCGATCGCGTCGCCCCGGGCGCTCGGCACCCGGTCGGGCCCGCTGAGCCCGGTCTCGATCGCCTCCTCCCAGGCGTCGGGAAACTTCGTGCCCTCCGCGGAGAAGAGCTTGATCCCGTTGTCCTGAAACGGGTTGTGGGAGGCGGAGATGACGATCCCCCCGTCGGCGCCCAGACTCCGGGTCAGGAGCGCGATGGCGGGCGTGGGCATGATGCCGACCGCATAGCAGTCACCGCCCGCGCTCAGCACGCCGGCGGCCAGCGCCGCTTCCAGCAGGGGCCCCGAGCGGCGCGTGTCGCGCCCGATGACGAGTCGCACGCGATCCGCACGGCGCTCGGTTTGCAGGGTCGCCACCAGTTGCCGACCCACGCGATAGACCAGATCCGGCGTGAGCGGGGGCTCGTTGGCGACACCGCGAATCCCATCGGTCCCGAACAAACGGCTCATCGCCTGACTCGGATCGTCCTCGATTCCGATTGTAGAACGGGGACGGCCGGTGGGCTCACGATGTTCGCGGGACACGGGCCCGGCCGAGCCGCTCGGCCACCCGCACGGCATCTACCGTCTCGGCGACGTCGTGGGTGCGGATGAGGGCAGCCCCCTGCTGCACGGCCACGACCGTCGCCGCTAGCGAGCCGGCCAACCGCCCGGCCGGGTCTGCCCGACCGGTGACGGCGCCGAGGAACGACTTTCGAGACACGCCCACACCCAGGGGCCGACCCAGGGTCCGGAGCGCGGACAGACCCGCCAGCACGCTGAGGTCCCACTCGTCCCAGGGGACGGCCTCCTCGCGAAAGAACCCGATGCCGGGGTCGAGCACGATCCCCTCGCCGGCGACGCCCGCCGCGCGCGCCCGACCGAGGGCTTGCTCGAGCAGCACCCTCACGGTGGCCACGGGGTCGGTGGATGCCCCCGGGCCCGGGGGCGACGCCATGAGGATCACCGACGCGCCCCGCTCGCGAGCCAGCGCGCCCATGCCCGGGTCGCGGAGTCCGCTCACGTCGTTGATCACGCGGGCCCCCGCCGCCAGGGCGACCCGGGCCACACCCGCCCGCGTGGTGTCGGCAGAGACCGGGACCGGCACCGCGCCGGCCACGGCCTCGATGGCCGGGGCCAGACGCTCGCACTCCTCGGCCTCGCCGAGCGCGCTGGCCAGATATGGCGCGGTGGAGCGCGCCCCCACGTCGAGCAGGGCCGCGCCGGCCCCCACCATGTCCCGGGCGGCCCGCACGAGCTCGTCTCGCCCACCCCGGACCGACCCGGTGTAGAAGGATTCCGGGCTGACGTTGAGCACTCCCATGACGACCACCGGGTGCTCTCCTCCCACCGGCACCCCGGCCAGCGACGCCACGCCCGAAGTGCTCACGCGATCCTGCGCGCGCGGCAGGTGCGGGGATCGGGCACCGCGCGGCTCGGGTTGCCGGGGTGGGGTGAGCGGGGACTCTTGCGAGACCCGTATCGTCTGGGCGTGGTGTCGGTCCCGGGGATGCATCGTGGCCCCCCGACAGGCGGAGCGCGGTGTCGGGCAGCGTGGTCGAGCAAGAGTCCCCGCTCACCCCACCCCGACGACCGGGATCAGGCGGGCGCCGGGGCCTCCGAGAACGGCCGCGCGCGCAGGATGCGCGCGATCTCTTCGCCGTCGAGCGACTCCCGCTCGAGGAGCGCGCGGGCCAGGGCGTGGAGCTTCTCGATGTTCTCCTCGAGGATCTGCCGGGCCCGCGAGGCGCAGTCCACGACGATGCGCTTGATCTCGGCATCGATGGCCAGCGCGGTGTCCTCGCTGTAGTCCTTCTGCCGGGCGACTTCGCGACCCAGGAAGATGTGCTCCTCGTTCTTGCCGAAGGTCAGCGGCCCCAGCCGGTCCGACATCCCCCACTCGCACACCATCTTGCGGGCCATCTCGGTGGCTTTTTCGAGGTCGTCGCCGGCGCCCGTGGTCTGCTGGTTCAGGACGATCTCCTCGGCGGCCCGGCCACCGAGCAGGATCGTGATGCGGTTGACGAGGTACTCCCGGGAGTAGTTGTACTTGTCGTCCAGCGGGAGCTGCTGGGTCAGACCCAGGGCCCGGCCGCGCGGGATGATGGTGACCTTGTGCACGGGGTCGGTGCCGGGCAGGAAGTCGGCCACCAGCGCGTGCCCGGCCTCGTGGTAGGCGATCGTGCGCTTCTCGGTGTCGCTGATGATCATGGAGCGCCGCTCCACGCCCATCAAGACCTTGTCCTTGGCGTTCTCGAAGTCGAGCATCTCCACGAACTTCTTGCTCTGCCGGGCCGCCAGCAGCGCCGCCTCGTTGACGAGGTTGGCCAGGTCGGCTCCCGAAAACCCCGGGCTGCCGCGGGCCAGGACTTTGAGCTCCACGTCGGGAGCGAGCGGGATGCGCCGGGCGTGCACCCGGAGGATCTCCTCGCGCCCCTTGACGTCCGGCCGCGGCACCACCACCTGGCGATCGAAGCGACCGGGGCGCAGCAGCGCCGGGTCGAGGACGTCGGGACGGTTGGTGGCCGCGATCAGGATCACGCCCTCGTTGGTCTCGAAGCCGTCCATCTCGACGAGCAGCTGGTTGAGGGTCTGCTCGCGCTCGTCGTGACCGCCGCCCAGGCCGGCCCCGCGGTGCCGCCCCACGGCGTCGATCTCGTCCATGAAGATGATGCACGGCGCGTGCTTCTTGCCCTGCTCGAAGAGGTCCCGCACGCGGGAGGCGCCCACCCCCACGAACATCTCGACGAAATCGGAGCCGGAGATCGAGAAGAACGGCACGTTGGCCTCGCCGGCGATGGCCTTGGCCAGCAGCGTCTTGCCCGTGCCCGGCGGGCCCACGAGCAGCACGCCCTTGGGAATCTTCCCGCCCAGCTTCTGGAACTTTTGCGGGTCCTTCAGGAAATCGATGATCTCGCGCAGCTCCTCCTTGGCCTCGTCCACGCCGGCCACGTCGGCAAAGGTGATCTTGTTGTGCTTTTCCGAGATCAGCCGGGCCCGGGCCTTACCGAAGGAGAGCGCCTTGGCCCCGCCACCCTGCATCTGGCGCATGAAGAAGATCCACACGCCGATGAACAGCAGCATGGGCACCCACTGGAGGAAGATCGCGTACCAGGGATTGGAGTCGGGGGGCTTCACCGCGATCCGCACGCCCCGCTCGCGTAGCATCTTGATGAGGTCCGGGTAGTCGACGATGTACGTGCGCTGGGTCTGGGTGCTGTCGCGCAGGGTGTAGGTCACCAGGTTGCCCCGGATGACCACCGAGTCGACCCGCCCCTGCTCCACCGCGCGCAGGAATTCGGAGAAATTGGGCTGCTCGTGACCGCTCTGCTGGGCGCCCTGGAACACCGTGAACAGGAGGATGACAATGAGGCCGATCACCATCCAGAGGGCGAGGTTTTTGTAGACCTGATTCATGCGGTCTCGATTATAGCACCGGGGTGCAATCGCGGGGACCGGGGGGCCGGCCGCGATCAGCGAGCCGTGATGAAGGTCGTGACCCGTCGCTCGGCGGCCAGTCGCTGGGCCGCCTGCTGAGCATCGTCACGCGTGGGGTACACGCCCACGCGCACCCGGTACCGGGCCCCGCTCGGGCCCGTGCTTTCGGATATGTAGGCGTCGTAGCCGCCATCGACGAGGCCCCGGCGCATCGTCTCAGCCTGGGGGCGTGTCTTGAACGCGGCGACCTGGATGGTGAAGCGGCGCTCCGGCAGCGCCGGGGGCCCGGAGGGCCGCGCCGCCGCCACCAGCCGCACGGGATCGGGCTCGGGCATCGGAGGTCTCGCCGGCTCCGGCTTCGGCGTCTCCGGGTTGGGCGGCTCCGGCCTGGCCGAGCGTGGCCGTGGTTTCGCGGGCAGTGGCTCTGCGGCGATCGGAGCCGTCAGCTCCTGATAGAAGCTGAGCACGGGGGCAGGCTGAGGCCCGCGCCCGCCGCCCGGGCGGCGGGCCTCCGGCTCTACCCGCGAGGCGCTGGCGGCCCCCAGGGAGGGCAGCAGGCGCGGCCAGTGGCGGCCGGCCAGCACGCCCGCGGTGAAGACGAGCCCGACGACGACCACGAAGCCCAGGAGCACCAGGACGGACGCGGTCTGGCTGGACCAGCTCGGTTCGTGGCGCCTCACATGCTCTCCGGGGCGCTGACGCCGAGCAGGTCCAGGCCGTTGCGGGTCACCTGCCCCACCGCGGCACAGAGGGCGACTCGCGCGAACATGAGGCGCTCGTCGGCCTGGATCACCCGGTGGGCCTTGTAGTAGGGGTGGAAGAGCCCGGCGACTTCATACAGCCAGTAGGCGACCCGGTGAGGCTCGAGGGCGCGGGAGGCCCCGGCCACGAGCTCGGGAAACTGGACGAGCCGCTTCATCAGCGCCAGCTCCTCGGGCAGGCGCAGGACGTCCAGGTCGACATCGCTCCAGGGCGGCACCGCGATGCCCTGCTCGGCGAGCTGCTTGAAGATGGAGTGAATCCGGGCGTGCGCGTACTGGACGTAGTAGACGGGATTCTCGGCGGACTGCCGCGTGGCCACGGCGAGGTCGAACTCCAGCGGGCTATCGTGCCGGCGCGTGAGGAAGGTGAAGCGGGCGGCGTCACGCCCGACCTCCTCCAGCAACTCTTCCATCAGGACGAACTCGCCCCGGCGCTTCGACATCCGGACGGGCTGGCCTTCCCGCAACAGGGTGACGAGCTGGACGATCAGCACTTCGAAGGCCTGGGGCGGGTGAGCGAGCGCCTCCATGGCCGCGCGCAGCCTGGGCACGTAGCCGTGGTGGTCGGGACCGAAGAGGTCGATCACCCGGTCGGCGTCGGCGAACTTCACGTAGTGATGGTTCGCCACGTCCACCGCGAAGTAGGTCGGCTCGCCGGTCGAGCGGCGCAGCACACGGTCCTTGTCGTCGCCGAACTCCGGCGAGCGGAACCACAGCGCGCCCTCGTGGTCGTGACTGAGCCCCCGGGTGGCCAGCTCATCGAGCGCTTTCTCGGGCAGGTGGCGGTCGCGCACGTCGCGCTGTTCCGAGGTCCACTGGTCGAATTCGACCCCGTACGCGCGCAGCACGGCCCGCTGCTGCTCGACGATCCGGGTCACCGCCCAGCGCCCGAAGTGCTCGAGCCGCCGATCGGCGGGAACGCCGGTGGGCGGCGGACCGCCCTCGCGCAGGTAGTCGGCGGCAAGGTCCACGAGGTACTCACCCGGATAACCGTTGTCGGGTAGCGGAGCCGATTCGCCGAGCGCCTGCCGCACCCGAGCCTCGAACGACCGCGCCAGGGCTTCGAACTGCGTGCCCGCGTCGTTGATGTAGTACTCGGTCACCACGCGCGCGCCTTGCGCCCTCAGCAACCGGGCCAGGGCATCGCCGATGGCGGCGGCCCGGGCATTGACGATGATGAGGGGCCCCGTCGGATTGGCCGACACGAACTCCAGCCTCACCCGTTGCCCACGCAGGCTGTCGCCACGCCCGAACGCGGCGCCCGCGGCGAGGATGTCGCGGAGCGCCGCCGCGCACCAGGCGGGGGCGAGCACGACGTTGAGGAATCCCGGGCCGGCCACGTCGATGCGCTCGACCTCGGGGAGCGGCGGGAAGTGCTGGACGATCAGCTCGGCGATCTGCCGGGGTGGGCGCCGCGCCGCCTTGGCGAGGACCATCGCCGTGTTCGTTGCGTAATCGCCGTGCTCGGTCTGACGGGGGATTTCCCACAGGCAAGCGTCGGGTTCGGGCAGCCCCGCCTTGGCCAGCGCCGTCCGCACCCCCTCGGTCAGCCGCTCGGTGACGCTTCTCAGATCGCCCTCGTCAGAATCAAAATCGCCGCCAGTGGCGGCGATCACGCCACATGATACCGACCGCTCCTTGGCGTGCCGAGAAAAAAGCCGCGTTCCTGGAAAGTCGAATTTCGCTCCGACGTTCACGCCGACCGTCGGCGGCGATTCCCGCGCGCCTCGACAGGCAAGCGGCGCGCGCGGGCCGGGGATCGCAAATCAGGCAGGCCGGGCTCGATCCATCCTCAACGTCAATGCAATCCTGATGGGAAGTGATCTAACTATTCGCTATACAAGCGATATTCTATCGGTCCTGGTAGCGCCGACGCAGATCCTCCCACAGCGCGATCCGGCTCCAGTCGGGCTCGGGCAAGCGATTCAGCTGATCGTCGAGATAGGGGCTGGGGAGATAGATCGTCACCATCTGCTCGCCCAGACCGTTCCACAGGCGCAGGCCGTAGCTCGCCGGCACGCAGCTGCCGCCGACCGTGCGGAACAACGCCGCGCGAGCCACGCGCCGCGCCCGGGCCAGACCCGGGCGCCCGTTGCCGCTCGTGTCCCCGACGCAGAGGTGGAAATGCCAGGCGCCGGTGTCGGCGGTGAGGTAGCCGTCCAGCATGCCCAGCGTGGGAGGCGCGGCGAACCGGACCTCCCAGGCCGCGCCCTGGATGACCGGTCCCACGGTGATGCGCGCCCAGTGCTCCATGAAGAGCTCGCGAAGCAGACGC
>DATBIM010000138.1:0-9949 GCA_036556905.1 Candidatus Methylomirabilota bacterium
ACCGGGACCGGCCACCCGGTGAAGAAAAGGGCGCCGACATGTTAAGCTCGGCCGCCCATGACGGAGACGCCGTTCGGGGTCCTCATCGGACAGCTCGCGCGGGCGGGGCCGGGCTTCCCCGCCATCACGTGCGGCGAGGTCACGATCACGCGGGCCGAGCTCGAGGCGCGGACGAACCGGCTGGCCCGCGCCTACCGCGATCTCGGCGTGAAGCTCGACTCGCTGGTCACCATCGGGCTCCCGAACGGCATCGCCTTCTTCGAGGCCATGGTGGCGGCGTGGAAGCTCGGCGCGACGCCGCAGCCGATCTCCTCGCGGCTGCCGCCCGCCGAGCGGCGCGCCATCGTGGACCTGGCCAATCCCGCGCTCGTCGTGGGCGTGGACCCTGCCGAGGCGTCCGGCCGGCCGACGGTCCCAGCCGGCTTCCAGCCCGACGCCGCCCTGCCCGCCGACCCGCTGCCGCCGGCGGTCGCCACCGCGTTCAAGGCGCCCACCTCGGGGGGCAGCACCGGGCGGCCCAAGCTCATCGTGGCGACGCAGGCGGCGATCTGGGAGGCCCTGGCCGACTACACCATGCTGATGCGGATGACGCCGGACGGCGTGCACCTCGTCACCGGCCCGCTCTACCACAACGGGCCGTTCACCAGCTCCGCGCTGGCCCTGCTCCGCGGCAACCACATCGTGGTGATGGAGCGGTTCGACGCCTCCCGCGCCCTCATGCTGATCGAGCGCCACCGCGTGGACTGGATGTACGCGGTGCCGACGATGATGCACCGGATCTGGCGGCTCCCCGAGGCCGAGCGGACGCGCTTCGACCTCTCGAGCCTGCGGGTGGTGTTCCACATGGCGGCGCCGTGCCCGCCGTGGCTCAAGGAGGCGTGGATCGGCTGGCTCGGCGGCGAGCGCATCCTCGAGCTCTACGGCGGCACCGAGGCCCAGGCCATCACGTTCATCACCGGGGACGAGTGGCTCACGCACCGCGGCTCGGTCGGTCGCCCGCTCGTGGGCGAGATCCGCGTCCTCGACCCGAACGGCAACGACCTGCCCCCCGGGCAGGTCGGCGAGATCTGGATGCGACGCGGTCCGGACGCGCCGCCGACCTACCGCTACGTCGGGGCGCAGGCCCGATCGCGCCCGGGCAACTGGGAGTCGCTGGGTGACATGGGGCACCTGGACGCGGAGGGCTACCTCTACCTCAGCGACCGCGAGACCGACATGATCCTGGTCGGCGGCAGCAACGTCTACCCCGCGGAGGTGGAGGCCGCACTGGACGAGCACCCGGCGGTGGCGTCGTCCTGCGTGATCGGCCTGCCCGACGAGGAGTACGGCAACACGGTCCACGCCATCGTGCAATCGGCGGAGCCGCCGACCCCGGCCGAGCTCGAGGCGTTCCTGGGCTCCCGCCTCGTGAAGTACAAGCGGCCTCGCACCTACGAGTTCGTCACGACGCCGCTGCGGGGCGACGACGGCAAGGTCCGCCGCTCCGCGCTCCGCGCCGAGCGCCTGCGCTAGGACCCCTCACCCTCACCCCTCACCCTACCCTCTCCCCTAAGGGGAGAGGGTCCGCCATCCTCCCTCTCCCCCGTCGCGGGGGAGAGGGTAGGGTGAGGGGGCTACGACCCGCCCGCGCGGCGGACCGGTACGTCCACCGGCACCCGCATCGCCCGGCTGATCCGGCAGCCCTCGGCCGCCTCCTGCAGGCGCGCGAGCTGGGCGTCGTCGAAGGCGCCCTCCACGAGCAGCTCACCCTCGACGCCGGTGATCTGCCCCTGAGCCTCCGTCGCGGTGAGGCGGGCCTGGAGCCCACGCAGCAGCCACTGCTGGCGCTCGGCGAACCGCCGAACGTTGGAGATGCGTCAGGCGCCGATGGCGCTCAGCAGCAGCTCGGCCGGCGAGGGCCCCTCGTCCCTGCCCCCGGCCTCGGGCGGGGCGTCCATCACCAGCCGGTGCGGGCCCATCGCCCCTTCCACCTTCATACCCGTCACCCACTGCACCGTGACCGCTCTGCCCATCGTCGCCTCCCGGCTCCGTGATTCTCAAGGGACCAGCACGACCTTGCCGCGATGACCCGCGGCCATCACTGCCTCGTGGGCGCGCGGCGCCTGGGCCAGCGGGATCTCCTGGGCCACCACCGGCCGCAGCGTGCCGTTGCCGAGGCCCTCGACGAGCGCGGCGTGGATGGCGGCGAGCTGCGCTGGCGAGGCGTGGAAGAGAGCCATGCCGATGATCGTGGCGTTCTTGTTCATGGCGCTGCGGGGATTGATCTCGATGCTGCCGCGGTTGCCGATGACCACGATGCGGCCGTGCATGGCCACGATGCCCAGGTCCCTGGCGAGGTTCACGTTGGCCAGCATCTCCAGCACCACGTCCACGCCCTTGCCGCCGGTGAGCCGCAGCAGCTCGTCGAGGTAGTCGGGGGCGGTGTGATCGAGCACGTGGTGGGCGCCCTGCTCAAGGACCAGGCGCCGGCCGGCGGCCGTGCCCGCGGTGCCGAACACGGTCAGGCCCCGCGCCCGCGCGAGCTGGACGGCGGCGATGCCCACGCCCCCGCTGGCCCCGTGCACCAGCACGGCCTCGCCGGCGTCGCCGTGGCCGCGGTGGAACAGGGCGTGGTACGCGGTCGCGTACGGCACGTTCACCCCTGCGCCCTGCGCGTAGGCGATTTTGGAGGGCAACGGGTGCACCTGGGCCTCGGCGCAGAGCGACAGCTCCGCGTAGGCGCCGCTCGCCGTGCCGCCCATGTACACGCGGTCGCCCGGCTTCACGGCGGTCACGCCCGTTCCGACGGCCTCGATGACCCCGGCCGCGTCCGAGCCCGGCGTGTACGGCAGCTTCGGGCCGCGGTTGTCGGTGTTCGAACGCAGGTACGTGTCGACCGGGTTCACGCCGACAGCGTGGTTGCGGACCAGCACCTGGCCCGCCCCGGGCTGCGGCGCGGGGATCTCCTCGAGCTTCAGGACCTCGGGACCGCCGTATGCGGACACGCGGATCGCCTTCATGGCTGTCTCCTCCTGGGCGCGAGCCTCGCGCTACGGGCGAGACCGTACCAGCCGGTACCCCCGTGGGCAAGGCTCGGGACGCCGCTTGACCTTCGGCCCAACATATACGATGACCTCGTACGACGAACCCACTTGGCATGGAGGAACCTCCCGATGGCGATCATCGATTCCCAAGTCCACGCCTATGAGGCGAACACCCCGAAACGGCCCTGGCACAGTGTCCCGAACTGGCCCGCTCACGTCACCGGCGACGAGATGGTGGCGGCCATGAACTCGGTCGGCGTCGACGGCGCGATCTTCATCTCCGCCTTTTCCATGTATCGCTACGACGCAAGCTATGCCGTGGAAGTGCAACGGGCTCATCCCGGCCGGTTCGCGCTTGTGAAGCCGGTCGATCCGGATGATCCGGCGGTGGCCGATGTCATCGCCGACTGGAAGAAGACACCGGGCACGGTCGGCATCCGGATCATGATGACGAAGGAAGCGCGGCGCGATCCCAGCGACCCGGGCCTTGACCGGATCCTGCGCGCGGCCGTTCGGTACGACTTTCCCGTCAACATGCTGTGCTGGGGCAACGTGGACGCGGGCGCGTCCTTGATCGACCGCCATCCCGACACACGATTCATCATCGACCATCTGGCCATCATGCAGCCCCGGACGCCGCCCGCCCCGCCGCAGCCCTGGGCCGACCTGCCGAAGGTGCTCGACCTCGCCCGGCGCCCGAACGCGGTGATCAAGGTCAGCGGGGCCTGCACGCTGTCCCGCGAACCCTACCCCTTCCCGGACATCTGGGACCCGCTCGCCCGCGTGTTCGATGCCTGGGGTTTCGAGCGCTGCCTGTGGGGCACCGACTGGACTCGGGCATTCGCGGTCGTCAACTACGAGCAGGCCGTCAAGCCCTTCCGCCAGACCGACCGCCTGAGCGACAGTGAACGGGCGATGCTGATGGGCGGCGCGTGCGCCAAGGCGTATGGCTGGTCTCCGAAGAAGGAGATATGATGGACCTTCGGAGGGGACTACCGATGGCGCGCGCATACAACGTGGTCGACGCGGACGGCCACATCCTGGAGCCACTCGACCTGTGGGACAGGTATATCGACCCCGAATACCGCGAGCGCCGGCCGCGGTTCGTCATCGACGAAAACGGCAAGGAACGCCTCAGCGTCGAAGGCAAGCTGCTCGGCAATCCGCGGGGGATCGGCAGCCTGGGCTCCGTCGGCGCCCGGCAGGGGATCGTCAAGGCCGGCACCCTGAAGTACGCCGAGGGGCGCCGGGGCGGGTTCGACCCGCACGCGCGCATCGTCGACATGGATGCCGACGGCATCGACGCCGCCTTCCTCTACCCCAGTCTCGGCCTGTTCGCCGGCGCCGTCGAGGACCCGGGCCTGGCCGCCGCGATGTGCCGCGCCTACAACCGCTGGCTCGCCGATTACTGCACCCCGTATCCCGAGCGCCTGTTCGGGATCGCCATGCTGCCGATGCAGTCGGTCGATCTGGCGGTCGACGAGATGCGCTACGCCCGCGAACAGCTCGGAATGCGCGGCGGGTTCCTGCGCCCCAACCCGTATCACGGCAAGAAGATGATCAGCGACCCGATGTACGAGCCGTTCTGGGCGATGGCCGAAGCACTCGACTTCTCCATCGGCTTTCACGAGGGATCGACCAACGCGATGCCGACCGTCGGCATCGACCGCTTCGAGGAGGACCGCGCGGCGCGCCACATGATCTCGCACACGATGGAGATGATGCTGGTCGCGCTGAGCGTGATCTGGGGTGGTGTCGTCGACCGTCATCCGCGATTGCGCGTCGCGTTTCTGGAGTCCGGTGGCGGCTGGATCGCGCCGTGGCTCGACCGCATGGACCGGCACTTCGATGACCAGGGCTTCAACGAGTCGGCGCCGAAGACGCGGCCGAGCGAGCTGTTCCAGCGCAATTGCTGGATCTCGTTCGAGCCGGTCGAGAACAGCATCGCGGTGCTGGCCGACTATATCGGGCCGCACAAGATCATGTGGGCCACCGATTATCCGCACTCGGACGGCTTCTTCCCGGGCGCGCCGCAGATGCTCAGGGAGCGGCTCGGCACGCTGTCCCCCGAGGCGAAGCACCAGGTGCTCGCCGGCGGCGCCCTCGGCTTCTACGGCCTGCGCTGATCCGGGTCCGATCCTGATCCGGGCCCTGGCCAACCGCGACGAGGAATGGCATACCCCCTGGTCTCCTGCCAATCGTCCAGGAGGGCCGACGAGGCTACGGCAGAGGACGGTCGGCTGAAGCAAGAGGAGCGGGCGACGAATCTCGGCGCGGCGGGCCTGCGCCTCCCGGACGCCTCGCCGAGCGCGCCTCCACTCCTAGTGGACGCGCAGGAGCTGTACCCGTTCCTCCTGCTGCTGGGACTCCTCGTGGCATTCCTGCCGCGCCAGCCCGGTGGGCTGCAATGAGGAAACCGGGTCGGCGCCCAGATGCCTGATCAACCACGCACGCCCGCTGACGAGCTCACGCCGTCGGCAGAGGCGCCCGGAAGCCGAGAGCGCCGGCGCATACCCTTTCGCGAGCAGCTGCCTCAGCCCTCGCTCGAGTACCAGTCCGCCGTGGGGAGGTGGCTGCGGGGCGGCGAGTCCGTGGACGACCACGCCGGCCAGGCGGTCGGCAGGTATCCCTGGTGGAAGGTCATCTGGCTGACCGGCGTCGACTACTTCTCGACCCTCGGCTACCAGCCCGGCATCGCGCTGCTCGCGGCGGGCGCGGTGGCGCCGATCGCCACGGTGATCCTCGTCCTCGTCACGCTGTTCGGCGCCCTCCCCGTCTACGCGCAGGTAGCGAAGCGCAGCTATGCCGGGCAGGGCTCCATTGCTATGCTGGAGAACCTACTCAGCGGCTGGAAGAGCAAGGGGCTCGTCCTCGTCCTGCTGGGCTTCGCGGCCACCGACTTCGTCATCACGATGACGCTGTCGGCCGCCGACGCCGCCAAGCACGCCATCGAGAATCCGTTCCTCCATCCGGTACTCGGCGAGCACGAGATCCTCGTCACCCTCGCGATCCTCACCGTGCTCGCGGCGGTGTTCCTGAAGGGGTTCCACGAGGCCATAGGCCTGGCCGCCGCCGCCGCGGTGCCCTATCTGCTCCTCAACCTCGTCGTCCTCGGCCGCGGCGCGCTGGAGATCATCGCGCAGCCGGCGCTGCTCGCCGACTGGCACTCCGCGCTCGCGGTGAAGGGCAATGTCCCCCTGCTGATCGGGGGCGCAGTGCTGGTGTTCCCGAAGCTCGCCCTGGGCCTGAGCGGCTTCGAGACGGGCGTCTCCGTCATGCCGCTGATCGACGGCGGGCAGGCGGATCGGAGCCACAGCCCGCGGACCGGCGATGTGCCGATGGGGCGCGTGGCCAACACACGGAAGCTCTTGCTGACCGCGGCCGTCATCATGAGCGGCATGCTGATCCTTTCGAGCGTCGTCACCACGCTTCTCATCGCGCCGGCGGACTACGCGGAAGGGGGCAAGGCGAGCGGACGGGCCATCGCCTTCCTGGCGCACCGCTACCTCGGGTCCGGCTTAGGCACGGTCTACGACGTGTCGACGATCCTCATCCTCGGTCTCGCCGGCGCCTCAGCGATGGCCGGCCTGCTGCACCTGATCCCTCGCTACCTGCCGCGCTTCGGGATGGCGCCCCGGTGGGCCGCGCTCTCCCGCCCGCTCGTGCTGCTGCTGTTCGCCATCGACGTCGTCATCACCCTGGTATTCGGCGCGTCCGTCGAGGCACAGAGCGGCGCCTACGCCACCGGGGTTCTGGTGCTGATCCTGTCCGCCGCCTTTGCGGCGACCCTCGCCCTGTGGCGCGAGCGCCGCCAAGTGCTGGCTGCCTACACGGGGATCGTCTGCGTGGTCTTCGCCTACACGCTGGTGGACAACTGTCTGGAGCGCCCCGACGGCCTGATCATCGGGACCGTGTTCACGGTGCTCTTGATGCTGGCGTGCGCTGTCAGCCGCTCGATCCGCTCGGTGGAGTTCCGCATTCCACACGGCTACTTCGAGGACGTCGAGAGCTGGCGTCTCGGGCCGGAGGTGAGGGGCAAGAAGGTGCACCTGGTGCCCATCCCCAGCGCGTCGGCCGAAACCCGGCGCCGGAAGCGGGCTCTGATCATACGGCACTACAACGTGCGCGGGCCGTTCCTGTTCCTCCACGTGAACCTGCTCGACAATCGCAGCGAGTTCTCTGCCCCGCTCGAA
This sequence comes from Candidatus Methylomirabilota bacterium, assembly GCA_036556905.1. GTDB lineage: Bacteria > Methylomirabilota > Methylomirabilia > Rokubacteriales > CSP1-6 > 40CM-4-69-5. The sequence goes on from DATBIM010000138.1 coordinate 7,217, forward strand.
GTTCGCCTCCGCAAGGAGGGCGAGGACTACGTGGCGGAGGTGTTCGGGGCCGTCGCCATCGCCAACACCATCGCCTACCTGAGCGAAGCCATCGATCCCATCTCGATCTTCATCGGTCTCACCCGGCGCGACCTGATGGCCCAGGCCATGCGCTACCTGCTGTTCGGTGAGGGGGAGACCGGCCTGATGGTCTACACGATTCTGCTGCGCTACTGGGACTGGACCGCCGAAGAGGACGTGCGTCCCCTCATCTTCTTGATGTCGGATTGAGGATGTCCTGCTCGAGGGGCGCAAGTTAAGGCGGCGACTTTCCTCCGTGAGTTCTGGTCGGGATCCTCGAAGAACTCCTACGTGGTACAAGGGCGTCGATGTTTTTGCGTTCTGGAAGTTTGACGAAAACCGTCATCGGCGGCGGCCCCGTGACCGGTAAGACCGATGGGTCGGCGCCTACGAGAGCGCCCATCTCGACGGGGTAGCCTCGGAGAAGGTCGTGCGGGCCGGCCACTCCACCCAAGCCACGCCCGGAGGCTACGATCGGCGACCTGAGGGAGGCTTTGGAGCCTCCGAGGGATCACGCTTCCGGCCCTCGCCGATCATCCCGGGCGATCCGACCGGCGGGTAGTCGAGCGATCCGCGCAGCTTGGCGATCGTATCGGGGGGAAATTTCGGAAGGTACAATGCTCGCTGGCCGCGCCATTCCTCGACGCTGGCTTCGGCTTGCTGGACGTCCCCCTCGTCGAGCGGGGCCTTGTTCATTTGATACTCCAGGCGTGCTGGAATCGCCAATTCTGTCCCCGCTGCCTTGATGACGTCCATGATTCGCAGGTTCAGGTCCTCGGCGATCTCCAGATAGTCGCCGTAGTCTCTCGTATCGATGTACGCGAACACGTCGAGATCCAGGGAATACTCGCCGAACCCGACGAAGCGGATTCGGGCGGGGTCCGGCAGGACTCGGGGGTGCGCGTACAAGAGCTTGCCCACCTGGACCAGGATGTAGCGGACCTGGTCCGGCGTCGTCTCGTAGCGCAATCTGATCCTCGGGTGATACCAGATCTTCCTCCGCGCCGAGTAGTTCTCCACTCGGCCTTTCGCAAAATCCGCGTTCGGCACGGACAAAATCGTGTGGTCCAGCGTTCGTATGCGCGTGGACCGCATCCCGATCTCCTCCACGATGCCAACCGTATCGCCGAAGCGACAGAAATCGCCGACGCGTGCCGGACGATCGGCATGAAGTGTCAGCGCCGCAATGAGGTTCTCGATCGTCGGCTGGGCCGCGAGGGCCAGAGCCAGACCGCCAACTCCGAGTCCGGCCAGCAAGGGAACCACCGGGAGGCCGAGCAACTGAGCGCCATACACGGTGACCAGGATGGCGAAGGCCAGCGCGAGAATTCTCGAGGCCAGGCGAACGATGGCCTCATCCAGACTGCGCCTCTTGAACCTCGGGGACGCCACGATGATCTCGGCGGCGAGGTCGCCGAGCAGCAGGACGGACCAGGCCACGGCCCCGACGAGGATGGCCCCGAGAATCGTCGCGATGATCACGCGAGCCTGCCCCGTGATATTGATGGCGTCACTCACGAAACCAAGTGACCAGGCGGCGAGGCTCACCGCCACCGGGAGGATCAGACGACGCACGTCCTGGCGAATCGGGTGGACCGCTCCCAAGCGGTTGATCCCGCGGCGCATGGCCGTCAGCGCTCCCAGGAGAGCCACCAAAGCCAGACCGAACACGATCCAGCGCCACAGCGCCTGCTCCCACACGGGAGCCTTGGCCCACAGCGGCAGCGCGTCGGTCACCTTCCAGGGAACGTATTCGGGCACGCCAATGGTCGTGAAAAAGGCGTACGCGCCTTCCCAGGACCCGGACCGGTACGGTCGGTCCCGCACCTTTTCGTAGAACTCCGGCAGGCGCTGGAGCGTCGCCGGCGAGAAGAGAAATTCGCCCGCCCGCTCCCCTTTGGTCGCTTTCGCGATGACGATCCCCGTGCGGGGGATCCGCCATCGATCGAGGCTCGCCGCCGACATGGCCTCGGCGTCGGGCACTGATGCCGGATCCGGCAGCTCGACACGGTCAAGGATCTCCTTGAGAAGCAACGTGGACTCCAGGCTGACCCGCAGGCTCAGTGTGGGCGACACCTCCGTGAGATCCAGACATCGGACGGCGCGATCCAGGAATGAGCGCATCCGGCTCTGATGGACCTTGGCCTGCGCAGAGAAGTAGAGTCCCGGCTCCTGACGATAGATCGTCATCAGCGTGCTGAAGGCGTCCGAGGCCGCCTTCATATTCTCGACGAAGCTCTGCAGCGTCGCGCGCGGGCTGGAGGTATCAGGTGGCTCGAGTGGGTGGATGTCCGGGACCGCCAAGGTCGGGCTTCCCAGCCCGACGCCGAGGCAGAGCACCATGGCGCATACGACTCGAGACGCCGTACCGACGCCACAGACTACCGACGAGCGGCTCCCGGGCACCCTCTTCGCTCCTCTCACCATGGCTCCCGCTTCAGGCATCGGGCGTCACCGTCGCAGCGAAGACGCTGCCACCGGCTAGGGTGGCTCATCGAGGGTCCGGGGCCTAGTAGGACGTTGGTCGCATGGAAAGGCTCGGTGAAAATTTTGCACGGGTACTTCCCCGTCGTTCAACGATCGCTTGTGGCCCGCGCTGGAGCTCGAGCTCAGCGCGCTCAATCGCACTCTTTGGGGACGACCTCGCGGAACGTCCAGACCCCACCGCCCCGG
>DATBIM010000139.1:0-6421 GCA_036556905.1 Candidatus Methylomirabilota bacterium
GACTCTCTCTGCGGCGACGATGAGTTGGACTGCAGATGAAGTGACTCTTTATCTTGCCCTCCTGTCACCCTCTTCCTCCCCGCGCCTCTCCCGCGGTCCCGTCTCTGGCCTGTCGCCGGTCCTTCGGCAGGCCCGCTCCGGGTCCGCCGCCGCTACACCTGGAAGTCTCGATTCGAGTCCACGAGCCGCTGCAGCACCTGCGCGACCACAGGTCACTGCTCGATCGCCTGGCTGGGGCTTCCGGTAGCACGCAACGGGCGGCCGCGAGCCCGGCGTGCAGCTCGCCCGGGACGCCTGCCTTGAGCAGCGCTGCAGGGCAGTCTGGACCGACTTCAGTTTGATGGGCGCATCGCGTCATCGGAGGTTGCCGTGATCCTGGCGGCGATCAGCACGGCGACCAGGTATCCGGCCTTGTACTTCTGCAGCCACTGCAGAAGAGCCGAGATGCTGTCCCGCAGCCAGTTCAGGACGCTCGCAAGCTCATTCATCGGTGGCGTCAGACGTCCCGAGGTTCATGGGCGCGGGAGGACCGTCGACAGCTCCCGGAGGCGGCCTTCGCGCATGACCGTGACGGACAGGGTGTCCCCGGGACCGACGCGTCGTAGCTGGTCCCGCAGCCGCTGCGCCTCTCCAATCGGGACCCCTTGGGCCTTCAGGATCACGTCGCCGCCGAGGACGATCGTCCGCTCGCCGATCGTCGTCTTCACGAAGCCACCACGGAGCCCGAGCCGAGCACCGGTCGAGTCTGGCACGACGCGCTGGACGAGGACGCCGGGGCCCGGCAGATTCAGGATGCGCACGAGATCGTCGGAGAGAAATAGGCCGTCGATGCCGTGCCACGGCGCGCCGCGCTCAAGGACGAGCTCTCGCGCGACGTTGGCCGCCGCGGCGAAGCCGAGGCCCTCGAAGCCACCGGACTGCGAGATGAAGTGGCTTACGATCCCGAGCACCTCGCCGGCCATGTTGAACATCGGCCCGCCGGAGTTGCCCTTGTTGATGGCGGCGTCGGTCTGGAGGAACTCGGCGTGCCCCAGGCCAGCCGTCATGTGCCCCGGTCGGTGCCGCCCGCTCAGGTGGCCCACCGTCAGCGTGTGGCTGACCCCGTAGGGGGCCCCGATGATGAACACACGGTCACCGATCCGCGCGGTATCCGAATCGGCGAGGGCGGCTGCCACCGCGCCGGCCGGCACGGTCTCGGCCCGCAGCAGAGCGACGTCAGCACCCGGGGCGGACGAGAAGACCCGGGCCGGTGCCCGCTGTCCATCCCAGAACTCGACGGTGATCTCGGAGGCCGCGTGGACCAGATGGGCGGCGGTGAGGATCTTGCCGTCGGTCGAGATCAGGACGCCCGAACCGATGCTGGACACGGTTGGTCGCTGTCCCTCCTCGGCAGGCACGTCCATCTCCAGCGACCGAACCACGACGACCGAGCGATGGACTCGCGCGAAGAGCTCGGCGATCGTCTCCGCGCTCGCCGCACCCGGAACCATGCTTCCCACGACAAGCACGAGGGCAACGAGGCGAACCGGGCCGCCGGGCTGGGGTGTGCGAGTCAGGATAGTCCGGGGCGGCCCTGAGCCTCCCTGGGGCCACGCCCTATCGCGATAGACCGCCACTCCGAGGCCCGCGAGCGCGGCGAGCGAGATCAGGAGCACACTCAAGCTGCTCAGGAAGTCGGCCGCGGCTTCGAGCCCCACGCCCAGGGTGTATCCGAGGCCCAGGTAGGCCGAGGTCCAGATCACCCGTCCCGCCACGTCCAGCGGCAGGAACCGCCGGAGCGAGTAGCGACCGGCACCCGCCAGGACGTTCACGGCAGGACTGAGAAACGACAGGAGCGAACGGCTCAGCACGACGGTCAGCGCACCCCATCGCGCGAACAGGCGGTCGACGCGAGCGCGCCGCTCGGGCGTGAGCCCGATCCACCGGCCCCACCGCTCGAGGAACTGCTTGCCGAGCAGGCGCCCTAGGCTGTAGCCGGCCACGTCGCCGACCACCGACCCACCGACCCCGACCGCACTGGCCCCCAGCCAGCTGATCCGCCCCTGAGCGGCCAGAGATCCGGCCACCACCACCGCGAGGGCCGATGGCAGGTGCAAGCCAAGCGCGCCAAGAAACAGCGTCAGGCCAAGCACCGGATACCCGTACACGAGCAGCGCCGCCAGGAACTCGTCCCCGAGTGAGTCCTCGGAGCCTGTCTGTGCCCTGGGCAAGGCCGGCGAGCGGCGGCGCAGCTCGGCGATCGCCCCCTGGACCTCCTGGACATGGTCGAACGGCGACCGTCCTCGGGCACGAGCGACGGACAGCAACGTCGTCGCTGGATCGCTGTCGGGCGGCAGGCCGAGCCGTTGAGCCAGGACCGTCTCGGGCACGCGATAGGCCTCCGCGACATAGCCCAGCGTCATCCACGGCCGGATGCTGCCGACGTCGGGGGCTCCGACCGCGTACGCCGCCCGCAAGAGCACGAACGAGCGATACGTGCGGAGCCCGAACATCAGGGCGGCCAGCGCCGCGATCGCCATCAGGAGCAGAGCCGCCCGACGCCGCCACCGCGCCGGCCGGCTCGCCATCGCGCTCTCCCATCCCACGTCGTGCGTCTCCACTAGGTTCGGGCCACCGACATCACGGCCAGCTTGATCTGATCGAGAATCAGCGCGAACAAGCAGGCAGCGACGAGTGCAGCCACGAGGACACCCCACGGCAGGGGGTCCATCAATACACCCGACAAGGCAAGCACGAACACAAGGCTCACGTCAGCCGTCGACGCCGCAAGCACCCAGCTGCCGGGCCGCGAGCTCCACAGGTGACGGCGCTCCCGCAGCACGTACAGCAAGGCCTGACTTCCGAAGACGAGGGTCACGAACGCGAACGTCTGCAGCTGTCCCGGATCCAGACCGAACCGGACGCTGCCGAAGGCCAGCATCGCCGTGGAGAAGCCGAGCTTCCCCGCGGCGAGGACCAGGGCGGCGGCCGTGATGCGCCGCATCCGCCACGCCGCGGGCGATCGCGCCGGCGTTGCGCGGTCGGTCGTGAGCGACATGGCGAGGAAATCGTTCGTGATCAGCATCAAGACCATGAGCGCCGGCGTCAGCACAGCGTGGCCGGTGAGCGCCAGCCCGATCGCCAGGAACAGCACGATCTCGATCTTCTTGATCAGCATGTTGAACGCGTAGGTCAGGAGCCGCTGGAAGGCAATCCGCCCTTCGGTGACGGCAGCGAGGACGCCGGCCAGGCCGGGCTCCGTCAGGACCATGCCCGCCGCGGCCTTGGCCACGTCGGTCGCGGACGACACGGCGATCCCGATCTGCGCCTGCCGGAGCGCGGGGGCGTCATTCACGCCATCGCCGCACATGCCCACGACGCGACCATGGCCCTGCAGCGCCTTGACCAGCCCGTACTTCTCTGCCGGCACGACGCGGGCAAAAATACCGAACTCCTCGACGCCCGCCTCCTCGACCAGCCGCTCCGGCGGGCAGACCAGACCCTCGATCCCGACCTTGCCGGCGATGGCGGCCGCGGTCACGGGTGAGTCCCCCGTCACCATGACCGTGCGGACACCGTCGTCCCGCAGCGCGGCGACGAGCGCCGCGGCGTCCTCGCGGGGAGGATCGCTGAGCGCGATCAGACCGGCCAGCTGCAGCGACGGCGCCGGACCTGTGGCGACCGCGATCACGCGATGCCCCCGGCCGGCGAGGTCGTCCGCCAGGCGCCGGGCGTCCGCCGGCGCCTCGGCGGTGCCGGCCATGGTCTCGAAGGCTCCCTTGGCGATTCGGAGCTCGGTGCCGTCGCCATCGATCACGAAGGCCTCCGCCATCCTGGTGGTGGGGTCGAACGGGATGAACCGTATAAGGCGTGGAACGGGGACCCGGGTTAGAGCGGCGGTCGCGGATCGCCTGACTGCGGAGTCGATCACATCCTGGTCCGCCTCGGAGCTCGCCAGTGCCGCGAGCGTCAGGATCCGGTCTCGATCGAACCCGGCCATCGGCACCACCTCGGCGACCTCCAGAGCTCCGTGCGTGAGCGTCCCCGTCTTGTCGGCGCACAGGAGGTCCATCGCGGCCGCTTCGTGAGCCGCCGAGAGCCGGGTCAGGAGCACGCCGCGCCGGGCGAGGGCCTGGGCCCCGATCGCGGCCGACAGCGTGAACGTCGCCGGCAGCGCGACCGGGATCGATGCCAGCAGCGCGGTGAGGGCCAGGCGCACCACCTCGGCGAACGGCCAGCCCAGCGCGGCCCCGGCGAGGACGACGAGCATCGCGACGCTGCCGTTCACGATCGCGAGGCCGCGGGTGGCCCCGAGAATGGCCGCCTGCTCGGTGCTGCGGGCGTGGGCCACACGCACGAGCTCGGCCGCGCGGCCGAAATAGGTCCGGGAACCGGTCGCCGTCACCTGCGCGATCGCCTGGCCCCGACGCACCAGCGAGCCGGCATAGAGCAGGCTGCCCGCATCGGCCTCCACGGGAATTGACTCGCCGGTCAGCATCGATTGGTCGATCAGGATCGCCCCCGACAGGACCCGGGCGTCGGCGGGGACCACGGCCCCGAGCGGCACGCGGATGACGTCGCCGGGCACCAGCTCCTCGGCCGGGCGTCTGCCCCACTCCACGTCGCGGAGCACTAGCGCCGTCGGGGCGAGGCGCTTCTTCAGGGCCGCCAGCGCCGCGCCCGCACGACCCTGCTGGACCAACCCCAGCGTCGCGTTGAAGAGCAGGAGCCCGGCGACGACCCCCGCCTCGACGTACGCGCCGAGCGTGAGCTGAACGGTGATCGCGGCTTCGAGCAGCCACGGCACCGGTCCCCAGAACTTCTCGAAGAGCGTGGCGAGCGCGGAGGGTGCCTCCTCGGCGACCGCGTTCGGGCCAACATCGGCCAGCCGCCGGCGCGCTTCCGCGCTCGTCAACCCGACCGGGCGCGAACCCGCAACCACCGTCTCCTGGGGCACCACCGCGCTCATGGGCTCAGGCCGCGCGCCCGCCCAGATCCCGGCGCTTCGCGTCGAACTCGTCCTTGTCGATCTCCCCGCGCGCGTAGCGCTCGCGGAGGACGTCGAGCGCGCGGTCCGATCGCTCGTCGCGCCCCTGTCGCGCCAGCCATCGGATGCCCAGCACGGCGCCCGCAATCACAAGCCCCCAGAACAGCAGCATCATGAGCATCATCACCAGCCCTCCCGCTCCCCACATCCACCAGCCGGGGTGCATGCCCCATCCCCATTCCCACGGCCGTTCCTGCGCCACTGCCGGCGCGGGAACCAGTGCCATCACCAGACTCGTGACGACCATCGGTTTGCGCATGGTCCCGTCCTCCCTTCGCGGTCAGAAGTAGTACCGGACTCGGAGCTCCAGCCGATAGTCGCTCGGCTTCTCCCCGTACTCCGTGTGGCGCTCGCCCACCAGCACCGGGGCCCGGAACCGCAGCTCCAGGTTCGTCAGTGGACTATAGGTGAGTTCGGGAATCACCACGAAACTGTGGTCCTCGACGTTGAGAATCGTGGTCAGGGCCGGGGTGAAGTAGAGGATGTCGAAGGGCTCCTTCTGGCTGGCGCGCAGGTAGACGTAGTCCCGCATGGGGTTCGGCTGCCCGTACGGCCCTTCGGCCAGCGTGATCGCCCGCTGCATCCCCGTGGGGTTCCCAGTGCTCCGAAAGGTCGCATCGCTCGCGTCGACGAACTGGAAGAAGTCCTCCATCTGGGCGCCCGTGAACCCGGTGCCGTTGTGGTAGTACTCCACGATGAATGTCGTCTCCCGCTCCGTGAGGTAGCGGATCCCCACCAGATAACTCATGACGTCTGAAACCCGGCGGACCGCTTGCCCCTGCGCGTTGATGGGCGCCTGCTCGAAATTCGTGATGAACGCCCATTCACCGTGCACCTCCAAGTTCGTCAGGATGTTCCGGGCGAAGTCGACCCCGAACCGGGTCGTACGACTGCCCCCCGTCAAGACCATGACGTCGAGGTCGGTGTCGAACAGGAGCGCATAGAGCTTGGCGGCGAAGTTCAGGTGGTCGGGCTCCCCGAAGTCGTCGTTCACGTCCTCGGTGACGGGGAGGAACACGGCGGTGAAGGCCGCGGTCTTGAGCGGCCCGTCGAAGCTTCGGATGGCCTCACCGGCGAGGAGGGAAAAGCCTTCGAGGGCCAACTCCGGGTCCTCGGGGTTCTTCGGGCGGCTGACGAAGGCCACGGGGTTCCACGCGTAGCCCTTGCCCCACTTGACGACCTTCTTCCCCACGTCCACGGCCAGCCCGGGGGTAGGCTTCACGGACCCGAATGCCTCGAGCAGGTTGATGCGGGACTCGCTGTCAAGGTCCCCCTGGGTGGTCAGCGCGTCCGCCCGCGAGAAGAGGGAAAAGATGCCCCAGCGGAATGAGCCCTCCAGCCGGAGTCGGAGGTCATACTGTCCGGCGGTCGCGCCCTCGTCCTTGCCGAAGAACT